>NZ_JAUSFI010000168.1 GCF_030651495.1 Undibacterium sp.
CGGCGCCAGTCGGGTGACTCAAGGTGGTTTGCCAGGAAATGAAGAGTATCGTCGAACATGGCGACGAAGGTTAACAGCACTCGGTAACGTTTACAAGCACTAAATAAAAATGCCGTTCAGGCTTAACTGAACGGCATTACCGCCGAAGCGGGTTTTTTTTATGGATAGATGATTGCGTATTAGCTGGCGCGTTTGCGACGGCTGAACCCGAGTCCAGCCAAACCGAGTCCGAGAAGAATCAATGTACCTGGCTCAGGTATGACCGCAGCAGGAACCCCGAACTGCACCGAGGCGTTGGCTGCCTGGTAAAAGGTACGCGTCATGGTGTTATAGGCATACAGTGTGTCAGACGCATAATTGTAGGAGAAATCAGACAGGTAGTAACTCGATCCCAGTCCTAACAAGTTATTGTTGACTATCGAAACTGCTCCGGTATCAACGTTAATAGCGTTAGTGACATTATTGGACGAGAAGCTTGCGCCTGTAAATAAGGTACCGTTGATAATGAAACCGTAGCCCAGACTTCCGCTACCGGCTGGGCTGAATACCGTTGAAGAAACAGAGTTAAGACCGGTGCCCAGAGTTTCAATCTGCCAGTTATTATTTCCTGCGCCAGCGGCCCCACCGACAACATAAAGCCCGGTTGAATCTTGCATGAAATTCACACCGGAATAGCCGCCCCAATTAAACGTGTCGGTGCCATTTATTCCACCCATGCCAGCGTAACCGCTGATTGAAGAGGTTTGGGTTCCGGTAGTCGTACTCCAGGTCATAGCGTCACTGTTTGAGCCGTTACTGCTGCGTCCGTATAATTGGCCATCTCTGACGGCAGAATATGTACCGTAAAAACCTTGCGGAGCCAAGTTTAGGGTTGAAGATGGTGTCGCGGCAGCAAAATCCACCATGTTGGCATAGACGCGTACGGCGGTCCCACCTTGAAAGCTCGTACGCTCGTAGACTTTGCCGTTACTCGGATCGACAGATAAAGATTCGAAACTATCTACAAAACCAGAACGCAGGGTAGTAAAGTTGATTGTGTTGGCCTGTGCGGCCGACATAGCTGTCACTAGCGACACTGCAATGCTCAAGGCTGTGGTGAAATGAATGCTATTTTTATTAAATTTCATGTGATGCTTCCTCAGTTACTGTGTTTGGCTAAAAATGCGCGCTTTTGTATTGTTCTTAAGCAGGAATTGTGCCAATATTTCTATATGGTAATATGTTGATTTAAATCAATGACTTATGGAAATGTTCTCCCGCAGCATTTTCACAAGTGTAAAATTTTTCGACAAAATGGAATTGATTCACCCGGCTCTTCAGGTTGAGGAACCTCTTAGTGAATAAAAAAGGCTACAAACGCAGCCTTTTTCTTTGCTTGTATCAATCAATTAATCAGTCAAAACTCTTCCCAATCTCCGGCCGATTCTTTTCTTGTTGTCAGTGCAGGCTTTGCTGTTGTTGGTGATTTATTTATCGGCAGCAGTTTTTTAGCCAAAGGGGACTGCTTGACCGCTGGCGTACTGGTTTTGGCTCTTGCCGGTGCAGCGCTCGCGATTGCCTTCATTGCGTTGTTGTCCAGGGTGAACACAGCGACGGTTTGCGCCAGGCCGGTTGCTTGCTCTTGCAGTGATTCGGCCGCTGCCGCTGCTTGCTCCACCAGCGCGGCATTTTGCTGGGTGACCTGATCCATCTGTCCGATTGCCTGATTGACCTGGTCAATGCCGATACTTTGCTCGTGGCTGGCAGCCATGATTTCGGCCATGATGTCGGTGACACGCTTTACGCTGCCGACGATCTCTTCCATGGTGGAACCTGCCACTGTCACGAGTTTGCTTCCGGCATCGACTTTTTCTACCGAGTCACCAATCAACGACTTGATCTCTTTTGCTGCCGCGGCCGAACGCTGCGCCAGGTTACGTACTTCGGTCGCTACCACCGCAAAGCCGCGGCCCTGTTCGCCCGCTCTGGCCGCTTCGACTGCAGCGTTTAACGCCAGAATATTGGTCTGAAACGCGATGCCGTCAATCACGCCAATGATATCGACAATCTTGCGCGAGGACGCATTGATCGAGCCCATGGTCTCGACCACCTGCGTAACTACATCGCCGCCTTTGACCGCTATTTCGGATGCGGATAACGCGAGCTGGTTGGCTTGCTTGGCGTTGTCAGCGTTCTGCTTGACGGTGGCGGTGAGTTCTTCCATCGAGGACGCGGTTTTTTCCAGCGACGAGGCTTGCTGTTCGGTACGGGATGACAGATCCTGATTGCCGGCGGCGATCTCAGAGGCTCCGGTGGCGATGGTGTTGGTGCTGGTTCGCACGTCAGAGACGATCGTTACTAAGCTGTCGCGCATTTCTTTCATGGCAAATAGAACGCTGGACCGGTCTTTTTTATCGGTATGTATTTCGACCGCCAAATCGCCTGCCGCAATGCTCCGGGCAACCGCACTGGCTTCGTTCGGTTCGCCACCCAGGGTACGCAAAATTCCCCTGGTAATGAATGCGGCAACAAACGCGCCTATCGCTAGTGCCGCGCCGCAAATGAGATACATCAGGGTTTCAAAACCACTCGCCAAACCGCGTGCGCTTTTAGATTCTTGCTGGTTCGATACTTCTTGTAAATCGATGAACTGGTTAATCCGGCCTAGCCATTCGACGAAAGCCGGACGGGCTTCTTTCAGCATCAGATCCTTGGCCTGTTCCGCATCGCCGGATTGCCGCAGCGCGATAACTTTTTTCATCAGGGGTAGGGTGCGTGCTTCAGTTTCTTTAATGCTGGCAAGAATTTGCCGTTCTTTCTCACCGGTGTCCTTGCGCTCGCTAAACATTTTATCGAGCAGCACTGCGGATTTTTCATAGTCGGCAGACAGCGAGGCAATTTTATCCGTGACGGTTTGTAATTCGGCGTCGGTGCCGACTAGCACCACATCCCGGACACTGATGGCCCGGTCATGCACGCTGCCGCGAAAGTTAATCGCATACCGTTGTTTGACGCTGTTGACGTCGCCGATAAGGGTAAGTCCTTTGGCAATCGAGTTAACCTGCATCACGCCGATAACGGTCAATATCACCATCATGGAAAGAATTATTCCAAAACTACACCAGATACGGCTCTTTACACTGAGCCCTGAAAAGCTAAAACCATTCATACTATTCACCTTGATGATTGTTGTTTATTAAGCAGTTGCTCAATTGTCGGCCATGACAGGCCGAAGAGAATTAAGTATAAATCTTACCTAGCAGCATCACTTTAGCAGAACCTGCTGGTTTAGGTTTTTAACGCTGGAAAGCTTTCATAGATACCTTGATTAAGACCGTAAAGCGCAATACGGTGTGCTATTGACGTCATCCTGGTTATGGCTGCTTGAATGTCGATTTTTTTCGCAAAAATGCGCGAATTAAGTCTATGGGATAATGCCTTACCTGAGTAATACGCTGTCTAAAGCGGAGTAAAACTTACCCGCATTACTGATTACCGATTAATGGTGTGAGCGTTTCACTAAATGAATGGATTTATGATGAGTTTTTACGGCGTTACCGATCTTTGGACTTACGTGCTGGGTGCCTTGGGCATTATTCTTTTGCCTGGCCCCAACTCAATCTATGTGCTGACGGTAGCGACTGCGCGTGGGGTTAAGGCAGGGTATCAGGGAGCCTTGGGTGTTTTTCTTGGCGACACGATTTTGCTGATGCTGACGGCCCTGGGTGCTGCCAGCCTGTTGCGCGCTTATCCGGCTTTGTTTATGGTGGTGAAGTACGCGGGGGCTGGCTATCTGGCGTGGCTGGGCTGCAATCTGATTTGGTCGGCGTTCCAAAAATGGCGCAGTAAGGACGAGGTGCTTGTCGAGAATGTGGCAACTGCCGGGAACATGCAGAATCCGTTTAAGCGGGCCTTGTTTATCAGCCTGTTAAATCCGAAGGCTATCCTTTTTCTGTTGTCGTTTTTTGTGCAGTTTATTGACCCGGCCTATCCGACGCCGGCAGTGCCTTTTTTGATCTTGAGTGCGGTGGTCTTAGTGTTCAGCTTCTCGTATTTGTCTGCCCTGATTTTTCTGGGCGCACGTCTGGCACAGGGTTTTAGCAAGCGTAAGCGCTTATCGGCCAGCCTCTCTAGCGGGGTGGGAGGCTTGTTCATCTGGTTTGGCGCCAAGCTGGCGGCCGCTAGTCTGCATTAAAAATGAGCGCGTAGGCTGGACTGTCTTTATAGCCGTTCAGCCTACGGGCATCATCCTCACTGGCAACGTTAGTATTGCATGTTGTCGAGTGACTTAACTAAGGTTTGAGCTATTCACCCAGTGCTGACAGCGTAAATATTTCAAAACCGGTTTCGGTGACGGCCAGCGTGTGTTCAAACTGCGCCGACAGCGAATGATCTTTGGTGACGGTGGTCCAGCCATCGCCCAGTACTTTTACTTCAAAATTACCGGCATTGAGCATAGGCTCGATAGTGAAAAACATGCCTGGCTCTAGCACGATGCCAGTGCCGCGTTTGCCATAGTGCAGCACTTGTGGCGTATCGTGGAAAACTTGTCCGACACCGTGGCCGCAAAAATCGCGTACCGAAGAAAATCCCGCCGGGCGAGCGACGGCTTCAATTGCTGCACCGACATCACCTAAGGTCGCGCCAGGGTGGACTACGGCGATGCCTGCCATCATTGCTTCGTAAGTCTTATCGACCAGGCGATTGGCGAGAATCGAGACGGCACCAACCTTATAGGTGCGGCTGGTATCGCCATGCCAGCCATTAATCTTGGGCGTGACATCAATATTGAGGATGTCGCCGGTTTTTAAGATTTTGCTGGCGGAAGGAATCCCGTGGGTGACCACATGGTTGACTGAAATGCAGCTGGCATGTTGGTAACCATGGTAATCAATGGTGGCGGGGATGCTGCCGGCAGCGCGCATAAATTCTTCGCAGAGTTTATCTAGCTCGGCGGTGGATACGCCTGCTTTTACATAGGGGGTGATGAAGTCTAGCGTTTCGGCTGCAATCTTGCCGGCGATACGCATGGCGATGAAATCTGCTTCATCATGCAAACGAATTGGTTTGCCGTTTTCTTTTTGGGTAGAGTAGCGCATGGTTTTAGGTAGTTGGTGTTGCCCATAGGCATACGGCATCATGGGAGGCGCGCAGCATGGCATCAATAGTAGTGGGAATAGGACGGTTTTGAATGAGATAAGGCTTGACGATCGCGCTAGGCGAATCAATTAAAACGAAACGCAAGATAGCCTCGATGTTGTCATCAAGCAGACGATGCTTTGCATTTTGCAGGCATAGTTCAAAGCAGGCATCTAGCGCGCTTTGCTCGGCTTCTAATTGTGCATGTAAATCCAGCGACAAGCTTTCATTAAAGACCGAGGTATTTTCACATTGCAAAAGAAACTGGGCGTAGACGGGATTACTGCGACACCAAAGCATAAAGCTGGCAACCGCCAGCCAGGTATCACCCAGCGCCCATTTGCTGGCGACAGTCTGGCGGAAATCATTGTTAACTTTTAACCATGCCCTGGCAAGAATGGTATCGCGCGATTCGAACCGATGATAAACCGAGCCGACCGGTGCGCCGGTCTTATGCGCAATCGCCGATATCGAAACGGATGAGACGCCACAATGCGCCGCAATCTCTATGGCGGCGTTGATAAAGTGATCTTCATTAAATTTTGCTAGTCTTACCATTCAATTAGAATATCAGTTCCAATTGAATTGGTCAACCAATCAAAACTAGCCAAAACCAGACGCCTAGACCGTATATTATTCCTGGGTAATTCAAGATCTAGCCAGTTTTGTCGATACTTACTGTACTTATCAATTTTTGTCAGACTGAGATGAATACACTTTCTTCGCTGGGAAATAGCCACTTTTTACCGCAAAAGATGGCTGACGTACTGGCTGCGCTGAATGCAGGATCATCCCAGTCATCACCAGTTGACTCATTAACAGCGGTTGCATCAACACTTCAGCCGCCGGCGGTAGCCGCTAAAGATGATGTCGTCACTTTATCCGATGCGGGTATCGCCTTGGCCAAGCGCGCCAGCGATCTGGGTAATGCCACGATCAATGCGGCGCAAAGTCTGCTGTCCAGTTTTGCGCAACAACTCTTTGGTGACGCCGCTCAAGGGATGAAAATTTCTTTTGATAAAGTCAGCATATCGGCAATGGCTGGGTTTTCTGCCGCAGTACAGCATAGTAGCGGTGCTAATGGCAGCAGCGATGTGGCTGCGCTGAGCGTGCAAGAATCTTCCGATTTTGTCGGCAAGGGTCAAATTACGACGGCAGATGGGCATCGTTATAACTTTGAGGTCGAGGTGCATTATCAGGCGATGGCGCAGACCGCAGTCGCCACTAGCACTACTGCTAACGCACCGGTGCAAGATCAAAGCTTGGAGGTAACAAAAACGCCATCGTCATCGATGCAAGGTCTGAAAGCACATTTTCCCGGTACGGTCGCGGATCTTTTCAAGATGCTGGACCAGGGTAAACTGAATATATTATTTCAATTGCCGTCGCCGGGTGAGGGCGCTGATACCGGTGAGGGTAAAGCGCAAAATGGTCACTTGACACTGCGCTTGCTAGAGCTGATTGATCATCCGCATGATAGCGCTCAACCCAACGTCAAAAAACTTGCGCACGCCTATGGCTTGCCGGCGGAGACCAGCGACAGCACTACTACAAGCCCGGTCAGGAATAATAAGGCTTTGGCATTGCCTGTGGTTAACGCTGGTGCTGAAACTCGGACTGATAGTGAACTTGAAACGGCTAAGCAAAACAGTGCAGCTTCCGCATAGTTGAGCTGTCCGATTCATGGGTAGTCTGGGCTAAGCTATCTGTCATTAGTTGTCATTGCGTCAGACAATAAAAAAACGCCGGGCGATACCCGTAATGCCGTTCAGTTAGCAGGTTTTCGCACAACGCGAACGGCATAGCGGTTTGGTCTTGCCTTGACGGCCCGGTCGTATTTTCGACCGGGCCGTTCGTCATTGAGGAGGCTAACCAGCCTTTCACGCAGATGCTTCAT
>NZ_JAUSFI010000169.1 GCF_030651495.1 Undibacterium sp.
ACGAGGAATAGGGCCACAGAGACGAGCGTATTTAGTTACGGTGAAACGCGGTAACCTCCACCCGGAGCAATTTCAAATAGGCACGCGTTGAGGCGGCTCGCGGAGCGTGCGGGTAGAAAGCTTGAGCCTGGGAGTAATCCCAGGCCTAGAGGAATGATTGTCATAGCACGAGGCAGCAATGCTAAGTGCCGTAACAGAATCCGGCCTACCGGCCTGCTTCACTTTTGCCTATTCGCTTTATGCGAGTACAGCACAAAAAATATCCTATTTCCTGTGGATTTAATGCGAGCTTGTATCCTCTCGCCATTATTCTCTGACGGCACAAAAAAACCTCTTTTTTCGATGATACACTTATCTCAATTTAATTCATTTTGAATTAAGATATAAATAATTATGTATTATTAAATGCATTTTCTCTGCCAGCGCACGATGAGAAAAGGCACGCCTTGGCTGATCGGAAGCCCCATACGTACGTGATTTTCTTGCAAATAAAGGGTGTGCATGAAGAGAGTAGTCCGCAATCGGGAGCCGTGGGATGTGCCGATGACCGCATTTTTATTTTGCGTCAGCCTCATTGTTTTTGTCATCATGGGACAGACATGGTGGTCAATTGCTCAGGATAAATTAATCACTCTTTCGTCAGCGCAAGAAAACAGCTATCTTGCTGTGCGAATACTGGAGGAGCATGCTAGCCGCATATTGCATGATGCTGCGCGTGCTATTGGTGCTGCAGGCGAAGAAATTCAGGCCAAGGGTGAAAAGATACAAAATGACGAGGCGGCAATTCGTCAAATACTGATTAGCCAGCGTCAGGATTCTGAATTTTTACAAGCGATTTCTATTATCAATCCTGATGGAATAATGTGGGCAAATTCCTTCCAGTTTCCTGCGGAGCAGTTTGACTTACATCATCAGTCGCATGTCATTTTTTTGCTGGAGCACCCAAGTGATAAAAATGTGGTTGTTGGCACCCCTGTCAAACTTAAGCAGACCGATCAATGGGTGTTGCCAGTTGCTAAGAATATTTATAATTCATACGGTAAGTATCTTGGTTTAATACAAGCCAACATCAATCTCAGTTATTTCAAGAATTTTTATGAACGCGTTGCTAAGGATGGTGATGCAGTGATTTCTTTGCATAACAAAGAAGGCACTATGTATTTGCGCGCCCCATTTGATGAACGCTACCAGAATGTAAATATTGCATGGTCTGCGGTGGTTGCCGGCATTAAATCAGGCGCCATTGAAGGAGCGGTTCAGGATGTTCCATTTGTCGGTGGTGATGCACGCGTAATTTATACCTATCGGATCATGTCTGATTTTCCTTTAGCCCTGGTCTATGGACGCGATGTCAACGATATTTTGGCAGAGTGGAATCATCGGGTCCGGCAAAAATTAATTTTTTCTTCTCTGACTGTACTATTTATTTTTATCTTAGTTGCGTTGCTATTGCGACAGATTCGTGGTTTGCGAGGATCGAGAGAGAAACTGACCGATAGCGAGAGTCGTTATCGAATGCTATTTCAGGATGCGCAAGACGCCATTTTCCTCATCAATCATGACTATGTTTATGTTGATTGTAATAATGCTGCGTTATCGATGTATGGACTTAGCAAACGAGATGAATTATTGGGTAGTCTGGTGGGAAAATTTTCTCCTGAAGCACAGCCTGTCTGGCATCTTCCTCCATTGAAAAAAAATGATTTGATAAAAAAATTGGTGGATGCGGCGTTTGCCGGTGAGGTGCAAAGATTCGATTGGGTTAGTAAGCGCAATGGCGTCATGCTCTATAGCGATATCACTTTAAGCCGGGTGCAAATTGCTGATGAAACTTTGGTTTTTTGCATCATGCGTGATGTGAGTGCCAGAAAATATGTAGAACATTTAATGGAAGGTCAAAATCAGTTATTGCAACTGATAGGCGGTAGCGAAGACCTCATGTTGATATTGGAAGAGACTTGTCAGTTTGTTGAGAAAATGACACCGAATTGGCGTTGCGGCATACAGTTGCTAGATGATGAGCAACGTTGCTTTAAACAGACCGCCGGACAGCGCTTTCCTGATGTGCTGAAGCAGCAGTTGATGGACATGCCAGTCAGTTACGGCAATGGCATCTGGAGTGAGGCTGTACTGAATTTGGTACCGGTCTGGATTGTCGATATTCAGCATGCCACTTCCATGCAGTTTGTCAATCAACTGGAGTATTTGCAGAATTTTTCCGCTTGCGGATCCTGGCCTATCATGGGTAAGAATGGCCAGTTATTGGGGACATTTACGTTATTTATTGAGAGTAGCGAGCCTTTGAATCATGAGGATCTCGGGTTAATTAGTATTACGATAGATATTGCTAGTATTGCGATAGAAAGCAAACGATCAGAAGATAAAGTATTGAAACTAGCGCATTACGATGAGTTAACTGGTTTGCCCAATCGGTTTTTATATAATCAATATCTTGCCAAGTCACTTGCTTATGCCGATCGCAATCGGACTAGGTTGGCAGTGCTGTTTCTTGATTTAGATCGTTTTAAAAATATCAATGACACCTTTGGTCACAACGAGGGTGATATGGTGCTGAGAAGTGTCGCACAGCGTTTCAAGCAGTGCCTGCGTGTGACGGATACGATCGCTAGAGTGGGTGGCGATGAATTCATTCTGCTGGTGGATCAATATACTGATCCTAGAGATCTAGGGGACATCGCTGATAAACTTCTGGTGGCGGCCGCTCTACCTTTCGATATACATGGTCAGGAGTGTCAGTTAAGTGCCAGCATTGGTATTGCGACCTTTCCCGATGATGGTTGCGACGCGCAAACCTTGATGAAAAATGCCGATATAGCGATGTATCGTGCCAAAAACAAAGGTAAAGATAATTACCAGTTTTATGCCTCTGAAATGAATGTGCATACTGTCGAGCGTCTAGCTTTTGAGGCAAGATTGCGACGCGCCTTGGAACGACGTGAATTCGTGGTTTACTATCAGCCGAAAGTGGCGGTGGCAACGGGGCGGATTGTCGGTGCTGAGGCCTTGGTGCGTTGGAATCATCCCGATCGTGGTATTTTACTCCCGGGAGAATTCATCGCTCTTGCGGAAGAGGCTGGTTTAGTCGGACGTATGGGGATGCTGGTATTGGATATTGCGTGCCGGGACATTCTTTTTTTCAGAGACGTAGACAAGAATTTTGGACGAGTTGCGATTAATTTATCTGGTGCTCAATTTAATGATGTCCGTTTGCTGGAAGATGTAAAAAGTGTGGTCGATTTCTGGCGTGTTGATCCAGCCAGCATCGAGTTTGAAATTACCGAAAGCATGGTGATGCATAACCGCGATCAGGCGATAGTCCTCATGGATGGCTTGAAAGATGCCGGCTTCACCCTCTCTATAGATGATTTCGGTACCGGGTATTCCTCGCTCGCCTATTTGAAGCGATTTCCGGTTGATAGCGTCAAGATCGATAAATCTTTTATTAAAGATATTCCCCTCGACCCAAATGATACTGCCATCGTCCTGGCTATCGTCGCTATGGCACACACTCTGGGCTTGAAAGTCATCGCTGAGGGAGTAGAAACGGCGATCCAACTACAAACCTTGGCAGAGTCGTGCTGCGACGAGTATCAAGGTTTTTACTTCAGCAAAGCCGTTCCCGAAAGTGAATTTTTGCGCCTCCTCGAAAAACAGACTAATACTTCCCTGTCTTAAAATTTTATCCTTTCACATCCTGTTTTTCTTCTTTTTCCGCTGAAACACATGTTTATATATGAAGTGCTACTTTCACTCCATATCGTAAGTCCCTAATTTATTGGGATATTCTTCTTTTTAGCTAACTTAAGTAAATGCGCTAAGTCCTTGACTTCATTAAAGAATTTCACATTTCCATAGATGAATTTGCTTGACCGTGCTCAAGTCATCCTCTAAAGTGGGTGTTAGTGTGAAAAAGTGTATTTTTGTGGTGATTATTTCTTATTCGTCAAAAAATACTTTCCGGTTTAAGTTTAGGAAAAAAGGTTCAGCGTGTTTCAAGGAGCGTCAGCACTCAATCTCGATGCGAAAGGCAGAATGTCGATTCCTGCCAGGCACAGGGATGCGCTTGCCTTGCAATGCGAGGGCCGCATTACCCTGACGCGCCATCCTCATGGCTGCCTATTGCTGTTCCCGCGCCCAGTGTGGGAGTCGCATCGGGATCAGATCGCCGCCTGGCCTATGTCTGCCCGTGCCTGGCAACGAATCTTTCTCGGCAACGCTTCGGATGTTGATATGGATGGTGCTGGACGCATACTCGTTGCGCCAGAATTGCGCAATGTAGTCGGCCTGCAACGCGATGTGATGTTGTTAGGAATGGGAACACATTTTGAAATTTGGGATGCTGCCAAGCTGGCCGAGAATGAAGCGCAGGCAATCGCTGGTGGTATGCCTGACGCCTTAAGTAATTTTTCTTTTTGATTGAAATCGATGAAGATCACTCAAACAGAAGAATTTACCCATCAAACCGTCTTGTTGGACGAGGCTGTGGATGCCCTTGTCTTGTCAGGCGATCGCGCATCCGGTATCTATGTAGACGGAACCTTTGGTCGCGGTGGCCACAGCAGAAAAATTTTACAACAACTTAGTTCGTCTGGACGTTTGCTTGCTTTTGATAAAGACACGCAGGCGATTGCCAATGCGCAGCAAATCGCTGATCCACGCTTTGAAATCGTGCACGATAGCTTTGCCGCTATGACGCAAGAATTATCCTTACGCGGGATTAATCAGGTTGATGGAATTTTGATGGATTTAGGTATCTCTTCTCCACAAGTGGACGATGCCGGACGCGGTTTTAGTTTTAGGTCGGATGGCCCGCTTGATATGCGGATGGATACTACGCGCGGAATTTCTGCTGCAGAGTGGCTGGCTGCCGAAGATGAACAAATTATCAGAGAGGTAATTAAAAATTATGGGGAAGAACGGTTTGCTTTTCAGATTGCAAAGGCGATTGTTGCTCGCCGGCAGGTCGAGCCCATTTCAAGCACTAGGCAGCTCGCCGAGATTGTCGCACACGCCGTCAAAACTCGCGAGAAGGGCAAAGACCCGGCAACTCGCACCTTTCAAGCTATACGGATTTTCATCAACAAGGAGTTGGAAGATCTCGAAATAGGCTTGGCTGCAGCATATGCTAGCTTGGCTCCGTTTGGGCGCATGACCGTGATTAGTTTTCATTCATTGGAAGATCGCATCGTCAAACAGTTTTTTGCTTCCAAAGTGAATGTACCGCAACCAGATCGACGCTTGCCCATTCGTACTGTTGATTTGCCAAAAGCTCAAATGAAATTGATTGCAAAGATTAAGCCGTCTGAGCAAGAAATTGCGCGTAATCCCCGGGCGCGTTCGGCAATCATGCGAGTGGCAGAGCGTTTGCCTGGGGTGCCATCATGAGTGGACGGTTAAATTTTTTTTTAGCCGTCGTTCTTATTGCTTGCGCTTTGTCTCTGGTCAATGCGCAATACCAGGCGCGCCGGCTCTTCATTGAGCTGGAGCGAGCTCAGGCTATGGGTAAGCAGTTTGAATTGCAGTGGACGCAGTTAAAATTGGATCAATCTACTTATGGTAAGCATGCTCGCATTGAGGCGACTGCTAGCAAGGAACTGAATATGGTTCCGGTTACCCCGGACCGCACACAATATTTGACCGCAGTGAGCGTGAAATGAGTCGCGCCACTAGCACGTCGCGCACTGCTGCCGCCAAAGGCGTGCCTTTTTCATCTAGCCCGATTCTTGCGGTGAAGTTGCCTGTTTGGCGTTCTCGGCTGGTACTATTTTTTTTATTTACGGCTTTTTTTGCGTTGATCGTACGTGCTTTGTGGTTGCAGGGAATGACGACTGAGTTTTTGCAAAAACAAGGAGCGTCAAGGTATGCCCGTACCTTAGAGTTGCCGGCAACTCGTGGCAAAATTACAGATAGAAATGGTGAGGTACTTGCTTCCTCTGTTCCTGTGAAAGCGGTCTGGGCAATTCCTGATGATGTTCTGGAAGCTCCTAAAGAAAAATTACGCGCACTGGCTATTTTGTTGAGTATGACCGAGGCAGAGTTACGTAAGAAACTCGATTCAGATCGGCAGTTTGTCTATTTGAAACGTCAGGTGGAGCAAGACGTCGCAGAAAAAATCGCGGCGCTTGGCATCTCTGGTATAGAAACTCGCAAGGAATACAAACGATTCTATCCGGAAGGTGAGGTCATGGCACATGTGGTTGGCTTCACTAATGTCGAAGATGTTGGACAAGAAGGCATAGAGCTCGCATCGGAAAAAAATCTCGCTGGAAAAACAGGTAGTCGTCGTGTAATTAAAGATCGACTGGGGCGCATAGTTGAAGATATTGAGTCGATACGCGAACCACATGATGGTAAAGACTTGACACTGTCGATCGACAGCAAGATCCAATACATCGCTTATACTCATTTAAAAGAAGCTCTGGAAAAACATAAAGCCAAGGCCGGAGGGGCAGTCGTTCTTGATGTGACTACTGGCGAAGTGCTGGCGCTGGTAAATTTGCCTACCTATAATCCGAACGATCGTTCTGTGCTGACCGGTGCTCAGTTACGTAATCGCGTGATGACAGATACGTTCGAGCCGGGTTCGACGATGAAGCCATTTACCGTTGCACTGGCTTTAGAGACAGGACGTGTCACTCCAGATACTTTAATTCAGACTGCTCCAGGTAGCATGACAATAGGTACCGCGACCATTCATGATGCCCATAAACAGGGTGTTTTATCGGTGGCTCAGGTGATACAAAAATCCTCGAATATCGGTACGGTTAAAATGGCATTGCAAATGCCGCCTCAAGAAATGTGGGAAATGTTCACCACGGTAGGTTTTGGGCAGCAGCCCAAATTTGGATTTCCGGGCGCTGTTGCCGGACGTTTGCGTAACTTCAAGACCTGGCGGCCAATTGAGCAAGCGACCATGAGTTATGGCCATGGTATTTCGGTCTCATTGATACAAATAGCACGCGCCTACATGATTTTTGCCCGTAATGGCGACATGATCCCGCTCACCTTCCAGCGCTCGGCAGAAATGCCTGCCGGTCATCGGGTGATTTCCGAAAAAACTGCGCGGCAACTGCGCATGATGTTGGAAACCGTGACTGAGCCAGGCGGAACCGCAACTCAAGCGCGCATTGCTGGTTATCGCGTAGCTGGAAAAACCGGCACGGCGCATAAGTTGGAAGGCGGTCGCTATGTGAATAAATATGTAGGTGATTTCGTTGGCTTTGCTCCGGTTTCAAATCCACGTGTGATCGTTGCCGTGATGATTGATGAGCCGACAACCGGAGGATATTACGGTGGCACCGTTGCTGGGCCGGTATTTGCGGCAATCACGGCAAACGTGTTGCGCTCATTAAATGTCGCTCCTGATTCATCTGTTACCAGCGTTATTCCTGATACGAGTGTGCAGGAGAGTATGTAATGTTGACTATACAAAATTCTATGACAGAAACAATTGATTGGCTCAGGCAGTGTGCGCCAGAAGCGCAACTGAGTTCCGATTCGCGCGCGATTAAAGCGGGAGATGTTTTTTTTGCGTTTCCAATTTCAGGTACTTTAGTTGATGGCCGGCGACATATTCAGAGTGCCATTGATAATGGTGCGGCGGGAATTGTATTTGATCCAGATAATTTTGTCTGGGATGAAACTCTGATCGTGCCGCATCATGCTGTATTGCAATTGCAAGCGCAATTGGGTTATATCGCCCACGCTTGGTACGGTCAACCTGACCGCGATATGTTGACAGTTGCAGTAACTGGTACCAATGGCAAAACATCTTGTTCTCAATGGCTGGCAAAAGCGCTGTCACTGACGTCTAGGCCTTGTGCTGTCATCGGCACTCTGGGCGTAGGGAATTATCGTGATGGTGTTCTTGATAGTTTACTGGAAACGGGATTTACCACTCCTGATGCGATTCAATTGCAGCGTCGTTTGGCAGAGTTGCGCGATGCCGGCGCTACCGCTTTGGCGATAGAGGCATCTTCCATCGGTTTGCAGCAAGGCCGTTTGAATGGATTGCATATCGATGTGGCGCTATTTACCAATCTAACGCGCGATCATCTTGACTACCACGGTGATATGGATGCCTATGCCGCGGCCAAGAAAATTCTATTTGATTGGCCGCAGCTCGACCTTGCGGTCGTTAATTTGGATGATGCGTATGGAGTGCAACTGGCGCAGCGATTGTCTTCTCAATCAGACCAACAGGGAGCACAGCAGCCTGCTAAAGCACGATTAATAGGTTATAGCCTTGTGCATAAACAGCATCCCGATGCTGAAGTGATTTACGCCAGTAATCTGCGCACGCATCATGCGGGTACAAATTTCCATGTTGATTCTCCCTATGGCAGTGGTTTGGTAAAAACGCAGATGATAGGACGTTTTAACGTTAGTAATGTACTGGGTGTGCTAAGTATATTGTTAGCCAAAGGTGTCGTCTGGAGCAAAGCAGTCAGCGCAATAGAAAAACTGAATTCGGTACCAGGACGTATGCAGCAACTTGGCACGCACGGCCATGTCATGGTAGTGATTGATTACGCCCATACACCAGATGCATTAGAAAAAACCTTGACGACTTTGCAGCAAGTAGCTCACGAGCGTCAGGGTGAATTGTGGTGTGTGTTCGGTTGTGGCGGCGATCGCGATCCTGGGAAGCGCCCTCAAATGGGTAAACTTGCAGAACTGGCGCAACACGTTGTTGTCACTAGCGACAATCCTCGGACCGAAAATCCTTCTGCCATTATTCAAGATATTTTAAGAGGCATGGGCAGTGCCCCACAAGTGATTGAGGACCGGGCGAATGCGATTTTGTATGCGATCAGACATGCTGGTAATAACGATGTTGTACTACTAGCCGGTAAAGGTCATGAAACCTATCAGGACATTAGCGGAAAAAAATGGCCTTTCTCCGATGAGGAACATGCCGCATTAGCGCTCGCGGCAGTTGCCACCAGCGGTAATATGAAGAGAGGTGTCTGATGCAAGCTTCTCTGAAAGAATTGCAAGCGTCTATGACCTCCGCCACCCTGACCAGAGATACGCACGTCTCAGGGTTGACTACAGACAGTCGCCAACTCCGTAAAGGCGATCTGTTTCTGGCATTACGCGGTGAGCATTTTGATGCCCATAATTTTCTGGAGTCTGTTGAGGCTACAGGTGCCGCTGCCGTAGTTGCAGAACGAGTGCCGCCAGGATTTAGTTTGCCCGCACTGATCGTGCCGGATACCAAAATGGCATTGGCAGAAATTGCCCGCTACTGGCGCACTAAGTTCTCACTACCTGTTATCGGAGTCACTGGTAGCAATGGAAAGACCACAGTAAAAGAAATGATTGCCTCTATTCTTGTCGAATATGTTGGGGCAGAATGCAGCCTGTCGACGACGGGAAATCTGAACAATGAAATTGGTGTGCCAATGACGGTTTTGCGTCTGCAAAAACAATATCGCTGTGCAGTAATTGAGTTAGGCATGAACCATCCTGGCGAAATCGCTTTGCTGGCGTCGATAGCCATGCCCACGGTTGCTCTGGTCAACAATGCGCAACGTGAACATCAAGAGTTTATGCAAAGTGTGGATGCCGTGGCTGAAGAAAATGGTTCAGTCTTGCGCGGTTTGCCGGTGGATGGTACTGCCGTGTTTCCAGCGGATGACATCTATACCGATTTCTGGCGCTCTATAGCTGCCGAGTCTAGTCAGCGCAAGATATTGACCTTTGGATTGTCTAAAAATGCGGACGTGCGCGGTCAATATCAACCTAATGTTTTTGGTAGTGATTTGCAGATCAGCATTGCGGGAGAAACTTTTTCGGTGTGCTTATCTGCCGCAGGTGTCCACAATGTTTTGAATGCCCTGGCCGCAGCTGCCTGTTGTCATGCCATAGGTGTGCCAAATGAAATCATCATGTGTGGTTTGGCAGCCTTTCAACCTGTAAATGGCCGCTTACAGCTTAAGCAAGCAGCAAACGGTGCCAGCATTATTGACGATACTTACAACGCGAATCCCGATTCGGTCCGCGCGGCGATTGATGTGCTTGCACAATTTGGCCAAAACGGTGTGCTGGTATTAGGTGACATGGGCGAAGTTGGGGAAGGCGGCATCGCTTTTCATCAAGAAATTGGTGCCTATGCGCGCGAACGTGGCATTGCACAATTGCTGACATTAGGTGCGTTGGCGCAACACGCGGCATTTGCCTTTGGCAGCAGGGCTAAACATTTTGAGAATATAGATGAAATGCAAGCAGCACTTGATGCCTGCATATTGGCTTCCAGCACTGTCCTGGTAAAGGGTTCCCGTTTCATGAAAATGGAACGGATAGTTACACATTTGACTAAACAACAATCTATAGGAAGTCATTAACATGTTGCTTTGGTTAGCACAATTTTTTAAACAAGATATCGGCCTGCTACGGGTCTTTGGCTTCATTACCTTCCGTGCGGTGTTCGCTACCATGACAGCCATTTCCATTGGCTTGTTTGCAGGCCCTGCGGTCATACGCATGCTGACACGTTTGAAAGTTGGCCAGGCGGTGCGTACCGATGGCCCACAAACGCATTTAATTAAATCTGGCACGCCTACCATGGGTGGTGTGCTGGTGTTGATTTCTATAGGTATTTCTACCTTATTATGGGCCGATTTGAGTAACCGCTTTGTTTGGGTAGTTCTGATCGTTACTTTGGGATTTGGTGCCGTGGGCTGGGTCGATGACTATCGTAAGGTGGTGCATAAAGACCCAAAAGGCATGGCATCCAGGGAGAAATATTTTTGGCAATCACTGATCGGCATTATTGCCGCGGTGTATCTGGCATTTTCTGTTTCGGCGCCAACCAATACTAAGGTATGGGAATTGTTCGTAGCTTGGGTGCAATCCGGCTTCAGCATGGATTTACCTCCCAAAGCAGATTTGATCATTCCATTCATAAAAACTTTCAATTACCCACTCGGTGTTTGGGGTTTTATTGCACTCACTTATTTTGTGATTGTTGGTACCAGCAATGCTGTCAATTTAACGGATGGCCTCGACGGTTTGGCAATCATGCCTACCATTATGGTCGGGTCGGCTTTGGGCTTATTTGCTTACTTGACAGGTAACGTTGGATATTCTAAATATTTGCTGATCCCACATATTCCCGGGGCGGGGGAATTATTGATTTTTTGTGGTGCGATGGCAGGTGCTGGTTTGGCATTCTTATGGTTCAACGCCCATCCCGCACAGGTGTTCATGGGCGATGTCGGTGCGTTGGCATTGGGTGGCGCGCTTGGCACGGTGGCGGTGATCATTCGTCAAGAAATTGTTTTGTTTATTATGGGCGGAATTTTTGTCGCAGAAACAGTCTCGGTAATGTTGCAAGTCGCTTATTTTAAATTCACCAAGAAAAAATATGGTGTAGGAAAACGCCTGTTTTTAATGGCACCTTTGCATCATCATTTCGAACAAAAAGGCTGGAAAGAAACCCAGGTCGTTGTGCGCTTCTGGATCGTCACTATGCTGCTGGTGCTGGTGGGACTGTCTTCTTTGAAGTTACGTTAAAAAAGCAAATTGTGAATATGGATTTTTCAGGTAAACACGTATTGGTACTCGGCCTTGGTGAGTCGGGGTTGGCAATGGTGCTGTGGCTGTTTCGCTGTGGTGCTAAGTTGCGTGTTGCCGATACACGTCATGCGCCAGACCGCCTTGATGGACTCAAACAATTGTCATCAGAAATTGAATTTATTGGTGGGGAATTTACATTAGATTTACTTGATCATATCGATGTGATTGCGGTCAGTCCAGGACTCTCACCTCTGCATGAATTGGCGTTTTTGTTGCCAGAGGCGCTGCGAAGAAGTATTCCGGTATGGGGTGAAGTTGAACTATTTTCTCAGGGGTTAGCGACATTAAAAGAGCAGCAAGCGTATCAGCCGAAAGTGATCGCGATTACCGGTACCAATGGTAAAACTACAGTGACTAGCCTGGTGGGTTTATTGTGCGAACGTGCTGGCTTAACGGTAAAAGTGGCAGGCAATATCAGCCCTGCGATGCTCGATGTGTTACGTGAGTCTATAGCGGCAGATGACTTACCTCAAGTCTGGGTGCTTGAATTGTCGAGCTTTCAGTTGCATACCTGCTTCAGCTTGCAGGCGGATGTTGCCACCGTGCTCAACATCACACAAGACCATCTGGATTGGCATGGCAATCTAAAAGCGTATTGTGCAGACAAAGCGCGTATTTTGGGAGTGCATACTATCCCCGTCTTGAATCGTGACGATGCTTTAGTCATGGCTATGTTAAATCCCGCATCGCCCGCAGCAAATCAACGTATCACTTTTGGTATTAGCCCGCCTGAGCAAGATGGCGATGTAGGTTTACTCAATGAACATGGCATAACCTGGTTAACCGTGGCGAATGCGGCAGAAGCCGAAAAAAATACGAGCCGTCGTAAAAAGAAAGAGGCGGAAGAAGTGGCGATTGTCATCTCTCGTCTAATGCCATCCGATGCGCTCAAAATTCGTGGGCAGCATAATGCTGTCAATGCGCTCGCGGCGCTGGCACTTTGTCGTGCAATCGGTTTGCCACTGGCGCCACTGTTGCATGGCTTACGCGATTACACAGGTGAGCCACACCGCCTTGAGATGGTGACGAACATCGCGGGCGTCGATTATATTGATGATAGTAAAGGCACCAATGTGGGAGCGACTGTCGCGGCATTGAATGGTCTCGGCCAAGAATCTATGGGCACTAGCAAAAGAATTATTTTGATCGCTGGTGGAGAAGGAAAAGGTCAAGATTTTTTACCACTGAGTGCCCCGATTGAGCGTTTTGCCAAAGCAGTACTGCTAATTGGTAAAGCCGCCCCGCAGATACGCGAAGCGATTCAAATTTCTGGTGCTGAGTTATATGACTATGTGACGTTAGAGCAGGCGGTGCAAGCAGCTGCAGATCTGGCACAAGCCGGAGATGTGGTGTTGTTATCGCCAGCGTGTGCCAGCCTCGATATGTTTCGCAATTACGCGCATCGTGCCCAGGTTTTTGTCGATGCTGTGCGTGAAATCGCCTTGACTCGCGGTGAGGTTTGCTGATGAAGCAATTACTCTTCTCATTTAATAAGTGGTCGCCGTTTGCGACAGAGTCAGCGGTGACATCTCATCTGACTAAACGCTCAAAAATGATGGAGTACGATCAACCCTTGGTATGGGTCACCATGATACTGATGCTGTTCGGCATGGTGATGGTGTATTCGGCTTCCATATTTTTGCCGGACTCTCCTAAATATGCCAATTATAAAAATGCACATTTTTTGATACGTCAGGCGATATTTGTATCGGTTTCGGTGCTTGCCGGGTTATTCGTTTTCCGTATTCGCATCTCGGATTGGCAGAAAGCTGCGCCTTATTTATTTGTGATTACGCTGATATTGTTAGCTGCGGTGCTGATTCCTGGACTAGGGAAAGGTGTCAATGGTGCCAAACGCTGGTTGTCATTCAAAGTGTTTAATATTCAACCATCAGAATTGATGAAGTTGTTCATGGTGCTGTATGCAGCTGACTATACGGTGCGTAAACAAGAATACATGCATAAGTTAACCAAGGGCTTCGTTCCTATGCTCATGGCAGTCGGTGCCGTTGGTCTATTGTTATTGTTGGAGCCAGATTTAGGCGCGTTCGGCGTGATTGTTTGTATCGCGATGGGTATCTTGTTTTTGGGTGGAATTAATGGCATTTGGTTCGGCGGTATAGCCGCAACCTTGGTAGGCGTTTTTAGTCTGGTCATTAGCCTCTCCAAATGGCGTCGTGAAAGGATTTTTGCTTATCTTGACCCATGGGTGCAGGAAAATGCACTAGGTAAGGCGTATCAGCTTTCCCATTCCTTGATTGCATTTGGTCGTGGCGAATTATTCGGTGTTGGTCTGGGTGCGAGTGTTGAGAAATTGCATTATTTGCCAGAAGCACATACCGATTTTTTGTTGGCAGTGATCGGTGAAGAGTTGGGATTCGTTGGCGTGATGACGGTGGTTTTGCTATTTTACTGGATAGTCAAGCGGGCATTTGAAATCGGTCGGCAATCCATCATTTTGGATCTGACTTTTGCTGGGCTGACAGCCAAAGGCATCGGTATTTGGATCGGCGTACAGGCCTTCATTAATATGGGTGTGAACCTAGGGGTATTGCCTACAAAAGGTCTGACTTTGCCTTTGATGAGTTATGGTGGGTCGGGAGTTTTGATTAATTGTGTCGGCTTGGCTATTTTATTAAGAATTGATTATGAGAATCGTGTATTGATGCGCGGAGGTCGTGCATGAGCAGGGATCAGCAACATAACAAAAAATTGCTAATCATGGCAGCCGGAACCGGCGGGCATATTTTCCCTGGTTTGGCGATTGCGGAAATCATGCAGGCGCGTGGATGGATTGTGTCGTGGCTTGGCACCACTAAGGGCATGGAAGTGCAGATCGTGCCTAAACACCATATAGCGATGGACAACATTGCTTTTTCTGGTTTGCGTGGAAAAGGTTTGATGCACACATTGACTGGCGCATACCAACTTGTCGCGAGTTTCTTTACTTGTGTGCGCATCTTGGGCAGGCGTAGACCTGATGTAGTGTTGGGGATGGGCGGATATGTTACCGTGCCAGGAGGCCTGATGGCGGCGCTACTTGGCAAGCCAGTAGTACTAATGAATGCAGACGCTGCGTTGCTATTATCTAACAGGGTATTACGACCGGTATCGCGTAAATTATTGTTTGGCTTGCCTTCAGCGTCTGTTCACAAAGATAGCAAGCTAGTGTTAACTGGTAATCCAATACGTAAAAATATTTGTCAACTTCCGCAGCCACAAGACCGTTATTCGGCGCGCAGCGGGCCGTTAAAAATACTTATAGTTGGCGGCAGTCTGGGAGCCAAGGCGCTGAATGAAAGTATTCCGGATGCGTTGGCACTAATACCAATGGCGCAGCGTCCTGTCGTTACACACCAGTCTGGCAAGCAACATGCACAAGCATTGCGTCAGCGTTACGCCACAGTTGGTGTTGAAGCTGAAGTGTTGGATTTTATCGATGATATGCCACGTCGTTACGCAGAGGCGGATTTGGTGATTTGTCGTGCTGGTGCGATTACTGTATCGGAGCTGACAGCGGCTGGCGTGGCGAGTATTTTGATTCCCTTTGTGGCATCCAGTACTTCGCATCAAAAAGATAATGCGCAATGGATGGCGCAGAAAAATGCAGCAATTTATTTACCGCAAGCCGAATTAAATATCAGCAAACTGGCCGCACAATTACAAGCGATGACAAGAATGCAGTGTCTGGAATTAGCGCAAGCCGCTTATGCCCTTGGACAACGTGATGCGAGCGAAACGATCGCGAAAATTTTGGAAGATTTGGCATGAAACACAAAGTAAAACATCTGCATTTCGTTGGTATCGGTGGCTCAGGAATGAGTGGTATTGCCGAAGTCTTGTTGAATCTCGGTTACGTAATTTCTGGTTCTGATTTGAGTAGTAACGCCGCGTCACAAAGGTTGGCAAGTCTGGGGGCGACTGTGGTGTTAGGACACTCTGCTGAGAATATATCTGGTGCCGATGCGATTGTTACTTCTACCGCAGTGAAATCGGATAATCCCGAAGTGATTGCCGCAAGAGAAAAACATATACCTATCGTTCCCAGAGCGCTAATGCTGGCGGAGTTGATGCGCTTGAAAAGCGGTATTGCTATCGCAGGAACGCATGGTAAAACGACGACCACCAGTTTGGTTGCGAGTATTTTGGCAGAAGGTGGGTTTGATCCTACATTTGTAATTGGCGGACGCTTGAATAGCGCTGGTGCCAATGCCAAACTAGGTAGTGGTGATTTTATTGTGGTGGAAGCTGATGAGTCGGATGCTTCTTTTTTGAATTTACTGCCAGTAATTGAGGTCATCACAAATATCGATGCTGATCATATGGAAACCTATGAGCACGATTTTTCCAAACTCAAACAGGCTTTCATCGATTTTACCCAACGTTTGCCTTTTTATGGCGTAGCGATACTTTGCCTGGACGATGTGCATGTCAGAGAAATCATGCCGCTCATTACCAAAACCATCGTTACATATGGCTTCCATGAAGATGCCGAAGTTCGTGCTATCAATGCAGAAGCTGTTGACGGAAAAATGCAATTTACCGTAATCCAGGATGGTTACGATGCCATGCCGGTCAGCCTGAATCAGCCTGGCATGCATAACGTACAAAATGCTTGCGCCGCGATAGCTATCGCGCGTGAAGTGGGTGTCGCGGATGCCGCAACCCAGAAAGCCTTGAGTGATTTTAATGGCGTGGGTCGTCGCTTTACCCGTTATGGAGAAATTGCTTTGCCACAGCATGGCAGTTTTGCTTTAGTGGATGACTATGGACATCATCCGGTAGAAATGGCCGCAACTCTAGCTGCGGCGCGTGGCGCATATCCAGGGCGTCGGCTGGTATTAGCTTTTCAGCCGCACCGTTATACCCGTACCCGTGATTTGTTTGAAGATTTCGTACGCGTGATTTCAACTGCGGATGCAGTGGTATTGGCTGAGGTCTATGCTGCCGGTGAAGCTCCTATCGTTGCTGCTGACGGACGTGCATTGGCACGTGCCTTGCGGGTGGTTGGTAGAGTCGAACCGGTATTTGTTGAAAATATTAGAGATATGCCAGAGAGCTTATTGCATATGCTGAAAGACGGCGACGTGTTGATTATTATGGGCGCAGGTTCAATTAGCACAGTGCCTGCAACACTGGCGAAAACCGTTTAAAAGAGATAACGTGATCATGAATGAAATCAAAATGAAACAATTGGGGAAAGTGGGCGTCCTGCTTGGCGGGCGTTCTGCTGAGCGTGAAATTTCTATCATGTCTGGGACCGGCGTACTGGCCGCCTTAAAAAATCAAGGTGTGGATGCGCACGCTTTTGATCCTGCCGAGCGTAGTCTGGCAGAACTGGAAGCGGAAAAATTTGATCGCGTTTTTATCGCGCTTCATGGTCGCTATGGCGAAGATGGCAGCTTGCAGGGCGTACTGGAACAATTGGGAATTCCTTACACTGGGAGCGGTGTAATGGCTTCATCTATCGCGATGGATAAAATTTTCACCAAAAAAATATGGCAAAACCATCAGTTAAGTACCCCTAATTATGCAGTATTAACTCCCGACACTGATCTGCTCCTTGTGCCGGATGCATTGGGTTTGCCCCTGATTATCAAACCACCACATGAAGGTTCTACTATTGGCATTACCAAAGTCAACGGTTATTCTGATATGAACGAGGCCTATGCATTGGCGGCGCAGTTTGATGATGAAGTATTGGCGGAAGAATTTATTCAGGGACGAGAGTTGACGGTAGCCATCTTGGGCACGGGTGCGCAGGCTTACGCCTTGCCTGTGATAGAAATCGTGGCACCTGAAGGTAACTACGATTATCAAAATAAATATTTTACTGATGACACTCAATATCTTTGCCCTGCGCCAATCGATGCAGGACTGACCGCAGTAATTCAGAAAATGTGTGTGGATGCCTATCGTGCCATTAATTGTGAGGGGTGGGCCAGAGTAGATGTGTTGCTCAGAGCATCTGATAATCAGCCCTTCTTAATCGAAATTAATACATCCCCAGGGATGACGGGACATTCATTGGTACCGATGGCGGCGCGTGCAGCGGGTATGAGTTATGAGGATGTTTGCATGGAAATTTTGAATACAGCGCGCTTGAAAATAAAACCTGAAACTAAAAAGAGCGATAGTTAATCATCATGTGGCAAGACATCAAAATGTTAAATGCAACAGCGAATACCTTGTTTGGTATTTTGCTGCTGGTCTTGTTGATGTCAGGGATTTGGTGGGTCATACAACGTCCGGTATTTACTTTGAAAGTAATTCGAGTTGATGGCGTAGAAAAAAATGCGTTACGGCATGTCAACGCTCTCACCATTCGGGATGCGGCATTGCCGAAAATTAAAGGAAATTTTTTTACTACCAATTTGGACACGGTTCGCACTGCATTTGAAACTGTGCCCTGGGTGCGCAAGGCCAGTGTCCAAAGAGAGTGGCCTAACCAGTTGATCGTGACGCTGGAAGAACACCGACCCCTGGGGACATGGGGTGAAGAAGGGCGTCTGATTTCGGTTAAAGGGGATGTATTTACTGCTAATTTAGCCGAGGCAGAGGAAGATGCCGACTTAATAGAGTTTGGTGGTCCTGATGGTAGTGAAAAAGAAGTATTGGCTCGGTATATTAATTTCAAAGATTGGTTTGCAAAAATTAGTCTGGTTCCAGATTCAGTTCAGTATTCCAGTCGTTATGCATGGAGTCTGAAACTAAGTAATGGAATGAAAGTCGAGTTGGGCCGTGAACAAGATGAGTCTAGCTTGAAGAACCGTGTGGATCAGTTATTGATGGTGTATCCACAGTTGGTTGCAAGTTTGCAGGATAGTATTGAAAGTGTGGATATGCGGTATCCGAACGGACTGGCACTAAAATCCAGTCGCGGCGCCTTCGGATTGAAAAGCAAACTAAAGTAAGTGGAATGACATGACAAAAGATGCAAAAAACTTGATAGTCGGTCTCGATATTGGCACCTCAAAAATCGTTGCGGTTGTGGCTGAGGTCATGCCTGATGGCCGGCATGAAGTTATCGGTCTGGGACAGCACGAATCCAAGGGGCTCAAAAAGGGCGTCGTCGTCAATATCGAAGCAACGGTGGAGTCGATACGGCGAGCGCTGGAAGAAGCTGAGTTGATGGCTGATTGCAAAATCAGGCATGTTTATACTGGAATCGCTGGTAGTCATATCCGTAGTTTTAATTCTAGCGGTATGGTCGCCATCAAGGACAAAGAAGTCACCGCAGCGGATGTCTCGCGTGTGATAGAAACCGCGAAAGCGGTGAATATTCCAACCGATCAGCAACTACTGCATACGCTTCCTCAAGAATTTATCGTTGATAGTCAGGATGATGTACGTGAGCCGATAGGCATGAGCGGCATACGTCTTGAAGTCAAAGTGCATATTGTGACCGGTGCAGTTTCTGCCGTACAGAATATTGTGAAATGCGTGCGCCGTTGCGGTCTGGAAGTGTCTGATCTGATCTTGCAGCCGATGGCATCTGCCGAAGCCGTGCTGACCAAAGATGAAAAAGAATTAGGTGTGGTCTTGATTGATATCGGTGGTGGAACTACTGATGTGGCTGTGTTCAGTGAAGGTGCGATTCGTCATACCGCCGTGATTCCAATTGCCGGCGATCAGATCACTAACGATATAGCGATGGCTTTGCGTACGCCAACTTCGGAAGCAGAAGAAATTAAAATCCGCTTTGGTGTCGCCAAACAGGTGTTGGCCGATCCTTCAGATACGCTGGAGGTACCAGGTTTGGGCGATCGCGGACCACGTTCCTTATCGCGTCAGGCTCTGGCTGCGGTAATTGAGCCGCGTGTTGAAGAGTTGTTCGCGCTGGTGCATCAGGTGGTGCGTGAATCTGGCTATGAAGACGTCCTGTCTTCAGGCATTGTGTTGACGGGTGGTTCATCCATCATGCCTGGGATGGTCGAGATGGCAGAAGATATTTTTCTGAAACCAACCAGATTAGGAATGCCAGTGTATTCCGGGCAGCTAGCAGACGTGGTTCGTAGTCCGCGTTATGCGACGGTTTTGGGGTTGTTGTTAGAGGCAAAGAAGCAGTATATGCGCGGGCATATCGTGACTAGACAGGAAGGTTCTGCCAAAGCGGTCTGGCAACGCATGAAAGAGTGGTTTTTAGGGAATTTTTAAGGCAGTTTTATACATAATTTATATACAAATTACGCATAAATTATAGTAATCATTTTATAATGTTGTTATCTGCAGTTTTTAGTCGCTAGTCGTCACATAGGGTGATGCCTAGCGACTGAAAACTGCCTACTTGGAGGATGCATGATGGAGTTCGATATGGTCGATAACGCTACGCAAGGCACCGTAATCAAGGTCGTCGGCGTCGGTGGCGCAGGTGGCAATGCAGTGCAGCACATGATTAACAAAGGTGTTTCTGGTGTCGAGTTTATTTGCGCGAATACCGATGCACAGGCGCTGACACAATCCAAAGCGCATAACGTGATTCAGATCGGTGAGACCGGTTTGGGCGCGGGGATGAAGCCGGAGGTTGGTCGTCAGTTAGCCGAAGAATCACGTGCTCGCATTGAAGATGCATTACGCGGTTCGCATATGGTATTTATTGCTGCTGGTATGGGCGGTGGTACCGGCACCGGTGCGGCCCCTGTGGTGGCGCAGATTGCGAAAGAATTGGGCGCTTTAACAGTTGCAGTGGTGTCTAAGCCTTTTTCTTATGAAGGAAAAAAGTGCATGGACATCGCCGACGAAGGTCTGGACGAATTGTCAAAGCATGTTGATTCTCTGATTATCATTCTCAACGAGAAGCTGGAAGAAATCTACGAAGATGACAGCATGATAGAGTGGCTGCAGCATGCCGACAATGTGCTGAATAATGCGGTGGCCGGTATTGCCGAAATCATTAACGTCCCGGGTCATATCAACGTCGATTTCAACGATGTGAAAACTATCATGGGTGAGCAGGGTAAGGCGATGATGGGGACTGCTACCGCTTCTGGTGTTGACCGTGCCCGCATTGCTGCTGAACAGGCTGTTGCATCACCGCTGTTGGACGGTATCGATTTGTCTGGCGCACGCGGGGTGTTGGTGAACGTGACAGCTAGCCGTAGCTTGAAAGGGAAAGAGATCAAGGAAGTGATGGCTGCGGTGCGTGCCTTTGCTGCCGACGATGCGTCGATTGCGCAAGGTATCGCTTACGATGACAACATGGGCGATGATATTCGCGTCACTGTTGTCGCTACCGGCCTTGGTCGTGGCAAGAAAAATATCCAACTGGTTCAAACGCCGATGCTGCGTACAGGTACTCACAATGAGCCAGTAATGATGGCATCAGCGAGCGTATCTTCTGCAAGCTTGGGCATGGCCTCCTCCACTGGTTTTGAAAGCTTGAGTAAGCCAGCGGTATGGCGTCGTGAATCTGCATCAGACCAGGTTCGTGCACTGGAAAAGAACGGAATGGAAACATACGATATTCCTGCTTTTTTGCGCAAGCAAGCCGATTAGATTTTTGTATGCCACCCCCTGTCTCATGATGTAATCCTGTTGGGACGTAAGGTAAAAACGCCAGCTTCTCCGGATGCTGGCGTTTTGCTTTCTGCACAAAAAATCAGACTCAGGCATACTTGCGAACAGCCCGTATCTGCAGGCCTGTTATTGGGCGGAGCGGAGTATTCACTGTTCACCATTTTTTATTCATTATTGGAGTCAATTATGACAATCAAAATCTCAGAAAAATTACCAGAAGGCAGCCTGGCGGAATTTATCGAAGTGGAATCTGAAGGTTGCTCCCTCGGCCCGAATACATTCAATGTGGCCGACCTGACTAAAGGTAAAACGATCGTTATTTTTGGTTTGCCAGGCGCGTATACCCCTACTTGCTCGGCCAAGCACGTGCCGGGTTATGTAGAGCATGCTGCTGCATTGAAGGCTAAGGGCGTCGATGAAATTTGGTGCATCTCAGTCAACGACGCATTCGTGATGGGTGCTTGGGGTCGTGATTTGAAAGCGACTGGTATCGTGCGCATGATGGCTGATGGCAATGCGGCATTCAGCAAGGCGTTGGGGTTGGATGCGGACTTCACCAAATTTGGCATGGGCACGCGTTCGCAGCGTTATTCTATGCTGGTCGTGGATGGCACTGTGAAGCAATTAAATGTTGAAGACGGTGGGAAGTTTGAAGTGTCGAACGCAGAAACTATGCTCGGACAACTCTCTTAAAGTATTGATTCAGTTTGCATTTAAGTTTGTATAAGAATTGAAAAAAGCGGTACGCACAGACACTGTGCGTACCGCTTTTTTATTCAGTTTCACCCATGAGTTTGCGCATGATGTGGGTTTGTACGCTAAATCCAAGGTGCTCATAAAACGCTAGCGCATTTCGATTGAAATCAAAGACTTCAAGCCGCATTTCGACGGTGCGATGTTCCCGTCCCCAGGCTGTCGCCGCATCCATCAGTAATTTTCCTATGCCTTGCTGATGCTGATGGTCAGCCACAACGATAGTCCCTATCCTGCATATCTTGCGCACACAGAGAAAGGGATTGGCCGTGTCTTCAGTCCATCTGAGCGAAATGAAACCAAGCACGGCCTGATTGGCGCAGGCCAGGAAGATCGCGCTATTCGGCGCTTCCATCGCAGTCTGCCAAAAAGCGCGCTCGCGTAGATTGTCTGCCAGTTCGACAAAAATATCTTGCACGTACTCATGATGCTGGTGATTGATTTGCTCGCTTAATTTGCAGATGCTATCGAGATCGCTTGCGCTGGCGATGCGAATTTGAATCGGCGTGGTCATAGTAATTTGCATGCTCACTTTAATCTGTCATGGTGGATATATCGGACATTGCGGATATTGATTTTCGCAAGCAGATATAATAACGCGATGTTAAAACAAAGAACCATCAAACAGCAGGTCAAGACCGTCGGTGTTGGCGTACATTCCGGCACTAAGGTCGATTTAATTCTTCGTCCCGCTCCCGTGAACGCGGGCATCGTTTTTACGCGCATCGATCTGGACCCGCCGGTTATTTTTCCTGCGCTGGCCTTGAATGTCGGCGATACGCGCATGGCGTCGACGCTGACGAATGAGGGGGCGAAAGTTTCAACGGTCGAGCATTTATTGTCTGCCTGTGCCGGCCTGGGTATCGATAATTTGTATATTGATATCAGCGCCGAAGAAATCCCTATCATGGATGGTTCCGCCTCTTCTTTTGTTTATCTATTGCAGCAAGCCGGAATGCAGGAACAGGACGCGGCAAAGAAATTTATCCGGGTACTAAAACCGGTAGAGATACGCGAAGGCACAGGAAAAAATGAAAAATGGGCCAGACTGGAACCTTTTGACGGCTTCAAGCTGCATTTTTTCATCGAGTTTAATCACCCGGCAGTCGATGGCACGACCCAGACCGCCGAAGTGGATTTTGCCAAGGTGTCTTATGTCAAGGACGTGGCACGCGCCCGTACGTTTGGCTTCATGCAGGATGTAGAAATGTTGCGTGGCATCGGCCTGGCGCGCGGCGGTTCGATGGAAAACGCGATTGTTATGGATGAATTTCGTATCCTGAACGCTGATGGGTTGCGTTTTGGTGATGAATTCGTGCGCCACAAAATACTTGATGCGATCGGTGACCTGTATCTGATCGGTCACCCTTTACTGGCCAGTTATAGCGCCCACAAGTCTGGCCATGGCTTGAATAATCAACTCTTGCGCGCATTGCTGGCGCAGCCCGATGCGTATGAAATCGTCACGTTTGACCACATCGACGCGGCACCGGCATCGTATGCCGAGCAGGAACAACGGGAATGGGCCTTGTCCTGATTAGGTGATTTCTTCTACTGTTTAAATATTAATCGCCAAACTGGCGGCGCTGCACCAAGTGCTTGAGCGCCGCTCGCAGCGCCGTATTTTGCGGCGTATCTTCCAGCGCATGCTCTAACTCGTCAAAAGCATGGACGGCTTGTTTCGATAAGACGAGCTGCTTGACCGGGCTAGGTTTTTCGACAGTTTTCCTGACTTGTACTTTGATCCGTATTGCGTTAACCTGCCATCCTCGCAGCTGTAACTGCGTTTGCAATTTTGGCAATTGTTGTTTCAGCTTACTGGCTAGCGCGGCATTGGGGATGGAGAGCGTTAATTGCTCGTCTGCCAGTTGCAATATTTCGCAGCTATCAAATATCGCGGGCAATATCGTGGCGCATTCTTTTTGTAGGGATGCATTGCGTCTGATCGTGGGAAGTAGCGGCGAAATCTTGTCGTTGCTAAGTAAATACGCAGAAATGCCGCTGGCTTCCGGTGGTTTTCTACCGCGCTTGAGATTGATTCTATACGGTGGTGGTGACGATGTTTGCATGGATGGCACCTTACCACAAAATTTCTCGACTAATTCCAGGGGAATGAACTAATGCAAATCATTGTAATGCATTCGCGGTTTACGCAAGCCAAATCGATCACCTTAACCTCCTCACACCTCATTTTTTCCTTGTTGGGTTTTCTCCTATTTACGATGCTCTGCTCGGCCATCATGGCCGCACTAATGCTGCGCCTTGCCAGTGGAGATTCGCCTTTTCTAAAAGAAATAATACCTGTCAATGTTGCCGGTCTGGCGAGCAATGACCCGAATGCCAAGGATCGGTATGTCAAAGAGAACCTGGCAGCGATGGCGATCAAGTTGGGAGAGATGCAGGCGCAATTAATACGTTTGGATGCATTGGGTGAGCGGGTGCAAGGCTTGGCCGGGGTGAAGCCAGAAGAGTTTAATTTTAAGGATAGCCCAGGGCGTGGCGGCCTGGAAGATTCGACTCGACTGCCACCAAGGGCGCTGAATATGTCGGAGTTTCAGCTGGCTCTGGATGCGATGTCCAAGGATGTCGAGTTGCGCTCAGACTTCATGGGCGTGGTTGAAACCAAGTTGATGGGATTTAAGGTACAGTCCAAACTATTGCCTACTATACAGCCTGTCAACGTTAGCTATAATGCATCCGGTTTCGGTTGGCGTCTCGACCCATTTTCAGGTCGTAGTGCCTTTCATGAGGGCATCGATTTTTCAGGCCCGACCGGCACGCCGATTATTGCTGCTGCTGGTGGTGTTATCATTGCGGCCGAATTTCATCCGCAATTCGGCAATATGCTGGAAATCGATCATGGCGGTGAAATTATGACCCGTTATGCCCATGCTTCCAAAATTTATGTCAAAGTCGGCGATATCGTCAAACGTGGCCAGCATATTGCTGATATCGGCTCTACCGGACGCTCTACCGGCGCCCATCTGCACTTTGAGGTGCACGTTAAAGGGGTGCCGCAAAACCCGCATAAATTTCTCAATGCCGGCGCAAATCAGGTAAATCTGGCGGCGCTTAGTCAAAAATAGGCTTGATATTGTAGGTTTTATCACCAATTTTGAACTGATGTAGTGACAGCATTCATTGCATTTGCTGGATTACATGGCAGTGCGTGGTAAAATCGCGAGTTAGTCTATGTTGCTGTCGAGCTAATTTTGCTTGCAGTTTTTTTCACCAATCCAATTACTCATTCATAGCATGTCATTCCTGACCAAGATATTCGGTAGCCGTAATCAGCGGCTCTTGAAGCAATACCAAAAAACCGTGCGTGACATCAACGCACTGGAACCTACGCTGGAAGCCTTGTCGGATGAGCAATTGCAAGCGAAAACGCCAGAGTTTAAGACGCGCATTGCGAACGGAGAGACGCTCGATGCGATACTGCCCGAAGCCTTTGCCGTTTGCCGTGAGGCCAGTAAGCGCGTCTTGAAAATGCGCCACTTCGATGTGCAGATGATAGGCGGTATGGTGCTGCATTTTGGCAAAATTGCTGAAATGGGTACGGGCGAAGGTAAGACTCTGATGGCAACTTTGCCAACCTACCTCAATGCCCTGTCCGGCAAAGGTGTGCATGTCGTTACGGTCAATGATTACCTGGCGCAGCGCGATGCTGAATGGATGGGGACGTTGTATGGCTGGCTCGGGCTCACTACCGGTGTCAATCTGTCGCAGTTGGAGCACGACGACAAACAGGCAGCCTATAGTTCGGATATTACCTATGGTACCAATAACGAATTCGGCTTTGATTATTTACGCGACAATATGGTGTATGACGCCAAAGATCGGGTACAGCGGCCTTTGAACTTTGCGGTAGTCGATGAGGTTGATTCGATACTGATTGATGAAGCGCGCACGCCATTGATCATTTCCGGTCAGGCAGAGAGTCATACCGAGCTGTATTACAAGATCAATGAAGTTCCTAAATTGCTGGCGCTGCAAATCGGTGAAGAAACACCCGATGGCAAAGGGCAGATTGAAGTGCCGGGCGATTACACTAAAGATGAAAAAGCGCATCAGGTCTTGCTGACTGAGGCGGGGCATGACAACGCCGAGCGCATTTTGACGCAAATGGGTTTGTTGCCTGAGGGTGCCTCCTTGTATGACGCGGCAAACATCTCCCTGATCCATCACCTGTATGCCGCGCTACGGGCGCATGCGCTGTATTTTAAAGATCAGCACTATGTCGTGCTGAACGATGAAATCGTGATCGTGGATGAATTTACCGGCCGTATGATGACTGGTCGTCGTTGGTCTGACGGTTTGCATCAGGCGGTAGAGGCTAAAGAGGGCGTTAAGATTCAGAACGAGAATCAAACTCTGGCTTCCATTACCTTCCAAAATTATTTCCGTATGTATGTTCGTCTGTCGGGGATGACCGGTACGGCAGATACGGAAGCGTATGAGTTCCAGGAAATTTACGGACTCGAAACCGTGGTGATCCCGCCAAATCGTCCATCGCAACGCAAGGATAGGCAGGATCAGGTCTACAAGACATCGGCAGAAAAATACGGCGCGATGCTGGTTGATATCAAGGATTGCTATGAGCGTGGACAGCCAGTGTTAGTCGGCACCACCTCGATTGAAAATTCCGAGATGTTGTCCGATATCCTGACCAAAGCGAAACTGCCGCACAATGTGTTGAATGCAAAACAGCATGCGCGCGAAGCAGAAATTATCGCTCAGGCGGGCCGTCCTAAAGGTATTACCATTGCAACCAATATGGCTGGACGTGGTACTGATATTGTTTTGGGTGGTAACGTCGCCAAGCAAGTGCAGTTGATCGAAGCGGACGATACCTTGTCTGATAGCGAGAAACAGCAAAAGTCGCAAAAAATACGGGATGAATGGCAATCCCTGCACGAGCATGTAGTGACTGCGGGCGGTTTGCATATTGTCGGTACCGAACGTCACGAATCGCGTCGTGTCGATAATCAGTTGCGTGGCCGTTCAGGTCGTCAGGGCGATCCAGGTTCTTCGCGTTTCTATTTGTCGCTGGATGATTCTTTATTGCGTATTTTTGCCGGTGACCGGGTTCGTGCCATCATGGACAGGCTCAAAATGCCAGAAGGCGAACCGATTGAAGCGGGTATCGTTAGCCGTTCGATTGAGTCGGCACAGCGCAAAGTCGAAGCACGCAACTTCGATATCCGCAAGCAATTGCTGGAATACGATGATGTCGCCAATGATCAGCGTAAAGTCATTTATCAGCAGCGTAATGAATTGCTGGAAGCGCAGGATATGTCCGAGCTGATCTCCTCATTGCGTAGCGGTATGTTCCAGGACGTGGTGCGCACTTATGTGCCGGAAGAGTCAGTCGAAGAGCAATGGAATATCGCTACGCTGGAATCCACGCTGGCGAATGAATGGGCGCTGGATCTGCCGTTGGCAAAAATGCTGGAAGCAGAGCCTAACCTGACTGACGACGATATTCTTGAACGGGTACAGCAAGCCGCAAAGGCGGCTTATGAAGCGAAGCTCGATATCGTCGGCAAGGAAGCCTTTGCAGGCTTCGAACGCAGCGTGATGTTGCAAAGCATAGACAGCCATTGGCGTGAGCATCTTGCGGCACTCGATCACCTGCGCCAAGGTATTCATTTGCGCGGTTATGCACAAAAGAATCCTAAGCAGGAATACAAGCGCGAGGCGTTCGAGCTGTTCGGTCAGATGTTGGATTTGATTAAAACTGAAGTGGTCAGAACGGTGGTCACGGTGCGTATCCAGTCGCGTGAAGAGATCGAAGCGGCAGAGCAGCAAATGGCGCAATCACCAGTGGAAAATATCCACTATCAACACGCCGATTTTGATGCGAATGCTTCTCCGGAAGAAATGCTGGCACCGACTGCCAGTGCGGAGCAAAGCGCAGCGCAACCGAGTGTGGATCATGGCATAAAAGTGGGACGCAATGATCCTTGTCCCTGCGGTAGCGGTAAAAAATACAAGCAGTGTCACGGTAAATTAGCCTGAAGCAGGCGCTGATGTAAAATAAAAAAGGACGGTTTATTCCGTAATGCCGTTCAGTTAGCAGGTTTTCGCACAACGCGAACGGCATAGCGGTTTGGTCTTGCCTTGACGGCCCGGTCGTATTTTCGACCGGGCCGTTCGTCATTGAGGAGGCTAACCAGCCTTTCACGCAGATGCTTCAT
>NZ_JAUSFI010000172.1 GCF_030651495.1 Undibacterium sp.
GCCACCAGCATGATCGGCATGATCGCGCTGGCCGGCATCATCGTGCGTAACTCTATCTTGCTGGTCGATTTTATTCATGTGCAAATCGCCAGCGGCATGGCATTTAAAGAAGCGGTCGTCAGCTCGGCCATTACCCGCGCCCAGCCGATTGCACTGACCGGTCTGGCGGCGATGATGGGCGCTTTCTTTATCCTGGATGACCCGATCTTTAACGGGCTGGCCATCTCGTTAATTTTTGGTATTTTTGTCTCTACCGTGCTCACGCTGGTAGTGATTCCGCTGCTGTATTACATGGCATACCAAAGCAAATATAGTTCAACACCCATTTCAACGACAGACGAAGGAGCTTCATCATGACTAGCTGGCAAGTAGTACGTATTCTCGCAGGATTTTTCATCCTGTTGAGCCTGGCGCTGGGCATTCCCGGTAGCCCGGTGTTTATCAATCAATGGTGGCTGGCGTTCACCGCTTTTGTCGGCATCAACCTGTTCCAGAGCGGCTTTACCAAATGGTGCCTGATGGAAAATATTTTGCGCAAACTTGGCATCCGTCCTGGTTGCTAAGTAGCTGACGAGGAGAACGCGATGCATCTGGTCTGCCCTGCTTGTAATGCGACGAATCGCATCCCGAATGAACGGCTGGCGGATGCGCCAGTCTGCGGTAAATGTGGCCACGCCTTGATGGCGGCCGAGTCGGTCGCACTCAGCGATCAGGCTTTGCCAAAATTTTTAGCCAATACCGAAGCGCCGGTATTAATCGATTTTTGGGCCGCATGGTGCGGCCCCTGCCGCATGATGGCACCGCAGTTTGAAGAGGCGGCAAAAAAAGCGCCCGATATCCGCTTTGTCAAAGTCGATAGCGATGCGGCACCGGGTGCAAGCCAGCTCTATGGTATCCGCAGTATTCCTACGCTGCTGTTATTTCATGGCGGACGCGAGATCGGCCGGCAGAGTGGCGTCATGCCCGCTTCACAATTGCTGGCGTGGGCACGTAGTTTATTAAGTAAAAAATAGCAGCTTCAGTTGCAAGCTTAGTTTTTGATGATGGAATAATTGGAGGAGACACCATGGCACACATCGTAATTATGGGCGCAGGTACTGGCGGCATGCCCGCCGCGTATGAGCTGCGCGAAAAGCTGGATAAGGCGCACAGCATCACCGTCATCAATGCGGTCGATTATTTTCAGTTTGTGCCGTCCAACCCTTGGGTCGCGGTAGGCTGGCGCGAACGTGAGGCGATTACCTTTCAGATCCGGCCCTATCTGGAAAAGAAAGGCATCAATTTCATCGCGCAGCCGGTGGCAAGTTTGCAGCCTGAACAAAACGCATTGACGCTGGCCGATGGCAGCAGCGTCGCCTACGATTATCTGATTATCACTACCGGCCCCAAATTAGCTTTTGATGAAGTGCAGGGGGCAGGGCCTGTCAATGGCTTTACGCAATCCATTTGCTCAATAGATCATGCCGAGAGCGCGTATGCCAATTATAAAAAATTCCTCGATGATCCGGGACCGGCAGTTATCGGTGCCATGCCCGGCGCATCTTGCTTTGGTCCCGCTTACGAATTTGCCTTCATTTTCAATACTGACTTAAAACGCCGTAAGCTGCGCAACAAAGTACCGATCACTTACGTCACCAGCGAGCCGTATATCGGCCATCTGGGCTTAGGTGGTGTCGGTGATTCTAAATCCATGTTAGAGAGCGAGTTTCGCAACAACGACATCAAGTGGATTTGCAACGCCAAGACCACGCGCGTTGAAGATGGCAAGATGTTCATCAGCGAAATGGATGACATGGGCAATCTGAAAAAAGAACATGAGCTGCCGTTTAAATACAGCATGATGCTGCCGTCTTTCCGTGGCGTTGATCCGGTCGCTGCGGTAGAGGGTTTATGCAATCCGCGCGGGTTTGTGCTGATCGATGATCATCAGCGCAGCAAGAAGTATAAAAACATATTTTCCGCCGGTGTCTGTGTCGCGATTCCTCCGGTAGAGGTAACGCCAGTGGCAACCGGCGCACCAAAAACCGGTTACATGATCGAGACCATGGTCACTGCCATCGTGCATAACATCACCGCCGAATTGACTGGACAGCCAGCCACCGCCAAAGGCAGCTGGAACGCGATCTGCCTGGCCGATATGGGCGACACCGGTGCCGCCTTCGTCGCCTTGCCGCAGATCCCGCCGCGCAACGTGAATTGGTTTAAAAAAGGCAAATGGGTACATCTGGCAAAAATCGCTTTTGAAAAATACTTCATGCACAAAATGAAGGCCGGTACCTCAGAGCCGATCTATGAGAAATATGTATTAAAGCTGCTGGGTATAGAGCGACTGGATAAACAGTAATGAGGAGGAGATAGTGGTGATGAATTTTTTAGGCAAGATCATGCAAACCTTGGGAGGTGCTGCGCCTCAGGAGTTACCTCAAAATGCCACGCTGATTGATGTACGCTCCGAGGGCGAGTATGCGTCTGGCTATATTGACGGGGCAATTTCATTGCCACTGGCAAGTATTGCGCAGACCATCGCAGCCGCGGTACCGGACAAATCTACACCGATTATTGTGTATTGCCGCTCCGGTGCACGTTCTTCGTCGGCTAAAAGCATACTCGACAATTTGGGTTATCAGAATGTCAGTAACGGTGGTGGCGTGGGCGGGCTGGTACTCAGGCTACAGAAGGAAATACGACGGCGCTGAGTAAACAATATTCCAATATTCCAATATTCCAATATTGAAATATTAGGGATCGGCAGAAATAAAAAAGCATCTGATTAAAGCAGATGCTTTTTTTTTTGCGCTGCGCAAAGAAATCAAGAGCCAAAACTCAGGCTGAGCCAACATAAAATACAGGCATGCCCAGTACGCAATCCCCATGCGGCTTGCAGGCACGATAGGCTGGAAACCCGCATGGGATATGCGTGAGCGGGCAGGCTATATTTGAAAATGTTGCCGGTGATCATTTGGCCGGATTTGAATGTTTACATGACCAATTTGATCAAACGCACATTGCGTAAACTGTTCTACCCCCATGCTTTTCCCGCATTCTTTGTTATTTTTTTGTTAGCCATTGCGCGTAGACAGGTATTTTATTTTTTTACGAAATATTTACAGTTTGTTTACACCGTCTTTATTAGTCTTTACAAAATCTTTACGGGCTTTTGGCTATTCTTCTCAGTGTAAAAAACCAACGGGGGAAATCATGGATATGTTGATGGATGTTTTGTATGTAGGCGCGATAGCGGGGTTTTTTCTGCTGGTCTTGGCCTTGGCTCAGGCGTGTGACAAATTGGGAGCTAAAACATGAGCACGTTTTATATCATCGGTGCCGTGGTAGCGGCTGGCCTGCTGGTGTATCTGGTGGTGGCATTGTTGAAAGCTGAGGATCTGTGATGACTACGCAAGCAATTATTCTCTTAGTGACATTTTTAGCGGTACTGCTGGTCTTGTCGTATCCGCTGGGCATCCTGATTGCCAAAATCGCGGATGACAAGGCGGCAGTGCCCGGTTTCGGCTGGCTAGCCTGGCTGGAAAAAGGTTTATACAAAGTCGCTGGCATCAAAACTGACGAAGGCATGGGCTGGAAGTCCTATGCCGTGGCCTTGCTGGTGTTTAATGCCTTGGGTGCGGTTGCCGTCTATCTGGTGCAACGCATCCAGGCATGGTTGCCGCTGAACCCGCAGGCGATGGCAAATGTCAGTAGCGATTCGTCGTTCAATACCGCAGTCAGTTTCGTCAGTAATACCAACTGGCAGGGCTACGTGGGTGAATCCACCATGAGCTACCTGACCCAGATGCTGGCCTTGGCTGGACAAAACTTTTTCTCGGCGGCCACCGGTATCGCCGTGGTATTTGCCTTGATCCGCGGTTTTACGCGCCATTCATCCACATCCATCGGTAACTTCTGGACCGATATCACGCGCTCTACGCTGTATCTGTTATTGCCTCTGTCTATCATTTTCGCGACCTTCCTGATGGGGCAGGGCGTGATCCAGAATTTTTCAAGCTACAAAGACGTGCAATTGATGGATACCGTCGCCTATAGCCAGCCTAAACTCGGCACCGATGCTCAGCCTTTAAAAGATGACAAAGGCGTGCCTGTGATGGAAAACCTGACGACCAAAACCCAGACGCTGGCGATGGGCCCGGTAGCCTCGCAAGAAGCGATCAAGATGCTCGGTACCAATGGTGGCGGTTTCTTCAATGCCAACTCAGCGCATCCTTATGAAAACCCTACCTCACTGGCGAATTTCTTCCAGATGATAGCGATCTTCCTGATTCCGGCTGGTCTGTGTTTCGCGTTTGGCCGCATGGTCGGTGATAAGCGTCAGGGCTGGGCCGTGCTGGCCACCATGACACTGTTATTTGTCGCCATGACGTTGACCGTGATGTTTGCCGAGCAGCAGGCACATCCGGCCCTGTCCGCGTTGAATGTCGATCAGGCCAGCAGCGCGCTGCAGGCGGGCGGCAATATGGAGGGCAAGGAAACCCGTTTCGGTATCAGCGCCTCATCCCTGTTTGTGGCAGTTACCACGGCAGCCTCTTGCGGTGCGGTTAACGCCATGCATGATTCACTGATGCCACTCGGTGGTCTGGTGCCACTCGTGTTGATGCAATTCGGTGAAGTGGTGTTCGGCGGCGTCGGTTCCGGTCTGTACGGTATGCTGATTTTCGCGATTTTGGCAGTGTTTATTGCCGGTTTGATGATAGGTCGTACGCCAGAATATCTGGGCAAGAAAATCCAGTCATATGAAATGAAAATGACTTCGATTGCGATCTTGGTGACGCCTATTCTGGTCTTGGCCGGTACCGCGATTGCCGTGATGTCGGATGCCGGTAGGGCAGGGATCTTGAATCCGGGAGCGCATGGCTTCTCTGAAGTCTTGTACGCCTTTACTTCGGCTGCCAACAATAACGGCAGTGCGTTTGCCGGGGTCAGTGCCAACACGCCGTTTTACAACATCATGCTGGCCATTGCAATGTGGTTTGGCCGTTTTGCGATGATCGTCCCTGTGCTGGCGATTGCCGGTTCACTGGCTGCCAAGAAACGTCTGGAAGCCAATGCCGGCACCATGCCTACGCACGGACCGATGTTCATCGCCCTTCTGGCAGGTACCGTGGTCTTGATCAGCGTACTGAACTATGTGCCAGCGCTGGCCCTGGGCCCGGTCGTTGAACATTTGCAACTCGTTGCGCCACGCTAAGAATTAAGGGGAATTTTCATGTCTAGTACCAGTGTACAAAAAAGTATCGATAACAAAGTCGCGGCGGCTGCCAAGGCTAGCGCTGAACCTGCCGCCAATGCCGGGCAAAACGGTGGCAAGCCTCGTCTTCCGCTATTTGATGCTAGCCTGATCAAGCCAGCAATTGTCGACTCGTTCAGAAAGCTGCACCCACGCACGCAGCTGCGCAGCCCGGTCATGTTTGTCGTGTATATCGGCAGCATCATCACCAGTATGCTGTTCGTCCAGTCCTTGCTTGGCAAGGGCGAAGCCAGTTCCGGTTTCATCCTGGCCATCTCGATCTGGCTGTGGTTCACCGTCCTGTTCGCCAATTTTGCCGAAGCGCTGGCGGAAGGCCGCAGCAAGGCGCAGGCCGCTTCACTGCGCGCCTTGAAGCAAACTGTCATCGCCAAAAAGTTGGCAATACCAAAGCATGGCACTAGCTGGCTGCCTGCCTTTGCCAATGACTTACGTAAAGGCGACGTATTGTTGGTCGAAGCCAATGACGTGATTCCTATCGACGGTGAAGTGATCGAAGGCGTTGCCACGGTGGATGAAAGCGCTATCACCGGTGAGTCCGCTCCGGTAATCCGCGAATCTGGCGGCGATTTTTCTGCCGTGACTGGCGGCACCCGGGTCTTGTCTGACTGGCTGGTGATGCGCGTAACGACAAATCCGGGCGAAGCGTTTATCGACCGCATGATCGCCATGGTAGAAGGCGCCAAACGCCAAAAGACGCCAAATGAAGTGGCTCTGACGATCTTGCTGGTCGCCCTGACCATCATCTTCCTGGCCGTGACGGTGACCCTGTTGCCGTTCTCCCTGTTCAGCGTTAGCGCAGCGACTGCGGCTGGCATTACATCGTCACCGATTTCGATTACGGTGCTGATCGCCTTGCTGGTTTGTTTGATCCCGACCACCATCGGCGGCCTGTTATCGGCCATCGGTGTGGCAGGTATGAGCCGCATGATGCAAGCCAATGTGATCGCCACGTCCGGTCGCGCTGTAGAGGCTGCCGGTGACGTCGATGTCTTGTTGCTGGACAAGACCGGCACCATTACTTTGGGTAATCGTCAGGCTTCCGAGTTTTTCCCGGCACCCGGCGTGACTCAGCCACAGCTGGCTGATACCGCACAGCTGGCGTCATTAGCTGATGAAACGCCAGAAGGGCGCAGCATTGTGGTGCTGGCAAAACAGCGCTTCAATTTGCGTGAGCGTGAGATGGCCTCACTCAATGCCCATTTTGTGCAGTTCACCGCGCAAACCCGCATGAGTGGTGTCGATATCGGTGAGCGCATCGTCCGTAAAGGAGCAGCTGATGCCGTCAAGAAATATGTCGAAGCTATGGGACGTCCTTTCCCTGCTGAGGTTGCGAAAACGGTGGACGATATTTCTCGTCGTGGTAGCACTCCCCTGGTTGTGGTGGATGATGGCCGGGTAATGGGCACCATCGAGCTCAAAGATATCGTCAAAGGCGGTATTAAAGAGCGCTTTGCCGAACTGCGTCGCATGGGTATCAAGACCATCATGATCACCGGCGACAATAAATTGACGGCGGCAGCGATCGCGGCAGAGGCGGGGGTCGATGATTTCCTGGCCGAAGCGACACCGGAAGATAAACTAAAACTGATACGTAGCTACCAATCAGAAGGCCGGCTGGTGGCGATGACCGGTGACGGTACCAACGATGCGCCAGCGCTGGCTCAGGCTGACGTAGCGGTGGCGATGAACTCGGGTACCCAGGCGGCAAAAGAAGCCGGCAATATGGTCGATCTAGATTCGAATCCGACCAAATTGCTCGAGATCGTCGAGATCGGTAAGCAGATGCTGATGACCCGCGGTTCGCTGACGACTTTCTCTATCGCCAACGATATCGCCAAGTATTTTGCGATTATTCCGGCCGCCTTTGTCGCCACTTATCCGCAGCTCAAAGCTTTGGACATCATGCACCTGACCAGCCCTTCATCGGCGATCATGTCGGCGGTGATATTTAATGCCCTGATCATTGTGTTCCTGATTCCGCTTGCGCTTAAAGGGGTGAAATACCGTGCCATCGGTGCCTCGCTGTTATTGCGTCGTAATCTGCTGATCTACGGTGTTGGCGGTATCATCTTGCCGTTTATCGGCATCAAGCTGATCGACGTCATTTTGACTCTGTTGCATCTGGCCTAATGTAAAACATCATCTAGAAAATTGAGGAGTCCAAAATGAGTTCAATAACTAAAACCCTACGCCCGGCCGTCGTGCTGTTCGCCGGTCTCACCCTCTTGGTCGGCGTGGTTTACCCGCTCGCCATGACCGGCATAGGCAAAGTCGCCTTTGCCGATAAGGCGGATGGCAGCCTGGTGGTACGAGACGGAAAAATTGTCGGTTCAAGCCTGATAGGCCAAGCCTTCAGCTCGCCGCAGTATTTCTGGAGCAGACCGTCGGCTACCGGGCCCATGCCAAACAACGCCAGCAATTCTGGCGGCGCCAATCTGGGGCCGACCAATCCTGCGCAAATCGATGCGGTCAAAGACCGTATCGATGCCTTGAAGGCGGCCGATCCGACCAATACCGCAATGATCCCGGTGGACCTGGTGACTGCCTCCGGTAGTGGTCTCGATCCAGAGATCAGCCTGGCGGCTGCGTATTATCAGGTGCCACGGATAGCGCGTGAGCGCAAAATGGGCGTAGATCAGGTACGTGGCATCATCGATCAACTGGCGCAGCATCCTGTCATCGGCATGTTTGGTGAAGCGCGGGTGAATGTGCTGGCCTTGAATCTGGCCTTGGATAAGAAATAAAAAGTAAGAAATAACACGTAGAATCGAGAAAATTAAAACCAGGCAGGCCCAACACGCAATGTTCATGCGGGTTTCCAGAGCATATGGCTGGAAACCCGCATGGAATATGCGCGCTGGCCGGGTCGAGTTTTTAAAAATAGTGACAATACAGAAAACTATGGCCATCAACAACGATCAACGCCCCGACCCCGATGTCTTGCTGGCCCACGTGCAGGCGCAGGAACGTCGTGCCACACGCGGCAAGCTACGCATCTATTTCGGCGCTTCGGCTGGCGTCGGCAAAACCTATGCGATGCTGACCGCGGCACGTAAATTAATTGCGGACGGTCAGCCAGTCTTGGTCGGTGTGATAGAAACCCATGGCCGTGACGAAACCGCGGCCCTGGTCGAAGGCCTGGATGTCTTGCCGCCCAAGCAAATACCTTATCGCGACAAGACGATAGCCGAATTTGACATCGATAGCGCGCTGGAACGCAAGCCGAAACTGATACTGATGGATGAACTGGCGCACTCCAACGCGCCAGGTTCGCGCCATCCAAAACGCTGGCAAGATGTGGAGGAATTGCTCGATGCCGGCATCGACGTGTATACCACCGTCAACGTGCAACATCTGGAAAGCCTGAACGATGTGGTCGGTGGCATCACCGGCATACGCGTGGCAGAAACCCTGCCCGATACCGTGTTCGATGAAGCCGATGAAGTGGTGCTGGTTGATATTCCCGCCGATGAACTATTGGCGCGCCTGAAATCTGGCCGCGTCTACCAAGTTCAGCAAGCCGAGCGCGCCGCCAAAAATTTTTTCCGCAAGGGTAACCTGATTGCCCTGCGCGAGCTGGCCTTGCGCCGTACCGCCGACCGGGTGGAAGACGATGTCCAGGCGTATCGCATAGAAAAATCCATCAGCGCGGTCTGGAAGACCGATGCCTCAATGCTCGCTTGTGTCGGTCCGCACCCCGGTGCGGATCATTTGATACGCAGCGCGGCCAGATTGGCCGGCCAGATGAATACGGTCTGGCATGCGATTTACATAGAAACGCCGACACTGCAAAAACTGCCGGCGGCGCAACGCGAGCGCATTTTGAAGAGCCTGAAGCTTGCACAGGATCTCGGCGCCAATACCGCAGTATTGTTCAGCAACGATATCGCACTCGCCATCGTCGAGTATGCCAGCGGGCAAAATTTTTCGCGCATCGTGATGGGGCGCAAGTCACTCAAGCTGCCATGGCACATCTCGCATAGGCAACGTGTCACGGCCCTGGCGCCGCATGTTGACCTGATCGAAATCGGGCGCGCCGCGTCGCAGGATGATGAGGGCCAGCAGGGCCTGAGCGCAAGCGAGACGACAAAATCGACAGGCATGCAGGAGAAACGTGTTTCCTCACGCACGCCACATCGGCTGATGGGCTATGTGTTTGCCGCC
>NZ_JAUSFI010000011.1 GCF_030651495.1 Undibacterium sp.
CGAAGAAGTCTTGCCGGACGGTAGCGGTACCACAGTCAAGTGCCGTAACTACAAGGGCATGACAATTGACATGCCAGGTTTGGGTGAAAACTATAGTTTGCCGACTCGTAGTAACTAAGGCAAACGTATTCAACGTGAATCGGATTTGATTGAAACCGATCGAATCTGATTCAGTAGTCAATAACGAGGCAATGTCACATACTGACACTGCCTCGTTACTTTATATCGTTACTGTACACATACAATTTCAGCAAGGTCATCATGAAAACAGTCTCCCACGGTTCCCCTTACGGCATCCATCGCGTCATCGAACCACTAGGCGTCTTGCCACAAGGCGCGTGGAAAATCGACAACACCATGGAGATTTTCGATAACGAGATCCTGATTGATGTCTCTGCACTGAATATTGATGCGGCCAGCTTTACGCAGATCAAACAGGAAGCCAATGGCGATGTGGCCAAGGTCGCGGAGATCGTCAAAGGTATCGTTGCCAAGCGCGGCAAGCACCACAACCCTGTGACCGGATCGGGCGGCATGCTGATCGGCACGATCCTGGAAATTGGCTCTGCGCTGGCGGACAAGATTGATCTTAAAGTTGGCGACAAGATTGCGACCCTGGTGTCTCTGTCCCTGACACCGTTGCGCATCGATGAGATCGTCAAGATCCACATGCATAAAGACCAGATCGAGATCAAGGGTAAAGCCATTTTGTTCGAGACCGGTTTGTACGCCAAATTGCCGGCAGATATCGATGAGAAGATGGCGCTGGCGATACTCGACGTAGCAGGCGCACCTGCGCAAACGGCCCGACTGGTGAAAGAGGGCGATACCGTCGTCGTGATCGGTGGTGGCGGAAAATCCGGCACCCTGTGCGTGTACGAAGCCAAAAAGCGTGCCGGCCCTCGCGGCTGTGTGATCGGCGTTTCGCCGTTTGAAAAAGATTGCCAACGCATGCAGGAGCTGGGCTGGGCTGACCATACGCTGCAAGTCGATGCGACCAATGCCCTGGCATTGATGGAGGCCGTGGCCAAGGTAACCGACGGTGCCATGGCTGATCTGGTCATTAACTGCGTGAATATCCAGAACACCGAAATGGGCAGCATCTTGTCAACCAGGCAGCATGGAAAAATCTACTTCTTCTCGATGGCGACCAGCTTCACCGCAGCGGCTTTAGGTGCCGAAGGCGTGGGCAAGGATGTGGAAATGATCGTCGGCAATGGCTATGCCACCGGCCACGCTGAGTTCTCGCTGGGCTTACTGCGTGAGAGTGAAAAACTGCGTCAATTATTTACTGATCTCTACGTTTAGAAACGTATAAGTAACATGACGACGACCATCAAAAAAAGCGCCCTTTGGCATCGCATCCACACCAGCGGCATGAGCACACTGGCGGTGATGGGCATGACCAAGAATACCGGCAAGACGGTAGCGATGAATCACGTTCTGGCACAGGCGGCGACGGCGCAAGTCGATGTCGGCCTGACCTCGATAGGCCGTGACGGCGAAGACCGCGATCAGGTTTTCTTCAACCCAAAACCGCCGATTCTGGTCTGGCCTGGCACCCTGGTGGCTACCGCTCGCGAGACTTTGCAGCGCGCCAAAGTACGCTGGAAATTAATCGATTCGACTGAAATCGACAGCCCCATGGGCGAGATTCTGGTGGTCAAGGTGCTCGAATACGGCGAGATGGAAGTGGCCGGCGCTTCGCGCGGCTCGGATCAGCTCAAGGTCATCAGCCGCCTCAAACAGTGCGGTGCAAGCCTGGTGATACTCGATGGCGCGCTGGGCCGCAGCCATCACGCCTCACCGGCAATTGCCAATGGCGTGATCCTGGCAACCGGTGCGGCGATAGGCGGTGGAATACCAGACGTAATACGCAAGACGCGCGACCGCCTTGGCATTTTAGGCATCGCCCAGGCAGACGACACGACGAAGGCCTTGTGTGAATCCGTGTTTACGCAAGGTGGCGTAGGCGTCTGGAACAAGGACGGTGTCTCTTTGTTTCAGGCAGAAATCGCTACGCTGAACGCCGGTGCCAAGCTACTTGAATTTATTGATGCCGACGTGGCCACCATCGCCGTCAGCGGCGCAGTCGGTCGCACACTATGGCAGGCACTCACTGCCATCGCACAGCGCCATCGGGCCCTGTGTGTTGTCGTGGCTGACGGTACCAAACTGTTTATCGAAAACACCGACCTGCTGATCTTCCAAAAACTTGGCGCCCGACTGGTCGGCTATCGCGGCATCAAAATGACTGGCATCACCTTAAATCCATTCTCGCCCATGGGCGGAAGTTTCGAGGCTGAAGAGTTTTTGGCAGCGGCGCAACAGGCATTTTCGGGCTACGATGTTTGCGACGTGGTGCTGGAAGAAAAGTTAGCAGAAAAAATCAAAGAAACCGGAGAAGTAACATGAGTCACCTGCAATTGGATCAAGCACAAATCGACCGCGCACGCGACTCGGCGCGGCGTATCGCCCGTCAGGTTTTCGACGAGATGGCGCAGTTCACCACCACCACGGTAGAGCGTGCCACCTTGCGCCTGCTCGGCATTGACGGCGTCGATGAAAATTTTGTCCCCTTGCCTAATGTGGTGGTCAGCCACCTGCAGGATCAACATCTGCTACAACATGGCGCTGCCACCACGGTCGTCGCCGCCATGCAGGAGCATGGCTGGACAGCGCAACAGGTAGCTGAAGCGGTGTCAAAAGGCAGCTTGAAGCTTACGCTGCCTAAGGACGAAACCGCCGCCCGCCATGCGACCGAAGCGCAAGCGCGCGCCATGTGCGAACGTATCGCCAAGCAGCGCGCCTATCGTGACGATCAGGTCAAGACCATGGGTGAAGCGCCCACCCCGTGGCTGTATCTGATCGTCGCCACCGGCAATATTTATGAAGACGTAGTACAGGCCGTGGCCGCCGCCGAACAGGGTGCCGACATCATTGCCGTGATCCGCTCCACCGGCCAGAGTCTGCTCGATTACGTGCCTTTCGGCGCGACCACGGAAGGCTTCGGTGGCACCTATGCCACGCAAGAGAATTTCAAGCTGATGCGCGCGGCGCTGGATGAAGTCGGTACTAGGCTGGGCCGCTATATCCGCCTGACCAACTACTGCTCCGGCCTGTGCATGCCAGAGATCGCCGCCATGGGCGCGATAGAGCGTCTTGACATGATGCTCAACGACTCGATGTACGGCATCATCTTCCGCGACATCAACATGAAGCGCACCTTCATCGATCAGTTTTTCTCGCGCATGGTGAATGCCTATGCCGGCATCATCATCAACACCGGCGAAGACAATTACCTGACCACCGCCGACGCTTACGAGGCGGCGCATACGGTGCTGGCATCGCAACTGATCAATGAACAGTTTGCCTATTTGTCCGGCCTGAAACCAGACCAGATGGGCCTGGGCCACGCCTTTGAGATTCATCCTGAATTAGAGAATGGCTTCCTGTGGGAACTGGCGCATGCGCAACTGGTACGCCAGGTGTTCCCCGATGCGGCGCTCAAGTACATGCCGCCGACCAAGCACATGACCGGCAACATCTTCAAGGGCCAGGTGCAGGATACTTTGTTCAATATCGTCAGCACCGTCACCAACCAGAATATTCATCTGCTGGGCATGATGACCGAAGCGATCCATACCCCGTTTATCCAGGATAGGTTCATCGCGATTCAAAATGCCAGATACGTGTTTGGCACCATGAAAGACCTGCATGCAGAAATCGAATTCAAGTCGGGTGGCATGATAGAAACCCGCGCGCAAAACGTGCTGACAGAGACCGAACAGATTCTTGCCGACATAGAAAAAATCGGCCTGGCGGCGGCGATAGGCAAGGGCACATTTGCCGAGATCTCGCGCACGCCTACCGGCGGCAAGGGTCTCGATGGCGTGATAGCAAAAGCGGATAACTACTACAACCCGTTTCCGCACTTGATGCTGGGAACGGCAACTACGGGAGCGAACTAACATGTCCGATGCCAACTCAACTTTTGTCAAAATTCCAGAGCAATGGGTCAAGCCTTACGGTGACACGCTCAACGACGGCCGCGTGCAAGTCTCGTTCACTCTGCCGGTAGCGCTGGACGAAACCTCCAAGGAAGGCGCCAAGCGCCTGGCGGCCATGATGGGTCTGGACGAACCATCGGTCGTGCATGCCGAAGACATGGGCAAGGGTTTTAGTTTCTACGTGGTGTATGGCCAATGCAAACACCAGATCGATTTATCCAGCTTCCAGGTCGTCAAGCCCGAATATGAAACCCTGGATAAAGACGCCATCAACGCGCTCATCGCCGAGAAAATGGGCCGCCGCATGGTCGTCATCGGCGCCTGCATCGAAACCGATGCGCACACGGTCGGCATTGACGCCATCATGAATATGAAGGGTTTCAACGGCCACAAGGGTCTGGAAAGCTACCATGAGATCCGCGCCATCAACATGGGCGCACAGGTCGATTCTGAAGACCTGATCTCGCGTGCGATCGAAGAAAAGGCCGATGTCATCCTGGTCTCGCAAGTGGTCACGCAAAAAAACATCCATCTCGACAACCTGACCAAATTATCGGATCTGCTGGAAGCCGAAGGCTTGCGCGACAAAGTGATTTTGGTCGTCGGCGGGCCGCGTATCAGCCATGAACTGGCCAAAGAACTAGGCTACGATGCGGGCTTCGGCACCAAGTCTTACGCCGAAGATGTGGCATCGTTTGCCATACACGAATGGATCAACCGGAAGGCAGCATGATGGACAATCACGACTTATCACAATTCACCAGCCTGATCCGCCTGCGCCTGGGCTCGCACGATGCGCACTACGCCGGCGACCTGGTCGATGGCGCCAAAATGCTCAATCTGTTCGGTGACGTCGCCACAGAATTATTGATCCGCAGCGATGGCGATGAAGGCCTGTTCGTCGCGTATGACAATGTGCAGTTCATGGCGCCGGTGTATGCCGGCGACTACATCGAGGCGACTGGCCGCATCGTTGCCATGGGCAAGACCTCACGCAAGATGGAATTTGAAGCGCGCAAGGTAATAGCACCGGCACGCATCGCAGGACAGGTATCGGCCGCCGATGTGCTGGCCGAACCTATCGTGGTGTGCAAGGCTTCCGGCACCTGCGTGGTGACGCTCGATTGCCAGCGCATCCAACGATAAAAGAGAAAACGATCATGGAAAAGCTCATCATCACGGCCGCCCTAAGCGGCGCCGAAGTCACCCGCGAACAGCAACCGGCGCTGCCGATCACGCCGGACGAAATCGCCGCTGCCGCGCATGAATGCGCCAAGGCCGGTGCGGCTATCGTGCACGTGCACGGCCGCAATGATGATGGCAGCCCGACCCAGGATAAAGAAACCTACCGCAAGATCATCGCCGCAATTCGCGAGCGCTGCGACATCATCGTCCAGGTATCCACCGGCGGCGCAGTCGGCATGACGGCAGAAGAACGCCTGGCGCCGGTCACCCTGGTGCCGGAAATGGCAACGCTATCGATGGGTTCGGTCAACTTCGGCGGAGATGTCTTCATGAATCACCCAGCCGACATGGAAATTTTCGCCAAGGCCATGCACCAGCATGGCGTCAAGATCGAATATGAAGTGTTCGATACCGGCATGCTCAGCACAGTCCATCGCTGGATCAAGAAAGGCATGATCAGCGCACCTCTGCACATCGATTTTGTGCTCGGCATTCCTGGCGCCATGGCTGCCACACCGGAAGCGCTGATGTACATGACTTCGCAACTCCCGGCAGGCGCCAGCTGGACCGTGGCCGGCATCGGTGCCGCGCAACTGAGCCTTGGCACTATGGCGATACTCTTGGGCGGACACGTACGGGTAGGCTTTGAAGACAATGTGTATTACCGCAAGGGCGAGCTAGCCACCAGCAACGCACAACTGGTCGCCCGCATCGCCCGCATCAGCCGCGAACTGGATAGGGCGGTGGCAACACCTGACGAAGCGCGCGCTATTCTGGGCATCAAATCTAAAAAGTAGCCATGCCCACCACCTACTGTCCATACGGATTTTCAATCCGAGGCCAAGTAGGCGCGCCAGTGATGCTTAGCCGGTGATCTGCAACAACACCTCCTCGGCCATTGCGCGCACCTCAACGGCTACATCCAATAATCCATCCGTCTCACCATTGGCGGCACGTAATGCGAGAGAGAGCGGCTGCAAGAGTCCGGCAAAACGGCTGCCCTCCATTAGCCTTGCCAAAGGCAGGGACAAACCTATGCCATGGCATTCAAAGCATTGTTCCTTTAGCTGGGTAAAAGCAGCGCCGGCATTGGCACTGGCATCTTCGGCTAAGGCATCTAGCGCCTGCATCGCCATGTCCTGGTTCCCCAGCCAGCAATGTGCCTGCAACTGAAAACTGTAGTCCGTGGGCGTGGCGAGCGTCAGGGTCTGCCTATACAGCTCGCTGGCTTCCTCTTTTCTATCGAGTTTCGCCAATAGCCTGGCCAGGTTGATCTTTGGAGAGGGCGCCAGTTGGTCGCACTCTATCGCTTTACGGTAAGCCCATTCGGCTTGATCGTATTGCTTTAGCTTATCTTGTAGAAGTTCGCCCAAGTTATTCCATGGATCGCCCCATTCCGCATCCAATTCAATCGCCTTGCGATAGGCTGTTTCAGCTTCATCATAACGCTTGAGTTCAACTAACACATGCCCCAAAGCGCCTTGCGACCAGGCAAATTCCGGCGCGAGCTCGATCGCTTTGCGGAAAATCACCTCGGCCTCTTCGTTGCGCTTGAGTTTGAGATATAGAAGTCCGCCCAGCCCGCACCATGGCAATACCCATTCAGGTTTCAACGCTATCGCTTTACGATAGGCCGACTCGGCGTCCTCGTAGCGCATAAGGGAGGTCTCTAGCATGCCAGCTAGACAATCCCACCAGAACGCTGAAGTGGGATCCAAATCGATCGCCTTGTGATAGGCCAGTTCAGCCTCGTCATATCGCTCCAGATTTTTGCACAACAATTCAGCCAGCGCCCCCCTTAGCTGGGGCAATTCCGGTTCCAGCTCTATCGCTTTGCGGTAAGCCGCTTCCGCATCCTCATAACGATTGAGATTATTTCGCAACAGGTTAGCCAAGCCGAACCACGCCAGCCCAGATTTGGGATCGAGTTCAATCGCCTTACGGTAAGCCGACTCCGCCTCCGCATGACGCTTAAGATCATTGCTTAACAGGTCGGCCAAACTGTCCCAAGGCCATGACCATTCAGGATTCAGCGCAATAGCCTTGCGATAGGCTGCTTCGGCTTCTTTATGGCACTTAGGATTGCGGCTATGCAAAAAACCCAAGATATCCCAGGCCCGTGCGCTGTCCGGCACCAGATCAATTGCTCGTTTGCAGGCCTCCTTGGCGGGAGCATCATGCCACTTGCGGATCAAAAGAGTGAGCGCTAGCACAAAGGCATGGGGATATGCCGTAAAGCATTCCTGCATCTGTGTGTAGGCTAAGGTTGAATCAGGGCAGTCGGGGAAAAACTCTCCATTCGCAACGGCTATTTCCACTTGCGTCACATTGTTTTGTTCGTTGTTTTTTACGAATTCATTCCTCTCTGTCAAAAGTTCCGCGCGATATTTTTTAAGCTTAACGGTAGACGAAAGATCGCTTTGTTTCGCCAATTTTTCTTTTTGTGCCAGCGTCAACGTCAGCGAGCTCATTACTTCATGCGCCCAGGCCAATTTTGCATCTTCAGGCACAGGGGCTAGTTGTAAAGCCGGACGTAAAGCCTCGAAACGCCGCAGGTAGTCGTCCGGCGTCTGGAATATCGCATCTTCACCCTCTAATTCAAACAAGTCGCTGAAAGCGCTGCTTTTTCTGGCTTGTTGAAAAACTGTCCATTCCAGTTGGCGACGGTCCTGCGCCTCTTTTGGCATGGCTCTCGCGATAGCACGGGAATACTCTAGCTCGGCGCCATCACAGTAACGGCCATCCCGGTGTTCGCTGATACGGTTGCGCGCGAGACCTTGCAGTTCATCGCGGCTATACCAAAGGCGCATGAATTCGACCAACCAGCCGACGCGTGCGCGTGAGCCGCGTGCCGCATTGCGCATCAGGTACCAGATATTAAAAAACCGTTCAGTCGCCTGAAAACCTGAGCGTTTGGTGCCGCTCATGGGGGTTTTTTCGATTAAGCCTTCTTGCTCCAGCCGCGTCAATTGCGCGCTGACTGTACCAACCGGCAAGGCTGACACTCTTGCCAGGTTTTTAGCGGTGATCGGTGCCCAGTTTTCCATCACGTGCGCGAGTATTTTGCGCGTCTGATCTGCCAACACTTCCAATTTAGCTTTGTACAGCGGGGTCATGACGTCCAGCAGCCGTTCCAGATCGGCACGCATATTGTCGCGCCCGCCCGCCGCAAATAGCTCATACAACATCACCGTTGTACGTGGGTTTCCGCCGGTGAGTTGACGCATTGCGCGCAAACGCTCGGGGCGCTCATTGAGCAAGCGTTTCACTTCGTTCTCTGCCGCCTCGCCACGTAAGCCGCGACCAGCACCAAAAGTAAATGCCATTGCCTGTATCGCGCTTTGCATCTCGCTTAGCGTTAAGGGACGCAATTCTATGAGTTGAAAAAAATCCAGGAAGGCGTCGCTGTACAAGCCATGCGCTTCCAAGGGTTGATAACTGCCGCCCAACCATAGCAGGTGAGGCGCATGCAATAGTGCCTTACGCACGCGCCACAGCGCTGATGCGCCGCCGTCTTGTTGCGCGCTACGATGTTTGGCATCGCCGGCGGCGATATTTGCGAACAATAGGTCGGTGCTGTCGATGAGTAGCAATAATCGCTTTTGATGTGTCTGACACCAATTTTGTAGCCATGACAGGTTTGCTTGTTCGCGCTGTGCGATGGGCAATTGCATGAGCTGCGCCAGTTCGGCATCGATCTTTAGCGTGGGTTGACCCTGGCGCTCTAATGCATCGGCTAAGGCGCCGATGACGTTGGCCCATAATTCGGCGGGCGTGCTGACGGTATATTGCTCTTCCGGGAAGCGCAAGGGTAGCCACTGTTGACTCAGGGCTGGCTCATCCTCCACGGCTAGGGCTACGCGCTGCAATAAGGTGGATTTACCCATGCCGCGCTGGCCAGTGATCAATAGATGTTGTGGTGCGCTATTGGGTTCGGCAGCCCGAAGTGCCTGCAAAATTGTCGCCAATTCTCTTTTGCGCGCGACAAAGATGGCGCGTAGTTCTGCCGGGCTCCACAAGTGGGGATTATATTTGGCCGCGGCTGCAATGCCGTCAGGTTGCACCGGGCTTGTTTCCTTTGGCTTTGCGAACATATCAGGCATGATTGCGGCTCCAATAATCACGCAGCAAAAAGGATAAAAATTTGACCCGGCCGGTGGTATCTGGCACGCAAATGTAACCTTCATCTTGCAATTTATTGAGGATGGTTTGCAGGCGCGCGGCACGCAGGTCTGGATCCTGCTCAAGCTTGGCAAGTCGCGATTTTAATTGAGACTGGGTCAGTCCAATGGCGTTCTTCGCCAGAGCCTTCAAGATCAGTTTGGCGAAGGCCAGGTCGACTCCTTCCAGATCGCGGTTAAGACGCTGCTCCCAGTGCTTAAAGCGTGAACGAGCCGAAAGCAAACGTTCGTAGCCGCTATCGACATCATCGGTGTTGAGGTTTTTTTGTGACGGGGCAAGTGGCGCCGGTGTTTCGTCCATACGATCGCGCGCGGCTTGCATAGTTTGGTCTAGCAGCAAGCAAACGTAATAGGGGGACAACCAACCAACTCGCTCGCAGAGGTAATTCGCGCTAGTGTCGTCTACAAGAAACTGCTCCCGTAACGCAAAATCCTTGATCATGTCACGTGCTGCAGAGAGTTTGAAGGGGCCAATCGGATATTCATAACAGTCGTTAAACTGCGCACTCAGGCCATACTTTTCTAACAGCGCATTTAACCCTATTGATCCGGTAAAAATGAAACGGCAGGCAAGGCCAGGTGCAACCCGCCACGCACGTAACCAGGCCAGCAAGGCCTCAGCCTCCTTTTGATTACTGAGTAACAATTTTTGCAGAAATACCGAAAATTCGTCAATGAAAATGAGAACGGGCGCCTCATTGAGCCTAGCCTGCAATGCGACGGCAGACTTGATCCAGTTTTGGCTGGCGCTGGCCTGTAATTCTATGCCGCCACCTAGACCGCCCGGGCCCTTGAAGTCAATTTTCTTTACCGCCGACAACCAACTTTTTGCGGTTTTACCAAGGCTACCAAGATACCCGGTGACAGAGGCGTCGGGAAAGTGGCGGGCTATTTCATCAATGAATGCCTGTGCGCCTTCTATTCCTTGTACATCGACAAGTTCGGCCAACAAGCCATCCGCGATTGCCTCTTCTCGAAGGCGGTTGATAATAGAGGTCTTTCCAAGTCGCCTTGGGCCGCTGGCGACAATGTGCTCATTTTTCAGATAGCGCCATAAATCAGCACATTCAGTTTTTCTATCGTAAAAATCTTCACCAGTGGCAATGCTTCCAAGTTTCATGATAATTTCCCTTTTAGATGCAATCACTTTATCACAACAATTTTGTTTTGATACAAATTTGTTGTGATTTAATTTTGTGATTCTTGCATGCTTAAGCTCTAAACTTTTTTCTTGAGAAACGAATTCACGGGAATTCATTGAAGTTGCAGATTGATGTCACATATCCTATTTTTCAACGGATATCATGACTTTGATTTATTTAGCCAAAGAGCGCACCTCAACGGTGCGCTAGCGCCAAGATGTTCAACCTGTTCGGTGACGTCGCCACAGAATTATTGATCCGCAGCGATGGCGATGAAGGCCTATTCGTGGCCTACGACAATGTGCAGTTCATGGCGCCGGTGTATGCCGGCGACTACATCGAGGCGACTGGCCGCATCGTTGCCATGGGCAAGACCTCACGCAAGATGGAATTCAAAGCGCGCAAGGTCATTGCATCGCCCGTATCAGCCGTGAACTGGATAGGGCGGTGGCAACACCTGACGAAGCGCGCGCTATTCTGGGCATCAAATCTAAAAGTAGCCATGCCAGGGCGCACTATCCATGCGCCTTGCAGGCCAGAGTGGCTGAAGACCCGCATGGGAGATGCGCGCTGGCGAGGGGGCATTTGAATTTTTCACCCACCATCTACCCTGCCCCGCTATTGGGCATCACGCGATTTCGCCTTACAACCCCCGCCATGACCGCTAGCGCTTGCTCCGGCGTTTGCGCTCGCCGGTTTGCCCCTTTTATCGGCATTGGACTTTATAATCAACACTCCCGATTTTTTAAGGATTGTTCATGAGCGTAGCAATGATCGTTTTTGCCAAGGCACTCATCGTGGTGCCGATTACTTTGCTGCCGATCTTAAATCCGCTGGCGATTGCACCTATTTTCCTGTCAATGACAGGCCCTCTGGAGCAAGCCGTGGCAAGCCGACTGGCGAAGCGGATTGCGATCAATTGCTTCATTCTCTTGATGGGGGCGGTCTTTGTCGGCTCTTATGTGCTGGATTTTTTTGGCATCTCTTTGCCTATCGTGCGGGTAGCGGGCGGTATTGTGGTGGCGATGGCTGGCTGGCGCTTACTCAATGATCAGGGTAAGGATCAGCTGCATACCTCGGTGGCGGCATCCGCCAATACCTGGACCAAAGAAGAATTGCGCAAACACAGTTTTTACCCTTTTAGCTTTCCATTGACGGTTGGCCCCGGCACGATCGCCGCCTCGATCACGCTGGGGACACAGTTGCCTGCCAAGCCGGTCGATTGGCTGATCACCAGCTTTGCCTCGGCATTGGGCGTGCTGTTGACGACACTGGGCATTTATCTGTGCTATCGCTTTGCGCGGAATATGGAACGCTTCTTGGGCGATGTCGGTGCCACCGTCTTATTGCGCCTGTCAGCCTTTATTTTGCTGTGTATCGGGGTTGAAATAGGCTGGGCTGGGTTATCAGCAATGATAGAAGATTTGAAATTTCATTAATCATCTAAGAATGGCAGGCGCATGCCTCACCGTGCGCCGCCGACACCAGCTCATGCAAGATGCCACACTCTTGCCCGACGTGATGGCCTGCACACCGCTCCCTGAGTTTACCCAGCTGTTTTTCCAATGCTCTCATGCTTTTTAGCCGGGCGCGCACTCGGGCAATCTGGGCATCGACCAGTTGATTGATATCAGCACAATCTGGCGTCGGATTTAACATAAAATCGACCAGTCGCCGCACCTCGGCCAAAGGCATATCCAGGGCCCGGCAGTGGCGAATAAAAGACAGCCGCTCAAGGTGCTCGGCACTATAGCTGCGGTAACCATTATCTTGGCGTGCCGGCGCTGCCAGCAAACCTTGTTTTTCGTAATAACGGATCGTTTCGACTTCCACCCCGGTGGCATTGGCCAGTTCGCTGATGCGCATCATTCACCTTTCAAAAAAAACCACTACACTTAAATAAAGGCATAAATGTCCCTTGACCCTGTAGCTGCTACAGAGTCTACACTGGCTTCATTCTGGTTTAAAGAAAGAAAATCATGTCGGAAAAAAATTCTTGCAGTTGCACTCATCCTGGGCAGCCAGCCACGCCTCCGTCTTCTTTATTCATCAGCGAAATTGATGCAGAACATCATAGTCATACTGCAAAGCAACAGATCAAGCTCCAAATCCACAACATGGATTGCCCTACCGAAGAGAAATTGATCCGTCAATGTCTGGCATCTTTGCCAGGTGTCGTTGCCCTTGATTTTGACTTACTTCAGCGGGTGCTCACGGTGCATCATAATCTGACGGAGACCGATGCCATTTTTACTCAGCTCCAAAAGATAGGGATGCCGGGGCAGTTACTCGCCGCTTCGCCGGCAAACCAAGGCAGCCGCCATCCGCCCGCCACTTTGCGCAAGCAGTTCATCTTGATGGCAGTTGCAGGGATTGCCGCGCTCTCGTCTGAAATTTTGGCCTGGAACAGTCCGAATGAGGCATCACTGAGCGTGATCACCCTCGCCATCATTGCGATATTGACTGGTGGCATAACTACCCTCAAGAAGGGGTGGATCGCGCTGCGGCATCTCAACTTGAATATACATTTGCTCATGACAACGGCCGTTATCGGTGCCGTCGCGATAGGACAATGGCCGGAAGCGGCCGTCGTGATCTGCTTATTCGGTGTGGCAGAAATGTTAGAAGCGGCCAGCCTTGATCGTGCGCGCGATGCCATCACCGGCTTAATGGCGCATGCTCCCGATACCGCCAACATACTGCAGGCAGATAAGCAATGGCAGGAAACGCCCGTCAGCCAGATTTTACTGGGGCAAATTTTGCGCGCCCGCACCGGAGAGCGTATCGCACTCGATGGCATAGTCGAATCGGGCCATTCCAGTGTCAATCAGGCAGCCATCACGGGCGAAAGTATGCCGCTGGAAAAAGTGGCGGGAGATCTGGTGTATGCAGGCACCTTGAATCAATCCGGCAACCTTGAAATACGCGTTACTTCATTGCAAAGCGACACCTTACTGGCCCGTATTGCGCGATCAGTACAACAAGCGCAAAGTCAGCGCGCACCAACCCAAAGCCTGGTTGACCAGTTCGCCGCACGCTATACCCCGGCGGTGTTTATCTTCGCCATGTTGATTGCTGTATTGCCGCCACTATTGGGGGCCAGCTCTTGGCATGACAGCATTTATCAGGCGCTAGTCTTGCTGGTCATCGCCTGCCCTTGTGCATTGGTCATCTCCACGCCTGTCACCGTGGTGAGCGGCCTGGCACTGGCCGCGAAGCGAGGCATTTTAATCAAAGGTGGCTTGTATCTGGAGCAAGGCCGTAAGTTGACACTGATTGCGCTGGACAAAACTGGCACACTCACCTACGGCAAACCCAGTGTGACTGATATCCTCGCCCTGGGCCCGCTCAGCGAGCAAGATGTCCTGCGCATCGCCGCCAGTTTAGAAGCAGGATCACAACATCCTGTGGCACACGCCGTGCTGGCGGCTTATTCAGGCGAGTTGGCTCACGTAAATAACTTTTCCTCTTCAAGTACGCTCGGCGTCACTGGTGAGATACAAGGCCAGCGCTACTATCTCGGCAATCAGAGAATGCTTCAAGAGACCAGTCCGGAACTGAAAGTGGCGCTAAATTTAGCCTTACCCGGTACCGGACAAGAAACGCTGCAACTGCGTATCGAACAATTGGAAGCATGCAGCAAAACTGTCATCTTGCTATGTGATACGCATCAAGTATTGGGCCTGCTAGCCGTCAGTGACACCTTGCGCGTCAGCAGCAAGATCGCCATCCAGCAACTACAAGACATGGGAATCAAATTGCTCATGCTGACAGGTGACAATGCACACACCGCCAAGGCAATCGCAACAGAAATCGGCATCACCGACGTACGCAGTGAGTTGCTGCCCGAGGAGAAGTTAGCTGCCATTGCAGAGTTCAGCGCACAAGGGATCATCGGAATGGTGGGGGATGGCGTGAATGACGCTCCGGCCCTGGCACGCGCTCACATCGGTTTCGCGATGGGCGCGGCGGGGTCAGATACTGCGCTGGAAACTGCCGATGTTGCGCTGATGCAGGACGATCTGCGCAAACTGCCAGAATTCATACGCCTATCGAAGCGCACCGCGACTATCCTTTGGCAAAACATTGCGTTCGCCATCGGCATCAAAGTTTTGTTTTTTGCGCTGACACTCACGGGTCACTCCAGCATGTGGATGGCCGTATTTGCCGATACAGGAACCAGTTTACTGGTGATTTTGAACGGATTACGCCTGTTAACCTATCAAGACGATGCCGCCGCGGGCGACGCTGTATCCTGAAGCATCAAGGCGTGCTCAACCTGAGTGGATTCGTCTCCCACCTTACTTTTCCATGCATTGAGAAAATAATTTTTTTCTTTTTCAGTCGGGGCAACATGCCAGATGACCATTAAAGTCCCTTTGTGATCATGGATTTTGGCTAACTTTGTGATGCATTCGGCGTTGCCGTCCATGTCCGCCATCGCGATTGCATAACCGTAAACGCGATACAAACGCTCTAACCTATCTGGCTCTGTTTCACTATGTGTCGCGGAAATTTTTGCATGATCCAAGTACATCGTTGTGCTCCATCAGGTGAAAGGTGGCTTATTCTATCTGATCTCGATATTGACAGCCATCCCGAGAAAAATAAAAGCATTACCTGATACGGCTGCGCTTCTCCCATTTGCAGTCCTGGGTACTCAATACCGTATTATTTTGATCGACAGTTTCCAGGTACACGTCAAACCCCCAAAGTCGCGCCACGTGCTTGAGCATATCATTGGTCTGGACGTTCAGCGGTCGGCGCAGGTACTGGTTGTGTCTGAGCGTAAGCGCCCTATCCCCGTGCATGTCGACTGACCACACCTGAATATTCGGTTCACGGTTACCCAAATTGTATTGCCCCGCCAGTTGCTGGCGTAACGCCTGATAGCCACTTTCATCATGAATCGCTGAAATACTCAGTTGCTCTTTGCTATCGTCATCTAACACCGAAAAAAAGTGAAAGTCACGTATCAGCTTGGGTGATAAAAACTGGGCAATAAAGCTTTCATCTTTAAAATTTCGCATGGCAAAGTTTAAGGTCTTTAGCCAATCACCGCCCGCAATATCGGGAAACCAGGCACGATCTTCCTCGGTAGGGTTTTCACAAATGCGGCGGATGTCACGCATCATCGCAAACCCCAGCGCATACGGGTTAATGCCACTAAAGTTCCGGCTGCTGACAGGAGGCTGAAACACGACATTGGTATGGCTTTGCAAGAACTCCATCATAAAGCCATCACCAACGATACCTTCTTCATACAACTGATACAAAATCGTGTAATGCCAGAACGTCGCCCACCCTTCGTTCATCACCTGAGTCTGTCGTTGCGGATAAAAATACTGTGAAATTTTTCGCGTAATACGCACTAATTCACGTTGCCAAGGTTCCAGCAAGGGAGAATACTTTTCAATGAAATACAAGAGATTTTCTTGCGGCTCTGTTGGAAATCGATGCGCCGCCTGATTGATCGCGGCATCATCCCGACGTGGCAAGGTACGCCACAAGTCATTGACCTGTGACTGCAGATAGCGCTCACGCTCCGCCTGTTTTTCACGTTCTTCTGCTAGCGACAATTTGGTTGGGCGCTTATAGCGATCGACACCATAATTTTGCAACGCATGACAAGAGTCGAGCAACAGCTCTACCGCTTCAATACCATGGCGCTGTTCACATTCACTGACGTATTTTTTAGCAAAAACCATATAGTCGATGATGGCATCGGCATCGGTCCAGGTCCGAAACAGGTAATTTCCCTTGAAAAAAGAATTGTGTCCGTAAGCGGCATGCGCAATGACCAGCGCCTGCATGGTCAGGCTATTTTCTTCCATCAAATACGCAATGCAAGGATTGGAATTGATCACGATTTCATACGCCAGACCCATCTGCCCGCGCTTATAACTTTTCTCGGTCGAAACAAAATGCTTGCCGAATGACCAGTGATGGTACGACACCGGCATGCCGACCGATGCGTAGGCATCCATCATCTGCTCGGCGGTGATGATCTCCAGTTGATTGGGGTAAGTATCGAGTCCAAAATTTTGCGCAACACGACGAATTTCTTCATGTGCCTGCTCAATCAATTCAAAAGTCCACTCGGATTGCTCGGGCAACCTGCGGGGATTTTTGTCTTTTTCCATGTTTTGCGTGCTGTTCATGGCACACCTCATTTGGCTTGTTTCTTGAATAACTCTCTAAATACAGGATAAATATCTGCAGGGGTCTTAATTCTTTGCATTGCAAAGTGGGCATGATGCGCTAACACTTGGCTATATTCTTCCCATAAATTTTGTGGTTCTCCTTCAGTGATTTCGACGTAGGCATAATATTGAACCAGCGGCAAAATGGTATTGTCCAACAACTGTCGGCACGCGACTGAATCGTTGTCCCAATTATCACCATCAGAGGCTTGTGCTACATAGACGTTCCAGTCCGTACTCGCGTAACGTTCCTGAATGATTTTAGTCAGCAAATGCAGCGCTGAAGAGACGATCGTCCCACCGGACTCACGCGAGTGAAAAAAGTCATTTTCATCCACTTCGGAAGCAGCGGTGTGATGACGAATGAAGACTACATCAATCTTGTCATAGGCCTTGGTCAGAAACAGATACAACAAAATAAAGAAACGTTTGGCAATATCTTTTTTTTGCTCATCCATGGAGCCGGACACATCCAACAAACAAAACATCACCGCTTTAGTGGACGGTTTGGGGACTTTGATACGATTACTGTAACGCAGATCAAATGGATCAATGAAAGGAATCGCCAGCAAGCGCGTGCGTAGATGATGTATTTCCTGTTTCAACGCAAGAATACGTGGATCGCTCATATCAATGACAGAACCCAACAATTCCGCCATTTCCAACTCCGCGTCTTTGAGCCGCCGCGTCGCTTTAGCGCCAACGGCAATACGCCGGCCAAGTGCGCCACGTAAAGAACGCAGCACATGCAAACTCGATGCGGTACCAGACGTTGTGTAACCAGCCCGCTGGCTTTTAAAATCGGTGGTAGAAGCGAGTTGTGTCTTGACCAAATTCGGCAATTCGAGATCTTCAAAAAAATAATTAAGGAACTCTTCGCGGCTGATCTGAAAGCCAAAATCATCCTCGTTCATCTCATCACTATTACCCGCTTGCCCCTTCCCCGAGCCTGCACCGCCCTTAGGCCTTTCTACCTGATCCCCCTTGAGATATTCTTGATTTCCAGGTTGGACAGTTTCCCAAACTCCACCATGTGCATGTCCAAAAGTCGGTTCATTGACATCCTTGACCGGTATCGAAATTTTCTCCCCACTTTCGATATCGGTAATCGACCGTCCCTTGATGGCACGCGCAACGGCCGCCCTGATCTGATCCTTATATCGACGCAAGAAGCGTTCGCGATTGGGAGCAGATTTATTTTTACCTTGAACTCGCCTATCAATTAGATAAACCAAAATGATTTCCCTTTCAAAATTGGCGCGAACTCTTTTACCTGCAATAGCAACAGGCGCGGCACCAAATCAGGATGATTTTCTGACTCGCAAATACCATTCGCACAATAACCGAACCTGTTTCGCGGTATACCCTTTGGCGACCATCCGATCGACAAACTCCTGATGTTTATTGACGTCATCAACACTAGCCTTGGCATTGAAAGAAATGACCGGCAATAATTCCTCAGTATTTGAGAACATTTTTTTCTCAATCACCGTGCGCAATTTTTCGTAACTAGTCCAGGTAGGATTTTTTCCTGCATTCTGTGCTCGCGCACGCAATACAAAATTGACGATCTCATTGCGAAAATCTTTAGGATTGGAAATACCGGCAGGTTTTTCTATCTTTTCCAATTCATTATTCAACGCATCTCGATCAAAACTCTCGCCCGTGTCAGGGTCACGAAACTCTTGGTCTTGTATCCAGAAATCAGCAAAAGTGACATACCGATCAAAAATATTCTGTCCATACTCTGAATAGCTTTCCAGATACGCTGTCTGAATTTCTTTACCGATAAATTCAGCGTAACGTTGTGCCAGATATTCCTTGATATAGGAAAAATACTTTTGTTCAAGCTCCGGTGGGAATTGCTCACGTTCAATCTGTTGTTCAAGCACATACAGCAGATGTACCGGATTGGCCGCCACTTCGGTATTATCAAAATTAAACACCTTAGACAATATTTTGAATGCAAAGCGGGTAGAAAGCCCATTCATGCCCTCATCGACACCCGCATAGTCAGCATATTCTTGACGTGATTTTGCTTTGGGATCGGTATCCTTTAGATTCTCGCCATCGTAGACCAGCATTTTGCTGTAAATGCTGGAATTTTCCGGCTCCTTCAAACGAGAAAGTACGGCAAACTGCGACATCATTTTCAACGTACCGGGAGCACAGGGAGCATCTACCAATGATGAAGTACGAACCAGTTTTTCATAAATTTTTATTTCATCTGAAACGCGCAGGCAATACGGAACTTTGACGATGTAAATTCGGTCAAGAAAAGCTTCGTTATTTTTGTTGTTTTTAAAGGTCTTCCATTCAGACTCATTTGAGTGCGCCAGAATAATTCCATCAAATGGAATCGCACCAAAACCTTCCGTCCCCTTGAAATTACCCTCCTGAGTAGCAGTCAGTAAGGGATGTAAAACCTTGATCGGGGCCTTGAACATTTCGACAAATTCCATCAAGCCCTGATTCGCCAGGCAGAGTCCACCGGAAAAACTGTAAGCATCTGGATCATCCTGACCGTAGTCTTCTAACTTGCGAATGTCGACCTTACCAACAAGAGAGGAAATATCTTGATTATTTTCATCGCCAGGTTCAGTTTTAGAAACCGCTACCTGTTTCAATACGGAAGGATAGCGCCTGACCACGCGGAACTGATTGATATCACCATTAAATTCATGCAGCCGCTTGACCGCCCAAGGGCTGGGGATGCCACGCAGATAGCGTCTGGGGATGCCGAAATCTTCTTCAAGAATGGCACCATCTTCCTCTTCGCTAAATAACCCGAGAGGCGATTCATTGATGGGTGAACCTTTGATGCAATAAAACGGAATTTTCTCCATCAAATATTTGAGCCGCTCCGCAATAGAGGACTTCCCTCCGCCAACCGGCCCCAATAAGTAGAGTATCTGCTTACGCTCCTCCAAGCCTTGTGCGGCATGACGGAAATAGGAGACCACCTGCTCAATGACTTCTTCCATGCCATAAAACTCACGAAAAGCAGGGTAAATTTTAATGATTTTATTGGAAAAAATGCGTGATAGCCGAGAATCGTGGCGAGTATCGATTTGCTCTGGCTCACCTATCGCCGCCAACATACGTTCTGCTGCGGTAGCATAAGCAAGCGGGTCTTTTTTACACAACTCTAGGAACTCCGATAACGAGTATTCCTCTTCACGAGTCCGTTCATAACGTGCTGCGTAATTGTCAAAGATTTTCATCCTGATCTCCTTTGATAGCGATAATCAAAACCACATGCCAAAACGATTGTGCACATGCTGGAAAAATCAATCTATTCCTGCACGTTACGATTTTAGTGTAGGTTATTTTTAGAAAGAAAGGGGACGATTTTTTAAAAAAATTTGCTCTACGAATATATTAAAAATTTAATGCGTAAATCTTTTTAGCCTACATTTTTCATCTTGCACCGTTTCCCTACTACACGAGTCATCATAAGTATGCGTTCCATTTTTTTGCGTGCGACAGGTAACATGCTGGTGAGGATGTTACTTTCTGTGCAATCTAAAATATTTGTTTTTTTTAATTCCCTCGTTACCGTATGCTTCAGATACGTACACATTTAAGCTGGAAACACCCCAGTGGACAAATACCGGTCGCCACGATCACATACAATAAATACTATCGTGGCATTTTCTACCGTCTGAGCAATCCGTAAAGCTATCTCACAGGCACCAGCTGCTGAAATTCCGCAAAAAATGCCCTCTTCGACGGCCATCCTTCTCGCCATATGTTCAGCATCGGACTGACTTACTGACTCGATCTGATCGATTCGCGACTTATCATAAATTTTAGGTAAATATGCTTCTGGCCATTTCCGAATGCCTGGAATTTGAGAGCCTTCTTCAGGCTGAGCTCCAATAATTTGTATCCCTGGATTTTTTTCTTTTAGATATGCAGAGACTCCCATAATCGTTCCGGTAGTACCCATTGCACTGATGAAATGCGTTACTTGCCCATTGGTGTCACGCCAGATTTCTGGCCCTGTTGTTTCGTAATGAGCAAGCGTGTTATCTGGATTGGCAAACTGATCGAGTATGGTTCCCCTACCCTCTTTCTGCATTTGTTCTGCCAAATCTCTGGCGTACTCCATACCACCTGTCTTCGGCGTTAAGATGAGCTGTGCACCATAAGCGGCCATACTCTGACGACGCTCTATGCTCAGATTTTCTGGCATCAGGAGCACCATTTTATACCCTCGCATCGCGGCGGCCATTGCCAGTGCAATACCAGTATTACCGCTAGTCGCCTCAATCAGCGTATCGCCAGGTTTGATGCGCCCTCGCTCCTCCGCTCGTTTGATCATTGACAACGCTGGCCTGTCCTTTACCGAACCGGCAGGATTATTGCCTTCCAGTTTACCTAAAATAATGTTATTTTTGCGTTTGGCATCGTCTCCTGGCAGGCGTTGCAACATAACAAGGGGGGTATTTCCTATCGTGTCTTCGATGGTGAGATAAGGCATATGGCTTTAGAAAAATGAGGAACAAAGCATCATTCTAAACGCTGTCGTACGATCATGCTTGATTGCTATTGCTGCAATCCTTGATCATAATTAATTTACCCAAAAAAAAATCCCCTCATGTGATGCATGAAGGGATCTTGCAAACTAAATCAGCAAAACTTACTTGGAGGACGCAGGCGCTTTAACAGCTGCCGATGATGCCGAAACTGGAGAAACTGCTGGTACAGGAGCAGAAGCCACCGCTTTAGTCGATACTTTTGCTGATCCAGGTGCTTTTGTTACTACGCCTGGTTTCGTCTGTCCATTGACAGTCAAGCCAGCCTCAGACAATTTAACGGCACTTTTCTCGCCAACACCTTTGACGCGTTTTTCAAAATCAGTCCAGTCTTTGAAATTACCGCCTTTGCTACGCTCTTCAATAATCGCTTTGGATTTTGCCGGACCGATTCCCTTAATGCCATCCAGAGCCGCTTGATCACCCTTATTGACATCAACATCTGCAAATGCAAAACCCATAGTAGCGACTAGAGTGACGACTGCTAACAATAATTTTTTAAACATGTGAATTACTCCGAGGTGGTTAATTTTAATTACATTGATTGATGTATCGTTTACTACTTATAGTCACTACTTCCAACAGAACGCGGTGCCATGCTTCGCCGTTTTGGCAATAACGCAAAACTCGACACCAATTATCATTCTACTATCAATAACGAATAGCATTGAACGCGGTTGACAATAAAAAGTAAATTAGTTAAAAATTAATATTCATTCACAATTCTGGAAATAATTCGCCTCTTGATACGGTTGCGGTTCCGAGCTTTCCGACCACAATCCCACCTGCCCGATTTGCAATCGACACGGCATCACGCATAGACTTGCCTTCTGCCAACATTGTTGCCATAGCAGCGATCACCGTATCACCGGCACCAGAGACATCGTACACTTCGCGTGCCATCGCTGGCACATGAGTTACTTCAGCCTCGGTATAAAGTGTCATTCCCTCTTCAGACCGGGTTAACAGCAGCGCTTGCAGATCAAGCTTTTGTCGTAATGCCTGCGCTTTTTCAGTCAATTCAGCTTCGCTTTCCCAGTCCCCAATAATTTGTCTCATTTCAGACTTATTTGGCGTCAGCATAGTCGCCCCGGCATAGCGCGAAAAATCACTTCCTTTGGGATCAACCAAAACCAATTTTCCGGCCTGCCTGGCCGCTGCAATCATCGTTGCTACATTCACTAGACTGCCCTTGGCATAATCGGACAATACAATCACATCATAATCAGCAATCAAGGCATTAAAACGCGTCAGTTTGTCTTGCAAAACGGTAGCGGTTGGTTTTTCCTCGAAATCGATGCGTAATAATTGCTGCTGCCGACCTATCACTCTCAATTTAATGATAGTGGAAATGGCCGAATCGCGATTGAGGTAACTTTGAATTCCCGATTCCTGCAATAAATCTTCAACACTATCACCCGCTTCATCCTGCCCTATCACCCCCAGCAAACCCGCTTGCATACCAAGCGCTACCGCGTTGCGAGCCACATTGGCAGCACCGCCCAGACGCTCTTCACGCTTCTGCACCCTGACGATGGGTACAGGTGCCTCGGGCGAAATGCGATTAACTTCACCGAACCAGTAGCGGTCGAGCATCACATCGCCCACCACTAGCATCCGTTTAGCCTGAGCTTGGTTTAATTGTGTAAGCATGTTCAATTGCGCGTCAAAACAGAACGGCCGATACCGTGATACTCAACACCGAGTTCGATCATAACAGTGGGTTCAAACAAGTTACGCCCATCAAAAATAACAGCTTGATTCAATCTAGATTTCACCTGATCAAAATCCGGACTGCGAAATGCCTTCCACTCCGTGACGATTGCTAGCGCATCAGCACAATCTAGCGCCTCCATCGGATCGGCAGCATAGCGAATTTTTTCCAACAATTCTGGTCTATCGGCAAAATCCAGCGCAAGCACCCGTTCAGCTTCCTGCATGGAAACCGGATCATACACAGCGACACTTGCTCCTGCACGCAATAGCTCACTTAGGAGTACGCGCGACGATGCTGCACGCATATCGTCGGTATTCGGTTTGAATGCTAAGCCCCAAATGGCAAAATGCTTGCCACTGAGATCAGATCCAAAACGGTTCATGATTTTTTGACCCAGCACCTGCTTCTGCTTGGCATTGACGGCTTCAACTGCATGCAGAATCAATAAATCTTGACCATAGTCTTGTGCCGTGCGCTCCAGCGCCTGTACATCTTTAGGAAAGCAGGAGCCTCCATAACCACAGCCTGCATACAAAAAGCTGTGGCCGATACGTGGATCTGAACCAATACCATGCCGCACTGCCTCGATATCGACGCCAACCTTATCGGCCAGATTAGCCAATTCATTCATAAACGAAATCCGTGTCGCCAGCATCGCATTCGCCGCATATTTGGTGAACTCGGCCGAGCGTACATCCATCCAATGTGTGCGCTCGTGATTGCGATTAAATGGCGTATACAATTTTTTCATCTGGGCTCTGGCAACATTTCCAGCCGGGCTATCGTCGCAACCGATGACGATACGATCCGGACGCATGAAATCCTCAACCGCCGCACCTTCTTTCAAAAACTCGGGATTCGATACGACTGAGAAAGTGGCCGCCACATCACGTAACGCCAGTTCATCTTGCACCGCCAATGCGACCCTATCCGCAGTACCAACAGGAACCGTCGACTTGTCTACGATGACTTTGAACCCGGTCATGTATTTGCCAATATTGCGCGCTGCTGCCAACACGTATTGCAAATCGGCTGAACCGTCCTCATCGGGCGGGGTACCTACCGCGATAAACTGCACATCGCCATGGGCTACGCTAGCCGCCACATCGGTAGAAAACACCAGCCGTCCGGCAGCACGGTTACGTGCCACGATTTCTTCCAAGCCAGGCTCGTGGATAGGAATACCACCGTTATTCAACATAGCGATTTTTCTATGATCCACATCAAGGCAAAATACATTGTTGCCCAATTCAGCCAGACAGGCGCCGGTAACCAGCCCTACATAACCAGTACCAATAATCGTAATTTTCATTTCTTAATCACACTCAAAGATAAATTTCTACATCGCGTTTTGCAAGCTAAGCAAAACTCAATCCAACTCAATTCATTACGCTTAATTCCTCAGTGCGTCTTGGAGGATAAGTTTCCCATCGGCTACAACCTGGACATTGCCAGTAAAATTGACGTGCTTTGAAGCCACAATGAGAACATTGATAGCGTGCCAATCTCTGCGCATAGCCATGCACCAGATTTTTCACCATGGATAGTTCAGGGCGCACCTCAGGAGGCGCTACCATCAAACGCGCGTCGAGTAACTTATCCAATCCAAGCAGAGTTGGCGTACGCTTCAGTTCTACGCTGACCAGCTCATTGGCAGCTTCAACGGTATCAAGTTCCAGTGTCGCCTTAAAAACCACTTCCAGTAAGTCAATCGAAGGCGCCTCTGCAAGGTAACCCTTAAGGAGATTTAAGCCCTCTTGAGGCCTTTCCAGCTTACGATAGCCATCCATTAGGCGCTGTGCCACCAAGGCGACATGCGGCACGCTTTGCTGCTCTACACGACGCCATGCCACCAATGCTTTTTCGACCTCTCCGTTGGCAAGCTGAACATCGCCCATCAATATCGCTGCACGCACATTATGACGGTCTGCTGCCATTGCTTTATCAAGCATCAGCAGAGCCGCATCGGGATGCGTATGAACCAGTTCATCCTGCGCCATTTCGCAGTAAAACTGAGCAATTTCCTTTTGTCTGCCACCGGAGCCAGATTCTTGCAGGGCATGCGCCGCATCAATCGCGCGCGCCCACTCTTTTTCACGCTGGTAAATTTCTAGCAAGGCACGTCTTGCCTTTATCGCATATTGTCCGGCAACCAATTGATTAAACGTCTCTTCAGCCCGGTCTAATAACCCAGCCTTCAAATAATCCTGTCCCAACTCAAACATCGCCTGTGTTTGCTGCTCAAGCGGCAAATCTGGACGCGACAACAGATTCTGATGGACACGAATCGCGCGTTCGGTTTCACCGCGCCGACGAAACAAATTGCCTAGCGCGAAATGTAACTCCACCGCTTCTGGATCGAGTTTAACGATCTCGATAAAAGCATCAATTGCTTTATCATGCTCATCATTGAGCAGGAAATTTAAGCCTTTAAAGTATCCTTGCGGCAAACTGCGCGACTCCGTCAACAATTGGCGAATATCTACCCGTGCAGCTATCCAACCTAAAGAAAAAAACAGGGGAATACCCAACAGCAACCAGATTTCAAATTCCATTTTTATTGTATTCGCTTATGGGTTTTATTCCATCTCTAAATCATAAATTACCGGGTGGACGATTGCTGACAATATTGAAAATATTAGTTGAGTCAATCGAGAACCAGCAGCATTCGATTTGAAATGGAATTAGGTGTTTCGGACGCTATCGGGTTGTGGTGCTTGGATGTTGGCACGCTGATCCACCAGTCGTTCTTTTTCGATTTCAGCGATAGTTTTTTTATGTTTAGAAATGTCCTTACGGTGATGGAATACGATAGGAACCATTGCCAATATTCCCAAAATTGCACCCGACAAAAAAAAAGCCGCCAACAAAACAACTAAAGGCGCTGATTGTGCGTAACCCCAAAAAAACTGCAATGTGACGATCTGGTCATTTTTCAACGCAAAACCAAAAAATGCAATGAAAATGATGCCCCAAAGAATTCTTGAAATAATTTTCATGTCTGTACCTTATTTAACCTGAGTAAACAATGTCTTCATCACAGCGCCATTAATCTTCACACAAATAATTTACACGTAACACATGAAATTGTACGTGAAAAAAAACGGCATATCGGAAATCCGTTATGCCGTTTTCATTTCTTTTGCATTAAATGCTTGCTGCCACTTAATCATCAAGGATAGGCTGCCCTACCATGGCATCGACTCTTTCGCGCAACTCTTTGCCTGGCTTAAAATGAGGCACCCGTTTTTCGGGAACCATCACCTTGTCGCCGGATTTAGGATTACGTCCTATCCGTGGTGGCCGACTGTTCAACGCAAAACTACCAAAGCCACGAATCTCTATGCGTTGAGCGGTAGACAACGCATCCGCCATCGCATCAAGTATAGCTTTGACTGCGACATCCACATCTTTTGCAATCAGCTGCGGATATCGCTCTGCCAGTCGAGCAATTAGCTCCGACTTCGTCATAGTTGTTGAAACATCAAAAACCTCAATGACTTAGTTGTTGCTTAGTTCTTATTGTCGAATTTTGCCTTCAACAATGCGCCCAGACTAGTAGTACCGGATGCAGCGTTAGAATTAGAACCCGTGTCAGAAGACATTTTTTGCATGGCTTCTTGTGTCTCAGCAGAATCTTTTGCTTTGATAGAGAGTTGGATACCACGTGCTTTACGATCAATGTTCAGCACCAGAGTTTCAACAGTGTCGCCAACTTTCAGGTGAGTACCGGCATCTTCCACGCGGTCGCGGGAGATTTCGGATGCACGCAAATAGCCTTCAACTTCGTCAGCCAATTGAATCACTGCACCTTTTGGCTCAACTGATTTAACAGTACCGATAACGATGGCACCTTTGTCATTCATTGCGCAATAGTTGTTGAATGGATCGCCTTCGAGTTGCTTAACACCCAAGGAAACGCGCTCACGCTCAACGTCGATAGCCAGAATAATGGCTTCCAGTTCGTCACCTTTCTTGAAGCGACGTACGGCTTCTTCGCCGGTTTCGTTCCAAGACAGATCAGACAAATGTACCAGACCGTCGATGTTACCGGACAAACCGATAAATACGCCGAAATCAGTGATAGATTTGATTGCGCCACGGAGCTTATCGCCCTTCTTGTGGTTGATCGCGAAATCATCCCAAGGATTAGCTTTGCACTGTTTCATACCCAGGCTGATACGGCGACGATCTTCGTCGATTTCCAGAACCATGACTTCAACTTCGTCGCCCAATTGAACAACTTTGTTTGGTGCAACGTTTTTGTTAGTCCAGTCCATTTCGGAAACGTGTACCAAACCTTCGATACCCTGCTCGACTTCAACGAATGCGCCGTAGTCAGTCAGGTTCGTTACTTTACCGAACAAACGGGTGTGTTGTGGATAACGACGTGACAGACCTGTCCATGGATCGTCGCCCAATTGTTTTACACCCAGAGAAACACGGTTTTTCTCTTGATCAAACTTCAGAATCTTAGCAGTGATCTCTTGACCAACTGTCAATACCTCTGAAGGATGACGCACACGACGCCATGCCAGATCAGTGATGTGCAACAGACCATCGATACCGCCCAGATCAACGAATGCGCCATAGTCAGTGATATTTTTAACGATACCGACGACCACTGTGCCTTCTTTCAGTGTTTCCATCAATTTTTGACGCTCTTCGCCCATGGACGCCTCAACTACAGCGCGGCGGGACAGAACAACGTTGTTACGCTTACGATCGAGCTTGATAACCTTGAATTCCAAGGTCTTGCCTTCGTAAGGTGTAGTGTCTTTTACTGGACGAGTATCGACCAGTGAACCTGGCAAGAAAGCGCGGATGCCGTTGGTCAGAACGGTCAAACCACCTTTAACTTTGCCATTGACAGTACCAATAACGATTTCGCCAGATTCCAACGCTTTTTCCAGCGCGAGCCATGAGGCCAAACGTTTTGCTTTGTCACGGGACAGGATAGTGTCGCCGAAACCGTTTTCCAGCGAATCAATCGCTACGGAAACGAAATCACCGATATTAACTTCCAGTTCGCCCTGGTCGTTTTTGAATTCTTCAACAGGGATAAAAGCTTCAGACTTGAGGCCAGCGTTAACGATCACGAAATTGTGGTCGATACGAACGACTTCAGCAGAAATCACTTCACCGGAACGCATATCTTGACGTGACAGGGATTCTTCGAATAAAGCTGCGAAGCTATCTGCGCCGGTATCGAAATCTTGGGACATGAAAACAGTAGACATAATATTCACGAGTTAGCCGGAATAGTGCAAAGACGCTATTTACCGGGTTAAGTTAAACAATCTCACACAGACTTTGCGTCCATATGAAAACTCAATCTTTGACCATTAGATTAATAATTAATCAGGTCGAAAGTTTTACTGCATTGGCATATAGATCTAATACGACATGAACAGCCTCATCGACTGTCATCTCGGAAGTATCTAGAATATACGCCCCTGGTGCGGGTTTGAGTGGTGCAGCGGCACGAACAGTATCTCTTGCATCGCGCTCAGCCAAATCTTTTACCAAGTCTTCCATATTAGCAGAAAAACCCTTTTCAATCAATTGCTTATATCGACGGTTCGCACGCGCCTCAACACTTGCCGTCAAATATACTTTTTGCGTGGCGTCAGGGAAAATCACTGTCCCCATATCGCGTCCATCAGCAACCAATCCTGGTGAATAACGAAAAGCAATTTGCAGGTCCAGCAATGCTTTGCGCACCTGAGGCAATACGGCTATTTTAGAAGCTGCCACACCGATCGCTTCAGCACGTACCGCGTCCGTCACATCCTCACCATCAAGCAAGACATGCCCTTTAATAAAACGACATGGAAGTACTCGCGCCAATGCCGCCAACATTTCCTCGTTATCAAGCGCAATACCTTGGCGCGTCGCTGACAAGGCCGTCAAGCGGTACAAGGCACCAGAATCAAGATAGTGAAAACCCAGATGCTTAGCAACTCTGTGTGCTACCGTACCTTTACCTGAGGCTGTTGGGCCATCAATTGTAATGACAGGAATTATCAAAATAACTCCTTGTGATTAATCTTAGCAAATGCCTCGAAATAGTCAGGGAAAGTTTTTGCGACGCATTTTGGATCATTAATACGCATTGCAGCCCCTCGTCTAGCCACACCATCCAGCGTTGCCAGCGAAAAGCACATGGCCATGCGATGATCGTCATAGGTATCTATCGTTGCGGACTGAATCTGTGCTGGTGGCGTTACCGCCAGATAGTCTGCGCCTTCTTCCACAATCGCGCCCAGCTTGCGCAATTCAGTGGCCATGGCTGCGATGCGATCGGTTTCCTTGACCCGCCAACTAGCGATATTGCGCAATACCGTCGTGCCATTGGCATACAGGGCGGCCACTGCGATGGTCATGGCCGCATCTGGAATATGATTAAAATCCATATCAATCGCCTGCAGTACGCCATTAGATTTGGCTTCCATCCAGTTGTCTCCACGAGTAATGGTGGCGCCCATTTTTTCCAATGCTTCAGCGAACCGCACATCACCCTGTATACTATTAAGACCCACACCTTCCACTCTGACAGGACCGCCGGCAATTGCGCCCGCAGCTAAAAAATACGACGCAGAAGAAGCGTCGCCTTCAACATGAATCACGCCAGGCGAGACGTAGTGCTGGCCCGCCTTAACAGTAAATACCTGCCAGCCCTCTCGTTCCACATCCACGCCGAAACGCTGCATCAGGTTCAGGGTAATTTCAATATATGGCTTAGAAATTAACTCACCGATCACTTCAATTGTCACATCCTGATGTTGCGCCATCAAAGGTGCGGCCATCAACAATGCCGTCAGAAACTGGCTTGACACATTGCCTTTGACTTGCATGCGATGGGCGTGGATATGGCCGCGCTGGATATGCAAGGGAGGGAAACCAGCATTACCGGTATAAGAAATTTGGGCACCAACCCCGTTCAAGGCATCGACCAGATCAGCTATCGGTCTTTCGTGCATGCGTGCCACGCCGTGCAAAGTGTAATCTCCTCCCAAGACTGCCAGAGCGGCGACCAAAGGCCGGATTGCGGTACCCGCGTTACCCATAAACAGATCGGCATGGTGCTTAGGCAGAATACCGTTGATGCCTTGCACGGTATAATTTTGGCTAGACTCGTCCTGCGTCCAGTGCACACCTAAACTATGCAGTGCATTCAACATCACTAAGGTATCGTCAGACGCCAATAAATCCATAATCTGCGTACTGCCTTTAGCCAGTGCCGCCAGCAACAAAATACGATTGGAAATGCTTTTAGAGCCGGGCAAACGCACGCACCCCTCTGCTTGCATCACAGGATGCAAATCAAGATAATGCGGGTAGTGTTTATTCTGTTGATTATGTTGATTCATGCTTGGTTTTTTGCTCTGTATTTTGCTTTATAGGCAATTTAATGGAAATGCAAGCGATCAAGGCTGTTTAAGCTACCTTAGCAAAATTTAGCTAAGCTCAATCACCGCCATCCTTGTTTTGTTTTTCTGCTGACTCTATAGCAGCAATCCAATTATGCCTTGCCCGCTGCGCATTGGCGTAAATCGACTCAATCGCCGGCGCATCTCGGTTCAGCAAATGCCAACGTAAACGCGCTAGCTGTTCGGTATAGGAATCCAATTCCTGTAACATCGCATCACGATTTGCCAGCGTGATATCGCGCCACATTTCAGGCGATGAACCAGCGATACGGGTAAAGTCTCGAAACCCGCTGGCGGCATATTGAAACAATCTATCCGCATGCGGTTTTCTAGCGATATCATCGACTAGCGCATAGGCTAGCAAATGTGGCAAATGACTGACCGAGGCGAACACGGCATCATGCTCGGAGGGGCTCAGATGGTGGATGATTGCGCCACACTGTTGCCATGCACCGGCAACCTTCATGACATCCGCTTCGACGTTTTCAGGTAAGCGGGTAATGACCGTTTTTTTACCTGTATATAAATCTGCCAATGCGGCATCAGGGCCATTGAGCTCGCGGCCAGCAATCGGATGCGCCGGGACAAATTGCGCCAGCTTATCGCCCATCACCTCACGCGCCGCAGCAACGACGTCAGCCTTGGTGCTGCCAGCGTCAGTGACCACGGTGCCGGCCTGCAAATGTGGTTGAATGGAAGATAAAATGGCGGCTGTCTGGGCGACTGGGGCGGCGATCAAGATGAGATCGGCACCCTGCACTGCCGCTTCTATCGAAGTGGCGATTTCATCAATGATGCCGAGCTGTTGCGCGCGCTGCAAAGAAGCGAGACTGCGACCCACACCAATCACTTGCTGTACCGCGCCTGCTTTTTTCAAGGCCAGAGCAAAAGAGCCGCCAATCAGCCCGACACCAAAGATCACTATGCGTTTAAATACTTGCTGCGTCACCTTGCCCTCACTCCCCATCAAAACATCATCCGGCTTACTACAAACTCAAAAACACCAGCGCACTATCCATGCGGGTTTCCAGCCATTTTAGTGCCAGAAGGCGCATCGCTATTGCGTTATGCCCTGCGCACTCTGTTTTTGGCTTCAATTCACACCGTACAGGGATAAGAACCCAATACTTTAAAGAACGCCGCGTTGTCATTCAGCTCTGCCATCGCCGCCGCTACCTTGCCATCCATCACGTGACCTTCGACGTCGACATAGAAATAGTATTCCCAGTTACCGGTACGTGCCGGACGCGATTCAAAGCGCGTCATTGAAACGCCATGTTTGGACAAAGGTGCAAGTAAGTTGTACACTGCGCCCGCTTTGTTCGGCACCGCTAACACCAACGAAGTCTGATCCTTACCGCTAGGCGTGGTTCGCAAGCGGCCAATCACAGCAAAGCGGGTGCGATTGTGCGGATCATCCTGAATATGCGCACTGACGATACCAAGATGATATTGCTGTCCGGCGATTTCGCTGGCGATCGCCGCCACACTAAAGTCACCACTGGCCATGCGCGCCGCTTCAGCGTTCGATGCCACGGCCTGACGTTCTACATGGGGATAATGCTGATTCAGCCAAGCCTGGCACTGCGCCAGTGCTTGTGAATGGGCGCAAATGCGAGTAATGCCTTCCATGTTGCCGGATTTACTCATCAGACTATGCTGGACGGGGATCGCCAATTCGCCGCTAATCGCCAAACTGGTTTGCAACAATAAATCCAGCGTCCGATTGATTGCACCTTCAGAAGAGTTTTCAATTGGCACCACGCCAAAATCTGCGGTACCAGCTTCAGTCGCACGAAATACTTCATCGATAGAAACACAGGGAAGAGCTTGAATTGCATGGCCAAATTGTTGATATACCGCCTGCTCACTAAAGGTGCCGACCGGCCCTAAAAATGCCACGACGACACGCCGCTCCAGGGCACGACAAGCTGACATAATTTCGCGAAAGATCAACTGCACATCATCGCTATTGAGAGGACCAGGATTACGCTCTGCCACACCACGCAAGACCTGCGCTTCACGCTCAGGGCGAAACACCGGCGCATTGGTTTCCGCCTTCAGATGTCCAACCGCTTCCGCGACGCGCGCACGTTGGTTCAGTAAATCGAGGATCTGTGCATCAATGGCATCAATCTGATGACGCAAAGGGAGTAATTTATTGTCGCTCATAAGTAACCTAAAAACCGTTTTTGTATCGCAATAATGCGCCTGACAGGCGCGCACATTATTAGTAAGCCTGCGCACCCCACAGATCTCCCGCCAAGCTTTTGGCTCGGTTCGCCAGCGCCACGGTTTCCAGGTAATGGTGTTGTTCCATGCGAAGAAAGGGCTAACGATGAGAGAAATCAAACTACTTTATGGCGCACTTCGCCGTAGCAAGTGCGCCAAACCAGCATCACCGCTTAAGCGTGACTACTGGCAAATTCTTGCATGAAGCTCACTAATGCCTGCACGCCCTCAATAGGCATAGCGTTGTAGATAGACGCACGCATACCACCTACCGACTTATGACCTTTTAGCTGCAATAGACCCCACGCTTTCGCTGCAGTCAAAAAATCTGCATTTAACGCTTCATTTTTGAGAAAAAATGGTATGTTCATGCGTGACCGGCAATCTTTCGCAATCCGAGTTTCATAAAAATCAGTCGCATCCAGGTAGCCGTATAGCAGCTCCGCCTTAGCGATATTTTTTTGCTCGATCGCGGCCACGCCGCCTTGGCGCTTGAGCCATTGAAACACCAAGCCCGCGATATAAATCGCATAGGTCGGTGGCGTATTAAACATCGAATCGTTATCTGCCACTATCTTCCAGTCGAAAGCGGAAGGGCAACATGGCAAAGCATGACCCAACAAATCATCACGCACGATCACGATAGTCAGGCCAGCTGGACCGATGTTTTTTTGCGCACCACCGTAGATCACTCCGTATTGGCTGACATCGATCACACGCGACAATATGTGCGAAGACATATCCGCCACCAGCGGAGCCCCATTTGTATCGATGGCGACATCAGGCACGAATTGGTATTCGATACCATCAATGGTTTCATTGGTGCAGATGTGGATGTAAGCAGCATCTTTGCTAAGCTGCCAACTAGCACGAGGGGGGATGGCAGCAAATTTTTCAGCCTCAGACGAGGCTGCAACATTCACGTTGCAATATTTTTTTGCTTCTTTGATCGACTTAACTGACCAGGACCCGGTATTGATGTAATCAGCGGTAGCAGGCTGCGGCTTAAGTCCAGCCAAATTCATCGGCACGATTGCATTTTCAGCAAGCGCTCCGCCCTGCATGAACAAGATTTTGTAATTCGCTGGCACCGCCAGTAAATCACGCAAGTCTTGTTGTGCAGCTTGAATAATGGAAGTAAATTCAGCACCACGATGACTCATTTCCATCACCGACATACCGCTGCCGTGCCAATCTAACATTTCGGCAGCGGCCTGCCGCAATACTTCTTTCGGCAACACTGCCGGACCGGCAGAAAAATTAAATATCGTCGTCATCCGATTACTCCGTCTCTCCAGTGCCGGGTTCAGTACTTGCACTTGCATCCAAGCCGGCTTCTAAGCTGGCATCAACTTCAGTCTCATTATCGATATCAACTTCGACATCCACATCCGTTTCAACAATGCGCTGCAGGCCAGACAATTTAGTACCGTCTTCGACGGCGATCAGCGTCACGCCTTGCGTTGCTCTGCCCATTTCGCGAATCTCTGCAACACGCGTACGAATCAGCACACCGCCGGTAGTAATCAACATGATTTCGTCATTAGTGTCGACCAGGGTAGCCGCGACCACTTTACCGTTGCGTTCAGAAGTTTGAATCGCGATCATACCTTTGGTGCCGCGACCATGTCGCGTGTATTCGGCGATAGGTGTGCGTTTTCCATAACCATTTTCGGTGGCAGTCAAGACCGATTGCTGTTCGTTTTCTGCCACTAACAAGGCAATCACTTGCTGACCTTCCTCCAGATTCATTCCGCGTACACCGCGCGCGGTGCGCCCCATAGGACGGACATCGTTTTCATCGAAGCGTACCGCTTTGCCAGAATCGGAGAACAACATCACATCATGCTTGCCATCGGTCAGTGCCGCGCCAATCAGGAAATCACCCTCATCCAGCGCCACCGCAATAATGCCGGCCTTGCGTGGATTGCTAAAATCATTCAGAGGTGATTTCTTCACCGTGCCCAGGCTGGTCGCCATGAAGATGTAATGGTCTTCAGGGAAGCTGCGGTTATCGCCAGACAAAGGCAGAATCACGGTAATTTTTTCGCCATCCAAGAGCGGGAACATATTCACGATAGGTTTGCCGCGCGAATTGCGCGAACCTTGCGGCACCTCCCATACCTTCAGCCAATACAGACGGCCGCGGTTACTGAAGCACAGGATGTAATCATGCGTGTTAGCAACAAATAATTGCTCGATCCAGTCATCATCCTTAGTCGCCATCGCTTGCTTGCCACGGCCGCCGCGCTTCTGCGCGCGGTATTCGGACACCGGTTGCGATTTCATGTAACCGGTATGCGACAAGGTCACCACCATATCCAAAGGCGTGATTAAATCTTCGGTTTCCAGATCGGTCGCATTCAGGACGATTTCTGAACGGCGCACATCTTTATTGCCTGCGCCGTATTCATTCATACAGGCAGTCAATTCATCCGTAATAATCACGGTGACGCGCTCTGGCTTGGACAAGATATCCAGCAGATCGGCGATTTCTGACATCACGTCTTTGTATTCATTGACGATCTTGTCTTGTTCCAGACCGGTCAAGCGCTGCAAACGCATTTGCAAAATTTCTTGCGCCTGATCATCCGACAACTTGTACAAACCGTCTTTTTGAATGCCGTAATGTTTCGGCAGGCTCTCCGGGCGAAAAGCATCGATACCGCCAGGATTATCGGCCGCAGTGCGCGTCAACATTTCGCGCACCATCGAACTATCCCAGGCGCGATTCATCAACTCCAACTTCGCCAGCGGCGGTGTCGGGGCAGCTTTGATGATGGCGATAAAATCATCGATATTCGCCAGCGCAACGGCCAGACCTTCCAGCACATGGCCACGTTCGCGTGCCTTGCGCAATTCAAATACGGTACGGCGCGTGACGACTTCACGACGATGTTCAAGGAAACATTCCAGCATCTGCTTCAGATTCAGCAGTTTTGGCTGGCCATTCACCAGCGCCACCATATTCATGCCAAAAGTGTCTTGCAACTGGGTCTGCTTATACAGATTATTCAAGACCACTTCTGGCACTTCGCCGCGCTTAAGCTCGATGACGACGCGCATGCCGGACTTATCTGATTCGTCGCGGATATCAGAGATACCTTCGAGTTTTTTATCGCGCACGTTTTCGGCGATACGTTCCAGCAGGGATTTTTTATTGACCTGGTAAGGCAGCTCATCAACGATGATCGCGGTGCGACCTTCTTTGCCATATTCTTCAAAATGCGTTTTTGCCCGCATCACCACACGGCCGCGACCAGTGCGATAGCCATCGCGCACACCAGAGACACCGTAAATAATACCGGCCGTCGGAAAATCCGGTGCAGGGATGATTTCTATCAGTTCGTCTATCGTGCAATCCTGATTGCGCAGTACATGCAAGGCACCAGTAATGACTTCAGTAATATTGTGGGGAGGGATATTTGTTGCCATACCCACGGCAATACCGGACGCGCCATTAATCAGCAAATTAGGAATACGCGTTGGCAACACCGACGGCTCCTTCTCTTTACCGTCATAGTTAGGAACGAAATCGACAGTTTCTTTTTCGATATCGGCCAAAATTTCGTTGGCAATTTTATCCAGGCGACACTCGGTATAACGCATCGCCGCTGCACTGTCACCATCGACCGAACCAAAGTTACCCTGACCATCGACCAAGGTATAACGCAGCGAGAAATCTTGCGCCATACGCACCAGCGTGTCGTAAATAGAGGCGTCACCATGCGGATGGTACTTACCCATGGTCTCACCGACGACACGGGCACATTTCACAAACGGACGATTATAAACATTGTTCATTTCATGCATCGCGAACAAGACGCGTCTATGCACAGGCTTTAAGCCATCACGAACATCCGGCAAGGCACGACCAACAATCACGCTCATAGCGTAATCGAGGTAGCTTTTGCGCATTTCTTCTTCAAGGGAAATCGGGAGTGTTTCTTTAGCGAATTGATCCATTGGCAGGCCGGCAGATGTAGAGCTTGGTTGATAATAACGAGTCAACAATGAGAAAACAATACGTTGACATCGTGCACAAAAAATATGACTTTGAATTACATTTAAAATGAATTCAGTGTCCGTCATTTTTTAGCGCTGAACTTCTGATTCTAACATGCCTACCCAGTACCAACATCGTTTTTACACCAAGACAACAAACCAGCAAGTGTCATTCAAATGACAGCAGATGTCTCTGGGGCATGATGTAATCTCGTTAGAAAGAAAAAAGACACCCCACCTCACGGAGACCAAACATGAAGCAAAAACTTGCTATCGCTTACTGCCTTGCTACTGCAGCCTTACCATCTATCGCGCAAACGGACATCAAAACTACAACGACAAATAGCGCCTACATTCAAGATGGCCGAGGTACGATCAGCCGCAACGGGACTGGCTTGTGCTGGCGCTCTGGATATTGGACCCCGGCTGACTCACTGCCTGGTTGCGACGGCACTACAGCAGCACTCGCTGAGCAACCAGCAATTGCAGCAATTACCCCAATAACGAAAGCAATTGCTGCACCTGCAGTAAAGTCGGCAGCACCCAAGCGCTGTGATTTTGCGGTCACGCTGCAAAATGATGAGACCTTCGACTTCAATAAGTCCAGCCTTAAATCCATAGCAAAACAACGCATAGACAATGAAATCATGGGTAAATTAGCAAATTGCGCCCAATTAGATTTAGTGATCGTAACTGGCCACACCGACTTAATCGGCACCCAACAGTACAACCAAAAATTATCAGAAAAACGCGCGACGGCTGTTGCCAGTTATCTAAGCAGCAAAGGTATCACTGCAATGATAGACACTATGGGCATGGGAAAAACACAACAAATCAAAACTTGCGAGGAAAAACTTTCACAAACGAAACTAGCGGAATGCCTAGGACCTAACCGTCGCGTAGTAATAGAAGGTCGAGGATTGGCAAAATAAGGACAAAGCACAAGGGCTGCACAAACAAAACAGGGACTGCAAAGCTGTTGCCAAAACAAGACAAAATTTACCAAATACCTTTTTGGCGATTTCACAAAATTAGCCTGTTAGTCTTTTTTATGGCAAAATGGTCAGGTATGAAAATAAATACTGATTTGGCATTAACTTGTTTTTCCGTAACAGTATTGTAATCAAGCACGTGGTATCATCCAATTTTATGCAGTCTTTTTTGCGCAGTTCATCTGCGGTAATCTCACTCGAGAAAAAAAATATGAAAATTTTAGTCAAACTCGTTATCGCAGCGTCGACAGTCGCCGCCTTTTCCGCATCCGCACAAACAGTGACGGATATCCAAGCAAAAACACCTAACAGCGCTTACGTTCAAGATGCTCGCGGTGTAATCGTACGTGATCCATTTGGTCTGTGCTGGAGAACTGGTTACTGGACACCAGCTGACTCCGATGCAGTGGTAGGTTGTGATGGTGTCGTAGCAAAAGTTGCACCAGTTGCACCAGTTGCCGCACCAGTTGCTGCACCAGCCGCACCAACAAAAGCGGTTGCGCCAATGGCACCAACTTCTGAGAAAGTTACTTTCGCAGCTGATGCTTTCTTTGACTTCGACAAAGCGGTACTTAAGCCAGAAGCCAAGGTTAAACTGAATGATATGGCATCTAAACTGAAAGGTATCAACCTGGAAGTTGTGATCGCTGTTGGACATACAGACTCTGTTGGTTCGGATGCTTACAATCAAAAATTGTCAGTAAAACGTGCTGAAGCAGTTAAAGCTTACTTGGTAAGCACTGGTATCGAAGCAAGCCGTGTCTACACAGAAGGTAAAGGCGAAAAACAACCAGTTGCTGACAATAAATCAGCTGAAGGTCGCGCTAAAAACCGTCGCGTAGAAATTGAAGTGGTAGGTACACGCAATGTACAAAAATAATTAGATAACCTTTTAGTTTATCTAATAAAAACCTCGCTACGGCGGGGTTTTTTATTGCCTGTTTGAATATAAATATGTTGACATACTGTCAAAAAAATACCTAAAATAAAGCATTTTCGGAATATAATCGAGCAAAATATGCTCAGATAAGAAAATACACGTTTACTTTAGAAGTGTCATAAAATAGCAAACCATTGCCACCACAATACTAACGTTCTTCCATCTATGACCACCCTGAACGCAGACCCGTCAGAAATCCAAAAATTCAGTGATCTCGCACACCATTGGTGGGATCCCACCTCTGAATTTCGCCCCCTACATGAAATAAACCCCTTACGTCTTGAGTGGATTAACAATCGTGTTTCATTAGCAGGAAAAAATGTTATTGATATTGGCTGCGGAGGCGGTATTTTGGCTGAATCTATGGCAAAAAAAGGGGCCAAAGTCACCGGCATCGACCTTTCTGATAAAGCATTAAAGGTCGCCGATTTGCATGGACTGGAATCCGGCATCAGTGTACGGTACGAGAAAATCTCTGCCGAAGAAATGGCAAACCGAGAAACAGAACAGTACGACATTGTTACTTGCATGGAAATGTTAGAGCACGTACCCGATCCCACGTCTATCGTTAAAGCCTGTGCCAAACTGGTCAAACCAGGTGGGCATGTGTTTTTCTCAACATTAAACCGCAACCTGAAGTCTTATTTGTTTGCCGTGATTGGGGCCGAATATCTTTTACAATTGCTACCCAAAGGTACGCACGATTACGCAAAATTCATCACTCCAGCAGAACTGTCACAGGCTATTCGCAATGCTGATTTACAAATAGATGGAATAAAAGGTTTGAGCTATAACCCCCTCACTAAAATTTACTCACTGAACCAAGACACCAGCGTCAACTACATGGTTGCCTGCACCCGTCCATTCTGAACATTCACATCACAACATTCATTTGCTGTGATGGTGCAACTCTCCTGATAGCGCAAGTATGCAAGCCCCCAAAGCAATATTATTCGATCTCGATGGTACACTAGCCGATACCGCGCCAGACCTCGCTGCCGCAGTCAATTTGATGCGAACACAGCGCGGCCTGCTCCCGACACCCTACATAAACCTGCGCCCTTTTGCCTCAGCGGGCGCACGTGGACTTCTCGGTGCCGGATTTGATATCACGCCTGAGCATACTGACTATGAAGCGATGCGGGTCGAATTTTTGAACAATTATGAATCTGCCATCGCGGAACGGAGTCATTTATTCGCGCATGTAGCACGTTTGCTGGACGGCTTGAAACAGCTTAATTTGCCTTGGGGTATCGCTACCAATAAAGCGGCGCGTTTCACTGTCCCGTTAATTCCCTTGCTGGGCTTGCAAGATGCCGCTTGCGTCATCTCCGGCGATACGACCGCACATGCGAAACCGCATCCCGAACCGCTTTTTGAGGCGGCACGCCGTCTTCATATCAAGCCACAAGAATGTTGGTACATAGGCGATGATCTGCGCGATATTCAAGCCGGCCATGCGGCAGGAATGCCCACCGTTGCGGCGGCATGGGGCTATTGCGGCACAACTGAGCCTAACCACTGGGAAGCCAACGCGATACTAGATAGCCCGCTTGAATTACTTGAACTCATCCGCTTAAAATATTTACCGACCACCAGCTCTTGAAACTAGCCGGCATCAGCCCAATTATTAGAGTATACTGAAAACGTTTTGGGGACGACCAGGTTTCGACAGGGGTTGCAAAGCAGCGCAGGGCATACCGAGGACTGACTACCTCGTAAATACAATCAGAAATATATAACTGCAAACGATAACTCGTACGCATTAGCAGCTTAATTGCTTGCTAACTCTACACCGCTTCTTCCCTAGGGCGGGCTGGCAACAGCAGTAGAGTCATTCATAGGGAATCGTCTTAGGTCGGGTTACTTGACTCAAGATTAAATAATAGGTAACTCGTCTTTTCGCAGCGTGTGCGTTCGCGTCGTAGAGGTTAAATTAAATAACAGCACTAAGTATGTAGAACTGTCTGTAGAGTGCTTCTG
>NZ_JAUSFI010000018.1 GCF_030651495.1 Undibacterium sp.
CGTTCATGGTCCAAGTAGAGACCACGCCCGCCTTTGTTGCTAAGTCTACTTCTTCAATTTTTTAACCCAAGCCTAAAACCAATTCCGAGAGGGGACATTTCTAACTTGCAGAACAGGGGACATTTCTATTTAGCGTTGACACCCAGCGCGCATATTCCATGCGCCTCTTCAGCCTGCCACCTCTGTAGGCCGCATGGGTGTTGCGTCTTGGGGCATGCCTGCATAATTTGTATTGGCCATTGAATTTAACAGCCGAGCAAATCCGCCAGCTGCAAGATGTCTCGTGCATGGTAAGTATTGTCCGGATGCACGCTGATGTCCTTGCTATGGCTGGCACCGTATTCCAGCGGCCGCTCGATGTAGGCGGTTTGCAGGCCGCAATGGCGCGCAGCATCGAGATCAGATTGATGGGCGGCGACCAGCATGACTTGTTCTGGCACCACATCAAATATCTGCGCAACACCGAGATAGGCTTCGGGTGCCGGTTTGTATTTATGGAAAATTTCTGCGGATAAAATGCAATCCCAAGGCAATCCAGCGTGTTTTGATAGATTACTCAATAAACCGAGATTGCCGTTCGATAAGGTGCAGATGGTGTACGCGGTTTTTAAGCGTTGCAAACCTTTTACGGTATCCGGCCATGGATCAAGCCTGTGCCAGACATGATTCAGATGCTGTTTTTGTACTTCAGTCAGATGCGTGATCTGGAATTGCGCCAGCAGCTGGTCGAGGATCATGCGGTGTAATTCATCGATTCTGGTCCAGCCCAGTTCGCCCGACATGACTTTTTGCATCGCCGGTACATAGCCGGCGCGCCATGCCAGTGCAAAACGGTTGCCATCAATGCCCAGCGCCATGGTATCGATTTCGCGCGCGATGCTGCCATGCCAGTCGACTACCGTGCCAAAGACATCAAAGGCTAAAATCTTGATCTGCCTGGTCTGCTCAGTTGCTGCGCTCATCGTTATGTCTCCGTTGATATCTTTCATTCGATGGCAGATTCTACAACCCTAAGTCAAACCGTGAAAAGCTTTCTTCGCATGCGATAATACCGGCAGACACTTTCCATTTCTTTTATGCTATCTGCATGCATTTTGTAACCGGAACATCCCCGCTTTCCTCGTCTGATCCGGTGAATAAACGCCTGATCGGTGCTGTGCTGTTCTCGGTGTTTTTGCATGCGCTGCTGCTGTCCTTGCAATTTGGCCTGCCCGGATTAGGATTGCCTGGCCTGGAGCTACCCTGGAACAAGCGACGTGCCGATATTGCACCTTTGGAGATACAGCTTGCCAATGTGGAACAAACCCCGCCTGGCATGCTGGCGGATGCCGTGCCCGCAACAGCACCGTCGCCTAAAGCCGAGGTGCCTGTCGCACCAGCGCTAACGGCATCATCGCCAGTGCCTGCCGTTAGCGAAAATCCGGGGATCACCTTGCTGGCGGCTATCCCCGATGGCGCGCCGGTGGCGTTGAAGGATAAATCAGCGCGCGCGCCAATCAGCAAGACAAAAAACAAGAAGAAAAAAATCGTAATGCCACCGTTTGCCATTGCGTCCCGTCCTCCGCCTGTTAAGCCTGAGCAGATAGAAACTCCGGTACGCATCATTGCGCAAGATAAAAATAGCGATAATCAATTTGTTGTGCCCCTGCCTAACCCGGAAGAGCCGGAACATCAGGCAGTCGAGATTAAAGAACTGATTCAACAATCTGCGCCGGTCTCGGTCGAATCCGTAGATCAGACCGAAGCTTTGGCGGCCGAGCTGGCCGCAGCCAAAGAAAAACAGGCAATGATTACCCAACAAGCTCTGGCGGCGCAGCTCATGCGCGAGACGCAAGCGCGTACCTTAGCCGCGTCGGCAGCGTTGGCGGAGCGGCAGGCGAAACAACTCGCACAGCAACAACAAGCGGCTAAAAGGGCAGAAGAAGATAGCCGGGAACAGGCGCAAAAGCAGGTGCAAAAACAAGCGGAAGACAGCGCCAGACGGCAAGCGGCCGCGCTGGCATTGCAGAAGCAATTGATCGATCAAGAGCAGATCAAGCGTGTGCAGCAACAAGAACAAACTCTCCTTGAAACGGCACGCCTGGAAGAGCTAAAGCGCCAGGAGCAGCAGCGCCTGCAACGTCAGCGGGCAATCGAGCTTGAGACACGCCAGCAAGCCGAACAGCAAGCGCTTGAACAACAGCAGCAGCTAAAATTACAGGCGACCCTACGTCAAAAGCAAGCGGACGAATTGGCGGAAAAACAAAAAACAGAAGCGTGGATAGCGCGCCAAAAAGAACAGGAACTCAGCGCACGAAAAGCCGCAGAGACAAAATTAGCGGAACAAAAAATAGCAGAACAAAAAATAGCAGAACAGCGTGCCGCGGAACAACGCATAGCCGAGCAAAAAATGGCCGAGCAAAGAGCAGAGCAAGCCGCGGCACAGCAGAGCGTGCGCGAACGCGCTTTGTCTACCTCTTTGGCAGCGCAAAATTCAACCAGCATGGCTAACTCTGCGCAGGCAGCAGCAGGCACAGAAGCGACGGCCTTGCCTAACAATATTTTTAGCAGTGATCTCGCTAACCGCGCCAGAGAGCAAGCAAAAGGCTTGGATTTCTTGCGCGGCACACCACCCGTCTCACGTCAGGTGGAAACGGCGGAGAGATCGCGCAGGCGGAGTATTCTTGGCAGCATCGACAGGGAAGTGCCATTGCGCATGTACGTCGATAGCTGGAGGCAAAAAATCGAACGCAATGGTTATTTAAATTACTCGCAAATGGCCAAGGACAAGGCGCGTGGCGATCCGGTTGTCGTGGTCGCGCTACGCAGCGATGGTACTGTGGAAGAGATTACGATTATTCGTTCTAGCGGACGGGCTGATCTGGATGAGGCAGTGCGCCGCATCATTCGTGTGAATGCCCCGTATGCTGTTTTTCCGCCAAATATTGCGGCAAAATATGATGTCATAGAGATTCGCCGGGTCTGGAATTTTGATGAAACTTTAAAGATACTAGAAGAAATACGTTGACATCTTTGTTGATAACTCTGGCCAGCAATGCTGCTCACTTTAGGCAGCGTTCAACAAATTTTTGATGAAGTTTTATTTGATTCAGACACATGTATTTTTCTAACGAGGCCATGTAGACATGCGCATACTTATTACTGGTGGGACTGGTTTGATCGGCCGGCGCTTGTGCGTGGCACTGACTGCATTGGGACATGATTTAACGGTGCTCAGCCGCCAGCCTATGTCCGTCAAAGAAAAATGTGGTCCGGCCGTGACAGCACTGGCGTCATTAACCGACTGGACCTCTGAACAAAGCTTTGATGCCATCATCAATCTGGCCGGAGAGCCTATTGTCGATGCGCGCTGGACTGAAAAGCGCAAGCGAAAATTACTTGCCAGCCGCATCGGTCTTACCGAACAATTAGTCGCGAAGATAGCGCAAGCCAGGTACAAGCCGGCTGTGATGTTAAGTGGTTCGGCGGTTGGTTACTATGGCGATAGCGGTGAGCGCGAATTGGACGAAACAGCATCAGCCGGGCAAGATTTTTCAGCGGAGTTATGTGCCGCCTGGGAAGCCGCCGCCAGTCAAATCATCAGCAATGGAACCCGATTATGTCTGCTACGCACCGGCCTGGTGTTGGATGCCGAAGGCGGTATTTTACATAAAATGCTATTGCCTTTTAAATTGGCACTCGGGGCGCGTCTGGGTGATGGCCGCCAATGGATGAGTTGGATACATATCGACGATTATGTCGCGGTCGTACTGATGTTATTGCTCAGGGAAGATGCCTCTGGCGTCTACAATATGACGGCACCGCAGCCGGTAAATAATGCTGAATTTACCCAGCGCCTAGCGGCAGCATTGCATAGGCCTGCGCTATTTGTCGCGCCGGCGTGGGCGTTACGCCTGGCGATGGGAGAGATGGCGCTGCTACTGTTAGGCGGACAGCGGGTATATCCGCGCAGCTTGCTTGCGTTGGGTTATACCTTTCGTTATCCGACGCTGGCGCTGGCCCTGAATTCTTTATTAAAACACTAAAAAATGCGGCTAGATGAACCTGTAAAGCGGCAAGTTTGCCGGCGTTGCCAGCGCCCTCAAAGCAGCTGCATTTGTCATTGGATCGTGGAAATTGCGCCAGTCGTTGACGTGGTAATTTTGCAGCACCCGCTGGAGGTGCATCAGGCTAAAGGCAGTGCGCGCTTATTGCACCTGAGTTTGCCTGGCAGCCAATTGCATATAGGTGAAGTATTTGCCCCGGCGCTGTTGCAGGGATTGTTGCAGGCACCCGGAAAAATGTCGGTGTTGCTTTACCCGGAGACGCCGGCAGGGCAGGGGGCTATGCTTACTTCTTCCCAAGTCGAGCCGGCACTGCTGGCGCAGCCGGACCAGTATCGCTTGATTATATTGGATGGCACCTGGCGCAAAAGCCGCAAGATGCTGTATCAAAATCCCTTGCTGCAAACTTTGCCGCGCTTAGCCTTGAGTGCCATGCCCGCATCACATTATCGGATTCGTAAAGCGCATAAAACAGATCAGCTTTCGACGCTAGAGGCCAGCTGTTACGCGCTGATGCAACTGGAACAAGAGAGTGAAAAATATCTGCCGTTATTGACGGCGTTTGATGGTTTTATCGGCCAGCAGTTGATGCTGGCCGCCGCTGGCCAGAATGGCTCAGGTCAGGCGGTCTGATGCGTCGCCGCGCCGCACACAATGTTTGCCATCTTGTTTGCCAGCGTACATGGCAGCATCGGCGCGTCTGAGAAGGCTGAAGGTATCGTCACCATCCATGGGCGAGATTACATAGCCTATCGTGAGGCCAACGCGGCAAGTATGCTCCGGTAAGATAAAGGCATAATTAAAGGCTCTGAGGAGTTTTTCGCCTAGTTCCTGCGCTTGCTGAACGTTGTTTAAGCCGCTTGACATCACGACAAATTCATCGCCGCCCAGGCGTGCCACCAGGTCGCTGCTGCGCACATTAGATTGCAATCTTTTTGCTACGGCGATCAACAGTTCATCACCGACATCATGACCATATTGATCGTTAACTTGTTTGAATCCATCGAGGTCAAGCATATATATGGCGAGGATTTTTTCTGCATTGCTGTGTGCTAGTGCCGCTGTGATGGCGTTGTTAAGTTCTCGACGATTCGGCAAGCCGGTGAGCGGGTCGCTGTGCGCCAGTGAGTGCAGTTTGTCACGTTCGCGTGTCGCATGTTGTGCCGTTGTTTGGAAAGCTTTGGTACGTAATCCCAGCACCCGCATAAATATCAGCATGTCAAAAGTGGCGCCGAACTGGAACGAGTGCATGCTCCAGAAATTTTCTGCGACATGTCCTTTGATCATTTCAATCATAATGGCGGTGGTAATTAAGTACACAGCCCACGCCAGCAGAAAATAAATACCCACACTATCACCACGACGCGCTCGGGCAATGGCACCAGGCATGCCCAGCACCGCAGGCGCCAAACCTAAAGTGCTGACGATCGCCGTTAAAGTGTGGATATCGATTAAATCAACGGCATAACATAAGGCGAAAAAAATAGTCAGGCTGGCACCGAGTTTCATCAAACGGCTTAGCCAAGGTTTCATATCTGGCCCGGCTAAAGCGTGCTCAATAAACAGGAAGGAGCCAGTGGCGGCAATCAATGCCGATAAACCGCCGACATGCAGCTCCATCCATAAATTATCGGTCCAGATGTACTGCGCCCCGATACCAAACTGGAGTAGTGAAAATAGTAAGCTGCCAGAAATCAGGATGGCATATTTGATAAACAGATGTTCGCGTAAGCTTATCCACTGTGCCAGGCTGTACACCAGCAGACATAATGCCAGGCCAGTGAGCAAGCCTTGCAGCATTTGTTCTTTGAGGGCGCGCGCAAGGAAGGTGGAGGGTTTGTTGAAGGTGATTGGCAGTATCATCGCGCCAATATTTTCTACCCGTAGAAACAAGGTGTAATGCATGCCAGGGAGCAACTTTAATCCCAATGAATGGGTGCGGCCATTGATGGTCTTTTGCGTGCGTGGCTGTAAATTACCTAAAGTGTTTTGTTGAATAATTTTTTCATCGGCGGTGAGATAGACGTCGATGCGATTGAGTACGGCGTAGTTGATATCGAGTGCCCACAGCCCATCGCTTTGAGTCGAGACGGTTACCGGAATACGCAGCCAGACCACATCTTTGCGTAAGCCCAGCGTACCATAGGCCGATTGCGGCAAGGCGAAGTGCTCTTGCATCGCCAGGACTTCAGCCAAGCTGAATTTTTTGTCCGGATCAGACAAAATGGTGACGGCAGGCCAGGCTTCTACTAAGGCTTGCTGATCTTTGAGAACCAAAGCTGGCGATGCCATCTCGGCCGCTGCTGGCATGAACAAACCACTTGCCAGCAACCCCGCGATCAGCAAAAGCCGGAGGTGGATCATCCATCCGCTGAAGCGCAAGAAGTACAATCCGGCTAAGGGTGCTGGCGGTGCTCTGGTTGTCATGTTTTACCAAGTTGCGAAGGGTTGGTAAAAAGACTTTCAGTCTTTGTACGTAACAGAGTAAGTATCGGTTTTCTCCTCTTTTACTGTCAAGCATCATCGACAGTATTATCTGCAAGAATTCAATGGTCATTTCATTAGTGCAATGAAAGTATTGAATTGTCTTTAGTTTTTGCCATGTTTAAGCGGTTTTTCAGTGAAATGGACATTGAATAATGGACTCCAAAAAACTAAATGGTGACAAGCGCGGCACCGACTCCCCATGTCTAGAAAGAATTTTTCGGCGCGCCAATAAAAAAAGCCCGGCAGAATAATCTGCCGGGCTTGGTCTTTTTTTTGATGTGAAAACGCCTCAGATCAAGACATTGATAATCGCATTACCGATGCCGATCAGTGCCGCACCGGAGATCAGGCCGGCGCAGATAGGTTCGCAACCTTCGACCCAGAAATCATGCCCGGTCGTGCCTTTTTCGCTATGCTTGCGACCCATCCACCAGAACAGCATCGCGCCCAGCCACATGGCCAGGCTAGACTCTGGCGGCAACACGACACCGAGGCCGATAGAGACGGCCGACAACGGGAAGCGCCCCTTGGTGACGATGCGGGCGATTTCGATAAACAGGGCCGCCAGGGCGGCCACTACCATCGAGATCACGGCGCTGGTCGGCAAGCTGCCTACGCCTTTGGCGATCAGTTCTGCCACGCCTTTCCATTGCATGGCAGCGGGGAAGGCAAAATGGTCGGAGACGATGGTGGCGGTGGAGCGCAGGCCGTTGGCATCGGGCGGCAAGAACAGCAGATAGAACAAGGGTACGCAAGCGAGCGAGCCGGCAATGATGCCGATCACGTGGCCGATCGCTTGCTGGCGCGGTTTGGCACCGAGCATGTAGCCAGGCTTGATGTCAGACAGTAAGTTGGACGCGTTGGCGGCCACTTCGGACGTCATCCCTGCCGGAATCAGGTTGCTGGCCGGGTTGGCGCGGTCTATCGCACCGATAGAGAATTGGGTGATTTTGGACAAGGCACCGGTCGGGGTCCAGGAAGTGAGCGCCATAGAGTTGACGCAGATCACCGTCAATACAAAAATCAGCGGCAGCGAAATAAAGGACAGCAGCCACGGTACGCCGAAGAAAGAATGCGTAGTCCAGGCGCCGATCGCACTGAAGATAGGGACGCCGACATACGAGATCCACAGCGGCACTTCAATGTCACGCAATAGATCCGTCCCTGGCACTTCGGTTTTTTTCTTGCCGAAAGATTTGAAGGCGCTGGTAAAAATTTCAGGTTTGGCGGCCAGGCTGACCAGCGAACCGACGATCATCATGACGACGGCCCACCACAACGACCATTGATTGACGATTTCTACCCGCGAGATCGGCAGCACTTTGCCGCTGGCGGCGATGCGTTCAACGATCTCGCCACGATTGATCATGAGCGGTGCGACTAAGACAAAATTAATCAGGGCACCGAGCAACACGCTGCTGGCTACCCGTATGCCCATCAAGCCACCGACGCCCAGCATGGCGGCATCGAGCGTGAAACGCAGGCCTAAGGTGCGGAAATCGACACCCAGAATTTTCGGAATGAATAAATCATATTTGACTGCGGCCGCGTAGTAATACGTGTCGAGCCGCTCTTGCAGATTCCAGGCTTCTGTCATGCCTGCCCATTTGTCCATGCGCAGGATCTTGAACTGGATCAGCTTCATCCAGCCATCGCTGACGATCATTTGAAAGAAAGCGGTCCACATGGCAGTAAAACCGAGCAAGCGTGCCTTGTACATGCCGCTGGCGGCGGCACCGGTGTAGAGTGCATCGAGCACGACACCGCAGGCGCGGCCTTCAGGAAACGGCAGTTGATCTTCATTGATGAAGCGGCGTTTCATCGGAAACGCGACCAGCACGCCAAGGATAGAACATACCGTCATCCACGTCATCATTTGCCACCAGGGGATGATGATGCCGGTCACCAGCATATAGGCGGACAGCGCGGCGATCATCGGTGAAATCATATAGCCGGCGGCAGTCGCAATCGACTGGGTGCAGTTGTTTTCCAGGATAGTGAAATCGGTGGCGATGCCGGCACCGTGCATAATTTTAAACAAGGCAAACGCCAGTATCACTGAGGTCAGGCCCACGCCTATCGAGATGCCCGTTTTAGCGCCGATGTACAGCGCCGTAGCTGCCAGTATGCCGCCGAGCAAAAAGCCGGTAATGCCTGAGCGCAGGGTCAGTTGTGCCATCTCGCCGCGATAGATATTGGTAAACCACCACTCGTCCTTTTGGGCTCGAGTCCAGGTGCTGATTTGTTCGTCAGATAACTGTTGCAGCGCCATATTTTCTCCAAATTTGTTTTTATTGAAATGATCAGAATTTTGTAAATTCGATCAGGTGCGGCAGTATCTTAGTCTTGGATGCTCGCTGTCAAGATGCCAGACGCAAATACGGATGATTCTGGATTTTTGCCGTGTTTTGCTTGATTTTGTAAGGCAAACTGAGCAATGTCGCTTGCCTGGCAGCAGAAAAATTAAAGCCATGCACGCACACCTTGCAGTGCTTTGGTTTTATCAGGTTCAGGACGCAATCCCCAGGCGGGTTTAGCCGGTCTGTACTTGAAGGGGCATGGATAGCATGAGAGGGGGAAATTGGCATGAGATGAGTTTCATGCCAATTAAAGTTGACGCTAGACGGCGTGTTCTGAAAGCCTGTCCGAAACCACTTTTTGTGATTCGGAGTAGATCAGCAAGTGGCGTCGGTATTGCGTGATGTCCGTGCCATCTTGTTGATGTTAATTTGTCAGTCTTCCGTTGACGCCAATGACGCCGATATCCAGGTAACTCGAGCCACGTCGGTTGGTTTCGCTGAAATTAATCGGCAAACCTGCCAGCTGATAACCGTTCATGGAGATCAATGCTTTCGTTATTTTTTTCGGGGTCGGGTTGGCGCCTGCCATGCGGACGGCATCGACTAACAGACGGACATTCAAATACACTTCAAAATTAATATGATTCGATTGCACGCCAGCCGCGTACGGTGTTTTCAAAAACTTCAGAAAGTCTTTGGCTAATGGAATGCTCGCTGTATTCGGATTTGGCACCACTTGGCTGATCCCCATACCCCGTACACGTTTTTCTCCGACGGCAGTGACCAGATCCTTCACCTGAATAAACGAGAGCGCATAGATTTGCGATGCACCTGCGGGGGCATCATAAACCTTCATGAATCTGGTGACTGCATCGGGCACACCCATCAAGAAAATTGCCTGCGGTTTTGAATCGATAATCTGCTTTGCTTGCTGGGTGAAATCGGTATCGCCGGATTTGTACGATGTCTTGTTGATCACTTCAAACTTGAACTCTTCGGCTGCCTTGGCAATGCTTTGATTGATACTGGCACCAAAGCCGTCATCTTGATACAACACCGCTACCCGCTTGAGACCAATTGTCGATGCCAGCCGGGCAATTTTCATGACTTCGCTGGCGTAATTGGCACGGGTATGAAATATCTGTTCCGAGCCGGGGCCGCGAATCGCATCGGAGCCGCTAAATACACCCACCAGCGGCACATCATGCTTGTTGAGTATGCCGGTTTTCATGATCGCCATGGTGTTGACGGTTCCGACTCCATTGACCAGGGCGATGACATTGTCTTTGTTGATGGCTTCATCGACTAATGCAGGCGTTTTTCGTGGATCGGATTCATCATCTTTGACCACGCTTTTTAGCATGTTGCCATTGATCCCGCCTTTGGCATTGATCATGTCAACGTAACCTTTGAAAATGCGGATACCTTCGGTCGATGTGGATGAATTCCCGCCGGTGAGGCTGGTGACAGAACCAATTTTGACCTCTTCAGCGATAGCCACGGTAACGATAGAACAGGCGAACAGGGCGGCCACTATTTTTTTTATAAACATATTGTCTCCTTATATTTTTGTTACTTATTTTGTTACTTAGTATGTTGCTGTAACGATATTTTTAAATTTACTTGCATCTAACAGCCAAAGTCTTTAATTCAGCGCCTGAACAATTTTTGTTAAAAAATAGATGGCTCAGACGCTGTTGTTGAGTTTTGCAATGTTAAATGCAGCGATTGACCAAAGAGTTGTTCGACTCTTAACTCAAGATGCATTGTGGCATCTTTTTATCGATATCAGCGATAAGTAATCGGCAAATAAGCGACAAAAGTGCACAGTTTTTTTGATCTTTTGCGTGTTTTTTGTTTAACAGTCGAGCACGTGAGCAAAATGCAGGCGTCTTTGGTGTGCCAGGTTTGTATAGCGCACCCCGGAAGAAAATTACCGCAAGATGACGGACGTGCCGGATAAGGTGCCATAGAGATCGCCATCGGTACTAAATAAAAAGCCCCGCAACTTGCGTTGCGGGGCTTTTTTGTACTGCTTTGCCGGGGGCAAATTACATCATGCCGCCCATACCACCCATGCCGCCCATACCACCCATGTCGCCACCGCCCATACCGCCGGCAGCTTTGTCTTCTGGCAATTCAGCAACCAGAGCATCAGTAGTCAAAATCAGGCCAGCAACAGATGCTGCATTTTGCAATGCAGAGCGTGTTACTTTAGCTGGATCAAGAATACCCATTTCAATCATGTCGCCGTAAGTGTCGTTAGCTGCATTGAAACCGTAGTTGCCAGTGCCGTTCACAACTGCATTGATGACAACGCTTGGTTCGCCACCGGCATTGGCAACGATCTCGCGCAATGGCGCTTCGATTGCTTTCAATACGAGTTTGATACCGGCATCTTGATCAGGATTGTCGCCTTTGATCACGCCAGCAGCAGCGCGTGCGCGCAGCAGTGCAACGCCACCGCCAGGAACAACGCCTTCTTCAACCGCTGCACGAGTAGCGTGCAATGCATCTTCAACGCGGGCTTTCTTTTCTTTCATTTCGACTTCAGTTGCTGCACCGACTTTGATGACTGCAACGCCGCCTGCCAACTTGGCTACGCGTTCTTGCAATTTTTCGCGGTCGTAGTCAGAGCTTGCTTCGTCTATCTGAGCGCGGATTTGTTTTACGCGGCCTTCGATACCAATCGCTGGACCTGCGCCATCGATGATGATGGTGTTTTCTTTGCTGATTTCGATACGCTTGGCTTGACCCAATTGTTCCAAAGTCGCTTTTTCCAAAGTCAGACCGACTTCTTCAGCAATAACCTGGCCGCCGGTCAAAATAGCGATGTCTTCCAACATTGCTTTACGACGGTCACCAAAACCAGGCGCTTTGACAGCAGCTGTTTTCAGGATGCCACGGATATTGTTGACAACCAGAGTTGCCAATGCTTCGCCATCGACGTCTTCAGCGATGATCAGCAATGGACGGCCAGACTTGGCGACTTGTTCCAATACCGGAAGCAGGTCACGGATGTTGGATACTTTTTTGTCGTACAACAAGACAAATGGGTTATCCAAAATCACGGCTTGTTTTTCTGGGTTGTTGATGAAGTATGGTGACAGGTAACCACGGTCAAATTGCATACCTTCGACGATATCCAATTCGTTATCCAAAGACTTACCGTCTTCAACTGTGATCACGCCTTCTTTGCCGACTTTGTCCATGGCTTTAGCGATGATGTCGCCAATGTTTTGGTCAGAGTTTGCAGAAATCGAACCAACTTGAGCGATTTCTTTGTTAGTAGTCGTTGGGCGTGCCAGGTTTTTAACTTCAGCAACCAGCGCAACAACAGCCTTGTCGATACCGCGTTTCAGATCTGTTGGGTTGAAACCAGCGGCAACGTATTTGAAGCCTTCGCGAACAATCGCTTGCGCCAATACAGTAGCGGTAGTAGTACCGTCACCAGCATTGTCAGAAGTGCGGGAAGCGACTTCTTTCACGAGCTGCGCACCCATGTTTTCGAGGCGGTCTTTGAGTTCGATTTCTTTAGCGACTGAAACACCATCTTTAGTCACTGTAGGCGCGCCGTATGAACGCTCCAGAACGACGTTGCGGCCTTTAGGGCCTAAAGTTACTTTAACTGCGTTGGCCAAAACGTTAACACCGTTAACGATCTTAGCGCGTGCGTCATCGCCGAATATTACTTGCTTAGCTGCCATATTAATTCTCCGAATTCTTGAGGTGGGTGTCGATTACTTCTGAACGATGGCGAAAACGTCTTCTTCGCGCATGACCAGAACTTCGTTGCCGTCAACTTTGACAGCTTGACCAGAATATTTACCGAACAATACGCGGTCACCGACTTTAACTTCTAATGGACGTACTTTGCCGTCTTCCAGCATTTTGCCTTGACCAACCGCCAACACTTCACCTTGATCTGGCTTTTCAGCTGCTGCGTCAGGCAACACGATACCGGATGCTGTTTTTGTTTCTTGATCCAGACGTTTAACGATGATGCGATCATACAGGGGACGAAGATTCATACTAACTCCTTTAAAATTACGATGAGTAATGGTGGTGATACAAATTAAATGTGTCTTATCAACGCATAATGTTGTTACATTGATAGCTTCACATGGAATATCTGATTTAACAGAAAGTCTATTAGCACTCTCTCATGTTGAGTGCTAATTATAGGGGCGAGCAGTGGCTTTTTCAAGAACGAGTTGTGAAAAAAATTATTTTTCTTTTAAAAATCAATTGTTTATCCTTGCCTTGCGTAAATTTTCTTGTCCTGATCAGTCAAATGCTTGGCGCTTAGTGGATGTATTTGTTACCCTGTGACCAGCGCATTGCCTCAGAAACGGAGATTTTGAGTTAACGTTTAATCGACTTTATCTTTCTTCATGTCATCGGAAAGCTAGTTTGAAACGTTTCTGTTATGTTGCATGCATAGATGCTTATCGTATTTTGAATAAAAGGAAGAAAATGAATAAGTACTTTACTAAGGCAGGTTTGTTATTGGCGCTGCTTATTTCCGCAGGTGTTCAAGCGGCAGATGTTGGTGTATCTGTGCAAATAGGACAGCCAGGATTTTATGGTCGCCTGGACTTGGGTGATTTTCAGCGGCCGCAACTGATTTACAGTCAGCCAAGAATAATTCAGCGCGTCAGAGTGGAGCAAGAACCGTTATATCTGGTGGTGCCGCCAGGCCATGTCAAGCATTGGGATAAAAACTGCCGTAAATACAATGCCTGTGATCGACAAGTCTACTTTGTGCAAGAGCGCTGGTATAACGATGTGGTGGTGCCACGTTACCGCGATGTCCAGTATCGTGGTCACGATTATGGCCGTGATGAGCGTAGAGGCGATCAGGGACGTGGCGGAGATCATGGACATGATCGCGATAATGACCGAGGCAATGATCATGGCAATGACAGAGGTAATGACCGCGGCAATGGCCACGGAAATGGTCATGGCAGAGGCAACCGGGATAATTAAAACGACGATTAACTTTCGTTGCTGAAAAAAATAGATCCGGGCGATATGATTCGCCGGATCTATTTTTTTTACCCCCTGCAGTTCAGAATTTTCTGCCGCCCTAGCTTTTCGCTAAAATATTACATTACGTTCACTTTTACGTCGATATTGCCGCGCGTAGCATTCGAGTAAGGGCAAACTTCATGCGCCTTATGCACCAACGCTTCTGCCGTTACGCGCTCCATACCCGGGATGGTCACGTTTAATGCCACTTCCAAGCCAAAACCACCGTTACCATTTGGACCGATACCAACCAAGCCATTGACCGTGGTGTCGGCTGGCAAGGCCACTTTCATTGCCGCCGCGACAAATTTCATTGCACCGATAAAGCAGGCCGAATAACCGGCGGCGAACATTTGCTCTGGATTGGTGCCGTCACCACCTGCGCCACCGAGTTCTTTAGGCGTCGTCAATTTCACATCGAGATGTTGATCAGAAGAAGTTGCACGACCATCGCGGCCGCCCGTTGCTGTTGCGTTTGCTGTGTAAAGTACTTGCATGATATGTCCTGGTTGGATCGATTTCTGATCGGTGTTTGATTGATTGAATCAATAAATTAATGGCGGCGTAATGCAGTGCCGGTAGAAATATAATATCGCACAATTAAATTGTGCGCAATCTAATTTGAAAATATTCTCAATCTTGCTTGGTTACCGCTCTCAGGCGATGCGCATGCCGTTATCTTGAATATGTTATTTACTTGATATTTAATTGGCTGCGTGCTTGTTCAATTCTTGTTTAATTTTTCAACACCGGTTAAAGAAGCCAGCGCGGTATCGGATTTTTTGTTTTAGTTATTTTTACTCAGATCGTCGCGGATTTGCGTCAATTGGGCGCGCATTTGCATCAGCACCTCGGCACTTTGACCGCTGGCACACATGACATCGGTGGGGATATTTTTGGCTGCTTGCTTGAGTTGCCTGCCTTTGCCGGTCAGGGTAATGCGTACCTGGCGCTCATCTTGGGCATCACGGGTGCGTTGTATCAGTTCTGCCGCTTCCATCCGTTTGAGCAGGGGCGTGAGCGTGCCGGAATCGAGAAACAGCAGTTCACCGATGTCTTTGACCAGCACATCATCTTGCTGCCATAGCACCAGCATCACCAGATATTGCGGATAAGTCAGGCCTATCTTCTCCAGCAAAGGCTTGTAGGTCTTGGTCATCGCCAGTGAGGCTGAGTACAAAGAAAAACAAAATTGTTTGTCCAGGGTGAGCAGGTCTATCTTTGGTGTCAGGTTTTTTTTCATTATTGCTAGCGCTAAATGGGGTTCAGCGCAGATTATCAGGCTTGCGCCCGGGATAATCAAATCATCCTTGCGTTATGAGAGCTTGCTTTGTCGGGCATGCCAACTGTGCTGTTTTGAAATCTCCCTGTTTTTGCTACCGGACCTGAGACTTGTTGCGGTTTTGTGGCGCAAATCTGCTATATTTAATTGCCTGTGCAATACAAATTACTTGCTGGCATGCTTTTCAAATTCTTACGGTCGTGATCCTTATGCCACGAATTAGACTCGATACAGTTACCCGCAAGATGCTGTTGCCGCTGGTGTTGGCAAGCATTGCCATGCTTTTGGTGGTGTTGGCGATACTGGTACATGTGCGCGGGCATGTCGTTGAGACGGCAGGCGTTGCAACCGCAAAGGTGGTCGCCAGCCAGGTCGTCAATCTGCGGCAGTTTTATACCGGCGAGATTGCTTCACGCGCCGCTTTAGCCGGTATGCGTGTGGATTTTGATTTTGATCACGCAAAAAATACCCTGCCTTTACCGGCCACGCTGGTCAAGGCCTTGGGCAAAAGCATAGAGCACGACTATCCCGGTATGTCGATCCGGCTTTATAGCGACTATCCGTTTCCAAATCGCGCTGCGAGCGAAACCTACGATAATTTTGAGAAACAGTCTCTGGCTGCGCTCAGGGTTAGCCCAGGTCAGGATCAATTTATGATTGAAAGCCGCGATGGCCAGCGCTTGGTTCGGCTGGCGGTGGCCGACCGTATGCAGGCCGCTTGTGTGGCTTGCCATAATGCGCGCCTGGATTCACCACGGCGCGACTGGAAAGTCGGCGATGTGCGCGGAGTGATCGAAATTACCGTGCCGGTCGATCAGATGGAGAGCAATATGGATCGCGGCATCTGGCAGGTCGGCTTGGTCGTGCTGGCTGGTATATTCGCCATCGGCAGCGTAGCCACCTATGCCACGCGGCGCGCTGCCCGCGCCCTACAGGATTTGAACAGTCAATTAGAAAACCGGGTTGAAGTGCGCACCACGGATTTGTCGTATGCCAATTCGAACTTGCATCAGGCCTTGCATCAGATCGAACGCAGCGAACCGCTGGCAGCACTCGGCTCGCTGATCGCTGGTGTGGCGCATGAACTCAGCACCCCAATGGGAAATGCGATGATGGTGGCCAGCACCATGAAAGAAAAAGTCGATAAGTTGAACGAAGCAATGACCGGCAATACCTTGCGCAAGGCGCAGCTAGTCGCCTTTGTCGAAGAAGCGACGCAGGCCTGCGACCTGCTTACGCGCAATATGCAACGCGCCAGCGAACTGGTGGCCGATTTCAAACAAGTGACTGCGGATCAGGCTAGCTTACGCCGGCGCGCATTCAAGCTGGCCGATCTGGTTGCCGAGACGCTGCGCACCATTGCCCCCAGCTATAAGCATCATCCGGTCAGCATCAGTACCGATATCCCCGCCGACATCGAGCTCGATTCTTATCCGGGGCCACTGGAGCAAGTCATTACCAATCTGATCACGAATGCCGTGCTGCATGGCCTAGGTGCCGGCACTGCACTGACGGTCAGCATCGCCGCCAAAATTATGCCAGACAGCACTTGCGTAAAATTGAGCGTGAGTGACGACGGTCAGGGTATGAGCGCAGAAGTGGCGGCGCAGGCCTTCCAGCCCTTTTTCACTACACGCTTAAACACTGGGGGGACCGGCCTGGGTTTGCATCTGGTGCGTAAGCTGGTGATGGATACCTTGGGCGGCCATCTGACATTGCAGACTCAGCCGGGGCAGGGGGCATGCTTTGAAATACTGTTGCCACTGGTGGCACCCGGCCCACACTGCGCTGACGACGACAAGCTGGCTCAATAGATACCCAGTTCGTCAAACTTGACCGGCAGGCAAGCCCCGTGCGCACTATCCATGCGGGTTGGCAGCCTATCGTGCCTGACAGCCGCATGGGCATTGGGTTGCCGGCCTATGCCGTTTTTGCCTGATTCCTGGACTGTGATTATCACCTGCGAGGTACATTACTCAGGTCGGGTGCGGGCATTATTGCGCAGCTCGGTTTTTTCTTTATGTTCCTTTTCATTCTCAGGCTTGGCTGGATTGGGCGGGACTTCTCTGCGTAACTCGATGTTTGGCTGTCGCTCGGCACGTGGCGCTTGCGGGGTTGCCGATACTGCCGGCGCTATGCTGCGGGGCATTTCACGCGGGGCGACGCTGGGGCGTTCCGCGCTTCTCTCCGCGCCTCTTGAATGCACCGGTGAGGTGGCGTTTTCTTGTTGCATGTTATTCAAGCCATGGCTAGCCGGCATATCTCTTCGCTCTTCTATTCTTGCCGGGTTTGCCGGCAAGCTGCGTGGGCGCTCGAACTGTGGTTGGTTCGGCTCCATTTCGTGCCGTGCCGGTGGCGCTTGCCTGCGCGCCGGTTCCGCATTTTCTGGCAGAGAAGATCTTAGCGGGTAACGGCTGCGGTTGTCGCTGGCAGCGGGTAGTTCGGGTACTTTGCCACCTTCTGAGCGCAGATTTCTTGCCGGATTCTCTGGACGAATGGCGTTATGCAGCAAAACGCTGGGTGTTGCCGGTGGTGTCGGTGGTGTTGATATTGCCGGCATTGCTGGCGTCGATACTCCCGCGCGCGCTCTTGTCTCCGCTGGATAGCGTTCAGCATTGTTATCAACGCGATTCGGTCTGCCCCCCTGGGACGGAATGAATTTTTCTTCGGTTGCGCCATGTTGCCTAGCCGGTAGCTCTGCCGGTCTGATGGTAGTGACCACGGGGCGCTGCATGAGCTGGCTGTTTTCTGGCGTGGCGACGCGCTTCGCTGCACCGTATAGGCTTTCTCTGGAAGGTGCCAGGGCTGGTGCGGCTGTGCCTATCTGGGCGTTGCGTATTTGTTGTGGATTCAGCGGCGTGGCGATGGTACCGACGAAGTGTCCGTTGGCAAAGTTGGCCGCCGGCACCGCCGTCACCGCGTTCCTGATGTGTTGATTCACGTAGGCGGGGCGCTGATGCTGCTCGTTAGTCATGCTCTGGTCGCGGTTCAATCTGTTCAGATAGGTGGGGCTAGCCGCATAGCCTGGGTGATATGCCTCGCCCGGGCCTAACGGAAACCAGGCTACCGCAGGGGCGTGCGCACGCCCGGCTATATGCCCCGCATGATTGTTTAAGCTGACGTTGTAACCGTGTTCGCCACCACCGATGAAGGCCACCAGCGCCGGCGCATAGATTGGCTTGTCGTGATGTAAGTGCGGTCCGGGCACCCATGCCCAACGTGGGCCTATATGCGCCCAGCGGCCATAATGGTAAGGTGCAAAACCCCATGGTGCGCGGTCTATCCAGGTCCAGCCCCATGGCGCAACCCATAACCAGCTGCCATTGCGATACGGCGTCCAGCCGATTTCAGTCTGGCGCGGTAGCCAGATCGCACCATATTCAGCATCGGTTTCCCACGTGCCGTATTCATCCAGTTGCTGATAACCAATGACTTCTCTTGACACATATTGTGCCGACACCGAGCGGTCTTCGGCACGGTCACGGTCATTGGCCCATCGATCGAAACTGTCATATGCAGGCATGCGGCCGATGGATAATTCGGTCAGGTTGGTGTCGGCAAAACGCGCTTGTTCCGCTTCTCTGATGGTCACACTGTCGCGGTCACCATACGCAATGCCGGTGCCGCGTCTTACCGTGACGCTGCTGGTGTTGTCGTCATTGACATCAATCCGGTATTCACCTGGCTCTTGCAGTGAAAACGCCAGATTCGGGGTGTCAATCTCGAATACTTCTTTTCCTGCCAGGCTGCGCAGCCGGACCAGCATCGTCCCGCGCATCAGTTTCAGCTGCACCGTCTCATCCGATAGCGTCAGAAAGCTTAGGCCGGTGTTGTCGTTCAAGCGGACAACGGCCGCGCCGATATGTAATTCCGCCCGCGCAGCGGCTGGCACCGATAAGCGGTCACCCGTGGTCAGCGGGCGATTGAGATCCGCCGCCACCCATTGTCCGCTGCCAGCGGGGGCAAAGCTAAGATTGCCGTTGGCATAACTAAGACGCGCAACGCGGCCAGGCGGATCGGCTTGTGCGCTCGCTTGGGTAGTGCTCAGCAATGCCGCCAATAGCACCGCCGACAGCGTGGCAATGAGGCGTGGTAAGGATGAGGCTCGATGGAATGTGGACATGTGATTTCTTTCCGAAAAGGAAGCCGCGAGCGTAGTCAAAAATCCGCTCAGCGACTTACCTTACTTAACGCAGCAGAGTGCTATTCGGATGTCACGGGGGTATAAAAAAATGATGTTGCACGGCATAAGCCTGCATCAGGCTTGCTGCTTTGCAAAAAGTTTATCTATAGAAACAAGTCGTCTGATTCATCCGTGTTGCCCGCATCTGCCAGTGGGCTGCTATCGTCGGCAAATGAATTCTCAATCAAACCGGTCTCCTGCGCCTGGGGCGCCGCTGATGCCGCAGCGACTGGTGAATGATGGCTGCCGCCCATCATATTCCCCAAGCCTTGAAACAGAAATGCCCCTGCCGCAACGCCTGCTGCAGTCGCTGCCATTGTGCCCAGCATGTTTCCGGCGTTGCCGCCAAAAAAAGACGCGCTGGCCGGACTGACTGGACTGACCGGGTTGTTCATATTGACGGGCTGGTTGCTGAAGGCAGGGGCTGGATTGGAGACAGAACTATTGCCCCAGGCACCACTGTTGCCAAAAAAGCTGGAGGGGGATGCTGTCTTGCTCTTGGATAATTCTTCTTGCAGTTGTGCAATTTGTTGCTGCGCCGCTTGCATCGCCTGATCTTGCAACAGGGCGCGTTGCACTAATAAATACACCGCATCGGCTTGTTGCGCGCTGGCCTTGGCAATCAAGGTGGCCACTTCCGGGTCTTTACTGATGTTCTTGACTTCAATAAGTTGCTGCAAAAAATTTTGTAATAACTGATTTTCTTGCGGTGACATGGCGTACTTCCTATGGGTGGATGATACCAACCTAGGTCGGGGTAGTTGGTCGATTTTCAAGATCAGTCGGCACTCCTGGCGGCATTCATTACACGAATGGTAATGAATGTAGTGGTGAGATTTTTATCGTATAAACAACTTGCCCCACGGCTTGCAGGCATCTGCATTTTCACTTGGAAAAAGCTTGATGTTAAGCAATTTTGAATCAAGTGATGCAGCGTATAGTCATCCTGTGAAAATACAAATCACATGATGAAAAGCAGGCAATGAGACCACGCGATGAGACGCAGACTAGGTTTTTCGATCAATTTTAAAGAGTAATAAGCAATGAACACACTATTAAACCGACTCCTGTTGTGGCAGAAATTTGCCATTCTCGGCTTGTTTGGCGTCATCTTGGTGTCGGTACCCTTCGTCTTGTATGTCCATGAATCGGGCAAAGTTCTTCATGCTGCCAAGCAGGAAACACAGGCCATCGCGCCAGTGCGGCTGGTGCTGAAGTCTTTGCAATTGGCACAACAGCATCGTGGACTTTCTGCGCTGGCGCTGGCCGGCAACGAGCAAGCACTGCCGAAACGCGCCGCTAAAAAGGCCGAGGTGAGCCAGGCGTTTGCGGCACTCGATACCTACCTGAAAAAAAATCTCAAGGACAATAAGATAAATGGCGTCTGGCAGCAAACCCAAAACGATTGGGCTAGCCTGGAAGCGAATGTCGCGCAAAAATCGATTTCAGTTGCGGACAGTTTTACCGCGCACACTGCATTGATCGGCCAGTTGTTTAAGATGAAAGCCGTATTGATGGAGCATTACGGCCTGAGTTTTGATCCCGAAGCCGAGAGCTACTACCTGATCGATGCCGCCCTGGTGCAGTCGCCTATGCTGGCCGAGATGTTCGGCCGCCTGCGTGCCAAAGGGGCGGGCTTGCTGGCGGCTAAAGCTGCCACGGTAGAAGACCGCATGACCATCATCGCCCTGATCGATAAGGCGAATGATCGCTATCAGGGTTTGAACGATGCGCTGGCCAGTGCGGCGGCAAACAATCCGGCCTTGAAAGCCAGGTTGTCTGAGCCGGGGCAAGCCGCATTGGATACCGCCAATAAGGCGATCGGGCTGGTTCAGGCAGAAATTGTTAAAGCAGAACAACTGGAATTTTCTTCTTCCGATTATGTCAATCAATTCACCGGTGCGATTGATGCCCAGTTTGTCATGAACGAAGCCGCGTTCACTGAGCTGGAAAACATGCTGAACGAACGTGTCGCACGGCTGACCAATACCGCCACCATGTTAAGCGCAAGTGTGCTGCTGCTGGCGCTGCTGGCAGCGTTGATCGGTACCATGATTACACGGGGATTGTTGAAACAGCTCGGTGGCGAGCCTGAGTATGCCGCCGCCATCGTCGGTAAAATCGCTGGCGGCGATCTCTCTGCAGAGATTCATCTGAAGGCAGGCGATCAATCCAGCTTGCTGTTCGCCATGCGGGCGATGCGTGACCATCTGGCCGCGATCGTCGGCAATGTGCGCGCCGGTACCGACACCATCGCTACCGCCTCTGGCCAGATTGCCGCCGGCAACCTCGATTTGTCGGCGCGCACGGAAGCGCAAGCCGGCTCTTTGCAAGAAACCGCCGCCTCGATGGAGCAATTGACCGCTACCGTCAGGCAAAATGCCGACAATGCGCGTTCGGCTAACCAGCTGGCGGTCACCGCCTCGGCCGTCGCGCTGAAAGGCGGTGCGGTAGTGATGCAGGTGGTCGATACCATGCGCGATATCAATGCCTCGTCGGGCAAGATTTCCGACATCATCGGCGTCATCGATGGCATCGCGTTTCAGACCAATATCCTGGCACTGAATGCGGCAGTCGAAGCGGCACGCGCTGGCGAGCAAGGGCGCGGTTTTGCGGTGGTGGCAACCGAAGTGCGTAATCTGGCACAGCGTAGTGCGGCCGCCGCTAAAGAAATCAAAAACCTGATTGGCAATTCGGTCGATAAGGTCGATGCCGGCAGCAAACTGGTGAGCCAGGCCGGTGTCACGATGGAAGAAATCGTCGCCAGCATCAAACGGGTGGCTGACATCATGGGCCAGATCACCACGGCCAGCCATGAGCAAAGTCAGGGCATCATCGAAGTCAATCAGGCCATCGCCCAGATGGATGACGTCACGCAGCAAAATTCCGCCCTGGTCGAGCAAGCCGCAGCCGCCTCGCAATCACTGCAAGATCAGGCCAGCCATCTGGCACAGGTGGTCAGCGTATTTAAGCTCGACGAGTTGCTGATCGGACGGCCGGCCAATATGCCGGACACTCTGCTGACGACGGGCGTAGTGCGTCCATTTTCACCTTCAGTCAAACGAATCTCCCCGCCGCAGATGGCGGATAGAGCGCAGGTGTCGCTGCGCAAAAGAGCCTGATTTTTTTACCCCGATTTGCCCCCGATACCAGGTTCATTGCTATTCTTATCAATGAACCTGGTTCTTATTGTTTGACTTGCGACCTATGTTAACACTCCATTTTTCTGAATTTTCTCTGGAACATTTTCTGGCCCATTACTGGCAGCAAAAGCCGGTCGTGATCCGTCAGGGATTCCACCATTTTGCTGACCTGATCAGCCCCGATGAACTGGCGGGCCTGGCCTGCGAAGAGGCGGTAGAGTCGCGTCTGGTATACAAAAAGGATCAGCAATGGCAAGCCGAGGTCGGTCCGTTTGAATCTTACGAGCATCTGGGCGAACAAGACTGGACCCTGATCGTGCAGGCGGTGAACCACTGGTCGCCGTCGGTGGCGCAATTGGTGGAGCCGTTTTCGTTTATCCCGAAGTGGCGACTGGACGATGTGATGATCAGCTACTCCACCCCGGGCGGTGGCGTCGGTCCGCATATCGACCTGTACGACGTGTTTATTTGTCAGGGTTCGGGGCGGCGTCGCTGGCGCGTCGGTGACCAGGGTGAGCATCGGCAATTTGCCGCCCATGCCGCGCTGCTCCATACCGATCCGTTCGAGCCTATCATCGATGTCGAATTACTGCCCGGCGATATCTTGTATATTCCGCCCGGCTTTCCGCATGACGGCATCTCGCTGGAAGAGTCGATGAGCTTTTCGGTCGGCTTCAGAAGCAAGTCGGCGCGCGATATGCTCAGCGGCCTGGCCGATTATCTGATCGATAATGAGCTGGGCAATGCCCTGATCAGCGACCCGCAGCGGCCGCTACACCGGCATCATGGCCAGATCAACGGCAGCGATTTTGCCATGATAAAGGCACAGTTGCAGGCCGTGCTGGATCAAGATGAGGTGATCGCCGATTTTGCCGGCAGCTTTCTGTCCAGGACCAAGTGCCAGCTCGATCTGCAAGTGCTGGAAGAACCGTATGCGGAGGATGAACTGGTCGACGCCCTGATACAGCAGCCTTTGACACGGATCGGCGGCTTGCGCTGTTTTTACGTCGACCAGACCGTGGCGCAAGGCGTCTGTTATATCGACGGCGAGCGCTATCAATTCGGTGCCGGCTGCGTGGAAGCCGTGCTAGCGCTGTGCGATCAGGAATCCCTCAGCGCTAGCGCGCTACAGGCCGGCCTGCAACAGCCGGCCTTTATCAGCGCATTGACGCGCTGGGTGAATGCGGGGTTCTGGTATTTTGCCGACTGATTTGCTCACTGCGTTGGCTAAATGAGCTTGCGGCATGTGGCGGGCATTGTAAACTGGCACTCGCGCCAGCACGCAAACAGCAACTATTCAGTCATCCTATGATGAACATGATTTTGGAGCATTTTTTTAACCACAATTTACTCGGCGAAATAGATGATTTTTTTGAAATCGCGCTGTTTTTTTTGGTCGAAAATTACGCTGAAAACCGGCTTTTTCACATAGAGCTGAAAAGAGCTGAAGAGTTGCCGCAATCATTTGTTTGACGCATCAACGGTACTTTTTTCGCGGCGTTCTTTGCCGTTGCGCATGATTGCGAATTTGGCGACATAACCGATGCTGGCGCGGTCCAGCTCGGCCACGCGCAATCTTTGCGGCACGATGCGGTTGACCAGATACTGGGGGGGCGTGCTGACTGACTGGCCGGGCATGCCGCTCGGATGCGCAGCATGCCTGGCAGCAGGGTGGGAGGTCAGCGCAATTGCAAGGCGCTTTCGATGGCTTTCCATGCGACATATTTGAAATTTTGCGCCCCATCAGGCAGCCGTTTGTAACCGTCTTGCACCACTAGCATGCCTTTCTGGTACAGACTGCCCAGCGTGGCGGAGGTCACGTCAAGGCCGTCTGTCTCTGAGGTGCCATCGATGCCGGCCGCCATGTTGTAACCGATGCGAAACTTGCCGCGGTAGCGATATGGCGCTTGCGCATCCATCACGACGTAGCTGTGATCGCCCTGGCTGGAGACGATCAGGTAATCGGCTTCCCGGCCAAAATAAATCGCCATTCCCTCGGTGTCGGCCGTGAGTTGCGCGCCCACCGGCAGGATGAGCTGAAGCTCGGCAGGCTGATCGGCCTTGGCGGAGGTGGCCCATACACCGCGTTTTTCTTCACCGACAAATAGCCGGTCGTGTTTGTCGTCGGCGACGCAACCTTCGGGCTGGCTGGCCAACTTGAATTGGCGCACCAGCGTGCTGCTAAATGCCTGATCGCGTCGCGCAATGCGGTATTGATGATAGGTGCCGTCTTTGTCGTTGACGAAAGCTTCCAGCCCGCCGCTGCGTGGCTGATACAGGCAGAAGCCATAGATTTTGTCCATGCCGGTAGCGAAGCGCGCTGTCTCGCTCACTTCGCCTTCGGTCGAGATGGCGTACAGCACCAGGCTGTTGTCGTCACGCTGCGTGGCCATCGCCAGATCGAATAGCTGGGCCGGCTTCGCTGCGTTTGCGGCGTCGTTAAAGCGGACATTCTGGCGCACATCGACATTGTTCAGGCGCCCGCTTTCCAGCAATTGCTGTTGCTTGCCGTGCAGATCATAGACCAGCAACCCCTGCTTATTGTTGGTGCCGAGTACGCGCGAACGGGTGGCGTCAAACGGATGAATCCAGATGGCTGGGTCGTCGGCTGCATCGCCCAGGCGCGTCATCGGATCGGTCTGTGCAGAGGGTTCTATGATCGTGACCGCTGCGCTCGGTGCGGTTGCTGTGATCAAGTCGGTGCTGGCGCCCGGCTGCATGGCCAGACTTTTCCATTGCTTGTTTTGCTCGTCGCGAAACAGCAATTGGTCGCCGCCGGACGTGCGGCGTAGCGCCAGTGCTTCGCTGCCGCCGCGTACACCCAAGGCTGGTGCCGGACGTTGCAGCCACTGGCCCTTTTTTGCGTGCATCAGGTGCAGCCGCTGGCCTGCCTGATCCAATACCGCGATGCCGCCTTTGACGATCTGGATGGCG
>NZ_JAUSFI010000023.1 GCF_030651495.1 Undibacterium sp.
ATCATAAGAAATGCCACATCCATGTCGTTCAGAAGTGGACATTTGGCAACGGAATTATGCAATGCTTTGTGGAAAATGCTTTACATAACAAGAGTCTTATTGCTACGATTTAATGTAAGCTCGTATAAGTGTCTCCTAAATGGCGGTTTTTAAAAGAAAATTTCACCCGATGCGTTCATTTCTTACGAAACGATCTAGCATTGGTTTGTTGTTGAAAGTCATAAGATGAGTAATAATTTTTGAGGGGATATCCTTGGCTTTAGATCTGGCATCATTGCTTGGAAAAAAGAATCCGCCCTTGGTTGGTTTGGATATAAGCACTTCTGACGTCAAAATTGTCGAACTTTCAAAAAATGGCGACAATACATACAGACTGGAAAGATGTGGTTCCGAACCTCTTCCGAAGGGAGCTGTGGTTGATGGGAATATCGAGAATATCGAACAAGTTTCTGAGGCAATCCGCAAGGTAATTAAAAAGAGTGGTACCAGCGTGAAAAATGTGGCGCTGGCTATGCCCGCGTCGGCGGTAATTACTAAGAAAATTATTCTTCCTGCCAATTTGAGTGAGCAGTCACTTGAAGTACAAGTTGAATCTGAAGCTAACCAATACATTCCTTTTGCCATGGATGAAGTTAGTTTGGATTTTTGCGTTATCGGACCCGCGGCGAATTCTGAAGAGGATGTTGAAGTCTTACTTGCGGCCTCTCGAAAAGAGAAGATTGAAGATCGTGTTGCGGTTATTGAGGCATCTGGATTGCAGGCCAAAGTAATGGATATTGAGTCGTATGCCGCGCGTGCTTCGATCAGTAGATTGATAGAGCAACAGCCAAATTCTGGACGGGATCAAATTTACGCCTTATTTCAAATTGGTGCCAAGGTCACTTATATTTCGATTTTGCTCAACGGCGAGGTAATTTATGAGCGCGATCAGCAATTTGGCGGTAACCAATTGACGCAAGATATTGTGCGTAACTATGGATTGTCATTTGAAGAAGCTGAAGCTAAGAAAAAGCAAGGTGATTTACCTGATAGTTACGAAATGGAGTTACTGGAACCTTTTCTCGAAAGTTCTGCTCTTGAAGTAACGCGTGCAATTCAATTCTTTTTTACGTCTACGCCCTTTACAAGGGTAGATCAGATTTATCTCGCTGGCGGGTGTGCAGTAATTCCTGGTTTAGTTGAAATTATTGGTGAGCGTACTAAGCTCTCAACTTCTGTTGTGAGCCCGTTTAAAGGGATGGATTTGTCTTCTAATGTCAGTGAGAAATTATTGCGCACTGACGCCCCTTCCTATCTAGTAGCTTGCGGTTTGGCAATGCGGAGATTTGGCTAATGATTAAAATTAACCTGCTTCCCCATCGTGAAGAAAAACGTAAGCGACTTAAGAACGATTTTTATTCTTTGTTATTGTTTGCTGGTATTGTCGGTGTGGTCATAGTGATTATTATGGGTACTATATTTTCCAGGCAACTTTCAGCTCAAACTGACCGGAATAGTTTCATCAACGCGGAAAATCTGAAGCTGGACGAAAAAATTAAAGAAGTGGCAAGTTTGAAGCAAGAGATTGATGGGTTGAAGGCGCGTCAACAAGCGGTTGAGGACTTGCAAGGTGATCGTAACCAGCCAGTGTATATGCTTGATGAGTTGGTGAAATTAACACCTGAAGGTGTGTACTTAAAAACACTCAAGCAAGAAGGTCAGCGTATTTTACTTAATGGTTACGCGCAATCTAACCAGAGAGTTGCTGAGTTTCTATTTAACCTCGGTAATAAATCTGCATGGATGATTAAGCCGGAACTGATTGAAATTAAATCTACTGGGATTGGTCAGGGACGTGATGCCAAGAAAGTATTTGATTTTTCTATGAATGTCGGTATCAGGCGCCCGCGCGAAGTGGAGTCTTCCACTTCAAGTGCCTCGTCAGCTAGTAATTCTGCAGCTTCAGCAGTAGCTGTAAAGCCATGAACTGAGATGAAAGAATAAATAAAAAATGGCAAATCTAAAAGAGCTTAGCGAGTCCATTAGTGCGCAGTTTCGCGATCTAAATGGAGTGCATCCAGGATTGTGGCCGATTGCGCCGAGGATTTTGTCTGCTGTCGGTTCGGTAGCACTTGTGGTTGTTTTGGGCTGGTATTTTTATTGGAGCGGGCAAATCGATGAGTTAGATGCCGGACAACAAGAAGAGCAAAAATTAAAGGACTCGTTCAAACAAAAAATGCAGCAGGCGATTAGCTTGGATGCCTTAAAAGAGCAGCGTAAATTGGTATTGCAATATGTAGCAACGATGGAGAAGCAGTTACCAAGCAAGTCAGAGATGGATGCTTTGTTGTCGGATATCAATCAAGCCGGACTAGGACGCGGTATGACGTTTGATTTATTTAAGCCGGGTCAGGTTGTTGCTAAAGATTATTATGCGGAACTTCCGATTGATATTAAATTATCTGGAAATTTCCATGATATGGGGGAGTTCGCGAGTGATATTGCGAAGTTGCCGCGTATTGTTACGTTAAATAATTTGAGTATTTCAACTGGCAAGGACTCTAATCTTATTCTTGATGTTGTAGCTAAAACCTTCCGTTATCTTGACCCTGATGAAATCTCTGCCCAAGCAGCCTTGAAAAAAGGTCCAAAGAAATGATTAAATTCTGGCAAAAAATTCTAGTTCCTGTGTTGCCACTTTTTATCTTGGCCGGATGTGGTGATAATGGTGTCGCTGAATTGCAGCAATGGATGGACACGGTAAAAAAAGAGTCGCGCGTAATTATTTCAAAAGTAAGTGAGCCTAAAGTATACGTCCCGGTAGCTTACTCGGGAAAAGGTCAAATCGATCCATATAATCCAGCTAAATTGCTTGTAGTTCTTGCTCGCATGAAGGCAGAGTCAAATAATGGCTTACGACCAGATATGGAGAGGCGGAGGGAGGTATTAGAGGCGTTTCCTCTTGATACATTGAAGATGGTCGGCGTTATTGAAAAGGCCAATGTTCGTCAAGCTTTGATTCTGGTAGATAGAACAATATACCAGGCAAAGATGGGTAATTATGTAGGCCAAAATTTTGGTGTGATCACCAAAATTACCGACGCCGAAATTGAAGTTAAAGAAATTGTCCAGGATGCCGCAGGGGAATGGACAGAGCGCAAGGCTACGTTAGAGTTGCTGGAGGCAAAAAAATGAACGCGTTAATAAATACAAGTAAGAGGAGCGCCATGCGCGTTAAATTTTTTCTAATTAGTTTGTTGATGTTCAGCCAACTTGCATCTGCTGAGTCAAATAGTATTGAGTCAATCACCGCAAACCAGCAGGGCGTTAATATTATTGTTAAGATTGGGCTGAAAACCCCTCCGGTGAAATCACCACTTGGGTTCGCGATATCCAATCCCGCTCGTATAGCGCTCGATTTTGCTGATACAACAAATGGCACAGGTAAGACGGCGATCGAGATCGGTATGGGCGACTTGCGCAATGTGAATTTGGTCGAGGCAACAGGTCGTTCTCGGCTAGTATTTAACTTAAACAAGTCCCTCAATTACGCAACCACCGTCGAGGGAAATATGGTGATTGTTACGATTGATGGGTCGGGTGGTATCGCTACTGCTGTCAATTCGGTCGGATTGCCAGTTGTTTCTGCTACGCCTAAGCAAGTTAAGCAAAATTTGCGTGACATTGATTTTCGTCGCGGGAATGTTGGTGAAGGTAGGATAATTGTTGATTTGCCGAGCAATCAAGTTGCAGTGGATGTACGTCAGCAAGGGCAGCAAATCATTGTTGACTTCCTTAAAGTTGGTTTGCCTGATATCTTGCGCCGTCAGTTAGATGTTGCCGATTTTGGCTCTCCCGTGCAGAAAGTTACCACAACTCAGCAAGGTGAGAACGTGCGAATGGTCATTGAGCCTAAGGGACTTTGGGAGCATAGTGCTTATCAAAGTGATACTCAGTTGGTCATTGAAGTTAAGCCGATTAAAGAAGATCCTAATAAACTGACGCAAGGCACGCAGGGATATCGTGGGGAGCGCTTGTCATTTAACTTCCAGAATATTGAAGTACGGGCATTGTTACAGATTATTGCTGAGTTCAGCGGCCTCAATATTATTGCGAGTGACACGGTAACTGGAAGTTCAACACTGCGCTTGAAAGATGTACCTTGGGATCAGGCATTGGATGTCTTAATGCAGACCAAGGGCTTGGATATGCGCAAGAATGGAACGGTCTTGTGGATCGCGCCTAAGGACGAGTTGCTTACAAAAGAAAAGCTAGAATTGGAACAAAAGGCACAAATTGCCGAACTCGAGCCAATGAAAACTGAATCTTTTCAATTAAACTATCAAAAAGCAGAAGCTTTTAAGCTTGTATTCGGTGTAGATGGTGCCAGTGCCACGTCTAATCGCATGCTATCCAAACGCGGAAGTGCAGTAATAGAGCCTCGCACAAACCAGTTGTTTGTGACTGATATTCCGTCCAAGTTGGAGGAGGTGCGGAAATTAATTCAAAAGACGGATATTGCCTCAAAGCAGGTGTTGATTGAGGCGCGTATCGTAGAGGCGGATGATAAATTTAGTAAAAATCTCGGAGCCAAGTTGGGCTTTGCTGACATGCGAGGTCTTCGTGGCGGGGATACTGGTTATCAGATAAGCGGAAACCAACGAGCTGCATTAACTGGAAACTATTTAGGTGTAGGGGAGCAGACGGGGCAGGCTAAAATCACTGACCAAAGCTACATACCTAATACTCAATTTGTAAATTTGCCAGCTCAGGGCATTGGCGGTCTTAATCCAGGAAGTCTGGCAATTAGTCTTTTTTCAGCCGCAGCCAATCGGTTTCTTAATTTGGAACTGTCAGCTTTAGAAGCCGATGGAAATGGGAAAATTATTTCTAGCCCAAGGATTGTTACTGCGGATCAGCTTCCTGCTCATATTGAGCAAGGTACTGAGATACCCTATCAGATATCGACGAGCAGTGGCGCGACTTCCATTTCATTTAGAAAAGCAACTTTGAGTCTTGATGTGACACCTCAAATTACGCCTGACGGTAACATTGTTTTGCAAGTAGATGTTCATAAAGATAGTCGTGGCGAAGACACCAGAGGCGGCCCGGTTATCAATACAAAGCAAGTTAAAACGATGGTATTGGTTGAAAATGGCGGCACTGTTGTACTCGGTGGTATCTACACTCAAGAAGAGCGTGATGACGTAACAAAAGTACCATTCCTTGGCGACATTCCATTGTTTGGTTACTTATTTAAAACAAAAGCGCGAACTAATAACAAGACCGAGCTACTAATATTCATTACACCGAAAGTACTAACTGACCGCTTGACTGCCAATTAGTAAATTAAATTAATATAGTAGGAACAAATATGAATCAGATGTCTATGGGGACTCAAGTGGCAAAATTATTTCGGTTTTTCTCAATAGTTATAATGACTGTGAGTCTTTTTGCTTGTGGTGGTGGTGGCGGTTCTGCCGGTTCTGCCGGTTCGGTATCTGGTGGTTCGGTTGATAGTCAAAGTCCGAACGGAAAAATACAACTTAGTTTAGTTGACCAGGCCGGGGTTGAAAGTAGTCACATTTCTGGATCATCCGGATTACTTGCAAAGGCGAAGATAACAAATAGTTCTGGAGCATCAGTTGGGCCTGGAGTTATAGTTACCTTCACGTTGGAAGGGGCGATTGCTGTTTTGTCGTCCACTGCAGGTACTGCGTTGACTGGCAGCGATGGTATTGCGACTATTGGAATGAAGGCTGGAGTGGGTACCGGCGCCGGAACTCTAACTGCGTCCGCTGTCTTAGTTGGGACTACGAGTGTCAGCGCCAAAGCCACGTTTGATGTTAGTTCTCCGAACGCGACTCCTGTTGCAATCAATTTTGTAGCGGCTGTACCAAGTGATAAATCTATTGTTATAAAAGGTGCGGGCGGTATTTTACGTTCGGAGGTCGCTCTGTTGACGTTTGCTGTTGTAGATTCTTCTAACTTGGGTATTGCCAATGTCAAAGTGAATTTTTCTATGTTACCGGGAACAGATGTCGTTTTGGGCGCGTCTAATGGAATTACTGATCCCTCTGGTAAAGTTACTGTAACAGTTAGTTCAGGTAATTCCGTGACTACAGTCGTCGTGAATGCAACGGTAGATGGAACTCTTATAAATACTAAGTCTGACACAATCGCTGTGACTACTGGATTGGTAAACAACGCGCATTTTGATATTTACCCAGAAAAACTTAATCTTGAAGCTTTTAATATTGCTGGTATTGAGAACAAAATTACTGCATTTCTTGCAGATGCCAATGGTGGTGTAGTTGCCGATGGAATGCCTGTTGCTTTTACTACTGATAGTGGTGCCATTGTTGGTGATGACGGCACAAAAGATACCGCCCGTTGTTTAACTAAGAATGGAGCATGCTCTGTGATTTGGCGCAGCCAAGCGCCATTTTCTTCCACGCCGACTGTATTTGCAACGGTATCGAATGGCGTTGTTGTACTCGCCAAAAGTACGCAATTTACCGCCAATGCTTCATATGGTATGTTTGTCGGGCTTCCTGTCACTGTGAATTTCCTGTGTACGACGCCACCAGCGCCGCAGTCATTTGATTTTAGTATTGTTGACCAAAATGGTTATTCCATGCCAACAGGCACTACATTTACTCCTTTGGATTTGACTAATGTAACTGCAACAGTCTTTCCTGCAACAGTTACTGCCAAAGCTGCGGTGAGCTTGGGAGGTACCGGTCATTCAATCACTATTACACCAAAAGCTAGTTGCGCTGCAGGTGATAAAGGCCATCTTTTCCTCGAACTGACTTCGCCAAAAGGCAGTAAATCTGGGGCGATTCGTATTGATATTGTTTATCAATAGGATAAGAATAGACTGCTTGTTTTGTGATTCAATGCGTTTTTAAGGCTTTAGATGCAAGGCAGTAATATTTTTTTAGTAGGTCTAATGGGCTCGGGCAAAACCACGGTTGGTCGAGCCCTAGCGAAACAACTTAATAAGCGATTCGTCGATTCCGATCATGAAATAGAGGCCCGTACCGGGGTCTCTATTCCTGTTATTTTTGAAATCGAGGGTGAGGCTAGCTTTCGTCAGCGTGAGGCGGATGTCATCCGCGATCTTACCGCTCAGGAAAATATCGTTCTGGCAACTGGTGGCGGGGCCATTCTCAATGAGGCTAGCCGTAAATACCTTCATGAGCGCGGAACCGTTATTTATTTGCGGGCGGCTATCAGTAGTATATTGCAGCGTACTCGCTACGATAGGAACCGGCCTCTGCTCCGAACACCCGATCCACGCAAGAAACTGGAAGAGCTGGAAGCGCAACGTGAGCCTTTATATCAGGAGGTTGCGCATCTGGTGATTGATACCGGTCGGCCAAATGTCCAATTTCTCATGCAATCAATATTGACGCAGCTGCAGCACATGCCCGGCGCGCTTACCTCAAAGAATTTTTCAGTCATGCATCAACAAACCACAGCGCAAACACTTCAGGTTGACCTTGGTGATCGCAGTTATCCAATTGCAATTGGACATTCTTTGTTAGCGTCGCAAGATGTTTTGAGCAAACATATTATCGGTCAACGTGTTGCGATCATTACAAACAATGTTGTCGCGCCTTTGTATTTAACCGCTCTGGAAGAACGGTTACGTGCGCTCGGCAAGCATGTGACCAGTATTATTTTGCCAGATGGCGAAGAACAGAAAACCTGGGCTAGCCTCATGTTGGTTTTTGATGCCTTACTGGAAGCGAAATGCGACCGTAACATTACCTTGTTGGCTTTGGGCGGGGGGGTGATTGGTGATTTGACTGGATTCGCAGCTGCTTCCTACATGCGCGGTGTCCCTTTTGTGCAAATTCCGACCACCTTGTTGTCTCAGGTTGATTCTTCAGTCGGTGGTAAGACGGGAATTAATCACCCTCTCGGTAAAAACATGATCGGCGCTTTTTACCAACCTCAGGCGGTTATTGCTGACACCTCTACCTTAAATACTCTGCCAGATCGCGAATTGTCGGCAGGTTTGGCTGAGGTGATTAAGCATGGTGCGATTATTGATGTCGCATTTTTTGACTGGATTGAAGCCAATATCGAAAAATTGCGCGCTAAAGATCCTGAGGCTATCGCATATGCCATTACTCGTTCTTGTGAAATCAAGGCCGATGTGGTGCGCCAAGATGAGCGCGAGAGTGGTTTGCGCGCTATTCTTAATTTTGGTCATACGTTTGGCCATGCGATCGAGTCTGGCTTAGGTTATGGCATGTGGCTACATGGCGAAGCTGTTGGTTGTGGGATGGTCATGGCGGCGGATTTGTCTTGCCGCATGGGATATATCGATTACGTCAGCAAAGTACGGGTACAAAAACTGGTGGAAGCGACTGGTCTGCCAACCATAGCTCCTGATCTTGGTGAAGAGCGCTGGTTGGAGTTGATGGAAGTTGATAAAAAAAATGAAGGTGGTAAGATTAAATTCATTCTTCTGAAGCCTTTAGGGATGCCACTCATCACTACGGTACCCAAAGAGACCTTGCTTGCCACTTTACGAGCCTGTATTTAAACTTAAGTCTGCTTCTATGTTCACTGATGCGCAACTCGCCCCTTACGCAGCAAAGTCGACAAGTTCGCGTGGCCGACGCTATGCAGAGTCGCCGCCTAGCTCCAGATCGGAATTTCAGCGAGATCGCGACAGAATTATTCATAGCACCGCATTCAGGCGCCTTGAGTATAAAACCCAGGTTTTCATTAATCACGAAGGCGACTTGTTTCGCACTCGCCTGACTCATAGCCTTGAAGTCGCCCAAATAGGTCGGTCGATAGCGCGTAATTTGCGGCTGAATGAAGATTTGGTCGAGGCCATTGCGCTAGCGCATGATCTTGGTCATACCCCGTTTGGTCATGCCGGGCAAGATGCCTTGAATACCTGCATGAAGGACTTTGGCGGCTTTGAGCATAATCTGCAGAGTCTGCGTGTCGTCGATGTCTTGGAAGAGCGTTACGGCGCCTTTGATGGCCTCAACCTGACGTTTGAAACCCGTGAAGGCATACTCAAGCATTGTTCACTGAATAACGCCAAAAATTTAGCGGATGTCGGTGAACGATTTATTAATAAAACCCAGCCTACGCTGGAAGCGCAACTCACCAATCTGGCTGATGAAATCGCCTATAATAATCATGATATAGACGATGGTTTGCGCTCTGGCTTGCTGCTTGAATCTCAGTTGATGGAACTCGATTTTTATGCGCGGCATCGCCGGGAGGTTGATCTGGTCTACCCTGGCATCAACGGTCGCCGTGCGATTTCGGAAACGATACGACGCATGATCAACATCTTGATTGTCGATCTGATTCAGACCTCCGAACAACGTATTGCCGGACATGCGCCAGCTTCCGTCAACGACGTACGTAGTATGGCACCCATGATCGCTTTTTCTGATGCCATGCATCACGAGGCAAAAATACTGAAGCAATTTTTGCGTGAAAATTTGTATCGTCATTATCTGGTCAATCGCATGACCAGCAAGGCCAGAACCATCGTGCGTGAATTGTTTGAAATAATGATGGCTGAGCCGATATTATTGCCGCCCGATTATCAAATCAAACATGTGCTGTTAGACGCCGAATCGCCAGCTGAATTTCAATTTTTACAGGCGCGTAAAATTGCTGACTATATTGCCGGCATGACTGATCGCTACGCGATCAGAGAGCATCGTCGTTTGTTTTCAATCGAAGAAGTCTAATCAGCGTTTCCTGCAATACTCTTTTTGTCTCTGATTTCCGTACTTTTTTCGTACCTGATTTTCGTGGATTATTCACTGGAGGTTTGTATGTCACTTATTCAATTACATCGTCTGCTTGGTTCGTCTAATGTTCGTACAGGGCTGGCTGCCGCATTGGTCGCCATCTCTAGCTCTGCGTTCGCTTTGTCTTTTGGCGACTTGAGCAATCAAGATGCCAGTGCCGGTTTAAAAGCCGCTTTGGAAAAGGGATCTTCAGCCGCTGTGACTAAACTGGGCGCAGAGAACGGTTTTCTTAGTAATGAAAAGGTCAAAATTCAACTTCCTTCAGTATTAGAAAAAGCGCTTCCTATTTTAAAAATGACAGGGCAAGGTAAGCAACTCGATGAACTGGTGATATCGATGAATCGTGCCGCTGAATCCGCCGTGCCGATGGCGAAACCCTTGCTGATCAATGCGGTCAAATCGATGTCAGTAACCGACGCTAAAAATATCCTGACCGGCGGCGATACCTCGGTGACCGACTTCTTTAAACAAAAAACAGCGGCACCGCTGGGCGTAAAATTTTTACCCTTGGTCAAAGGTGTGACGGACAAGGCCGGCTTGTCTGCCAAATATAATAATGTCATGGGGCAGGCGCAAAAATTTGGTGCCGTTTCTGCACAGGAGGCGACGGTAGAAGGTTATGTAACTCAGCGCGCTTTGGATGGCTTGTATCTGATGATTGCTGAAGAAGAAAAAGCCATTCGTCAGGACCCGATAGGTAGTGGAAGTAAAATCATCGGTAAGGTATTCGGTTTGCTGAAATAAGATTGATAAGTGTGCTCTGTGGCATTTTTGCCGCAGCCCTGACAAGCATAATGTTGAATAGATGAAAAAAATTACAGTATTCGATGAAAGAGATTCTTTCTGGGAAAATTGACTGTATTTTTTATGCCAATATTTTTACTGATTTGTCAAAACGGCTGCTACATCAGGCGCACACTCAGTGCGCCTGCGCTTAGGGGGCACGTGTTTTATGCTGATCTGCGTAGTTTTACTTAAGTACCCTATGTTGCAACGCAAAATGCAGTTTCTGTTATGTTGAGTGTTAATACGCAAATCTATTCTTATAGCGTATTTCAACCAAAATAAACTGGAGACGGACATGTCATATAAAATGAAATCCCTTGTAGCAAGCGCATTACTGAGCTGGGCTGTTGCGGGTATTGCCGCTGACCCGATCAAGATCGGCGTATCCGGTCCATTTACCGGTGGTTCTGCACCAATGGGCGTATCCATGCGTGATGGCGTCAAACTAGCCGTTGGCGAGATCAATGCCAAGGGTGGCGTGATGGGTCGTCAGTTGCAGTTGGTAGAGCGGGATGATGAAGCGAAAAATGAGCGTGGTGTGCAGGTAGCACAAGAGCTGATCAATAAAGAAAAAGTAGTCGCGACCGTCGGTTACATCAATACCGGGGTGTCATTGGCATCCCAGCGTTTTTATCAGGAAGCAAAAATCCCGGTCATGAACAATGTGGCCACCGGCAGTATTGTCACTAAACAATTCCTGGCTCCCGAGCACAAAGACAATTACATTTTCCGTAACGCTGCCAACGACACCATTCAGTCTGCGATGATCGTGGATGAAGCGGTGACTAAGCGTAAATACACCAAAGTAGCGATCCTGGCGGATTCAACCAACTACGGCCAACTGGGTCGTGAAGATCTCGAAAAAGCACTGAGTGCCAAAGGCATTAAACCAGTCGCTGTTGAGAAATACAATATCAAAGACGTTGACATGACGGCCCAATTGCTGAAAGCCAAGCAGGGTGGCGCACAAGCTGTCCTGACCTATGGTATCGGCCCTGAACTAGCCCAGATCGCCAACGGTATGGAAAAATTGGGCTGGAAAGTACCGATGATTGGCAGCTGGACGCTGTCGATGGGCAACTTCCTCGACAACGCCGGTAAAAATGGTGATGGCGCACTGATGCCGCAGACCTTTATTCAAGACCCAAGTACGCCTAAACGCAAAGCCTTTATCGAAGCCTATCAAAAGGCGTATAAAGTTGATCGCATCCCCTCTCCTGTCTCGGCCGCTCAAGGTTACGATTCGATTTACCTGCTCGCCGCAGCGCTTAAACAAGCGGGTACCACCGACGGTACTAAAGTGCGCGAGGCGCTGGAAAACCTGAACGAAAAAGTGGAAGGTGTCGTGACTACCTACAGTAAGCCATTTACGCACGACGATCACGAAGCCATCAAGGCGGGTATGCCAGTCATGGGTGAGGCAAAAGGTGGCCACATTGTTCAGGCTAAATAAGCTTTCTTAAGCAGCTACTTTAGATGTCGTCCGATTGGGTCGGTCCTATGATTGTAGGTCTGACCTTTCTTTCAGTATTGCAATGCTCTCGTCAGTCCGGCATGTCTTCACGCGTCGTCGCGTTTAGTCACTTCTTAGCTGCGCGGCAGCTTGTTCTCCATTGGGTAAATTAAAAATGGAAATCCTATTACAACTTGTATTTAGCGGCATTGCGCTGGGTATGATTTATGCCGTCATTGCCTTCGGTTACCAGCTAACCTTTGCCACCTCCGGTACATTGAATTTTGGCCAGGGTGAGGCACTGATGTTGGGTGCCCTGGTTGGACTGAGTCTGGTCGGCACTATCCACGGTGGCCCGTATCTGAATTATTGGCTAATGATTCCGATTGTCATCGCCTTCGGTGCCTTGCAAGGGGTGGTAGTGGAGTGGATCGGTGTGCGCCCGGCGATCAAGATTAAATCAGAATTTGGTTGGATCATGTCGACCATCGCGCTAGCGATTATTTTTAAAAATGTCGCCGAAAACATCTGGGGTAAGGATGACCTGACTTTTCCTTCACCATTGTCAGCGACGCCGTTTCAGGTGCTGGGGGCAAATGTGCAGCCGATGCAACTGGTGGTGGTGTTTGGTGCCTTGGCGATGATGCTGGCGGTGGAATTGTTTAACCGTAAATCTATTTACGGCAAAGCCGTGGTAGCGACTTCCAATGACCGCGATGCGGCGGGCCTGATGGGGATCAATACCCGCATGGTCATTACCTTTTCGTATGCCTTATCTTCTGCCACGGCGGCATTTGCCGGGGTGCTGGTGGCACCGCTGACCTTGACGGGCGCAACCATGGGGTCGGCGTTGGGATTGAAAGCTTTTGCGGTAGCCATTATTGGTGGTTTGACTTCCGGTGTCGGTGCGATTGTCGGTGGCTTGCTGCTGGGGGTGGCTGAGACTTTGACAGGTTTTTATATTTCTACCGGTTATAAAGAAGTGCCAGGGCTAGTCTTGCTGTTGCTGGTATTGGCCGTTAAGCCCGCGGGCTTGTTCGGTAAAGCCGCTATCAAAAAGGTGTAAAGAATCATGATGAACAAGAAGACCTTACTTCTTTCTGTGTTGGGAATTGCCGCACTAGGTGTGCTGCCGGTTGCTTTGCATAATCCTTATTACCTGCATCTGGCAGAGACCATTTTGATTTATGCGATTTTGCTGTTTGGTCTGGATATTGTGGTCGGGTATACCGGCCAGGTATCGCTCGGCCATGCGGGTTTGTTTGGCGTCGGCTCATACACTACCGGCGTGTTTTACTTCAAACTTGGCCTGCCTATTTTCTTCGCTTTGCCAGCGAGTATTGCGGTCACTGCTGTGTTCGGCGCTTTACTGGCCTTGCCGGCATTACGTGTGACCGGACCGTATCTCGCAATGGTGACGCTAGCCTTCGGCACCATCATTCAGATTTTGATTAATGAGATGACTTTTCTGACCGAAGGCCCGATGGGGATCAAGCTGGGAAAACCTATTTTGTTCGGCCAAAAGCTCGGCGAAGTCGGCTATTTTTATCTGGTTGCGGTGATGATGGTGCTGGCGATGATTGTGGTACATCGTATTGTGCGTTCCCATTTGGGGCGGGCTTTTCAGGCGCTGCGCGACAGCCCGATTGCGTCTGATTGCATGGGCGTATCGGTGTATCGCTACAAAGTCTATGCGTTCGTGATCAGCGCCGCACTGGCGGGTCTGGCGGGGAGTTTATATGCGTATTCTGAAGAGTATATTTCGCCCAATACGTATAATTTTGAACTGACGATTATGTTCTTGCTGGCGGTCATCATGGGCGGGCGTAAAACCCGCAGCGGTTCTTTGCTGGGGGCGATGATCGTCGTGATGTTGCCGTCGTTGCTGGCCGACATCGAATTATTCCGCCAGATCGCGACAGGTGCTGCCGTGATTGGGCTAGTGGTTGGCGCTCTTGCCGTGGCAAAACAGCGTAAAACCGTGCGTGAAATTATCGTTCCTGTGGTCGCCACCGTGGCGATGGCCGTATTTTCCTATCGACTGGAAAATATCACCGACTGGCGCCTGACTATCTTTGGCCTGATGACCTTGTTTGTGGTCTATTATTTGCAGGATGGCATCGTTGGTTTTGTCAATAGTTTGATGGGGAAAGCACCGAAACACTTGCTGGCGAAACTCAGCGACAGCAACGAGAGCGATGCCAACGCGATTGTCAAAGCCAGCGGCGCACAGGCCGGCATCTTGCTCAGCGCCCGACAATTGCTGATGCAGTTTGGTGGCCTGAAAGCGCTAAATCAGGTAGATCTGCAAATTGCCAAAGGCACCGTACACGGCTTGATCGGCCCGAATGGTTCTGGCAAAAGCACGATGATGAATGTCCTGACCGGCATCTACAAACCCACCGATGGTGTCGTCGAATTTGGCGGCCAGGTAATCTCTGGCACGACCCCTTCATCGATTGCGCTTGGCGGCGTGGCGCGGACCTTCCAGAACGTGCAATTGTTCGGTGAAATGACTGCCACCGAAAACGTCCTGGTAGGCTTGCACAACACCTTTCACAGTAATGTGCTCGATGTGATGTTGCATACGCCGCGTTATCTGCGGGAAGAGCGCGAGGCACGCTCCCGTGCCGCGAGTATCTTGCATTTTGTCGGGCTGGCGGATCTGGCCAACGAAGAGGCACGCAACCTGCCATACGGCAAACAACGCTTGCTGGAAATCGGCCGTGCGCTTGGCTTAAATCCGCAATTGCTGTTACTCGATGAGCCGGCGGCGGGCCTGACTGCGCCGGACATCAAAGACTTGATCGCGATCATTCGCAAGATCCGTGAGTATGGTATTACCATCATCCTGATCGAGCATCATATGGATGTGGTGATGTCGATTTGCGATACGGTGACGGTGCTCGATTTTGGCCAGAAAATTTCCGAAGGCAAACCCGCTTTTGTGCAGGCCGATCCGAAAGTGATCGAAGCCTATCTGGGTGGTAGTGTCAGTGATGAGCTTGGCTCGACACCGGCACCTTCGGCAGCAGTGGCAACCGCTGCCAGCGCGTAAGGAGATGACTCATGTTGAAAATTAATAATTTGCACGCGGCGTACGGCAAGGTCGAAGTGTTGCACGGGATTTCTCTCGAGGTACCCAAGGGTAAGGTGGTGACCTTGATCGGTTCGAATGGGGCTGGCAAGACCACTACCATGCGTGCGATATCGGGCATGCTCAAGCCAAAAGACGGCACGGTAATGCTGGCCGGTAACGACATCACTGGTCTTGATTCGCATCGTATCGCCCGCGCCGGCTTGGCACATTCGCCCGAAGGGCGGCGGGTATTTGCTACCATGTCGGTGACCGATAATCTGTTGCTGGGTGCCTTTCCACGCTTTACCCATTCACGTCCACGCGGCGATATTGACAGCGATCTGCAAAAGGCGATGGAATTATTCCCGCGTCTGCGCGAGCGCCGGCACCAGCTTGCCGGGACTTTGTCTGGCGGCGAGCAGCAGATGCTGGCGATGGCACGGGCGGTGATGCTTAATCCCGATGTGATCTTGCTTGATGAGCCGTCGATGGGGCTGGCACCGATCTTGGTCGATGAAGTGTTTCGTATTATTTTGCGTCTGAAACAAGAGGGCACGACCATGCTGCTGGTAGAGCAATTTGCCGCAGCGGCTCTGGCGGTGGCAGATTATGGTTATGTGCTAGAGAACGGGCGTATTTCGGTACACGGCCCGGCCGCCAGCTTGCAGAATGATCCGGCAGTCAAAGCCGCTTATCTGGGCGGCGGTGCAGCGCACTAAAGCTGATTCCTGACAATAAAAAAATCCGGGTGAGTAGCAATACTCCCCCGGATTTTTTTATTTTCATGCCCACTGCGCATGTATTTAGTGCGCTGCTAAAATATACTGGTGGGGAGTATATTGCCGGCTGACATGTGGCCGAGATCTAGCTCAAATCCCGTAAAGGATGTGCATACGCCGGCCACACGCTGACAAAGAAGCTGGCAACCTGCTCGCCAGTGACTTCTGCCAGGCTGGCGGGCGACCATTGCGGCGCATTGTCTTTGTCTATCACCAGGGCGCGGATTCCTTCCAGCACTTCGCCATGCTTAAAGCAGTGACGCACCATGCTGCGTTCCATGCGCAAGCAGTCGGCTACCGACATGCCGGCACCACGGCGCAATTGTTCCAGCGTGACGCACATCAGCAAGGGCGAACGCTTTTCTATCGCGGCCAGGGTTTGCTGCGCAAAGGTATTGCTGTCCTGGTTTAGCGAAGCGGCAATCGCGAGCACATTGTCAGCGCTAAAATGCCGCTCTATCATGGCACGCTGTGTGGCCAATTTACTCTCGGACGGCAACACCTGTGCAGTAAATGGGGCGGCAAAATCGCGAATCGCGACGCGGATATCGCTCTCCTCGGTTGTTGCCAGCATGGCCATTAATGCAGGTAATTCTGCGGTCGGCAGAAACACATCGGCCAACCCTGCATACAAGGCATCGGCAGCGCCGATCATTTCGCCGGTTAAGCCCAGATAGGCACCGATTTTGCCCGGTGTACGTGCCAGAAAGTAACTGCCGCCGACGTCTGGAAACAGGCCAATATTCACTTCTGGCATCGCCATTTTGGTCCGCTCAGTGACGATACGCAAACGGCATGCCACCCCTGCCTGGGCGATGCCCATGCCGCCGCCCATGACCACGCCATTCATCAGGGCGATGTACGGTTTCGGGTAGAAATGGATCAGGTGATTCAGTGCGTATTCTTCAGTGAAAAAATCTTCCAGCAACGCGCTGTCACCGGTGGGTGTCGCGTTGCCGACATCATAAAAAAAGCGGATGTCACCACCGGCACAAAATGCTTTTTCGCTGCTGCTGTGGATAAATACCGCGCGTACATTGCCGTTATTACGCCATTCCAGCAGGGTGGCGGTAATGGCGCGCACCATCTCTAGCGACAGCGAGTTGAGTGCCTTGGGGCGGTCGATGGTGATGAAGCCGATGTGGTTTTGAATCGAAGTGAGGATGCTCGCGCTCATAGTGTTTTGTCGGTTTTTTTAATGGGGAAATCGGGATTGTGCTGCTTCGACGGCAATGGAAAAAATCAGGCGATTGACGTCCCTGTATTTGATTTTAAATCAGCTTGAGCTTGCCGACGGTAACTTAATGAGTGATTTAATTTATTTCATCGATTGATGGTATATCTGCGGCAACAAAAAAGGACGCCAACTTCGCGTCCTTATTTTGGAGTCCCTCTGAAGGGGTGCTAATTATGCCGATGCTGGATCAGGTATATGCTTGATCGCGTCGTGCTGATGTTCCTGGATCTTGTCTTTGTGCTTAATGACTTGTCTATCCAGTTTATCTATCAGTGTGTCGATGGCGGCATACAGATCTTGCGCCAGACTTTCTACGTGGATATCTTTACCGCTGATGTGCAGATTGATATCTGCTTTGTGACGTTTGTCCTTTTCTCGGAGCTTGTCAATTGTCAGGGTGACGGTAATATCAATGACTTGATCAAAGTGCCTCCTGATACGTTCTAGCTTGCTTTGTACATGTTCGCGAATTGCAGGAGTAACTTCAAGGTGATGACCACTGATGGTGAGATTCATACGGCGCTCCTATGGTGATGTTGCTTACTATTACTATGCTACGGTAAGCTCATTTTGGAAAAATCAATTTGAGCTAAATCATATATGGCAATTAAAAACAAAATTTCAAGAACTTCCCTATAAAGATTTACGTAAACTAACGGCTGGAATTTTAAGTGCTTCGCGGTACTTGGCAACAGTACGTCGGGCAATTACCATTCCTTGTTCCCCCAGCATCTCTGCAATTTTGCTGTCAGAGAGTGGACTTTTCTGGTCTTCAGCTCCTATCAATTGTTTGATCAGTGCGCGTATCGCAGTGGAAGATGCTTCCCCCCCTGTTTCCGTCGCGACATGGCTACCGAAAAAATATTTCAACTCAAACATGCCATGCGGGGTCAGCATGTACTTCTGGGTGGTGACACGAGAAATTGTACTCTCGTGTAGACCCAGTGTATCAGCAATTTCGCGCAAAACAAGAGGGCGCATGGCGACCGCACCATGCGTGAAAAAATTACGTTGCCTTTCCACTATGGCTTGTGACACGCGCAAAATAGTCTCGAAACGCTGGCGCATGTTTTTGACCAGCCAGCGTGCTTCTTGCAATTGCGGTGTCAGGCTGCCTTCACCACGGTTTTGTTTCATGATCTCGGCATACATGCTGTTAACGCGTAGTTTCGGCATGACATCTTGATTGAGTACCACTTGCCATCCGTCAGCTGACTTTCTGACAATGACATCGGGTACGACATAATCGGATGTATTCGATGCAAAGTCCGCCCCCGGCTTGGGGTTGCATTGGCGAATAACGACTTGTGCCTCGCGCAGGTCTTCATCATCACAAGACAGGATTTTTTTGAGTTTATTGAAGTCGCGCTGGGCAAATAGGGTCAGGTGGGTTTCGACAATGGATAACGCCAGTCGCCGCGTCACAAAGGGGATTTTGGGGAGCCGCTTGATTTGCAATGCCAGGCACTCGGCGGGGCTGCGCGCGCCCACGCCCGCCGGGTCAAAGCTTTGTAGCATGGTCAAGGCAAACAGTAATTCTTCTGGCTCGACGCACAGTTCTAGCGGTAAGCTGGCGTGAATATCATCGAGTGATTCAGTCAGATAGCCGCTGTCATCGAGCGCATCAATCACCAATTCTACCAGGCCACGGTCACGCGGTTCGCGTAAATTCAGGCGCATTTGCTCTAGCAAATGTTCTTTGAGCGAAGTATGTGCGGCTTCCAGTTGAGGCCGTCCTTCATCTTCCTCGGCCGATTTGCTGCCTTGTGGCGCCGTGTCAAAACTCCAGTCGTCATCGCTGGGACTGGTGCTGTCGACGGGTGCGGCGACTTCGGTATTCTCGCTACTGCTATTCGATTCGGCACTATTTTGCTCGGACGATACCGCTACGGTGAACTCTGTTTCCGATGGCGGGCTGGTACTGATGGCCCCATCGGCGAGTAAGCGTACCGCGCTGTCCAGTGGGTCATCCACGCGCTCCAGCATGGGGTTTTCTATGAGCAGAGTAGAAAGCTCCTGATGCAGCTCTAGTGTAGACAATTGCAGCAAGCGTATCGATTGCTGCAATTGCGGCGTTAACGTCAAATGTTGTGAGGTGCGTAGCTGAAGGCTCTGTTTCATGGCGGTGGTGATTTCCGCTACATGCGGAAATGCTCTCCCAGATAAACGCGCCGCACCGATTCGTTGCTGATAATTTCATCTGGGCTACCGCTGGCTAATACCGCACCCTGATTGATGATGCAGGCATGATCACAGATTCCCAGCGTTTCACGCACATTGTGATCCGTGATCAGGACGCCAATACCACGTCCCTTTAAAAAACGCACGATGCGCTGTATCTCGATGACCGCAATCGGATCAACTCCGGCAAAGGGTTCATCGAGTAACACAAAGCGTGGATTGGTCGCCAGCGCGCGGGCAATCTCTACCCGCCTGCGTTCGCCGCCGGATAAGGATAAAGCTTGATTTTCGCGTATGCCTTCGATCTGCAACTCTGCCAGTAGGGTATCGAGCCGTTGCTCGATGACGGGTTTGGACAGGTACTTGCCATGTTCATCTTTTTGCAATTCCAGCACCGCGCGAATATTATCTTCTACCGACAATTTGCGAAACACCGACGCCTCTTGCGGCAGATAAGACAAACCGAGTTTGGCGCGCTGATGGATCGGTAAGCGTGAGATGTCGACGCCATCGATATCGATCTTGCCGGCATCGGATGGCACTAAGCCGACAATCATGTAGAACGAGGTGGTTTTGCCTGCGCCATTTGGGCCAAGTAAACCAACTACTTCACCACTTTTCACTTGTAACGATACATCGCGCACTACCTGGCGTGCGCCATAGCGTTTTTGCAACCCTTGAACGACCAATGTACTCGTCATATCAGTTCGCTTGCTTATCGGTTTTAGGTTGCAGCGTCAACTTCACACGGCCAGCACCCGGCACATGTTTTCCGCTGCTGCTGTTGGTCGCAATGAAGACATCATTGAGGCTGTCATAGGAAAGGAATTCGCCTTCCTGTTCTTGCGTCACTTTTTTACCCTCCAGATACCTAATTCTTGCCCTGGTAATAAAGGTGACTAGTTCAGTTTTGTCATCGTATTCGACGCGGTCTGCTTCGCCTTCTACCCATAAATCATTGCCGCCATCGCGCTTCTGACGGAATGACGCAAGCTTGCCCGGCGAGGCGAACAGTACCGCATTCTGATGCCCGTCAGCACTTTTAGTGATGACGGCGCGGTCTGCTTTAACGATCAGTGTGCCGCGTGTCAGTATCACTTCGCCAGTCAGGGTAGTGATGTTTTTCTTGCCATCAAGATTGGCAAGCTCGGCTTCGATATTGGTTTCTTTTTGGCTATCGGCTTTCTCGGCATGTGCCGATGCCAAGGGCAGCAAGCAAGACAGGACGAAGCTCAGATTTCTGGCGAAAGGAAGCAAGATCGGATGGCGTGGGGATAGAGTAAATTTTTTCATCGTGGCTATCATGAATGCGGTTTTAGTTCGACCCCGGGCCTGGAGAGGCGGGCACGTACTTTGTTTAATAGCTGCAATTGCTGGGTGCGGTTATCCGCGATCAGGCCTGTGGCGTGGATTTCGGAACTAGTCGTGATCAGCGTGACTTCCTGGTCCGTTTTCATGACATCGTCATCCGGCAGCAGCAGCAGGTAGTTTGATTGTAATTTCATATAACTGGCATTCGCACTGACCGGTCTTTCAACTTGAACATCCCCTTGCAGGTGAATTTGATCATGCTCGCGTATAGGTGAAATCTCTTGGGTTTTTTGTTCGATCACGGCGTGCTCGGCACGGATATTGAGTGGCATCTGGTCGGCATTAAAACTGTTGATGCGCGGCTGCTCAATTTCAAAATTATCGTTCAGTGGATGATGCGTCAGTCGTTTGCCGGTAATGTGATAATTCACTTTGCCGTTGTTGGGCAGGCGAATGAAATCGAATTGTTCCACATAATAATCAGGCTCACTGCGGGCGGAGGAGCGCGAATTTCCCACCTCATCGTTGCGCCGCATGACTTGCAGCATCCAGAAACTGCCGAGCGCCACTACGGCCAGCAAGACGATTGCCAGCCAGATGCGGAAACGATCAGCGGTCAGGTAGTATTTCATGTCAAGAAACCGGCTAAAGCCTGATCATATTTGCCTTGCGCCTGCAAAATAAAATCACAAATTTCACGTGCCGCACCATTCCCACCGGTGGCAACGGTCACATAATCAACGCGTGATTTCACTTCGGCATGGCCGTTTGGCACACTGGCGGAAAAGCCAACCCTTGATAACACCGGTAAATCAATCACATCATCACCAGCAAAGCCACAATGTGCCGGCGCTACTGCCAAGACCGCGATTAATTCCAGAAATGCCGCTTTTTTATCATGGATACCTTGCATTAAATGCGTAATGCCGAGATCTGCCGCACGTTTCGCGACGATAGGCGATTGGCGTGCGCTGATGATGGCGGTGATGATGCCGACTTCTTGTAATAATTTAATGCCCTGACCATCGAGCACATTGAAGGTCTTCATGACTTCGCCCTCAGGGCCAAAATGCAGGCAGCCGTCAGTCAGGATGCCGTCGACATCAAAGATCATCAGTTGTACTTGTGCTGCTTTTTTCAGTGCAGAGAGGCTCATCAAATTACCTTGGCGCGGGTGAGATCGTGAATATGCAGGGCACCGACCAATTTGCCGGTTTCATCGGCGACCAATAATTGGTTAATGCGGTAAGTTTCCATGACTTCGACCGCCTCGACCGCGAGTTGTTCGGGGCGAATGCTGCGCGGGTTTTTGCGCATGACGTCAGCGATGTTCAGTTGCGAAAAATCCTGTACTTTTTCCATTAACCGACGTAAGTCACCATCGGTAAATACGCCGATGATGTGCTGATCCGGGTCGACTACGGCAGTCATCGCCATGCCTTTCTGGGTGATTTCTAACAAAGCCGTAGTCAGCTTGGTTTCTGGCGACACTTGTGGAATCGCGTCCCCCGTGCGCATCACATCCCGCACATGGGTCAGCAGGCGGCGGCCTAGGCTGCCGCCCGGATGAGATCGGGCAAAATCTTCTTCGCGAAAGCCGCGGGCGTCCAGCACCGCGACGGCCAGGGCATCGCCCATCGCCAGGGTGACCGTGGTGCTGGCAGTGGGTGCCAGATTTAAAGGACAGGCTTCTTTGGCTACCTGTACGCTCAAGTGCACATCGGCTAAATCGGCCAGGCTAGACGCGGGGTTGCCCGTCATGGCAATCAATTTGACACCGAGACGCTTGATGGTGGGCACAATAGACATTAATTCGCTTGCTTCACCAGAATAAGAGATGGCGATAAACACATCTTGCCGGGTCACCATGCCAAGATCGCCATGGGCTGCTTCCGCCGGATGGACGAAGAACGACGGCGTCCCGGTGGAGGCAAAAGTGGCGGCGATCTTGCGCGCAATATGGCCTGATTTTCCTATGCCAGAGACCACTACACGGCCTTCGCACTGCAGCAGCAAAGACATCGCTTGCGTAAATGACATAGCGTCGGAGGCGGCGCCAGAGGCGGCATCGGCGGTCAGTCTTTGTTTCAGGGCGAGGATGGCGTCGGCTTCGATCTGTAGCGTTTCGCAGGCGAGTTGCAGTGCATGGGCAGCGGCATCTGCGGCGGGCGCAACGGCAGCGCCAAGAGAGGAGGGGGCGTTAAAATTACTCATGCCCAAAGTATAAACGAGTTTTTGCTAAGCAAGAACTCTGCCAGTGGCAGCAAAATGAATATTGTTCCTTGATTGTGCATTTTCGCCGGGCTTTGTTGATCTTTAGCATCGTTAAATCGGCAATAATAAAGGATATGACTGCTCTCGATACCACACTACTCTTGTTAAGCGCCGCTGTCCTTGGGGTGGTGGCTGTTCGCATGCTCCAATTACCTCCTATGCTGGGCTATCTGGCGGTGGGCATTTTGGTTGGTCCGCATGGATTGGGTCTGGCGCAGGAAAGCTCGGCAACCCATGAGTTGGCCGAGTTTGGGGTAGTTTTTTTGATGTTTTCGATCGGCCTGGAGTTTTCTTTAGCTAAATTGATGTCGATGCGGCGGGCTGTTTTTGGCTTGGGGATGGCACAGGTTATCTTGACCATCGCGCTGGCCATGGTCTGTGGCCTGGCTGCGGCATATTGGCTGCCAGGCCAATTTAAGATGAGCTGGCAAGCGGCATTTGCCTTGGGTGGCGCGATGGCGATGTCTTCTACCGCCATCGTCTCTAAAATGCTGACTGAAAAATCAGAACTGGAGAGCCCGCACGGGCGGCAGATTATCAGCGTCCTGTTGTTTCAAGATCTGGCCGTGGTGCCGTTGCTGATTTTGGTGCCGGCGCTGGCATCGCATTCGGGCGATCTGGTTGAGACTCTGGCGTGGGCCAGTGGCAAGGCGGCACTGGTCTTGTTTCTCTTGCTGTTCCTGGGGCAAAAGTTGGTGCGCAGCTGGTTTAGTATCGTGGTCAAGCGGCGCTCGCAAGAGTTGTTTATGTTAAACCTGCTGCTGATCACCTTGGGGGCTGCCTGGTTGACCGAGCGAGCGGGCTTATCGATGGCGCTGGGTGCTTTCGTCGCTGGTATGCTGATTTCTGAAACGGAGTATAAGCATCAGGTGGAAGAGGATATCAAGTCTTTCCGAGATGTGTTGTTGGGGCTGTTTTTCATCACGATAGGCATGTTGCTCAATCTCCGTTTGGTGATCGATCATGGCTGGCTGATGCTGTTGTTGCTGATTGGGCCGGTATTGTTGAAATTTGGCTTGATTACGGCTTTGTCGCGCCTCTTTGGCGGCTCTACCAGTGTTGCCTTGCGCACTGGCTTGGGCCTGGCGCAGGCCGGTGAGTTCGGCTTCGTTTTGCTGAATCAGGCTGGCGGGCTGCAATTGGTCGACCCCTTGTTGCTGCAGTTAATACTTGCCTCGATGGTATTGTCGATGATTATTGCGCCTTTTGTTCTGGCGAAGTCTGATGTGATCGTTTTGAAACTTTCCGCCAATGAATGGATGATGCAATCGCTGGCGCTGACCCAGATCGCCGCACGCACCATGAACACACAAAAACATGTGATCATCGCAGGCTTTGGCCGCAGTGGCCAAAGCCTGGCGCGTTTGCTGGCAGAAGAAAATATTGAATACCATGCGCTTGATCTCGATCCGGATCGCATTCGCGAGGCGCAGACCGCTGGCGCCAACGTGTCTTACGGCGATGCCGCCAGGCGTGAGAGTTTGCTGGCCGCCGGTATCAATCGCGCTGCCGCCTTGGTGGTGACGTATAGCAACACCAATTCGGCGCTGAAAATTTTACACTTTGTCCATGAGCTGAACCCGAGCTTGCCGGTGATCGTGCGTAGCCACGACGATACCGATCTGGATAAATTGCGCGCGGCCGGTGCCACCGAAGTAGTGCCAGAGCTGATGGAAGGCAGTCTGATGCTGGCATCGCATGCGTTAGTTTTGTTAGGCGTGCCCTTGCGCCGGGTGGTGCGCAGAGTGCAGACGGCACGATTTGAACGCTATCAATCGTTGCGCGGTTTTTTTTATGGCCCCAGTGATGCTGCCGATGGTCCGGAGAATATGCAACTCCGTCTGCATACGGTGGTGCTGAGCGAACGCGCTAAAAATGTAGGAAAAACTTTGGCCGAGTTGAATTTGAATGAGTTGGGGGTTGATGTCACTACGGTGCGACGCGGCAAGGATAGGCTGGAGCCAGATCCAGACATCGTCTTGCAAGCACTGGACGTTGTTGTAGTGCGGGGCACCGCAGAAAGCGTCGCAAGAGCTGAGCAGCGACTGTTAAAATAACGGGTTATTTAAAATTTGAAGGGCCGCGCGTGATATTTAATCCATCCGACTATATTAAAGAGCATATCCGTACTGTGGAGAATTGGCCGCAGCAAGGCATTATGTTCCGCGACATCACCCCCTTGCTGCAAAATCCCAAGGTATTTCGTGTCTTGATCGATATGTTTGTGCACCGTTACATGGATGCCAAACTCGATATGGTTGCCGGCCTGGATGCGCGCGGTTTTATCATCGGTTCGGTGGTCGCGTATGAGCTCAATCTGGGTTTCGTGCCGATACGAAAAAAGGGTAAGTTACCTTTTAAAACCGTTTCTGAAGAGTATGAACTTGAATATGGCAGCGCCACGGTAGAGTTGCATACCGACGCCTGTCAAGCCGGTGACCGCGTCGTGTTAATTGATGACTTGATCGCTACCGGTGGCACCATGATGGCGGGCAAAAAATTGCTCGAGCGTTTGGGCGCGATCGTGGTAGAGGGTGCCGCCATTGTTGATCTGCCAGAGTTGGGCGGCTCTAATTTGATAAAATCCAGCGGTTTGCCTTTATATACGGTGTGTGATTTTTCCGGGCATTGATCGGTCACTTGATCGGCATATACTCCCATGAGTATATATTTACTGCGCATATAGAATATGCGCAATCTGTATGGTTTTTTACTATACTCCTCCTATTTATCTGAATTTTCAAAAAGACTGAGCGGCTGGCGATGGCACTCAGTCTTTTTCATGACGGCAGATATTTCGTTGAGTGTACATTTGCGTTATACTGCGGGTCTTCCAAGGAGCGTTGCGACAGGGTCTACCCCGCCAGGCTTGGAATCATCACAACCGCGCTCACGTTACTTTTTTCAATCGAAAGGAGGGCGTGATGAACGCCGCCACAATGACTACTCAAGATATTACCCAAGATTTTTTAGTTGCCGATCTCAGCCTGGCTGATTGGGGCCGTAAAGAAATCAGTATTGCCGAAACAGAAATGCCTGGCCTGATGGCAATTCGTGAAGAATTCGCACTCACCCAACCTCTGCGTGGCGCCCGTATTACCGGCTCCTTGCACATGACGATCCAGACTGCCGTGCTGATCGAAACCTTGAAAGCGCTCGGCGCAGAAGTACGCTGGGCTTCCTGCAATATTTATTCAACGCAAGATCATGCGGCCGCTGCCATTGCCGACGGCGGCACGCCTGTGTTTGCCTTCAAGGGCGAAAACCTGGATGAATACTGGGATTTCACGCACCGTATCTTTGAATGGCCGAAGGATGAAAATGGCTCGGTAGTTTTCTCCAACATGATTCTCGATGACGGTGGCGATGCGACGCTGTTGCTGCATCTGGGTAGCCGTGCCGAGAAAGATATGTCGGTACTGGCAAATCCTGGTTCGGAAGAAGAAATCTGCCTGTTCAATGCGATCAAGTCGCACTTGAAAGCTGAACCGGATTGGTATTCCCGTCGTTTGCCGCACATCCTTGGCGTCACCGAAGAAACCACCACCGGCGTGCACCGTTTGTACCAGATGCACAAAGAAGGCAAACTCGCCTTCCCGGCAATTAACGTCAACGATTCCGTGACCAAATCGAAGTTCGACAACCTGTATGGTTGCCGCGAATCGCTGGTCGATGGTATCAAGCGTGCCACTGATGTCATGATCGCCGGCAAGGTTGCCGTCATCGCCGGTTATGGCGACGTCGGCAAGGGCTGCTGCCAAGCCATGCGCGCCTTGTCGGCCCAAGTCTGGGTCACTGAAATCGACCCGATCTGCGCCCTGCAAGCGGCGATGGAAGGTTTCCGTGTCGTGACGATGGAATACGCCGCCGAACATGGCGATATTTTTGTCACCACTACCGGAAATTACCACGTCATCAGCCATGAACACATGCTGAAGATGAAAAACAATGCCATCGTCTGTAACATTGGTCACTTTGATAATGAGATCGACGTTGCCTCGATTAAAAAATATCAGTGGGATAACATCAAGCCGCAAGTCGATCACGTCATCTTCCCTGACGGCAAGCGCATCATTTTGCTGGCCGAAGGCCGTCTGGTGAATCTCGGTTGCGGTACCGGCCATCCATCGTATGTGATGAGTTCTTCGTTTGCCAACCAGACCATTGCGCAGATAGAATTGTTCGCCAACACCTCGCAATATCCGGTCGGCGTTTACACTTTACCTAAGCATCTGGATGAAAAAGTTGCGCGTCTGCAGTTGAAGACACTCAATGCACAATTGAGCGTCTTGACCGACGAGCAAGCCAACTATATCGGTGTTGCCAAATCAGGCCCTTACAAGCCTGAACACTATCGTTATTAATTGTCAGTTTCCCCCTCTCCCGCCTGAGGGCGAGGGGTTTTTGCCTTAAGGAGACACCATGCGCTTACTCGTAACCTGGCTGATCAACGCTTTAGCCTTACTCGCTTTACCTTACCTGATGCATTCGGTCTCTATCGACAGCTTTGGTACTGCCATGGTGGTCGCGCTGGTGTTAGGTTTTGTTAACACCATCATCCGTCCCATACTGGTTATCTTGACGCTACCCGTCACCGTAATGACCATGGGCTTGTTTATTTTTATAATTAACGGCGTTATGTTCTGGGCCGTCGCCAACATGATTGATGGCTTTCATGTCGCGGGATTTTGGTCCGCTGTGGGCGGGGCGCTGCTGTACAGCGTTATTTCCTGGACTCTCTCCACTTTACTTTTGCAAAATAATGGCCGCTCATAATTTCAGTATAGAATTTTTCCCGCCCAAGACGGCGGAAGGTGCCGAAAAACTGCGTGCCACCCGTGCCAAACTGGCCGAGCTGCAGCCCAAGTATTTTTCCGTCACCTTCGGCGCCGGCGGCACGACCCAGCAAGGCACGCTCGATACGGTAGTCGAGATCCGTCAGGAAGGCTACGACGCCGCGCCGCACCTGTCTTGTGTCGGCGGCACCCGAGAGTCTATCCGCGCCATACTGCAACAGTACCAGGCCAACGACATTCGTCGCCTGGTGGCCTTGCGCGGCGATCTGCCGAGCGGTTATGGCATGGGCGGTGAATTTCGTTACGCCAATGAGCTGGTCGAATTTATCCGTGCCGAAACCGGCGACTGGTTCCATATCGAAGTCGCCGCTTACCCGGAAATGCATCCGCAGGCGCGCTCGCCGCAAGATGATCTGGACAGCTTTGTGCGCAAGATGCAAGCCGGTGCCAATGCCGCGATTACGCAGTATTTCTACAACGCCGACGCCTATTTTCAATTCGTCGAACTGGCGCAAAAAGCTGGCGTGACCGCGCCTATCGTGGCCGGTATCATGCCGATCACGAATAGCAGCCAGTTGCTGCGTTTTTCGGAAATGTGCGGCGCAGAAATTCCGCGCTGGGTCCGCCTGAAGCTCGCCAGCTATGGCGACGATACCGCCTCGATCAAGGCGTTTGGCTTAGATGTGGTGACGCATCTGTGCGAGCGCTTACTGGCCGGCGGCGCACCAGGATTACATTTTTATTCACTGAACCAGGCGGCGGCAACGACGGCGATCTGGCAGCGCCTGGTGTAGTTTTAAAATGCTCTGCGCAATGTTCATGCGGCTTGTGGCGGCATTTAGTGCCAGAACCCGCATGGGATATGCGTCCAGGTTTTTTAGCGGCATCGCTCAGGCATAAAAAAAGGCAGAACCTTGATTGCGTTCTGCCTTTTTTTACTGCATTTTCTTTCTTACTTCGCAGCCGCATCCTTGGCCGCTTTGGCAAAGTCGCCTGCGCTGATCACCGAGAGATTGATCGGTTTCAGGTTCTGGCGCAATGCCTCGTTCACTTGCGCAATACTGAGTGCCGCTACCTTGGCTTCCAGCATCTTGTCATAGCTCATATTGCGGTCAATTTTTAGATAGCTAGATAGCCGGCGCGCCAGCGCCGCATCTTGCGTGCGGTTGACTTCGTTCGACTGTCTCCAGCCTTTTTTGGCTTCCGCCAATTCCTCTTCGGTAAAACCTTCATTGATGGCTTTTTGCACTTCTTCACGCAACGCGGCTTCCACTTTTGCCGTGTTCTGCGGCGCACTGATGGCGTAGGCTAGCCACAGGCCGGCCGGATCCAGCGCCGGTATGTTGAGCTGCGAGCCAACACCGTAAGACAAACCTTCTTTTTGACGGATGCGATCGGCCAGGCGGCTGCGCAAGGCGCCACCGCCCAGCATGTGGTTGGCGATCAGTAATGCCGGGTAGCTGTCGGCACTATCCTTCATCATCACTGGCTCGATTGCCAGCAGCATGCTGTTGGCTTTGTCGGGGGTTTCCAGGCTGATCTTGGCACCGGCGGCAGGCTTGACCGTGTACGGGATGCGCGCATACGCCTGCGTCGATTTCCAGCTGTCAAACTGGGTACCGAGTTGCGCTTTCAGCGCGACTGCATCGAAATCGCCGACGGCTGAGAAAGTGGCATTATTGGCACCGTAGAAGGCCGCATGGAAATTTCTGACCGCTTCGACGGTGACCGCCTTAGTCTCCGCCAGTTGCTCTTGCAGAGTGCCGACATGGCGGACGTGGCCTGGCGGCGTAGCGTCAACCAGGCGTGACATCGCGTTCGATGCCAGCGGTTGCGGCTCGGGAATTTCTTGCTCTGCATGGTTGATGGCTTCCAGCTGTTGTTCCTGGAATTCCTTCGCTGGGAAGGTCGATTTTTTCAGCACTTCGCTGAGTAAATCGATCGCGGCTGGCAGGTTTTCCCGTGTCGTCGTGATCGACGCGCTGATGCCTTCGGCATTGCCGCTGATGCTGATTTGCGCCTTGAGTTGGTCAAAGGCATCTTTGATCTCCTGGCGTGACAAGCGCTCGGTGCCGCTGAGCAGCATGCTGGCGGCGAATTCCCCCACTTCTGATTTACCTTTCAGGCTGTCTTCCGCTCCCAGGCGTAATTGCAGCGTGGCACTGACGGTGCCGCCTTTGGTTTTCTTGGACAGTAATGCCGCCTTGAAGCCACCTGGCAAGGTAAAGCGCTGGGTACGCGCTTCGATATTTGAGGGGCTGGTGTCGAACGCTTCGCCCTGCGCCACGGCGGCGCGACCGGTGTAACCCTTGAGCATTGCCAGTACATCGGTTTTACCCGGTACGTCGGTGCGGTCCACACTGTCGGTCGGAATGAAACGGCCTAGCGTACGGTTCGACGCTTTCAGGTATTTGACGGCAGCCGCCTGAACGGTGGCGGCATCCATTTTTTCCATCTGATCGCGCTGCAAGAAAAACAGCCGCCAGTCGCCGGCCGCCATCGATTCGGTCAGTGCGATGGTCAGGTGCGCGGTGTCGGCCATGGCCAGCTGTATGCCCTTGTCAATCTGTTGCTTGGCACGCGCCACTTCGGCCTCGGTGATCGGCTGCGATTTCACGTCTTCCAGCACCTTCAGCATCGCGTCCTGGGTCAGGTCCAAGTTGGCATCTTTGGCGACGACTGCACCGAAAATACGGTAGCCCGGCTCCAGATTGCTGACCACATCGTGTTCTAAGCGTGTCGCCAGTTTGGTTTCTATCAGTGCCTTGTGCAAACGGCCGCTAGGGGCATCGACCAGAATCCGGCTCAATAAAGACAGGGCAACCGCATCCGGGTGGCCGGATGGTGCCACATGGTAGCCGGCACCGATAAACTGCGTGCCGCCGCTGCGTCTTACCGTGACGGCGCGTTCGCCATCCTGGGTCGGTTCGGCCGTGTAGGTGGGCTGGATCACGCGGCTGGGCTTGGGAATCCGGCCGAACAGTTCATTGACTTGACGCAGAATTTTGGCCTCGTCAAAACGGCCCGCCACCATCAGCACGGCATTGTCCGGCTGGTAGTAATTTTTGTAAAAGGCGCGCAGGCACGGGATGCTCACTTGCTCGATATCTGAGCGCGCACCTATCGTCGATTTTCCATAGTTATGCCAGTCGTAAGCAATGGCCTGGATGCGCTCGGTCGTAACGCCGATCGGGTCGCTTTCGCCCATTTCGAACTCATTGCGCACCACCGTCATTTCGCCCTTGCTGGTCTTGATATTCCAGAGATCGTTCTGGTCTATCGCCGCATTGACCATACGATCGGCTTCGAGTGCCAGCATTTGACGCAGATTGTCGTCATTGGCAGGGAAGGTCGCATAGTAGTTGGTGCGGTCATACCAAGTGGTGCCGTTAAATTGGGCGCCGCTGGCATTGAGTATTTCAACCGGGGTCTTGCTGCCTTTTTTAACGCCAAAATTAGCGCTAGGCTTAAACAGCAGATGCTCCAGCAAATGCGCCATGCCGGTCTCGCCATAATTCTCGTTGCGTGAGCCCACCATGTAAATGATATTGGTGGTTAAGGTCGGTTTGCTGGCATCGGGAAACAACATAATACGCATGCCGTTGCCTAGCCGGTATTCAGTAATGCCTTCAACTGAGGTGACTTTGACTGGTGCCGCCAGTGCGCCGTTTTTGCTCGCATGTTGCGTGACGGGTGCGGCCGGTATATCGGACAAGGCCAAGCCTGGTGACAGGATGCCGGCGCTAAGCATGAGTACAGTAATCAATTTCACGAAAGTTTTCCTATAAATGAGCCGAAGATGCAAAATAGACCATAACAGCAACTTTTGCAATCAGGATTTTTGAAGATAAATTGCGTGAATATTCCGGCCTGAGTCGCCGCGGGTCAGATTCAGTCGGGGCTATTGGCCTCCATCAAGGAACTATTACTTTTCAGTTAAGATCAAATCCATCGCAACATCATGTGACTCTGCGGCAAATTCGGTTTGCGCCTGATGGTAGGCGATGCCGATCGCTTGCGGGCGCGGTAACATTGCCAGTGTGCGGTCATAGAAACCGCCGCCGTAACCCATACGAAATTTGGCAGAATTAACGCCAAGGCAAGGAATCAGCACGACCTCCGGTTGCAGGATATGTTCACGTTGCGCCGGTACCGGAATGCCGTGGTGGTCGGTGCCCATCGCATCGCCCGGTTGCCATGCTAAAAACAACAAAGGTTGCGCCTTGCTGATGACCAAAGGCAACGCCAGCTGTATCCCCATTCGTTGCAGCAAAGGGTAAGTGCTGCGCAGATCGGGCTCCGCTTGTATTGGCCAGAACACGCCCAGGCTGGCGGGATGATGTTGCCGGCACCAGGCCAGCAAATGCCTGCCTATCGCCGCATCCCATTGCTGGCGCTGGGTGAGATCGGTATTACGCCTTTGCTCGAGTAATATTTTGCGCAATGTCGCGCGGCTATGCTGTACTGGTTTCGCGCTAGAGTGTGGCTGTGTCATACTGTGAATAAGATAAAGAAGGAAAGCCGTAGATCATGTTGTTACAGAAAAAAATAGTGGGTTTGACCTTGCGTGTTTCTCTACAGCTCGGTCTGGTTATGGTAGCAGCTTTGTTGCCATATTCACCGGCGCTGGCGGCAAAAAGTATCAAGAGTTTTGTCACCGCGGATGACCGGTTTATGGCACTGCGCGATGCGGCCATGCATGATGATGCCGAGTCAGTGCAAGAACACGCCGCCGCGCTCAGTCAGTATGAAATCCCCTCCTATGTCGATTATTACGTCCTCAGAACTAAAATCCGCTCTGCCTCTGCGGGTGAAATGAAAGCATTTTTTGCTAAGTATGAAGGCAGCGCAATTGCCGACCGATTGCGCAATGACTGGTTGCTGGTACTTGGCAGACGTGGCGACTGGGACACTTTCGATGCGCAATACCCGCAATTTGTGGTGGCCGATGATACCCAGTTGAAGTGTTACGCCCTGCTATCGAAAGCGGTCAAACAACAAAAAGTGGCAGCAGAAGCACGCAATTTGCTGACGGCACCGCGTGACTATGCGGACGGTTGTAATTCTCTGGTCGCCTATTTATTCGAGAACGGGCAATTTAGCGAGGCCGATCTATGGGGGCAGATGCGGATGGCGGCGGAAAACTCGGCCATGCCACTCGCCCAGCGGCTCGGCAAGTTGTTAAGTATTCCAGAAAAAAATATCACGCAAGCCATCGAAAAGCCCGCGAGTTTGTTAAAAAAAGCGCCTGAATCGGGCAAGGTGGCGCATGAACTTTATCTGATAGCCTTGGGGCGTGCGGCCAAAGCCGATCCTGACGATGCTGCCGAGACACTGTCGCAATACAGCGCTAAATTTACTGAGCCCGAACGCGCTCAGGGATGGGCGCAGATTGCGTTACAAACAGCGCAAAAATTGAAACCAGAAGCGCTGGGATACTGGCAGCGGGCGGAAGGTGCCAGTCTGTCGCAAGAAGGCTATCAATGGCGCGTGCGCACCGCCTTGCGCGAAGGGGATTGGCGCCTGGTCAAAAGTGCGATCGCGGCGATGCCGGCTAACCTGAAGAGCGAACCGGCCTGGGTGTATTGGTATGGCCGGGCCTTAGCGAATGAAGGTAAACAGGAAGAGGCACAAGCACTGTTTGCCAGCATCGCTGAACAAATGCACTTCTACGGACAATTGGCGCTGGAAGAACGCGGCCAGAAAATTGGCGTGCCGGTGGCCGTTAAACCTGTGACGGTAGAAGAGTTAGCGCCGCTGGCAAGCAACCTTAATTTGCAAAGAGCCCTGAAGTTTTATGCAATGAACCTGCGCTTTGAAGGTACCCGTGAATGGAATTGGGAACTGCGTAAGTTGAATGACCGGCAGCATCTGGTGGCGGCAGAATTGGCGCGGGCAAATAATATGCTTGACCGCATGGTCAGCACTTCTGACCGGACTAAGGGAGAGCTTGATTTTAATCAGCGTTTCCCTACGCCTTTTAATGAAAATATGTATAAAACTACCCAGGCGCTGGGGGTCGACATGGCATGGGTATACGGGTTGATACGGCAAGAATCGCGTTTTATCATGAATGCAAAATCGCATGTCGGCGCCAGCGGGTTGATGCAAATCATGCCAGCCACCGCCCGTTATGTCGCCAAGAAAATAGGCCTGGGTAATTTTGTACCGGAGCAGGTTAACGACATCGAAACCAATATCGCTCTTGGCACCAATTATCTGAACATGGTACTCACTGATCTGGGCGGTTCGCAGGCACTGGCATCGGCGGCCTACAATGCTGGACCTGGCCGTCCGCGTGCCTGGCGCGCCAGCCTGACGCGGCCGGTAGAGGGGGCGATTTTTGCTGAAACTATTCCGTTTTCAGAAACGCGCGGGTATGTTAAAAACGTCTTATCGAATGCAACTTACTATGCCGCTATTTTTGAGAAAAAACCGCAATCGCTGAAAGCACGTTTGGGTATTGTCGTACCAAAAGGCATGTCGGCTAGTGACGCGCAACTACCTTAGGAAAAATCATGCAAGACACCGAACTCGATACCACACTGGAAGCCATCTTTTCGGGGAATAAAAAACCCAGCATGCAATTAGTCATAGGGAATAAAAATTACTCATCCTGGTCGATGCGTCCGTGGGTAGTAATGAAAGCATTTACCATTCCGTTTGAAGAGATTCACATACTGTTAGATCAGCCGACGACCTCGTCACATATTGCCGAATACTCTTTGGCTGGACGGGTGCCGGTATTGCTGGCAGATCCGGTGGTAGTCTGGGATTCATTGGCGATTTGTGAGTTTTTGGCCGAGCAGTTTCCGTTGCAAAATTTATGGCCGGAAGATGTCGCGGCACGTGCCACGGCGCGTAGCATCTGCGCCGAAATGCATTCGGGCTTTAGTGGCTTGCGCTCTTCCATGCCGATGAATATCAAAGCCAATTTTTCGGGCAAAGGCCGCAACGCCGGATCACAAGCGGATATCGGCCGGATCAGCGAAATCTGGGAAGATTGCCTATCACGTTATGGGGCGCATCATTATCTGTTTGGCGATTTTTCGATTGCCGATGCTTATTACGCGCCGGTAGTGATGCGCTTCAAGACTTACGGAGTATCGCTGGCACCAGCTCTGCAAGCCTATGTTGATCGAGTGCAGGCGCACCCGGCAGTTGCCGAATGGATCAGGGATGCATTGAATGAAGCGGAGGATTTACCTAAATACGATTTTCCTCCTGCGAAGTAAATGGGCGTATGAAAACCTATATAGTTGGCGGCGCGGTGCGCGATGGCTTGCTCGGCCTGGCGGTGCAAGACAAAGATCACGTCGTCATCGGCGCCACTCCGGAGCAGATGCTGGCATTGGGTTTTACGCCTGTGGGCAAGGATTTCCCCGTCTTTTTGCACCCGAAAACCCACGAAGAATACGCGCTGGCCCGCACCGAGCGCAAAACCGTTGCTGGATATAAAGGTTTCGTATTTCATACCGATCCGACGGTCACTCTTGAACAGGATTTGATCCGACGCGATCTTACCGTGAATGCCATCGCGCAGGATGACGATGGCAATTTATTTGATCCGTTTCACGGACAGCAAGACCTGCAAAAAAAGATTTTTCGACATGTTTCTGACGCCTTTGCTGAAGATCCTGTACGCATCTTGCGGCTGGCACGCTTTGCTGCACGGTTTTCAGTAGCGCCGCATGATTTTGTCGTCGCTCCTGAAACCATGGCTTTGATGAGGCAGATGGTCAGCATTGGCGAAGTCGATGCCTTGGTGCCCGAGCGCGTCTGGCAAGAAGTGGCGCGCGGCTTGATGGAAGTGCGGCCCTCACGCATGTTTGAAGTGTTGCGCGAATGCGGTGCCTTGCAACGTCTGCTGCCCGAGCTTGATGCCTTATGGGGCGTGCCGCAACCGGCCACATATCATCCCGAAATCGATACCGGTGTACACGTCATGCTGGTCGTGGATTACGCCGCGCAGCAAGGCTATTCTTTGCCCGTCCGTTTTGCCGCATTGATGCATGATCTGGGCAAAGGCACGACCCGTCCCGAGGAGTGGCCTCGCCATCATGGCCATGAACAGCGCGGCGTGGCCTTGGTCGAGGCGGTCTGTCAACGCTTAAGAGTGCCCAGTGACTGCCGTGATCTGGCCATCATGACCGCACGCGATCACGGCAATGTTGGCCGCGCGCTAGAGATGCGCCCTGCGACCTTGCTAGAGCTGTTTGAGCGCAATGATGCATTTCGTAAACCGCAACGTTTTAAAGATATGCTGAAAGCTGCCAAATGTGATTGTTTTGGTCGTTCTGGCTTGGCCGATATTCGTTTCCCACAGCCAGCTTATCTGACGCAGGCGCTGGCGGCAGCGCAAGCGGTGAATGCCGGCGCCGTTGCGCAAGCATATCTGGGGCAGCCGCAAAAAATTGCCGAAGCAATACGCCTGGCAAGGATAGCTTCACTGCATGAGTTTTGTCTAAAATCAACATTGCGGGAATAATTTTAGCAGCTTGCTGAGATATCGCCTACAATGCGTTGTGCAGTGCACAAATTCTGTTATTGTAGGAAGGACTCACCATGAATACCTCTGATATTTTTCCTGATGGCAACGCTCCCGGGCTTAAGCCCGCTGCGCCTCATCATACCGTCTTCGTTAAAGAATTATCGGAGCGCGACCGACATCGCATTTTGCGCCATTTTCTTGCCCTAAAGGAGAGTGACCGCTTGCTGCGTTTTGGCACTTATCTGCCCGATGAGATGATCGCCAAGTATGTAGCGGGCCTCGATTTTACGCGTGATACCTTGTTTGGCGTTGTCAGCAGAAACTTCCGCTTGGTAGGTGTCGGGCATCTGGCATTTGCTCCGCGTAAAGAAGACGACGATATTACCGATAAGGATAAAGTTGCCGAGTTTGGCGTATCGGTATCTGAATCTGCGCGTGGTAAAGGGGTCGGTTCAAAATTATTTGAGCGCGGTGCGATTCACTGCCGTAATGCAGACGTCGATACGCTGTATATGCATTTTTTGTCTACGAACCACACCATGGTTCATATCGCCAAAAAAGCCGGCATGGAAATTTTCCGAGAGTATGGCGAAGCTGACGCCTACCTGAAAGTTCTCCCTGCCGATGCGGTCAGCGTATTGAAGGAAGCAGTGCAAGAGCAGGTGGCTTCGATTGACTACAACATCAAAGCCAATGCCCGTGCGGCGGTGAAATGGTTAGGGAATTTGCCAGGGATTAAGAATGACACGTCGAGTTAGCTGTTTCACATTTAAAGCGCACTGAGAAATCAATGCCTTTATGTGAAGAGGGTATCGTCACTTTTATACGTACTTTACCCTCGACTTTCATAGCCGGTCCGCTTGGAATACGTATTAATTTTGTGTGCCGGATCAGTGAAATGGGTGATTTTTTCACCACTTATGTGATTCTGACCGCCATAGTCGCGACTTTTCCCGTATGTTGCATTGCAATATCGACGGCGGGAAAGTGGCTATTTAATCGGCAAACTTGTCGTGTTTTTGACCTCTTCCATGACCGCATAAGTATGCGTTTCACGAACGCCGCTGAGTTGCAATAGTGATTTACCCAAAAAATCACGATAGGCACTCATATCCCTCACCCTTGCCTTAACCAGGTAGTCAAAGCCGCCAGCGACCATATGGCATTCCAATACGGAAGGAATGGCGTGTACGCCACGTTTAAACGTGTCAAATACATCGGGCGTGGTGCGATCAAGTACCACTTCGATAAACACCAGCAGCGCCACATCAAGTAACTGCGGATTGAGTTGCGCGGTGTAACTGAGTATATAACCCGAATCCTGTAACTTCCGCACTCGTTCCAAGCAAGCGGCTGGAGAAAGGCAAACGCGGTTAGCTAATTCTACGTTACTAATACGGCCATCATTTTGTAATTCGGCCAAAATTCTTTTACTGATTTTGTCTAGCATAAGAAGTTAGATTGGTAGTTAAGGTGAATAATAAGGTGTATAAAATTGCCTGGCGTTTTAAGCGAGGTTCCACGAGCATAAGCTGCATGCGGGTTATGCTGCAGATATCGCCAAGGCCTGGAGCTAGGCTGTTTCAGTTCTTCTCCTGTTCTGCACTATGCGGGATGTTTAGTGGTCGGAAGCAATCGTCAGCTTCTGAGGCGGGGATTTAAATCTATCTGAATCATATATCCTCACAGCAAATTTCATGCCATTGAGGTTTTTCACGTTTTCAGACAGGGACGCGCTTAAATGTGCCGCATGGTCGAAACTTGAGCTGGAAAAACATCAAAATGGTGCGTGGCACTCATCAGACGCGCCATGAACTGGTGCAGCACGGTTCAACAAAACGGGGGACGGCGGAAAATAAATGAGTGCCGTGGCTCAACACGCAATGTCTATGCGGGTTGCAGAGGCGATAGGCTGGAAAGCCGCATAGACATTGCGCGCTGGCCCTGCCTGCGGCGATATTTTCTTCATTCGCATGGGAAGGACGTGTTCAGCGTTTGCTACTTTATGGACTTTGTCTCCCTAGCTGCCCTGAGCGCTCAACACTGGCAAGGCAGTGGTATCCTTAATCTGCTGTAAAGCAAAGCTTGATTTCACATCTAGCACGGCGGGATGACGTAATAAAGTTTCCATCATGAAACGCGAGAAGTGATTCATGTCTTCGACGTGAACGCGTAGCAAATAATCCATCTCACCCGTCATCGCATAACAAGCGACAACTTCCGGCCATTGCTCTACCGAGGCGGCAAAATCATTACGTGGTGAGCGTGAGGCTCCTTTGCCTGGTGTGTCGTTATGCTTTTCCAGGCGTACGTTAACATACGCCAGCAAGCCTAAGCCGATTTTCGCCGGTTCTAGCAGTGCCACATACTTACGGATGACGCCGGATTCTTCCAGCCGCTTGATACGACGCAAGCAAGGCGAGGGCGACAGATTCACGCGTTCAGCAACTTCCTGATTGGTGAGCCTGCCATCGGCCTGCAAAATCGCCAGGATTTTGCGGTCAATTTTATCTAGTTGAATTTCAGTCATTATCTGCCAATAAAATAAGTTTATGCGCCATATTATTGCTTAACTTTGTGATTAATTGGGTAAATTTGCAATTTAATGGCGCTAGCTGCGAACTATACTGAGAACTTGATCTATGTCAAAAAATGCTGTGCCTTGACGTGGGGAAGCAAATATTATTCAACATACAAGGAGACAAGCATGGATTTGCAAACCTGGGATAACCCGATGGGTACCGATGGCTTTGAGTTTATCGAGTACGCTGCACCCAACCCAAAAGAGGTGGGTGAGCTGTTTGAGCGCATGGGGTTTGCCGCGATTGCCAAGCATCGCACCAAGGACGTCACTTTGTATCGCCAGGGCGAAGTCAACTTTATCATTAATGCCGAGCCAGATTCTTTCGCCCAACGTTTTGCTCGCAAACATGGCCCGTCGGTGTGCGCCTTTGCGCTGCGCGTAAAAGATGCCAACTTCGCTTACAAACGTGCGCTGGAATTGGGTGCGTGGGGTTTCGATAATAAGACTGGCCCGATGGAGTTGAATATTCCCGCGATCAAGGGCATCGGCGACTCGCTGATTTATTTCGTTGACCGCTGGCATGGTAAGGATGACATGGCTTCAGGCGCGATTGGCAATATCAGTATCTACGACGCTGACTTCGTTGCGATCCCTGGCGCAGACGCGAACCACCAAGGCAATGGTTTAACTTACATCGATCACCTGACGCATAATGTGCATCGCGGTCGCATGAAAGAGTGGTCCGATTTTTATGAGACGCTATTCAATTTTCGTGAAGTCCGTTACTTCGATATCGCAGGTAAACACACTGGTCTAAAGTCAAAAGCCATGACTTCACCTTGCGGAAAAATTCGTATTCCTATTAACGAATCTTCCGACGATAAATCACAAATTTCTGAATATCTGGATCTGTACCACGGTGAAGGTGTGCAGCATATTGCCATGGGTACCGATAACATCTACCAGACCGTTCTCGACATGAAAGATGCTGGCATCGTATTCCAGGATACCATCGAAACTTATTACGATCTGATCGATCGGCGTTTGCCAGGCCATGGTGAAAACGTCGCTGAATTGCGCAAACTGCGTATCCTGATGGATGGCAAGAGCGCCGAAACTTCGCGTGAATTGCTATTGCAGATTTTTACAACTACCGTGATCGGCCCTATCTTCTTTGAAGTGATACAACGCAAGGGTGATCAGGGATTTGGCGAAGGCAATTTCCGCGCTTTGTTTGAATCAATCGAGCTCGATCAAATTCGTCGTGGTGTATTGAAAGACGATAAGGCAACGGCATAATCTGCCGCTTGAACTGATGGGCTGGCTGTCGTGATCGTTCACGCCGCCAGCTTTTTTGATCGAACGGTTACTCAATACGAGAGATTACATTATGGAAACCGCAGTTGTCTCAAATGCCGATTTTTTGGCCACGGTAGCGGAAAAATCAGACGGTGCCGCCTTGCGCGGTGATTACACGCACGCTGACGATCAATATGTCGTCCAGCAAGATTGCTCTGCCTATACCGAAGCAGAGCACGCGCTGTGGCGCAAGTTATACCAGCGCCAGGAAGCCTTGTTGCCAGGCCGGGCCTGCGATGAATTCATTACTGCCTTACATCAGATGAAGGCCGCCGACGGCATTCCAGAATTTGAGCGCACTTCGGAAGCGTTATTTAAGGCAACCGGCTGGCGCATTGTCGCCGTACCAGGACTGATTCCTGAGCTGGCGTTTTTTAATCATCTGGCAAATCGTCGCTTTCCTGTGACAGTCTGGTTGCGCACGCCGGAAGAGTTTGATTACATCGCTGAACCCGATGTCTTTCATGATTTTTTTGGTCATGTGCCACTGTTATTTAATCCCATATTTGCCGACTATATGCAAAGGTATGGACAGGGGGGATTAAAGGCGATGCAACTTGGTGGGCTGGACCAATTGGCACGGTTGTACTGGTACACCGTGGAGTTCGGCCTAATCAATACCGCGCAGGGTTTGCGTATTTATGGCGCTGGTATTTTATCGTCTGGTGGCGAGGTCGAATATTGCCTGAAACCTGGTGCCGGCTCACGACATATTCATTTGGATATTGAGCGCTGCTTACGTACCCTGTACAAAATTGATTCATACCAGGAAACCTATTTTGTCATCGACAGTTACCAGCAGTTATTTGACGGCACCGCACCGGATTTTACGCCGCTGTATCAAAAGCTAAAGGAGTTGGAAGTGTTGCCAGCGAATACTTTGCTGGCAAATGAGGTGGAGTTGCTGGCGTAAAAATAACCGGTTTAATTCTGTTTAATATACGCCCGGCTCACCCGGCGGCCTAGTCTTGAAGCGCCGGTGGCTCCAGAAATATTCAGCCGGAACCTTCAGAATTTCTGTCTCGATATAAGTGTTCATGAAACGCGTAGCGGCGGTCATGTCGTCGCCAGGGTAGTTCTCCCACGGAGGATGGAAAGCGACTTTCCATCCTTGATAGTTGGGCAAGATGGTGGCAATGACGGGAATCACTTTAGCACCCGTCGTGGCGGCAATGCGTGCAGTGGCCGTCAGGGTGGCTGCCGGTATGCCAAAGAAAGGGATAAATTCTGCATCTTTGGAACCAAAATCCATGTCTGGCAACATGAAAAAGGGCGTATTTTCGCGCATGGCACGGATGATGGGTTTGACACCTTCAGCACGGGAAAAAAGTTTTACAGGACGAAAACGTGAACGTCCTTTGCGCAGTGCCCGATCAAATACCTTGTTGCTTTGCTCGGTGTAAATTGAACACAATGTTGACTCGAGCATGACCGCAACACCTGCCACATCGAGGCTGACAAAATGCGGGCACAGCAAAATGGTCGGACCGGATTGAATCTGCTGCATCGGTACAGCGGGGTCGATGTGGATCAATTTTTTCAGGCGACGTTCAGAGCCCCACCAGAGTATGCTGCGTTCAAGCACGCTGCGCGCATACACTTGGAAATGGCGTTTTGCGATCGCCAGTCTTTCTTCTTCGCTAAGATGCGGCAGGCATAGTCTGAGATTGGTCAGCGTGATGTGGCGGCGCGATTTCAATAGCTTGAATAGTAAGCTTCCTGCCGCTTCGCCTAAACGTCCAAGTAAAGGTAACGGCAGCCAGTGCAGTAGCCACATTAAGACGAGAACTAATCTCATGCCGATTCCTGCTCGGGGCCAGCCACGCCATCCGGTTTCTTGTAGCGGTTGTAGCTCCAAAAATATTGTGCAGGAGAGTGTGCGATTAATTGTTCCATTGCCGTATTGATAGCCCTTGCCTGCTGCGTTGCATTACCTTCCAGGGATGCGTCGAATGCAGAAAAACGCACCACATAGCCCCGTCCATTTGGCAAGCGTTCGGCATACGTCAAAATGATGGGTGCGCCTGTCATCGTTTGTAGTTTGGCAGACAGGGTCATCGTATAGGCTTGCTTGCTAAAAAAATTGGCCCAGACACCTTCACCTTCTTGTGGCACCTGATCTGGTAATAATCCGATTGCTTCGCCTTTTTTGAGTGCTTTGAGCATCATTCTGACGCCGGCCAAATTGGCTGGTGCGAGTAATAAATTTTCTCTGGCACGGGCACCTTCTATCAGGGGCTTCAGTGCCGATTTGCGCGGTGGTCGGTACAGTACGGTCAAGCGAGTCTTTGCTGCAATAGTCTGCGCGACAATTTCAAAGCAACCTAGATGCGGGGTGAGAAAAATGACGCCTTTCTTCGCATCCAGTGCGTTTTGTACTAGTTCCCAGTTTTCTATAGTGGCGGTGCGCAGCACACGTGCCGGACTGGCACACCAGATGAAGGGCAGCTCCATTAAATTCTTGCCAGCTTCTCTGATGGCAGGCTTCAGGCTAGTGCTAAAACCTGCTCGGAAAATATTTTCTTGCAGGCGACGTCGGTAGCTGCCTGAAAATAAATAGACCAGCCAGCCAAGGGCGCTACCGATTGCATGCAATAGCGGTAGTGGAAAAAATGACAAAAAACGAAACAGGATGATAAGCATGATGCTGCTCAATAATTAGGAAAAAAATCAAGAGAAAAATTAAGGGTATTCGACAAGGCTTGAATAAGAGGCGTAAAATATCACACATTAGTGACTCGTAGAAAACAACACGAGTCACTCCCGCCGAGTTAATAGACAACTTGCGAGGCGGGTTATAAATTTCGCTAAAGCGTCGCAGGTTCTCTTTTCGACTGCGACAAGGTCAGTATCGTCAATTCAGTCAATTTTCATAAAGGAGCCTGCAATGGCAAACGATTTTCTTTTTACATCAGAATCAGTTTCTGAAGGACACCCAGACAAAGTGGCCGATCAGATTTCTGATGCCATTCTCGATGCCATTTTTGAGCAAGACCCGCGTTCACGGGTCGCTGCCGAAACGCTGGTGAATACCGGATTAGTGGTACTTGCCGGTGAGATCACCACCAACGCCCACGTCGATTATATTCAAGTCGCGCGCGATACGATTAAACGTATCGGCTACGACAATACCGAATACGGCATTGACTATAAAGGTTGTGCGGTGCTGGTCGCTTATGACAAGCAATCTAACGATATCGCCCAAGGTGTCGATCACGCTTCCGATGACCATTTAAATACCGGCGCTGGCGATCAGGGCTTGATGTTTGGTTATGCCTGCGATGAAACACCTGAATTGATGCCTGCGCCGATCTACTACGCGCATCGCCTGGTCGAACGTCAGGCGCAATTACGCAAAGATGGTCGTCTGCCTTTCTTGCGGCCAGATGCCAAGAGTCAGGTCACCATGCGGTATGTTGATGGCAAACCGCACAGCATAGATACGGTGGTGTTGTCGACTCAGCATAGCCCAGAGCAAAGCGATGGCAACAAAATGAAGCCATCTTTCATTGAAGCTGTGATCGAAGAAATCATTCGTCCGGTCTTGCCTGCAGAATGGCTGAAGGATACGAAGTTTCTGATTAACCCTACCGGTCGTTTTGTTATCGGTGGTCCGCAAGGTGATTGTGGCCTGACCGGACGCAAAATTATTGTCGATACGTACGGCGGTGCCTGTCCGCATGGCGGCGGTGCATTTTCCGGTAAAGATCCGACAAAAGTCGATCGTTCTGCAGCGTATGCGGCGCGTTATGTGGCAAAAAATATTGTCGCAGCTGGCCTCGCCAAGCAATGTCAAATTCAGGTAGCGTATGCGATAGGCGTAGCACGTCCAATGAATGTAACGGTATACACCGAAGGCACAGGCGTGATCCCGGATGAGCAACTCGCGCTACTGGTGAGTGAGTATTTTGATCTGCGCCCAAAAGGCATTGTTCAGATGCTCGATTTGCTGCGTCCGATTTACTCCAAGACGGCGGCTTATGGTCACTTTGGTCGTGAAGAGCCGGAGTTTACCTGGGAGCGCACTGACAAGGTCACGCTTTTGCGTGCGGCTGCAGGTTTGTAATTTTTTTCGGAAAGCGTGTTTGATGTGATGCAATGGTTTGATGTAAGTAAGAAGGCTGTTGCAGTTTTGCAGGTGGCATTGTTTAGCGTAACGTGGATGGTGCCCCTGTCAGTTCTAGGCACCACTATGCTGAACACAGGTGCTGCCGCAAACACGCGTATCCGGCAGAGTACCGAGTGGTGTACCTCATTGACCGCACGCCTGCCTAAGGTGTCTGTCAATGATTGCCTCAATAGTAAGCTGATCTCTACCGGCGTTTTCTCGTCAAATGGGTTTCCCATTTTGGTGAAAGATTTGTCGGTCGATCCGCGTCATAAGCAAGTTCTTAAAGTGCTGCTGTTGGGTGGTATCCACGGTGATGAACAAACCGCTTCTTCGGTCGTTTTTAAATGGCTGGCATTGATGCAGAAAAACGGTGTGCAAGAGTTTCAGTGGAAGGTTGCCCCTATCGTTAATCCCGATGGTTTGCTGGCCGCCAAACCCAAGCGCGTGAACGCCCGCGGCGTTGATCTGAATCGCAATTTCCCCACCCCCAACTGGCAGCAAGATGCGCCACGTTACTGGGCTAAAACCACAGGCAGTGATCCGCGCCGGTATCCTGGTAAAACACCAATTTCTGAGCCTGAAAGCCGCTGGGTTTTCGATACGATAGAAAAATTTAAGCCAGACGTCATCATTTCGGTACACGCCCCGTTTGGGGTGCTGGATCTGGATGGCCCGGCCAACCCACCGAAGAGTTTTGGCCGTCTTTGGTATAACCGCGTTGGTGTTTATCCAGGCTCGCTTGGCAATTATAGTGGCGTGCACAAAAATATCCCGGTGGTAACTATCGAGTTACCCAATGCCACTACCATGCCGCCTGACGCTGAAGTGCTGCGCATCTGGCAAGACATGCAGAGCTGGATCAGGCGCAACGTGCTCGCCACTCCCAAGCTGGCAAAAAGGAGTTAATTTTTATTGGCGGCTGCGGTAACTCGGGTCGCTAACGGAATTGCCTGCTTTACTCTTCTCTTCGCACTTAATCCGACGGAAAATATCCACGTGGGAACGAATGCTTATTTCCCGGCCGGACTGTAAATAAGCCCATTTTCTTGTTTTACATCATGATATTCTTAATGTAAAACAAGTGTGATAAGTATGACTATGCGCTGAAAAGCGTATTTAACAACATTCAAATACCGGAGTGAGACAATGGCTTTTCTAGATTTTCTGGATAAAGAACGTACGATTGCAGGAACAGGTTTTAACCGTTGGCTAGTACCGCCCGCAGCGCTGGCGATCCATTTATGTATAGGTATGGCCTACGGTTTTTCGGTGTTCTGGCTACCATTGTCGCGTGCCATTGGCATTAAAGATCCGGTCGCCTGTGCTAAAGAGTTGGGTTTTTTCGCGGAAATTTTTTCCACTACTTGCGACTGGAAAATTTCGATGCTGGGATGGATGTACACCTTATTTTTTGTTTTCCTCGGCTCCTCCGCGGCCATTTTTGGTGGTTGGCTAGAGCATGCTGGTCCGCGTAAAGCCGGCGTCGTCTCTGCACTTTGCTGGTGTGGTGGTTTAATTATCTCGGCGCTGGGCGTCTACACCCACCAGATCTGGCTGATGTGGCTAGGTTCCGGCGTGATTGGCGGCATCGGCCTTGGCCTCGGCTATATTTCACCTGTATCTACTTTGATTAAATGGTTTCCGGATCGCCGCGGTATGGCGACGGGTATGGCGATTATGGGGTTTGGCGGCGGTGCAATGATAGGCGCGCCTTTGGCAGATAAATTAATGAAATTTTTCGCCACACCTGCCTCAGTCGGCGTGTGGGAAACTTTTCTGGCCATGGCGGCGATCTATTTTATCTTCATGATCGCGGGCGCGCTGGCTTACCGCGTGCCACCGTCTGGCTGGAAACCTGCGGGCTGGACGCCTGCGGTCGGCAAACACGGTAATGCGATGATTACGAATAAGCATGTTCACGCCAGTAAAGTCTGGTCGATTCCCCAGTTCTGGTTGCTGTGGGGCGTGCTGATGCTCAATGTGTCGGCAGGTATCGGCATCATTGGCATGGCTTCGCCTCTATTGCAAGAAGTGTTCGGCGGTAAATTGCTCGGGGTTGATGTTGCGTTTAATGACCTCGATACTGTGCAAAAAGGTCAGATCGCCGCGATCGCCGCCGGTTTTACCGGGCTGTTGTCGCTGTTTAATATTGGTGGCCGTTTCGTCTGGGCTTCGCTCTCTGACTACATTGGACGCAAGGCAACTTATTTTGTATTTTTTATTCTCGGTTTTATACTTTATGCGTCGATCCCAACGATGGGGCATCGCGGGCAATTAGCGCTGTTTGTCGGTTTCTTTTGTATTATTTTGTCGATGTATGGCGGCGGCTTTGCGACTATTCCAGCTTACCTCGCAGATCTATTTGGGACGCAAATGGTGGGCGCGATTCATGGCCGCTTATTAACAGCCTGGGCGACAGCTGGTGTGCTCGGTCCGGTGTTAGTCAATTACATTCGCGAATACCAGATTGCGCACGGAGTGCCCAAGGCGCAAGCCTATGATGTGACGATGTATGTGCTGGCTGGCCTGATCGTGCTGGGCCTGATTTGTAATTTGATGGTGCGTCCGATTGCAGATAAGCACTTCATGACCGAGCAAGAATTGGCGGCCGAAAGAAAGCTGGCGCACGATCGTGATGCGCTGCTTACCGGAACAAATGGGTTGGCCGGCAGCAATCGTGTTACCAGTCCGGCAGTGACTGTGTTTGCCTGGGCGGCAGTAGGTATTCCGCTCGCCATCGGAATCTGGATCACGCTACAAAAAGCGGTGCTATTGTTTAAGTAAATGATTGAATCGGGAGGTCAGTATTTTTGCTTTCTTTCCCAATTGTTGTATAGTTAATTAAATTATTGTTAACAAAAATCAGCGCCGCGTAGCAGATTGATATCAGGATGTTAAATGAATCGCACCATTATTCCGATTGCGCTCCAGGGCAGTAGTAAACAACGCAAACGTCAGGCACCGAAAGGGCGCCGTGTTGATCCGCAGGCCCTGCTTGAAGTGCAGGCTTTACTCGCTGACTCTTCGCGCCAGCCCGATTTGCTGATCGAGCATCTGCATAAAATTCAGGATCACTATAGCTGCCTGTCTGCGGCTCATCTGGCAGCGCTAGCGCAAGAAATGCGACTGGCGCAAACGGAAGTGTATGAAGTGGCGAGCTTCTATCATCATTTTGATGTGCTTAAAGAAGGTGAAGACGCGCCTGCTGCGCTGACGGTACGTGTTTGCGATGGCTTATCATGCGAAATGGCTGGTGCTCAACACTTATTAGCGCGGCTGCCAGGCATTTTAGGTAAGGATGTGCGCATACTTGCGGCACCGTGCATTGGCCGTTGTGAACAGGCTCCGGCGGCGCTGGTAGGTAAAAATCCGGTAGCGCATGCCAGTTGCGAGGCGATCTTTGACAAGGTAATGGCCAAAGAGATCACACACATCCAGGAAAATTTCATCAGCTATGCCGAATACCAGTCCAAGGGCGGTTATGCCTTGCTGCGCGACTGCATCTCGGGTGGTCGCGATGTTGAGACCGTCATTGCGACATTAGAAGATTCGGGCTTGCGCGGTCTTGGCGGGGCAGGTTTTCCGGCCGGGCGCAAGTGGCGCATCGTACGTGCCGAAGCGGGGCCTCGCTTGATGGCGGTGAATATCGATGAGGGTGAGCCCGGCACATTCAAGGACAGAGTATATCTGGAGCGCGACCCGCACCGTTTTCTGGAAGGCGTGTTGATCGCCGCCTGGGCGGTCGGTATTGAACAGATTTATATTTATTTACGTGACGAATACCACGGCTGTCGCGTCATGCTGGAAGCTGAACTGGATAAATTACGCGCCGATCCTCCGATAGGGCTGATGCCGCAAATTACTCTGCGGCGCGGTGCCGGTGCCTACATCTGTGGCGAAGAGTCTGCCATGATCGCCTCGATAGAAGGCAAGCGCGGCATGCCAAGGCTGCGACCACCTTACGTGGCGCAGGTGGGCTTGTTTGGCCGGCCAACCTTGCAACATAATTTTGAGACCCTGCACTGGGTGCGCGATATATTGGAAGGCGGCGACTGGTTCGGCAGCCATAACAGCCATGGACGTCACGGCCGCAAAGGCCTGCGTTCATTCTCGGTCTCCGGTCGTGTCAAGGAGCCAGGCGTTAAATTGGCCCCGGCCGGTATCACGGTGCAAGAATTGATCGACGAGTACTGCGGCGGCATGCAGCTTGGGCATACGTTCTATGCGTATTTGCCGGGCGGCGCATCGGGTGGCATCTTGCCGGCATCGATGAGCGACATTCCGCTCGACTTTGACACCTTGCAAGCGTATGGCTGTTTCATTGGTTCGGCCGCGGTGGTGGTGTTGTCCGAGCATGACAGCGCCACTAGCGCCGCGCGCAATACCATGAATTTTTTCAAACACGAGTCCTGTGGTCAATGTACACCATGCCGGGTGGGGACAGCTAAAGCGGCGGCATTAATAGCCCAGCCCAAATGGGATACAGCTCTGCTGGCTGATCTATCGCAAGTGATGCGTGATGCGTCTATCTGTGGCTTGGGGCAAGCCGCACCCAATCCTATCGATTGCGTCATCAACTATTTTCCGCATGAGCTGGCAGCAATGCAAGCCGATCTATCATGAACCCAATAAGCCGCAATGACAAAGCTGCGCCGCAAGGCGCAGTAGTGAAATTTCAGATGAACGGACGTGATGTCGAAGGATATGCCCACGAGACACTGATCGCCATTGCGCAGCGCGAACAAATTTCCATCCCGCATCTCTGCTATAAAGAAGGCTTAGCATCGGTCGGTAATTGTCGTTCTTGTATGGTAGAGATCGTCGGCGAGCGCGTACTTGCCCCCTCATGCTGCCGTCACCCAAGTAACGGCATGAAGGTGGCAACTGATAGCGAACGCGCCATCGCTGCACAAAAAATGGTGCTTGAGTTGCTGTTGTCAGATATGCCTGAAGCTGCCTACACCCGTCACAATGAAGTTGATTTCTGGGCCAAAAAACTGGCTGTTGGTAAACCGCGCTTTGTCTCCCGGCGGCAGCCAAAACAAGACGCCTCGCATGCCGCCATCACGGTGAATCTCGACGCCTGCATACAGTGCACCCGCTGCCTGCGTGCCTGTCGCGACGAGCAAGCCAACGATGTGATCGGTCTGGCGTTTCGCGGTGAACAGACAAAAATCGTGTTCGATATGGATGACCCTATGGGCAACTCCACCTGTGTCGGCTGCGGCGAATGCGTGCAGGCTTGCCCTACCGGCGCACTCATGCCCGCGCGCGTAGCTGCGCTGGCAATGCCGGACAAGAAGGTTGATTCGGTGTGCCCATATTGCGGCGTCGGCTGCCAGTTAACTTACCACATCAAAGACAATAAAATCATCTATGTGGAAGGGCGCGACGGCCCCGCCAATCACGAGCGGCTATGCGTCAAGGGACGTTATGGTTTTGATTATGCGCATCATCCGCAGCGCCTCACCAAACCACTGATCCGGCGTGCCGATGCACCGCCCAAGCGCGGTGATTTTACGATGGACCCGAGCCGTGTCATGGAGGTGTTCCGCGAAGCGAGCTGGGAAGAAGCACTGGCATTTGCCGGCGGCACCTTGGCGCACATCCGCGACCAGCACGGTAAAAAATCCCTCGCCGGATTCGGCTCGGCCAAAGGCAGTAATGAAGAAGCCTACTTATTTCAAAAGCTGGTACGTACCGGCTTTGGCAGTAATAACGTGGACCATTGCACCCGTCTGTGTCATGCGTCTTCGGTTGCCGCTTTGCTGGAGGGTATAGGCTCGGGTGCGGTGTCGAATCCGGTCATGGATGTCACCAAAGCCGAGGTCGTGATCGTCATCGGCGCCAACCCTACGGTGAATCATCCGGTGGCGGCGACTTGGCTCAAGAACGCGATGACAAACGGCACCAAGCTGATCTTGTGTGATCCGCGTCGCTCTGAGTTGGCGCGCAAGGCGCACCGCCATTTGCAATTTAAGCCAGACACCGATGTCGCCCTTCTTAACGCGATGATGCACGTGATCGTGAGTGAAGGTTTAGTGGATAAAGACTTTATCGCCAGCCGCACTATCGGGTATGAAGAACTGGTACAAAATGTTGCGGGCTACAGTCCCGAGCTGATGGCGCCGATTTGCGGTATTGATGCCGACACCATCCGCTATGTTGCGCGCTTGTATGCCACATCAAAAGCCTCGATGATCTTGTGGGGCATGGGTATCTCGCAGCACATCCATGGCACCGACAATGCGCGTTGCCTGATTGCGCTAGCTTTAATGACGGGGCAGATAGGCCGGCCCGGCACTGGCCTGCATCCGCTGCGCGGCCAAAACAATGTACAGGGCGCGTCTGATGCGGGCTTGATTCCGATGATGTTTCCGGATTATCAGCGTGTCACCGATCCGGCAGTGCAGGCGCGTTTCGCACTAGCCTGGAAACTGGCACCCGGTGTGCTTGACGATGAGCCAGGCCTGACGGTGGTCGAAGTCATGCACGCTATCAAGGCCGGCAAAGTTCGTGGCATGTACATCATGGGCGAAAACCCCGCCATGTCAGACCCCGACGCCAACCATGCGCGCGAATCACTGGCCGCACTCGATCATCTGGTAGTGCAGGATATTTTCTTGACCGAAACCGCCTATCTGGCCGACGTGATTTTGCCTGCCAGCGCTTTTCCGGAAAAAACCGGTAGCTTCACCAATACCGACCGACTGGTACAAATGGGCCGTCAGGCGCTTAACCCGCCGGGCGACGCCAGGCAAGACTTGTGGATCATCCAGCAGATGGCGGCTCAGCTGGGTCTGGATTGGACCTACGGCGATGTCTCTGAAGTATTTGACGAAATGCGTCATACCATGCCTAGCATCGCCGGCATTACCTGGGAGCGGCTGGAGCGTGAGCACGCGGTGACTTACCCCTGTCATCATGAAGGTGATCCTGGGGAATCTGTCGTGTTTACCAGCACTTTTCCGCGTGAATCTGGGCGCGCGCGTTTTGTCCCCGCTGACATTATTCCGGCCGATGAGCGGCCTGACCATGATTATCCAATGGTGCTGATTACCGGTCGCCAGCTGGAGCACTGGCATACGGGCAGCATGACGCGCCGTACGGCGGTGCTCGATGCGCTTGAGCCTGATCCGGTTGCCTTAATACATCCGCTCGATCTGGCACAGATTAACGGCCAGCCGGGTGATGTCGTCACGCTAGAATCGCGCCGCGGCAAGGTTGTACTGTATGCACGGGCCGACGACAGTTCGCCGCGCGGGGCAATTTTTGTTCCGTTTTGTTATTATGAGGCGGCGATTAATAAGCTGACGAATTCCGCCCTAGATCCGTTCGGGAAAATACCGGAGTTCAAATACTGCGCGATCCGCTTATCACTTGGCGGTCAAGTGGATGAACCGGGTAGTTTTGGTGGTGGCCAGATGCTCGATGCCATGACTTAGCAACTTGGTAAAGGGCAAATCCGCTGCATGAAGTGAACGAGATGATCTCGCTGCGATTACCTACCGCTTCCTGTGGAACTCGCTGAAGTGGGATAATGCAGCCAGTGTAGCGCGCTGATCCAATTTTTGTGAACACTGCCATCCGCTATCCTGTCAGGGCTAGCGGATGTTTTTTTACTTACCTCTCCAGCGCATGAAAGAGGGAAGGCAATCCGGTAAATAAAATAAGGTTTTGCATGACCCTGTATCAACTTCTTGCCCAATTTATCCGTCAGCACTGGCGTCAATATGTGGCCGCTGCTGTGATGTTACTGACTGTGGCGATACTCACCGTGATGATACCGCGCAAGGTCGGTATCGTGATTGATGCCATGCTGGCGCATCGTTTGGATAACCGGACGCTGGCGCTGGAACTGGGCTGGCTGGTCCTGATGGGGGTGGCGATTTATTTTTTGCGGGTAGGCTGGCGTATGCAATTGTTTGCTGCCTCGTATCAATTGGGCGTGCAATTGCGCACCCGCTTGTATCAGCGTTTAAGCCTGCAAGGCCCCGGGTTTTTTCAGCAACAGCGTACCGGCGACCTGATGGCGCTGGGCACCAATGATGCCGATGCGATAGAGCTGGCATCGGGTGAAGCGATGCTGGCTGGTTTTGATGGCTTCATGACCTTTGTGCTGGTTATCGGCATGATGTTGCTGGGTGTGGATTGGCGTCTGGCGCTGGCGGCGCTATTGCCTTTTCCCTTGATGGGATGGGCGTTTAAAAACATTACCCACCATGTGCAAGATGCCTCGCGCGATTCGCTGGATCGTTTTAGTAAGCTCAATGATCAGGTGCAAGAGACGCTATCGGGCGTGCGTACACTGCGCGCCTTGGGGCTGGAGCAGCGCAGTGCCGCGCAGTTTGCCGAATTGGCCGAACACGCTGCGGCGGCCAGTTTGTCGGCGCAACGCTGGGAAGCCGCCTATGAACCGGCCGTCGGCATCGCACTGACGGCAGCCGGTGCGATGAATCTGGGTGTCGGCGGTTATCTGGTCTGGCATGGCGAAATGACGATCGGCGTACTCACCAGCTTTACCATGTATCTGGGTCAATTGATCTGGCCTATGTTTGCCGCTGGCTGGGTGCTGTCGCTGCTGGAGCGTGGCAAGGCCGCATGGGGGCGACTGCAACCGGTTCTCGCCGAAGAATTGACGATTAAAGATGAAGGGGAATGTCTTGCTATTCCGGCCGGAACGCTGAGTCTGGAACGTGTTGTATTTGCTTATCCCGGGCAACAAAATCCAGCTTTAGATGACGTTTCGATTACCTTGCCAGCCGGGCGGACACTCGGCATAGTCGGCCCTACCGGCGCGGGTAAATCGAGCGTCATTCGTTTGCTATTGCGTCAGTTCGAAGCGCAACAAGGTCGCTTGCAATGGGGCGCGCATATCTTGTCAGACTATCCGCTGCAAAGCTTGCGCAGTGCCGTCAATTGGGTCGCGCAAGAGCCATTTTTATTTTCGGCCAGCATCGCTGGCAATATCGCCTTAAGCAATCCGCAAGCCACGCTGAAGCAAGTCATGCATGCGGCAGAGCTGGCGGCGGTGCATGAGGATATCTTGCGTTTTCCGAACGCTTACGATACGCCGGTTGGTGAGCGCGGTGTGACGCTGTCCGGTGGCCAGCGCCAGCGTGTGGCGATTGCGCGCGCCTTGCTGACGGATAGCCCTTTGCTATTGCTCGATGATGCGCTGTCGGCGGTCGATACCGATACCGAAACCCGCATCTTGCAACACCTGTTTGCATTGCGCCAGCAACACCCCGAGCGCAGCGCCATCATCGTCAGTCATCGACTCAGTGCCGTGGTGGATGCCGATCAGATTATCGTTTTGCGTGAAGGCCGAATTTGCGAGCAAGGTACGCATGCCACACTGCTGGCGCAAGACGGCTGGTATGCCAGCCAATGGCGCTATCAACAATTGGAGGCGAGCCTGGATGCAGCCTGAACTCAATACAAGCAAGAACCATTCTCCCGCTTCAGAAAAAAAACTGGCCGTGCAATTGCTGGTGCAATCGGCCCAGCCAGAAAAACGCCATGTGCTGCTGGGTATTTTATTTCTGCTGTTGGCCGCCGGCCTGGAAGCGCTCGGCCCTTTGCTGGGCAAAGCCTTTATCGATCGCTACCTGTTACCGCACCAGATGGAATGGACTATGGTGGTCGGCTTGCTAAGCGCCTATGTCCTGACCGGCTGGTGGGCTACCTGGCTGCGTTATTTGCAGTTGACGCGTCTGGCGGGAGTGGCGATGCGCTCGGTGCGGCGCTTGCGTGAGCAAGTCTACGGTCACGTCTTGCGCTTGCCGATGGCTTTTTTTGATAAGGCGATTACCGGGCAATTGGTCAGCCGTGTCACCAATGACACCGAGTCGGTGAAGAACCTGTACGTACAAGTATTGTTCGTGATGCTGGACAGCTCCATCGTCGTGCTCGGTGCCTTGGCCGCGATGGCCTGGCTGGATTGGCGCCTGATGCTGATCGTCCTGATGCTGATACCGGCGGTGGTGATTATCGTCTGGTTCTACCAGCGCTGGAGCGCGCCCGCCGTCAGCCGTGCGCGGCAATTGCGCAGCGAGATCAATGCCCAGGTGGCAGAGAGCATCAATGGCATGAGCGCGCTGCAAGCCTGCAATGCCGAGGCCGGCTTTGGCGAGCGTTTTCGTGCCACTAACCAGCAGCATTATCAGGCCCGTATGGATGAGTTGCGTGCCAATGCCTGGTTGCTGCGGCCTGCGCTCGATCTGCTCAATTCCCTGTTGCTGGTGCTGGTGATTTTTTGCTTTAGCCAGCGCAGCTTTTCCGGGGTAGAGGTCGGTGTGCTCTATGCTTTTGTCAGTTATATCGCGCGCGTGGTCGATCCCCTGATACAGATCACTTTGCAGTTCGGCCAGATCCAGCAAGCCGTGGTATCGGCAGCGCGCGTGAATACTTTGCTCAACGAGGCGGTGCCGCCGTCGCATAGCAGCGCTGGCAAAATTACCCGGGGCGATCTGCGCCTGCAACATCTAGGCTTTGGCTATGATGCGGCGTATCCGGTGTTACACGATATTAACCTGCACATTCCTGCCGGCAGTTTTTACGGTGTGGTCGGTCACACCGGCAGCGGTAAGTCGACCTTGCTCAGCCTGTTATTGCGCTTTTATACGGCACAATCGGGGCGCATAGAAGTGGATGGGATACCCTTGGCCAGTTTCAGTGACGAGCACTTCCGCGCCAGTGTCGGGCTGGTACCGCAAGAGCCCTTTTTGCTGGCAGCCAATGCGCGTGAAAATATCACCATGGGGCGCGCCATCAGCGAGGCCGATATGATCGCCGCGGCCAAAGCCGCACGCGTACATGAGTTTATCTTGCAGCTGGAGCAGGGTTACGATACGCCGCTAGGCGAGGGCGGGGCACGGCTCTCGACCGGGCAAAAACAGCTGATCGCGATTGCCCGCGCCCTGGCTGGCAAGCCGCGTATTTTGTTTCTGGATGAAGCCACCTCGCACATCGATAGCGAAACCGAGCAAATCGTGCAAACCGCCCTGACCGATCTGCGCGGCAAAGTCACCATCGTCGCGATTGCGCATCGGCTTTCCACTATCCGTGACGCCGATAGCATTATTGTACTTAATCACGGCAAGCTGACCGAACAGGGCAGCCATGCGGAACTAATGGTACTGGATCAAGGTATCTATCAAAAACTTTACCTGTTGCAGGCGCTGGAAGAATAAACTGCCGGCAACGCAGGTGTGTGCAAAACGATCATCCACTATTTTTGAGGTACATATACATAATGAAATGGCTACTTAGTCTGGCTGCCCTGATCGCCGTGGCGTGTGCTGCGCTGTTCGCTTTTGCGCTGCTGGTGCTGGCACCGGATTTACCCTCGCTCGATGCCGTGACCGATTACAAGCCCAAGATACCGCTGCGTGTCTACACTGCCGATAACGCCCTGATCGGTGAATTCGGCGAAGAACACCGGGATTTTGTGCCCATCAAAGAGATCCCCGATGTGCTTAAAAACGCCTTGTTGGCTATCGAAGACTCCCGTTTTTACGAGCACGGCGGCATCGATTTTATCGGCGTCACGCGTGCCTTGCTGTCGGACGTCACCGGCGGCGTGAAACAGGGCGCATCGACCATTACCATGCAGGTGGCGCGCAATTTTTTCCTGACCAGAGAGCGCTCGCTGTCGCGCAAGCTGAAAGAAATCATGCTGTCCTACCGCATAGAAACGGCACTCAGCAAGGACCAGATTCTTGAGCTGTACATGAACCAGATTTACCTGGGTCAAAGGACGCACGGTTTCTCCAGTGCGGCGCGCACCTATTTTGGCAAATCGCTGAAAGAGCTCAGCCTGGCAGAGGCGGCGATGCTGGCCGGCGTGCCGCAAAATCCGGCCAGACATAATCCGGCCGTCAACCCCCAGCGCGCCAAGGAGCGCCAGATCCTGGTGCTAAAAAGCATGCGCAGGCTAGGTCGCATCACGGATGCCCAATATGAACAGGCCAGCGCAGAACCCTTGCACATCAGTAGCAGCCTGCAATTTGAATCGCATGCCGCCTACGTCGCCGAGATGGTCAGGCAAAGCATTTTCGAGCAATACAAGGAAGACAGCTACACCATGGGTATCAAGGTGTACACCACCATCAACAAGGCCGAGCAAGAAGCCGCCTATGAATCCTTGCGCCGCAATGTCATGGCTTACGATCAGCGCCATGGTTACCGTGGACCCGAGGCGTTCATAGAGCTGCCGGCAGAGGAAGACGCGCGCGACGATGCGATTGACGAAGTCTTGCTCAAGCACCCGGCCAGCGATCTGTTGCTGGCCGCCGTCGTGACCGAAGTCAGCCCGAAACTGCTGAAAGTCGAATTGGCCACGGGTGAGACTATCCAGATTTCCGGCGACGGTTTGCGCTTTGCCAGCGCCGCCCTGCAAGCCAAAGCCAACCGTGACCTGAAGCTGCGTCCGGGTGCCGTGATACGCGTCATGCAAGACAGTAAGGGTAAGCGCTGGCAGATCAGCCAGTTGCCCGAAGTCGATGCCGCCTATGTCTCGCTCAATGCGCAAGACGGTTCGTATCGCGCCCTGGTCGGCGGTTTTGATTTCAACCGCAAGAAGTTCAATCATGTCAGCAGCGCCTGGCGTCAGCCCGGCTCCGCGATGAAACCCTTCATCTATTCGGCCGCCTTGGAAAAAGGTTTTTTTGCCGGCAGCATGATTAACGACAGCCTGTTATCGGCCGACACCAACGAAGGCCTGCGCTGGGACCCGCGCAATGATGACGGCAAGTACGACGGCCCCATCAGCATGCAGACGGCACTGGCGCAATCGAAGAACGTGGTCTCGGTGAAGATTTTAAAAGCCATAGGCGCAACGTATGCCCACGACTATTTGCCGCGCTTCGGTTTTGATGCGGCTAAGCATCCGGTGAACCTGACGCTGGCGCTGGGCACCGGCTCGGTCACGCCGGTGCAGCTGGCCGCCGCTTACGCGGTATTCGCCAACGGCGGCTACCAGGTCAACCCATGGCTGATACAGAAAGTCACCGATGGCCGTGGCAAACTCATGTTTGAAGCCAAAGTGCCGGCCGTGGCAGCGGAAGAATCCAGGGTCATCGATGCCCGCAACGCCTACATCATGGACAGCATGTTGCGCGAAGTGACGCGCTCCGGCACCGGTGCCGCCGCCTCGCAACGGCTGGGTCGGCATGATCTGGCCGGCAAGACCGGCACCACCAGCGACGCCATGGACGGCTGGTTTGCCGGCTACGCCAGCAATATCGTGGCGGTGGCCTGGATGGGCTATGACGATCCAAAATCGCTGGGCGGCCGCGAATTCGGCGCCACCCTGGCGCTGCCGATCTGGATAGACAGCATGCGCAGCGCGCTGGCCGGCAAGCCGGAAGCCATCCGCGCCACGCCCGAGAATGTGGTGAACGTCGATGGCAAGTGGAGTTACGCTGAATACCAGAGCGCGGGCGGTAACGGCGTGATCACCCTGGACATCGAGGAGAGCTTTGGCGACCGCTTGCTGAAGCTGTTCAAGCCATAAAAAAAGCCCGCATTTTTCAGCGGGCGAAATCCTATCCTGTAGGGGCGCGATGTGACTTGGGTGTGGCTGGGTTAATAGTGCTGTAGGTACGATTAGTGTAGCGTAATCGTACGTATGCCGGGTATTGCACCGGATTGAATTTTAATTGCCGGCATCGCCAGCACGCATATTCCATGCGCTTCTTCAAGTATGTTGGCCCGCGAGCCGCATGGAATATGCGCGCTGGGCCAGGCATCTTTAAATTTTATTTAAGCCAGAATCAGGGCTGACTACATTCAGGACGATATATGCATCTCCCCTTTTTTCGTCAGGCAGTGCTCAAACTTAATCTGAGTCGCCTAATTTTTATTCTTTTGTGCGCACTGAGCTTAAGCGCCTGCGTTTCGCCGTCTTATGACGGTACTTCGGGGGAGATCCCTGGTAATACTCAATTAGCGCTCAGCCCTAATGGACAGCGCGTCTTGGTTAGCTGGAATGATAGCTCACGTAAATTGCATGCAAAATTGCTGGATCTGAAAGGCAGCGAAGTAGCCACTACCCGCGAAGTCGCTTTGCCGCCAAATACACTTACTACCGCTTTTGCCAACAACAATGAACAGATCTTGGTGACGACCTGGGATAAGCAGGTGAATCAGCTATTAAAAATCAATTTGAGCGACGATAGCGCCAGGCTGATCTATCAAAGCCGCTACAATCTGCGGTTTCCTTTAGAGGTCAGCGATGAGAATTATGTGTTTCTGGAGGGGCAGGATACCGAGAATCGCAATAACCTATGGCAGCGTTACCAGCATGGTCTGAAAACAATACTGAACTACAAAAATTATAATTCTGCAGCACCCTTAAATGTGGTTAAAGATGCGTTGTTTATCTTAGAACCATGGTCGCCGCCAGCATTTCGCAATCTATCGGGTGAACTACCCCAAGGTTTGCGCGCCTTGGTAGACAAGACTACTTTCGATATTCAATGTGCCGATCGTAGCCCTTTAACTTGCCTGCGCAAGAATCTCTACTACGGTGATCAAGGCAGTTATAGCACCATGGAAATTCTTAATGGTAAGCAGCGTTGCGAGATCGCCGGTCGCTGGATCGATTCGTCTGAAGTGCTGATCTCGCGTGATGGCAGTAGCGTGGTGTTTCATGCCGCCATACTCGAGCACGGTGGCACGCGCGCCATCTATTTCATTAAAAATGTCGGACAAACCTGCACCGCAAGCAGCATCGCGATCAGCGGAAAAACCATGCGTTAAGCGGCAGTGACTGTATCGTAGTAACTGTTCAGCCTGCTAGGAAAACTCCCTCGGCCGCTAGCAGGAGAGGGCGGGGGGCGCAACAGGGAATTTGGATGGCATGCCATCCACCTGTGTAGCAATATTCGCTTGTAAGCGAATATGCGCCCTGCAAGGGAGGGTGGTTGAGCAACGCTTGCGTTCAAATAGCTGATGCGCTTAACACCATGAAAAATCAAACATTGCGCTCAATTTGAATCACCCTCATCCCAACCCTTCTCCCGCAAGCAGGAGAAGGGCTTTGTATAGCGAGCTGAACAGTAACGTATCGTATCGAAATTCTATGACGCTCCTGCCACGGCGCATATCCCATGCGCTTCTTCAAGCATGTCGGCCTGCAAGGCGCATGGGATATGCGCCGTGGCAGGGCAGGTAAATGCGCTTGCAATTTTATTGCGCCGGTGCCGCCGCCGGAGTCGCCAGTGGCTGGCCTTTTTCTATCACATACACGCCGACCAATTTGACACTGGTGCTGCCGACATTTTTGGCCCCATGCACGGTGCCGGCCGGTATCACAAATCCTTCGCCGGCCTTGACGATGCGGCTGGGCTGGCCGGCCACCATCAACTCGGTTTCGCCTTCCTGTATATAGCTGATTTCATCGCCGGGATGGGTGTGCCAGCCGACCACTACACCGGGCGCTATTTCCACTTTGGCCACTACCGCTTCACGCCCGGGTACCGAGACATCGGCGCGCGTGACGATGCTGCGGGTCAGGCCGGCGGTTTGGGCGACTGCGCTGCTGGCGCCGACGGTGAGTGCGGCCAGGCTGGCGGCCGCCAGTATGTTTTTGATTGAAGTAGTCAAAATGTCTCCTTGTGAGATTCAGCGAAAAAATCATCCGGCATCGCCGGCGGACGCTAGCGACTGCGCGCAATGATTTGACGCTGGATTGCGCATCTTGTCAAGGAGGCACCTAGGCCGAAGTGCATGTGGATGGCGTGCGATCAGGCGGCGGCTGGCTGGATCCGTGGTGGGGCGATTGCCTTGATTGCTACCGCGCCACGCAAGGCGCTAAAGCCCGCTTCCAGATCGCTGATCAAATCCTGTACGCCCTCTAATCCCACATGCAGCCGTATCATCGGCGCCTGCCATTGATCGGCATGCACCGTGCGCACTTGTGCCGGTGCGGTTGGCAGGATCAGGCTTTCGAAGCCGCCCCAGCTAAAGCCGATGCCGAACAGTTCGGTGCGGTCGATCAGGGCCGCGACCTGTTGTTCTGTAATGTCAGCGCGAAATACCGCGCCCATCAGGCCGCAGGCGTATTCGGGGCGGAAATCGCGTTGCCAGATGGCATGGCCGGGCGAGCCAGGTAGCGGCGGATACAGCACACTGGCGATTTCTGGCTGGGCTTGCAGCCAGTTGGCGATGGCGTGTGCGTTGCTCCTGTGCATGGCCAGGCGTGCCGACAGCGTGCGCAAGCCGCGCAAGGCGAGCGCGGCATCGTCGCCGCTGATAGTTAAGCCGAGTTGCTTGTAGGTGCAGCGCAGGGTGTCGGCCAGTGCGGCGGTGGTCAGGATGATACCCATCAGGGCATCGGAATGGCCGACGATGTATTTGGTGGCGGCATGGATAGAGACATCGATGCCCAGCGCAAAGCTGGACCAGCCTATCGGCGTGGCCCAGGTGCTGTCGGACACCAGCAGTGCGCTTTGCGCATGCGCGACTTTGGCGATGGCGGGGATGTCTTGCACTTCAAACGTCAGCGAGCCGGGCGATTCGACAAACACGACTTTGGTATTGGCTTGCATTAGCGTGGCGATCCCGGCACCGATCAGCGGATCGTAATAGGTGGTGCTGACGCCTATCTGTTTTAGCAGTCCGTCGCAGAACAGGCGGGTCGGGTCGTACGTGGTATCGACCATCAGCAAGTGATCGCCGGGTTTTAATAAGGCCAGCAAGGTGGTGGTGATGGCCGACAAGCCCGACGGCGTCAGCAGGCAGGTGGCGGCGCCTTCGGCCGCGCACAGGGCATGCTCCAGCGCATGGGTGGTCTCGTTGCCATGGCGGCCATAGATGCCGCGCGTACCAGTGGCTTGATTCAGGGCGGCGACATTCGGAAACAACATGGTCGAGGCGCGGATCACCGGCGGATTCACCGGTCCGCTATGGGCTTTGCCCTTGCGCCCGGCGTGGGTCAGCAGGGTTTCGGTTTGCCATAGTGCGTTTTGCTTGCTCATGTCGCTTCCTTCGATAGTGGCGCAGCTCAGGTGCCGCTGGTGAACTTCATCGTAGCAAAACAGGGATGAAATTTTTTACTAAAGATGATCGTAATTTTCATGAATATGAGAATATTTTTCTATAAAATAGACTTTATGGATAAAAAAGATATCGATATATTGGCTATTTTGCAAAAAGACGCCTCTATCGCCCTGGCTGACCTGGCGCAGGCCGTGCATTTGTCGGTGACGCCTTGCTGGCGGCGGGTGCAAAGATTGCAGGATGATGGTGTAATTCGGCAACAGGTGGTGTTGTGTGACCCGAATAAGCTGAACCTGGGCCTGACCGTGATGGTGGCGCTGAAAGCGGCGCAGCATAACGAGGCCTGGATGCAGCGCTTCATCAGCGGGGTAAGAGATATCCCCGAGATCGTCGAGATTTTCCGCATGAGCGGCGATATCGATTACCTGCTGAAAATCCATGTGCCGGATATGGCCGGTTTTGATGTGGCGTATAAAAAACTGATCCGGGTCGCCGATCTGCAGGACGTGAGCTCCAGTTTTGTCATGGAAGTGATCAAGTGCACGACCGCCTTGCCGTTGGATTATGCCGTGTTAAAAACCAGTAAAGTGTAATCAGTAAAGTTAATACTCCCCTCTAGTATATTTTGTTGACGCAATCAGCATATGCGCTAGTGATGGTGTTTTTTATAAAAATAAGGGGAGTATGTCTCCCCGCCTAGCATTGAGCGAGAACCTGGCGTGGAAATTTTAGAACGTATCATTGCGATTATCCTGCCGGTTTTTATCATCATCGGCCTCGGCTATGGCTATGCGCGCTACAAGGGCGCCGGCGTCAAGGCCGACATGGTGGCGGTGAATCGCGTCAGCATGGATGTGCTGTGTCCCTTGCTGGTGTTTACCGCTTTGGCCGGCAAGGATTTTGATGTCGGGCAAAATGCCTGGCTGATCCTGGCTGGCGCCTTGATTGCCTTGGGCTCTGGCTTGCTGGCGTGGCCGGTGGCGCGCTTGTTGGGCTATGACGTGCGCAGTTTTGTGCCGCCGATGATGTATAACAATTGCGGCAACATGGGCTTGCCGCTGGCGGCGCTGGCATTTGGCGCGAATGGCTTGTCGGCCGCGGTGGCCTTGTTCATGGCTTGCAATCTGGTGTATTTCACGGTCGGGATCAAGATCATCCAGAAAGGCCATCCGGACCATCAGGATGGCTCGCTGAAGTTTTTGCTTAGCCCGATGATGCTGGCTATGATCGCAGGGATGGCGTTTGCTTTGCTGCACTGGCATTTGCCGCCATTTTTATTTGTCGCGCTGAAGATGCTGGGCGATGCCTGCATCCCCATCATGTTGTTTGCGCTCGGCGTGCGCTTGCTGGACATTAATTTTTCCAGCTGGCGCATCGGCGTGGTGGGCGCCATCGTGTGTCCGCTGGCCGGTTTGATGGTGGCCGCATTGCTCGATGGCGTGCTGCCTTTGAACGCCAGCCAGCGCGGCCAGATGTATTTGTTTGCCGCGCTGCCGCCGGCGGTGTTTTGCTTTATGGTGGCCGAGCAGTACCAGCAGGAACCGGATAAGGTCGCATCCATCGTTTTGCTCGGCAATCTGGCAGCGCTGTTGTTTGTGCCTGTGGGCTTGTGGCTGGGTTTACGCTAATGGCCAATCATCGCACTTCCTGAATTTCAGGTTCACAAGGGAATGCGACCTACAGCAGATGCTTACGCATGATTATGCGGTGTTATACTTATGTAAATATTTTGATAGGGATAGCCTGATCTTATCGTCTTAAATATCTACCTATTTATCCATGCCGATGCCAAAACCAGAAAACTCTCCCTCGCGTTTCCGAACCGACATTAACGGCCTGCGCGCCTGGGCGGTCGTGGCCGTTATCTTGTACCATTTTGGCGTGCGCGGTTTTAGCGGCGGTTTTGTCGGCGTCGACATTTTCTTTGTCATCTCAGGGTTCCTGATGACCGGCATCGTCGTGAAGGGATTGGAACAGGGGCGTTTTTCGCTGATCGAGTTTTACCTGGCAAGGGCCAGGCGCATATTGCCGGCCTTGCTGGCCCTATGCGCCATCTTGCTCGCCTTGGGCTGGTTTTTGTTGATGCCGCCGGATTACCAGATGCTGAGCACGCACGCCATCGCCAGCCTGCTGTTCTTGTCGAATCTCAAGTATTGGGACGAGGCGGGCTATTTTGATCTGGCTTCGCATGAAAAGTGGCTGCTGCATACCTGGTCGCTGTCGGTGGAGTGGCAATTTTATTTACTCTTGCCGCTATTTTTATGGGCCGCGTGGCGCCTCTTGCCAGGCCGCAGCGTGCAGGCATGGAGCCTCTTTTGCGGCCTGCTGATGTCACTCGCCGCATCAATGCTGGTCACGGCAAGCCATCCGGTCAGCGCTTTTTTTATGCTGCATACCCGCGCATGGGAGATGCTCGCGGGTGGACTGGTTTTTATGCTGGCACCACGTGTCAGCTTTACGCCGCAGCATCGCCGCTGGTTGGAAACCCTGGGGTTTCTGCTGATTTTAGTATCCGTGGCGGTTTTTGACAAAAGCACAGCGTGGCCAGGTTGGCGCGCTGCGCTCCCCGTCGCGGCGGCCATGATGGTATTGCTGGCCAATCGCGTCTCGTTGTGGAGCAATAGCAAGCCGGCGCAATGGCTGGGAGACCGTTCCTATTCACTCTATCTGTGGCACTGGCCGGTCTGTGTCGCGCTGGTGTATGCCGAATTGCAAGTGCTGCCGCTGGCCATCGCCGGTGGCATGCTATTTACGCTGGTTCTTGGCGATTTGTCCTATCGCTGGATAGAAAATCCTACGCGCAGACTGCTGGGGCGGGGAAGTTCTTTTCAGGGTGCCGGTGCGCTGCTGCTGGCCTCGATCCTGGTGTTGATCCCTGCGACGCTAGTCCGGGAACAGGAAGGTGTCAATGGACGATTCGCTCCCGAGCTTGAGCTTGCCGCTGCCGAAGCGCACAACGCAAATCCGCGTCGCGCAGAATGCCACGCACATAAAGGCAAGGAGTCTCCATCCTGCGTTTATGGCGGGCATGACTGGAAGCTGATCGTTGCTGGAGACAGTCACGCGGGAACCATCGTTTCTGCTGTTGCGCAAGCCTACCCTTTGGGTAACGCCGGCGTGGTTCAATGGACTTATAGCGGCTGCGCATTTGTGCTTGGTATGAAGCACCTACCCAGTCTGGCCGGCGCAGAAAAGGAATATCAATGTACCGAGTTTATTGTCTGGGCCAAATCTCGCCTGGATGTCTTGCCCGGCAATCTGCCGTTAGTGATTGTGAACCGCTATCCCGCGGCGGCCGTTGCTCGAAATGAGATGACGTTGCCAGCGCCAGAAGTGTATTTTTCAAAAAGGTATACCAGCGCAACGCCTGAATTTTTTACTGAGTTTGCGCATCACATTACGCGTTCTTCTTGCGAATTGGCCAAGCGCCGCCCGGTTTACCTGGTGCGTCCGTTACCTGAGATGGACGTGGATGTGCCGCGGATGCAGTCAAGACGGATGGCGTTTGGCCTGGCATCGGATATCTCTATTTCTATGCAACAGTATCGCGAGAGAAGTGCCTGGGTGTGGGCGGCGCAAGACGCCGCGCGTGCGCAGTGCGGCGTGCATATTCTTGATCCGCTGCCCTATCTTTGTCGCGATGGTCGCTGTTACGGCAGCAAGAATGGCAGGCCGCTGTATCATGATGACAATCATCTCAGCGAATTCGGTAACAAACTATTGCTACCGATGTTTGCCGAGGTGTTCCGCTAATTGTCATGCCCGGCAAAACTGCTGATACAGCGCCGAAAATACAGCGTATCCGTGCTTTGTACTCCGCTCGCAGATGGCCTGATATTTGCAATTAACTTTATTTGGTACGCACGATAAGACTGCTATTGGCATCTTCTTTGTAGACGTAATTCACTTTACCTTTGTGAACCTCGCCTATGACCAGCATATTCATGCCGATCGCTTCATGGTCAGTTTTAGAAAATGGTTTTTTATAGCGCGAGATCACAGTCGAGGTCGCTTCATATTTCATGTCCTCCAATGCCTCACGGATTTTGCTGCCGTCGGTGGAGTTGGCCTGCATTAACGCCAGAGTCAGCAGGCGCAAAGCATCATAGGTTTGTGCCGCCGCGACCGCTGACGGCATCTGGCTGACATTGTTAATTTTATAGTAGCTTAAGGTAAAGGCACTGCTGCGGCTGCTGGAAGTGTTTTCAATAAAGGTGAGCGGCATTCTTGCTCCTTCGCCGTTGGCACCGGATAAATCCATAAAACTTTTGTGCGACAAGGTCCAGGAGCCAGCGAGCGGAATAGTCAGTTTAAGCTTTTTCATACTGTTTGCCACCATGGCAGCTTCATTGCTCAGGCAGTACAGGATAATGACCTGCGCGCCAGCCTGGCTGGCCTTGTTGAGTTGTGCGCTCATATCATGATCTCCAACTTTAAAGCTCTCCACCGCCAATGCTTGAATTTTGCGTTTTTGCAGTTCGGCGAGTAATCCTTGTTTGCCAAATTGGCCGTAGGGGCTGTCGTCATGCAGTATGGCGATATTCGTCAGTTTTCGCTTGTCGATCACATCATTGAGGATGGCGATCGGTTGCAGTTCATCACTTGCCGCGACCCGGAAAATATAACTGGTCGCTTGCGCTGGGGGCATGAATTGCTTGGTGACATTGACCCCGGTTGCTGCACTGACGATCAGCGGTATTTTGGCGTCCTGAAAGATTTTTGAAGAAGGAATCGCAACACCGGTATTGGCAAAACCGACTGCCGCAATCACTTTCTCTTTTTCCACCAGATCTCTGGCCATATTCACGCCGACTTCCGGCTTGGCCTGATCATCGCGCTCGATCAGTTCGATACGTCGTCCGAGTACGCCGCCAATCTGGTTGATGTCATGCAGAAAAACACGCGCGCCGCCACGTATGCTTTCGCCCATGTCGCTAGAGGATTTTCCGGTAAAAGGACCGATGATACCAATTTTGATGGTCGGCTCTTCTGCGTGAGCAAACAGCGTGGTAAACATGAATGAAGCCAAGAATAAACTCAGGAATGATCTTGGAAGTACGTTGCCTGGTGGTAGCGAAATGCGCATGGTAGTCTCTGTTGTCGTTATCGTGGCACGAACCATAAACTGACATGCCATAGCTGTCAATTACTATTCAGCAACAAAAAATGCATCATTACGCCTTCAAGGCCGAAAGCGGTAATGCTCTTGGGTAAACAGATCAATGCCACATTGCAGATTTTCTATCCAGTCTAAAAATGCCGGTATTGCTGCGCCTGTCAGATAGCGGCCATGCTGTGGTACCAGCATGCTGATATCCATTTGCCGGACCATATTGACCCAAAAACGGCAGACCTTGTTCGAGACCATATAGCGCCTGTGGAAGCCGCTCATGGTGTGTAACTGCGCATAAAATTCATCTTTACTGCTGATCGGTTTGGTAATTTCATCCGCATGCACCATGGAGGCACCCATGTCGCCAGAAAACAAGATTTTTGAAGTGGAATCGTAAAACTGAAAATTGCCTTCTGCGTGCAGAAAATGGGCTGGTATGGCGTGGATGATGGTATCGCGCATGACGACTGGCATGCCCTCATCAGGGATGCCGACAATGCGGCCATCCGCACGGTTCAGATTGCAAAAGTGAGGCACAAAGCGCGCCCACAATTGCGATACATACAGCGTACATTCCGTGCTGAACAGCCATTTGTCGAGTGCGCCGATAATGTCAGGATCCTGGTGTGATGCAAACAGGTATTTGAGATTTTTTTTCGGCAAATACTTCTGCATTGCCAGTACCAGAGAGTTGTAAGTGATATTGCCGGAAGGGTCGATCAGCGCACCCTCGCCATCCGAAACAATCAGAAACTGGTTGGCCTGTACCGCTTCATCGCTGGCATCCTTGGCCAAATCATTAAACATAAGGCAAAGGTGTTTGCCATCGTTATAAAGTTCGATTGTCACTTCCCACTCCCATTCATCACTTAGATTAACTATCTTTGTGCTGGATTTTAGGGGAGTTGAATTTAAGAAACTTGATATGAATCAGGGAAATATAAATGCAAATATAAAAAATATTGATTTTATTTAAAACTTGCTTGTTTTTGATTTTTTTCTTGCGCCGGCGCGCCTATTTGCTGTCGAGTTAATATCCTAACGTCTTGCCATCCGGATTGCGCGGGTCCGAACAACCTTCAAAACCATCCGGCTTGATCTGTATGGTCTGGGTCCGTCCCATCGGTTTGACGACGGTAATGTGCTGACCTTTTTGCCGCAGCAAGGCTTGTGTATCAAGGCTGATGCCTTTTTCAATACGTAACTGATCTGGCTCCCATTGATGATGGATGCGCGGTGTCAGCGTCGCTTCCGCCACGTTCATGTCGTGATCAATCACATTGAGGATAATTTGTAGCGTAGTCGTAATGATGCGGCTGCCACCCGGACTGCCGGTGGCCAGAAATGGCCGGCCATCCTTGAGGATAATGGTGGGCGACATCGAACTCAAGGGGCGCTTATTGGCCGCTATCGCATTGGCGTCGCCACCAATCAAGCCGAAGACATTGGGTACTCCCGCTTTGACAGAAAAATCATCCATCTCATTATTGAGCGTAATCCCCGTGCCGCTAGCGACGATGCCACTGCCGAACAGCAGGTTCAGGGTGTAGGTGGTTGCCACGACATTACCTTGCTGATCGGCCACTGAATAATGCGTGGTCTGGTCGCTTTCATACGGTTGTGGCTGCCCTGCCTTGATCTGGGCCGAGGGCGTGGCGTATTCCAGATTAATTTTTTTCCGCAATTCGTTCGCATAGTCACGCGAAGTCAGGCCTGCTACCGGCACTTTGGTAAAGTCAGGATCGCCTAAATATTCCGAGCGGTCCGCATAGGCCAGTTTCATGATTTCCGTCATCAGATGCAGGTTTTGCGCGCTATTGACACCTTGCTGCTTGAGCGGGTAAGCCTCCAGCATATTGAGCATCTGGATGATATGCACCCCGCCCGAACTCGGTGGCGGCATAGCCATGACTTGATAGCCGCGATAATTGCCCTTGATCGGCTCGCGCTCGATCGCCTTGTAATTCTGTAGATCGGTCAGCGTCATCAAGCCTTGATGCGCCTGCATTTCAGCCACGATTTTCTTGGCAATAGCACCCTGATAAAAAGCGGAGGGCCCCTGTGCCGCAATCAGGCGCAAAGAATTCGCCAGGTCTTTCTGTACCAGTTTTTCACCTGCCTGCAGTGGCCTGGCGCCCTTGAAGAAAATGGCGCGGCTGGCGGGCCATTTTCCCAGATGATCGCGACTGGCGTCGAGCATCTCAGCCAGATGTGGGCTGACTTCAAATCCTTGTTCCGCCAATTTAATCGCGGGAGTGATTACCTCCTTTAATTTCATGCTGCCGTACTTATTCAGTGCCTGGGTCAAGCCGGCGATGGTTCCCGGCACGCCGACTGCCAGATGGGTGAAGATCGATTGTCCGGGAATGACCTTGCCATTGGCATCCAAATACATATCGCGGCTGGCAGAGGAGGGTGCCATTTCGCGGAAATCGAGTGCCACATCTTTGCCACTTTTAGCATCATGGATCAGCATAAAGCCGCCGCCGCCAATATTGCCCGCGTTCGGCAGCACCACTGCCAGCGCGAAGCCGACCGCGACACTGGCATCGACCGCATTGCCACCGCGCTTTAAAATATCCAGCCCCACCTGGCTGGCCAGCGCCTGCTCGGTCGCTACCATGCCGTGACGCGCCCGCACCGGGCTGACAATATCGTAACTGGTATCGTATTTAACCAGCGCAGTTTGTGCCGCAGTTTGCGCATGGGACGGCGTGAAGGCTAGGTTAAGCAGGAATATAAAAATGGGCAATGAGCGCGGTATTTTATGTGCTTGTGGCATTGTGGCGACCTTGGGTGATTGAGCGTAGCGCATTCTAGCAAGTATAGGACTTAGGCAAAACCGCTCCAGCGTTGTTGCACTCGCCTTGTCGTACTAAAGTACTGTCTTCGGCGGTACGCCTAGCTGGAACATTTTTTCCTAAGTCCTAAAGTAAACAAAAAAAGCCGCCCGAAGGCGGCTTTTTTTGTCACAACGAAGATTACTTCGCTGGTTCTTCAGTAGCAACGGCACCGCGAGGTACCACTGCGATAGCAACAGTCGCATCATCACCGTGGACAACTGCAGTAACGCCTTTAGGCAATGCCAGGCTAGAAACGTGCAGTGATTGGCCAGCTTCGAGAGTGGACAGATCAACCGTGATGAATTCTGGCAAATCAGCAGGCAAGCAAGAAACATCCAGATCAACCAAAACATGGGTGATGACCGCAGCGGACAATTTCACCGCAGGGGATACATCAGCGTTGATGAAATGCAAAGGCACTTTAACGTGGATGTTTTTGTTTGGGTCAACGCGTTGGAAATCAGCGTGCAAAACCAATTGTTTGTATGCGTGGATTTGGAAATCGCGCAACAGAACTTTTTCTACTTTACCGTCAACGTCCATATCCAGGATGGATGCGTGGAAGGCTTCTTTTTTCAATGCATGGTACAAAGCATTGTGGTCCAGAGTGATCGATACTGGTGCAGCAGTGCCACCGTAAATGATACCAGGAGTTTGACCAGCGATACGCAGGCGGCGGCTCGCTCCGGTGCCCTTTAATGTGCGTGTAAATGCGATAACTTTCATTTTGTTACTCCAAAAATTGCAAATTCAGACGAATTGTCTGTTGTTGCAGTGTTGATCCCCCGCGACCAGGGGATGCAAAAAAGCCCTGCCAGTTAAAAATCAGCAGGACCAGAAAAATAAGCTTTAATCGCAGCCTCAGTCATTAGTCGGTAAACAAAGAGATGACTGATTCGCCTTTAGTAATGCGGCGAAAGGTTTCGGCTAGCAGGCTGTCACAAGATAGTTGACGAATCTTCGGGCAGGCTCTTGCCGCGTCCGACAACGGTATGGTGTCGGTGACGACCAGCTCATCTAATGGCGACTGATTAATGCGCTGGATTGCGGGACCCGACAACACCGGATGCGTACAGTAAGCCAGCACCTTTTTAGCGCCGCGTTCTTTCAATACTTCAGCCGCCTTGGTCAGCGTGCCGGCGGTATCGACCATGTCATCCATAATCACGCAGTTACGGCCTTCTACTTCACCGATGATGTTCATGACTTCGGAAACGTTGGCCTTCGGACGGCGTTTGTCGATAATCGCCAAATCGCAACCCAGACGTTTTGCCAGTGCGCGGGCACGCACTACACCACCGACGTCAGGTGAAACGACTAACAGGTCATCGTAATTTTTGGCAACCAGGTCGCCCAGCAGAATTGGCGAAGCGTAGATATTATCAACCGGAATATCAAAGAAGCCCTGGATTTGATCAGCGTGCAAATCCATGATCAGTACACGGTCTACGCCAGCCTTTTCCAGCATATTGGCAACTACCTTGGCAGAGATCGCGACACGCGCAGAGCGTGGACGGCGATCTTGGCGGGCATAACCAAAATAAGGGATGGCGGCGGTAATACGACCAGCCGAGGCACGTTTCAATGCATCGACCATCAAGATGATTTCCATCAAATTGTCATTGGTCGGAGCGCAGGTTGATTGCAGGACGAAAACGTCTTTACCGCGAACGTTTTCATTGATCTCGACCAGTACTTCGCCATCCGAAAATTTGGATACGTCTGCTTTTCCGAGGGGAATGCCGAGTTGTTTGACGACACCTTCAGCCAAGGCAGGATTGGCGTTGCCGGTAAAGACCATCATGTTGTCGTGTGTGCGTGCCATGAGATCACCTGTTGGCTAAAGGTTAATAGATTTTAGAAACTAAAAAGCCGCCGCATTATTTGTATGCGACGGCTCAGTATTTAATGGCAGGGGAGGAAGGATTCGAACCTTCGCATGCCGGAATCAAAATCCGGTGCCTTAACCAGCTTGGCGACTCCCCTACGCAACTGTGTGTCCGATGCGATTTTAATTTCCGCTATTTTAGCGTTAAATCCACATCAAACCAAATCTTTTTACGTCTGCACCAGATGCGCCATCGGGTGTTGACTTAGTGCTTTTGCTATCCAAGCTGCCCAGTGACCCGGTACTTGCTTTAACACTTCATTTGCCGAATTTTCGTCAAAAAAAGCACAAAAAACACAAGCTCCCGATCCAGTCATCTTGGCGTCACCGTAAGTGCTAAGCCATTTTACGGCTTCATCTACTTGCGGAAACAGCGCACAGGCAACTGTTTGCAGATCGTTTTTCCAGTTCTTTTTTGCGCTACTGGAAAAGTCCGTTATCTTGACGGGTTTTGTGTCCATTGTCAATTCTTTTGCTGAAAAAATTGCAGGCGTAGGAACTTGCACCCCAGGTTCTATCACCAAATACCAGCATTCCGGGGTCTCGATTGCCTGCAATTTTTCGCCCACGCCTTCGGCAAAGGCATTGTGACCGAACAAAAAGAAGGGGACATCGGCACCGAGTTGCAGGCCGAGATCCATCAGCTGCTGGCGCTTGAGTCCGCAGCCCCACAGATGGTTCAGCCCAATCAAGGTGCTGGCCGCGTCGGATGAGCCGCCGCCTAAGCCGCCGCCCATGGGGAGCCGTTTGTCCAGCGTCAGGTCGGCACCAAGCCGACAGCCGGTATGGCTTTGCAGTAAGCGGGCGGCGCGTATGATCAAATCGTCATGTTCCGGGACGCCGGCTATCGTATTGGTGCGTCGCAGTATGCCGTCATTGCGGGTTTGAATATGCAAGCTGTCGCTGCGATCGATTAATTGAAACGCCGTTTGCAGTAAGTGGTAGCCATCCGCGCGCCGTCCCGTGACGTGCAGGAACAGGTTGAGCTTGGCCGGTGCCAGGCATTGTAGTGAGGTGTTGTTCATGGGGTGCTCCACTGATCTATCACAATGCGCATCGATACTTCGCCAGCCTGAGCCGTATAGCGCTGCAGGTCGATGCGTTTCGGGCGCAGCTGGCCAGCCTCATCCTGCCAGCTGACATAGCGTAATTGCCAGCCGTCGACCTTGAGTTGTAAATTGTCTTGGGTGGCAATGGGCGCGCGCAGGCCGTCGGCAGTGCGTGTGAAGCCCTGCAGCCAGTCGCGCAAGCCTGTGACGGGCAAAGACCATCCAAGCGCCTCATTGAGTAAGTTGTCCAGATTGTCTGCGGAGCGTAGCGCCTGATTGGCTTGTTGCAGGCTGGCGCCATCTGCATTTTGCCGGATGCTGGCGATGGTTTGCCCCAGCGGCGAGATCAGGTTAATGCTGGTGTCGTCTTTGTTTTGCTGCCATTCAAAACTGCCTGGCAAACTCTGGGTTTTGCCGTTCTGCTGGTACTGAACCTGAATTCTGCCGCTAACGAGTAATTGCTCTTGATACTGACGTATGCTGCTTATCTTGACATCGTCAGCGGCCGTGGAGGTCGCTGACGATGTCCTTTGGATGGTGCTGCAAGCGGTGAAAAATAAGCTCGATATCAGGCACGTGCTAATGACAAAAAAGCGGGAGTATCCATACCTGCTATCCGTCTGCGCATTATTTATGTGCGTATTATGTGCGCTGGTACCTATACTCAGGGGAGTATGTGCTTTGCCTCGGTGCCGGCTAGAGTTTTTCATGCAGGCGCAATAAGGTGTTTTTCAAGGTGCCGTTGTCCGGGTCTTTGGTTTTTGCTTCACGCCAGAATTGGCGCGCCTCTTCTTTCTTGTCCATAGACCAAAGCACTTCGCCCAGGTGTATGGCGATTTCTGGATCGGGGCGTAATTGATAGGCGCGGCGCAGTGCCTGTTCGGCCTCGTCAAATTTAGCCAGGCGGAATTTGACCCAGCCGAAGCTGTCGAGAATGAACGGATCGTCCGGCGCGAATTGCAGCGCTTTTTCGATCAAAAGCAAGGCTTCATCGAGGCGGATATTCCGGTCTGCATAGGAAAATCCTAAGGCGTTATACGCATGCGGGCTATTCGGTGCCAGCTCAATCACGCGGCGCAGATTGAGTTCCATCTGGTCTAGTTTTTTCTGCGATTCCGCCATCATCGCGTAGTCGTACAGAAGGTCTGCGTTATTCGGGAAGCGTTCGATCGCCGCTTCCATGACTGTCATTGCCTGCGGTGCCTGGTTCGCCGTTCTGAGCAGTTGTGCTTCCGCTTGCAGTAACTGTATCTGTTCCGCTTCAGTGTTGGTTTTCAGCTCTTTTAGAAATTGCCGTGCCTCGTTCAGCTTGCCTTCTTTGGCGATTATCTGGGCGCGCCGTATCTGTACGTTCAGCCACGCGGCATTTCTGCCGTCATACGAATCAACCTTGGCCAGCCAATTCAGGGCGGCTTGATTGTCTTTCCGTTCCAGCGCGATTTGCGCCAGATTGACCAGGACCGGAGTCGGATCCCGCTCTTCTGCCGGCTTGGCTTCCAGTGCTGCCAGATAAGACAGGAAGTATTTTTCTGCCAGCTTATAGTGCGCGCTATCCATCGCCAGCGCCCCTAGGGCATACATGACGCCGACATCGTCTGGCTTATCGCGCAAGAGTTGTTCAAACTCATGAGTGGCTTTATCAAATTGCTTCAAGTCGATCAATATGCTGGCATAGGCAAGGTGCACATCCCTTGCCTTGGGATTCTTTTCGAGAAAGGCGGCGATCGCCTTGATCGCCTCCGGTTTGGTCGATGCTTGCGCAATCGTCAAGATCGCTAATTGTGAATCCGGTTTCAGCGTTAAGGCGGTTTGCGCTTCTTTGATGGCACGCTGGTTATCGCCACTGGTATAGGCGCCTTGCGCTAGCGCCAAGTGGGCTTCTGCGCTGGATTTATAGGGGGACAGTATCTCTTCGAGCGTGTCAAAGGCGGCTTTTTTATCGCGTGCGCGTGATAAAAGGCGCTGCGCCTGCAGCATGATGACACCGTATTGTGGCGCGGTGGCGCGCTCCAGTCTGGCGCTAAATATGCTCTGAATTTCAGCTAAATTATTGTTGATCAGCATAAAGCCGAGGTAATACTGAGTCGCCTCTATCGATTCCGGCGCCAGTTCGCGCCAAAGACGAATGGCGGTCAGTGATTCGCCCGGTTGTTTGGCAGCCATCGCGATTTCAGCTGCGCGTTTGGCCAGGCGCGGATCACGGGTTTGCTGGGCGACGCTCAAAATGGTGACGTAAGCAGCTTGCCAATTGCCACGTTGATAAGCAATTTCAGAGGTCAGTAGTTTGTATAGCAATTCTTCGGTCAGGACGACGGCCGGTAGCTGGTCCCCGGTCGTCAGTTTGCCGGCCATATCTGTATCATGGGCGGCTTTTTCCGTTGCAGATATCTCTTGTGTCTCTTCGTGTGCGGGAGGCATCTCGTCAGATGGGCGCTCGCTAAGGAAGGGAAAATGTGCACAGCCCGTCAATAGGGCGACGCTGGTTAATAGTGCCGCGGGCGAAATGCGCCGTATGGCCGCTACAATAGTTACAATAGTTGTAGTAGAAGTAAAAATATTTTTCAAAACAGATTCCTGATTTGACCGATGATGCCTGATTTTACGCCGAAGCTGTGATGACGTGGGGCATTAGGCCATCCTTCTCTGTGTCAAATTGTAATTACCCCATGGGGAAATATGCCAGAATTACCCGAAGTAGAAGTCACCCTGCGTGGTGTGACACCGCACTTGCAAGGCCAGACAGTCAGCGCCGTTATTTTACGTCGCAGTGGTTTGCGCTGGCCATTTCCGCCTGATTTACCTGCGCTTTTACAAGGGCAGCGCATCCTTGCTACCGACCGGCGAGGCAAATATCTGCTGCTGAAGTTTGCCCATGGCACGGTGCTGATCCATTTGGGCATGTCCGGGCATTTACGCATATTGCCGTCGCAGACGCCTGCGGCCAAGCATGATCATGTCGATATTGTGGTCGGTGCCCAGATGCTGCGTATGCATGATCCGCGGCGCTTTGGCGCCGTGTTATGGCATCCGGAGGCCGATGGGGCGATCGGCAACCATCTGTTATTGCGCGGCTTGGGAGTAGAGCCGCTGGAAGATCAATTTACCGCCGAGTTGCTGTATCGACAAACACGCCAGCGCCATTCTGCCATCAAGCAAGTGTTGCTGGCAGGTGATATCGTGGTTGGCGTAGGCAATATTTACGCTTCAGAGAGTTTGTTTAAGGCCGGCATCAATCCCAAGACCGCTGCCAACCGCATTGGTCTGGCACGTTATATTTTGCTGGCAGAGGCGATTCGCGCTACGCTGGCCGCTGCCATTGAACAGGGCGGCAGCAGTCTGCGTGACTTTGTCGGTGTCGATGGCAAAACCGGCTATTTCCAGCAATCGTATTTCGTATATGATCGTTCCGGCCAGCCTTGTCGTATTTGTACCACGCCAGTTAGACAGATTAAGCAGGGACAGCGGAGTAGCTTTTACTGTGTAAATTGCCAAAAATAAGACAGAATGTTAAATTCTGATGATGTTATAAAAAATGATTGAGGGCAATATGAGTAATCTGGTTCAAAAATTCCAGGAATACAGCGATTGGCGAATAGGTGTGCTGCGCGCACTTGAGCAATATCGCACGTGGGTTAGTGGATCAGATCTGGCTGATGCGGCAATCGATCAGCGGATTGCGCGCCTGACGGAAAGATTGGTTGACGATAAGTTGACCATCGCATTTGTGGCCGAATTTTCACGCGGCAAGTCTGAACTCATTAACGCGATTTTTTTCGCCGATTACGGACAGCGTATTTTGCCCTCATCGGCCGGACGCACGACCATGTGTCCTACCGAATTGCTGTATGACGAAACTATTCCTCCTTGCATACGGCTGCTGCCTATCGAAACGCGCAGCGAAGCGCAATCGACCTCCGATTACAAGGGACAACATCAGGTCTGGACCGTGTTACCGCTCAATATCAGTTCCGGTGACGGCATGCTGGAGGCATTCAAGCAAGTGAGTCTGACCAAAAAAGTCAGCATAGAAACGGCCAAATCGTATGGTCTGTATAACGAATCCGATCCCGATGCCGCACTGGAAGTCGATGAAAACGGCCTGGTCGACATTTCGCAATGGCGTCATGCGATCGTCAACTTTCCGCATCCCTTGCTCAAGCAAGGCTTGATTATTATCGACACGCCGGGCTTGAATGCGATTGGTACCGAGCCAGAACTGACCCTCAATCTGATCCCGAATGCCCATGCGGTGCTGTTTATCCTGGCGGCAGATACCGGCGTGACCAAGAGTGATATCGATGTCTGGCGCAATCATATCGGCGGTGGCCCGGGCCGCATGGTGGTCCTGAACAAGATCGACAGTATGTGGGATGAATTGCGCACCGAGGAAGAAATAGAGCAGCAAATTGCGCATCAAATTTCTACCGTTGCGCATATTCTGGCGCTCGATGAAAAACAGGTTTTCCCTGTTTCTGCGCAAAAAGGATTGGTCGCCAAAATTCACAAGGATGCGCCGCTGCTTGCCAAGAGCCGCTTGCCGGCGCTGGAGTATGCGCTTTCTAAAGAGCTGATCCCTTCCAAGCAGGACATTATCCGCACCCAGCTGACGACCGATCTGAATGAGATTTTGAGCGGCCAGCGCGCAGTGATTGCCGCCCGCGGCCGCAATGTCGTGGAGCAAATGCTGGAACTGAAAAGCCTGCGCGGCAAAAACAATACGGTGATAGAACACATGATGAAGCGTGTCGATGTCGAGAAGAAAGAATTCGACAACAGCCTGATCAAGATGCAGGGTACCCGTGCGGTCTTCACCCGACTTTCTACCGAGGTATATACCAGCCTTGGCATGGATGTGTTGCGTGAGGAAATCAACAAATCCCGAGAGGCGATGGAGCATAGTAAATTTTCTGCCGGGCTGAAAGAGGCTGTCAGACAGTTTTTTGCACAGATGAAATTGAATCTCATGACATCGAATAAAAAAACCGATGAAATCTCCGAGATGATGAGCGTTATGTACCGCAAGTTTTCTACCGAACATGGCCTGGCGCTGACGTCGCCGATGGCGTTTTCTCTGGATAAGTATCTGTTGGAAATTTCAGCCATTGAAACCGTGTTTCAAAAACAGTTTAATACCATGACCTTGCTGACGACTTCACACAAGGTGTTAATTCAAAAGTTTTTTGATTCAGTCGCAGCGCGTGTTAAACAAAGCTTTTTACAAGCTAACCGTGATGTTGAAGCCTGGCAAAAAGTGGTGATGGCACCTCTGGAAGCGCAAATCCGCGAGCACAAAAACCAGCTTAAGAATCGTATGCAATCGATACAGCGTATCCACGTTGCTACCGATAGCCTGGAAGATAAAATTACGTCTTTTGATTCCATGCAAGCAGAGATAGAAGCACAAAAAAACGCCATGGCAGAATTGGAAAGCAAGTTAAAGAATGCCTTGTCGTCTGAGTTGACTGCGTTCCGAAATGCAGCCTGAGTCGCCTGAGTCGTTAACATAAAGCGCCGCAGTTGCCGTGCTTTTTATTCACAATAGCTGGCATCTACGCCGGCTATTTTTAATTTTGTAGTTGAATTTTCCCCTCCGCATGTTGGTCGCCCGTTGAATCGGGGTTTGCTACAAAAATAAGCGCAATCCGACTTATTTTTGCTATCGATCACTCGCGGTGACGCCGTCGTTCTGTAGGGGCGATTCATGGTCAGGCGAGGCGGGATTTCTCTTTGAAGAACAAGTAATGAAACGAAGTATCAAGACCATTTTTCCAGACGCAATAACGCTCGATTATGTCGATCCGGGATTTTCCGCTGCCGTCATCACCTGGCAAAAACAGCATGGCAGGCACGCTTTGCCGTGGCAGCAAAGCAGTGATGCCTATCGTGTCTGGTTATCTGAAATCATGTTGCAGCAAACCCAGGTGACGGCGGTGATCCCTTATTACGCCCGTTTTCTGCAAAGTTTTCCTACCGTGTTTGACCTGGCTTCGGCCTCATCCGAACAAGTGATGTCACATTGGAGCGGCCTTGGTTATTACACGCGTGCACGCAATCTGCATCAGTGTGCCAAGCAGGTGGTGGCGCAATACGGCGGTAACTTTCCTGCTGATCCTGCTCTACTCGAGCAATTTCCGGGGATAGGCCGCTCCACGGCGGCGGCGATTTCCGCTTTCTCGTATGGCACCATCGCTGCCATTCTGGACGGTAACGTGAAGCGGGTGTTTGCCCGCGTGTTTGGCATAGAGGGCTATCCGGGTTCCAAACCCGTCGAAGATGCGATGTGGCAGCGCGCGCAGGCCTTGTTGCCCGCTGCCGACATTGAATCGTATACCCAGGGCCTGATGGATCTCGGCGCCACACTTTGCACCCGCAGCCGTCCAGCGTGCCAGCGTTGCCCTTTACAGACACGTTGCATTGCCTATGCCCATGAGCGCACCGGCGAGCTGCCGATGCGCAAGCCAAAGAAAGCACAAAAGGAAAAACAGGCACTGATGCTGGTCATGCAGCATGAGAATCAGGTTTTGCTGGAGCAGCGCCCAAACAGCGGTATCTGGGGCGGCTTATTGTCTTTGCCCGAAATCGACGGCATGCGTGACTTGTTAGCTACCGGTGCGCCTGCATGGACTGACCGTTTGCCGGAAGTGCGGCAGCTGATCGCCCAATTTGGCGAGAGCGAAGAGATCACCAGCTTGCCTGAATTTACCCATGTGTTCACGCACTTTAAGTTGCACATCCAGCCGGTACGGGCCAGCCTGTCGCAACGCCATGCCATGATTGCCGAGGCGCGTTATGTCTGGGTCGATCTGGCGCAAATACAGCAAGCGGCATTGCCGGCGCCGGTGAAGAATCTCTTGTTGACGATGGCCAGATAAATAGGCCAAACATGCCCAATTGATTCATGCCGGAAAATCGCTGATTCATCTATAACACCTCATCATCCGGAGGCTATTTTGTTGAAACCTGTTTTCCACCGTTGCTTATGCTTTTTGTTGCCGCTCACTTTGCCGCTATTCGCGCAGGCGGCCACCAGCGCTTGTCGCCTGCCAGATTTTCCGCAGGAAGTGCAATGCGCTCAGATCGCGCGGCCCTTGAACCCGGCACAGCCGGAGGGCAAAAAAATCATGATTCATTACGCCATAGTGCCATCGCAAGACCGCAACAAACTGCCGGATGCGGTCTTCCTGCTCGCTGGCGGACCCGGGCAGAGTGCGATCAGTGTCGCCGGTTTTGGCCAGGCCGTATTGAACCGGCTGAACCGTCGCCGTGATTTGGTGTTTGTCGATCAGCGCGGCACCGGGCGCAGCGCGCCGCTGCATTGTCCTGAGCTGGAAGACGGCGGCGATCTGGTCGACAATGAAGCGATGCTCAAGATGGCGCAGGCCTGTATGAAAAACCTGCAGACTTTACCGTATGGTGACTTGCAGTATTTCAGCACCAGTATTGCGGTCCAGGATCTGGAAGCGGTACGTCAGGCCCAGGGCTATAGCGCGATTAACCTGGTTGGCGCCTCATACGGCACCCGCGCCGGGCTGGAGTATCTGCGCCAGTTCCCCACATCGGTCCGGCGGCTGGTGCTCGATGGCGTTACCCCGCCGACGATGCGCCTGCCCGCCGCCGATGCCCAGATTGCGCTTGATGGCGTGTTGGCTGATTGCGCCAAAGACGCGCATTGCAAACAGGCTTACCCTGATCTTGCCGGCCGCTGGAAAAAATTATTAAGCAGCATGCCGCAACAGATCAATCTTGCCCATCCACGGCTGGGTCATCAGGTGTCGGCCCCGATGACGCGTGACGCCTTACTCGGTCTGGTGCAAAAAACTTTATATACGCCATCCACGACTTCGGCTTTACCGTACACCATCAGTCAGGCAGAGCAAGGGCATTTCGCTCCATTGATCACACTGAGCGGCGCGTTCGGCCTGACTGGGCCTGCGGGCATCGCCTACGGCATGCATTTTTCGGTCTGGTGCGGCGAAGCCTATGCGCGAGTTGCGAGGGTCTCTCCGCAAGGTGATTTTGAAATAATGGCGAGCGCCATGTATGACCAGGTCTGCGAACAATGGCCGCGCGCCGCTATTCCACCGGGGTTTTTTGAGATACCGGTCAGCCGCGCGCCGGTGCTCTTGCTCAGTGGTGGTATCGATCCGGTGACGCCGACGCGTCATGGTGCCGCAGTGGCGAAAGCGCTGGGCGATAAAGCGCGGCATATCAGCGTAGACCATGCCGGCCACGGCTTGCTGGCACAAGGCTGTATTCGTGATGTGGTGTACCGCTATCTGAACGAGAAAGACGATGCCGATGCGATCAAGGTAGATGCCGCCTGTGTACGGCAAATCCCGCGGCCGCTGGCGTGGCAGGCACCGCAAGTGGTGCAAACGGCGGCAATCGTCAATGGAGCCAAGCCATGATCCTTGCGGAAGATTTGCACAAAGAATTTGTCAGCCTAAACAAAGCAAGCAAAGCAAAATTCGGCTTAGGTTTGGGCTTGGGCCGGCGCCGGCAAGAGGTGGTGAAAGCGGTGGTGAAAGCGGTGGACGGCGTCAGTTTTTCTGCCACCGACGGCGCCATACTCGGTTTGCTGGGCGCCAACGGCGCTGGCAAGACCACCAGCTTGCGCATGGTCGCCTCCTTATTGCATCCCGATAAAGGCCAGATTACGGTAGATGATGTCAAAGTCAGCGCCGGGCAACAGCTGGCACAATCGCGCATGGGCGTGCTGTCGGATGCGCGCGGGCTCTACCCCCGGCTGACGGCACGCGAAAACATTCACTATTATGGCAGCCTGCATGGCATGGCGCCTGACGTGATCGCGCAACGCAGCGGGCAGTTGGCGCATTGGCTGGGCATGACGCCATTGCTGGACCGGCGCACCGAAGGTTTTAGCCAGGGTGAGCGCATGAAAGTGGCACTGGCCCGGGCCTTGATCCACGACCCGAAAAATATCATTCTCGATGAACCCACCAATGGTCTCGATGTGGTGGCGACCCGCGCGCTACGCGAATTTTTACGCTGGCTGTGCTCGCCGGAAGGCGGCAGCAAATGCATCATTTTTTCCACCCACATCATGCAAGAGGTTGAGCGGCTGTGTGATTCGGTGGTGATCATCGCCCGCGGCAAGACCGTCGCCGGCGGCACCGTCGAGCAGCTGTTGCAGCAAGCCGGCGAAACGGACTTTGAAGACGCCTTCGTGAAACTGGCATTTTTACAAGCCCCCCCACCCGACAGGACACCCTGATGAACGCTATTTTTATTATCTTTCGCAAGGAAATAAGCGATGCGATGCGGGATAGGCGCACCTTGATGATGGTGTTGCTCAGCGCGCTGCTGGGGGTGCCGCTAGTGCTGCTGATCGTCTCTGAAGTCTTGTCCCAGGTCGAGTCGCAGGAAGATAAGCGGCTGGTGCTGGCAGTCAATATCGGGCAAGCGCCGAGGCTGGAAAATTTTATCCTGCGCCAGGGCTATCAGATCCAGGCCGCGCCCCCAGACTACGAAGAAAAGTTGCGCAAGAAAGACTTGTCGCAGCCGGTCTTGCTGGTGCCGGATCAGTTTGAAGCCGAGCTGGCACAAGGAAAAAAAGTCAGCCTGGAAATCGTCTTTGACACCTCGAATACGCAGGCGCAGTTTGGCGTGCGTCCGCTGAAACGGCTGCTGGATAATTATAGTCAGGAAGGGGCGATACTCGGCCTGATGATGCGCGGTGTCGCGCCCGAAACTTTACAGTTAATCGATGTCAAAGAGCGCCATCTGAGTCGCCCCGAAGAGCGCAAGGTCACCATCACCGCCATGCTGCCCATCATGCTGATCATGGCGATCGTCATCGGCGGCATGTATGCGGCGATCGACACCACGGCCGGCGAGCGCGAGCGCGGCTCGCTCGAACCCTTGATGATGAACCCGGTCTCAGGCTGGCAGTTGGCGATAGGCAAATGGGCTGCGGTGGCAACCCTGAGCATGCTGGTGGTGCTGCTCTCGGTGCTGAGTTTTTTTCCATCCCAATGGCTGATACGCAATGAAGCGTTGCGCGCCGAGTTTCAGTTTGGTTTTGCTGAAGCGAGCGGGTTTTTAATGATCTTGCTGCCGCTCGCCGCCAGCCTGTCGGCAATCCAGATCGCGGTGGCGCTGAACTGCAAAAGCTTTAAAGAAGCGCAGGTGCGCAATCAGCTGCTCAGCCTAGCGATCAGCATGGTGCCGCTGCTGCTCGCTTTCAACCAGGGACGCGAGCCGGGCTGGTTTCAATGGGTGCCGGTAGTGGCGCAAAATTTGATGATGAACCATGTCCTCAAGGGCGAAGCGCTGAATCTGGCACCGATCATCATTGCACTGATGGTCTGCATGGCGATGAGTCTGGCGGGATTGTGGTACGTCGCACAAAAAATGCGCAAAGTCGTGATGATGTAAGCCGTATATTGTAAAACTCACATGCCGGCAGGCCCGGCACGCATATCCCATGCGCCCTGCAGGCCAGGATGACTGGAAAGGCGCATGGGATATGCGTGAGCGGGGTGGCATGGGGTGAAGCTCAGCGCCAGGCTGCCAGTCTCTTACACTTATCTAACCTCAATCTGACATGAACTTTTTTTTGGATTTACTTTTTATGCTCACTGCCGTCCTCTCCCTGAGCTGGGGACTGTGGCTGGTACGGATCAATCGCTGGCCGCGGGTGCAGGTCAGGGTAGTCAAAACCTGGGAAGAAGTGACCGGCCACGAAAGCAACTGGACCACAGGCTGGCTGCACGCCGAGTTGGAATATGGCTATCAGGGGCAACAATACAAAGTGTCGTGGCGTGGCGACTTGACGACGTACCGGTATCTGCCGTCGGCCTGCGCTATGGTGCTAGACCCGGCTCACCTGGACCAACCGCATTTTCCTGCCAGCTGGAAAATACCGTCGATACTGATGGTGCTTGCGTTATTACTTAGCCTGAATGTGCTGAATCATTTTTTAGAATAACCGGCCAGGCGTAGTGGGCAAGCCTTTTTGACAAGCGTAATGGTGGCTTGAAAGTGGCAATTCGATGATGATCTTGTCATGATAAATTGATATTTTAAAAACCACTGATTTGCAAGCCAACTTCATGTCGCGACTACTCCTTCCGCTGTTTTTTGCTTGCTCGCCAGCTTTGCCATGGCGCGCGAATCCTCTGCCAAGCTTGATCAATGTCAGCCCGAATCTGGTCGGTTTTGTTGCTGCCAGCCCGTGCCTCGCCTATCTGGAGAGTTTTAACCGGCGTCTGGCAACCTTGCTACGACAAAAAATTGTCGAAAAGAGTTTGGAAAACGCCATCAATGAGTGGCGCAAGCACCCGCTAATGGGACAATGATCATGCTGTCGTTGCAGTACGATGCAAACCAGCATCCGCTTGCGCATATTCCATGCGGGTTAGCGGGCAGGCAGGCCGCTCACGCATATCCCACGTGGCCTGCAGAGGCGGCAGGCTGGAAACCCGCATGGAATATGCGCATTGGGCCGGGTGCTTTTAAGATTATCAGCGTGGCAAAGCTAGTTCCAGTATTTGCTGTTGCAGGCTGGCGTCGCAGGCGGCGCTCAGGGTGCCGTAGATACGGCCACCTTCCGCGTCCAGACGGCTGTGGATAAAGGCGTCGGCGATTGCTGCCGGTGCCTGTTCTTGCATCAGATGCGCCTGCATGGCGAGGACCAGTTTTTGCGCGAAGCGGCGCGCCAGCATCTCTTGCTGCTCGGGTGCGGCGGCCAAGTCATCGCGCAGCTCTTTGCCGAACTGTCGCACAGGCTGTGACGCTGAGGCGTCCAGCTGCGCCAGCAAGAGTTGCATGCCGTCAGGGTCGCGTGCGATGGCGCGCAAGACGTCCAGGCACATCACATTGCCCGAGCCTTCCCAGATCGAGTTGACCGGGGCTTCGCGATACATGCGTGCCATCGGGCCGCTTTCTACATAGCCGTTGCCACCCCAGACTTCCATGCATTCGCCGGTAAATTCGAGGGCGCGCTTGCAGATCCAGAACTTGGCCGCCGGCGTGATGATGCGTTTCCAGGCGCGCAGCAAGGGATCGTCCGGCGCATCGAGCGCGCTGGCGAGTTTGAGCATCATGCGGGTGGCGGCTTGGCTTTCCAGCGCCAGGTCGGCCAGCACATTACGCATCAATGGCTGATCTGTCAGCAGGCGGCCAAAGGCGCTGCGGTGCCGCGCATGGTGGATCGCCTGGGTCAGCGCTTGGCGCATCAGTGCGGCGCTGCCGATCACGCAGTCGAGACGGGTCAGGTTCGCCATTTCTATGATGGTGGGGATGCCACGGCCGTCTTCACCGACCATGATGCCGAGCGCATTCTGGAATTCGACTTCGCTGCTGGAGTTGGAGCGGTTGCCGAGTTTTTCTTTCAGTCTTTGCACCAGCACCGGATTCTTGCTGCCGTCCGGTTCCCAGCGCGGTACGAAGAAGCAGGACAGGCCGGCCTCGGTGCGTGCCAGCACCAGATGGGCGTCGCACATCGGCGCCGAAAAAAACCATTTGTGCCCGGTCAGCAGGTAGTCGGCACCGCGCCCGCCTGTGGCTACCGGCACGGCGACGGTGGTGTTGCTGCGCACATCCGAACCGCCCTGTTTTTCGGTCATGCCCATGCCTATCATGATCGAGGTCTTTTGGGCGATAGGCAGGTCGCGCGCATCGTGGTGGCGCGCATACAATTTGTCTTTCAGCTGGGCAAACAGTGCAGGTTCATTTTGCAGCACCGGAATCGCGGCAAAGGTCATCGTGGTCGGGCACAGTGAGCCAGATTCGACCTGTGATTGCAGGTAGTAGCCAGCCGCGCGTGCCACGTGTGCGCCAGAGCGGGGTTCCATCCATGGCAGCGCTTGTAGCCCCTCTTGACGCAACAGGCCGAGTAACTGGTGCCAGCTGGGATGAAAATCGACCCGGTCGATGCGCTGGCCGGTGCGGTCATGGGTGTGCAGTTCGGGCAAATGGTGATTTGCCAGTTCCCCCAGCTGCAATACCTCTTTGCTGCCCAGTTCGGCACCGTAGCGCTGCAGGGCGGCCTGGTGCCAGCCGGCGTGAAAATGCTCCATACCTTGCATTAACACCGCATCGCTGCTGAAAATATTGTAATCTTGCAGGTCTGGAACCTGATTCGTTACGTCGTGGGTATGCCATTGCATGCTGTGTCTCCTTGGGGATGGTTAGTATTTGTCGGTTTATTGTAGACCTCCTGTGTATCAAGTATGTTCGGCTTTATAGGTGTGTAAAATTGTCTGCCAGCTCCCTCGTTAAACCCTCAGTTAGCCCGTTAAAGTCGCGCCGCAAACCGGTGCAGCAACGCTCCGTGATGACGCAGGCGGCGATCATCGACGCCTTTGTTCGGCTTTTGCTGGAAAAAAGTTATGAGCGCCTGACCATGCGCGATATCGCCCTGGTCGCCGGGGTCGGGCTGGGTACCTTGTATGAATATTTCCCGGGTAAGCAATCGATCGCGGCGCATAGTATCCAGCAGCGTTTTAAGCTGGCCGGGGCGCAGATGCAGGCATGCATAGAAGCACGGCGCGGCCGGGCGCTGGTGGAACTGGTCAATGCAATACTCGACCAGATGGTGGCGCTGCATTCACAGGCGGTAGAAGAATGGTCGGCACTGATTTTTCTGGAACGAAAAATTTCCGATCCGCAGGCTTACCAGCTCCTGTATCAGCAGATTCTGGATGTGTGGCAACAGGCGTTTCTGGCCAGCAGCGATATCGGCCTTTATCCCGGCAAGCAGGCCGCTGTGGTGCATGCGGCAGTGTATGGCTTGCTGTATCAGCGCCTGATGATTGCGCCGCAGCAAGTTGCCAGCGCAGAGTTTCGGCAACAACTGGGCGAGCTGGTGCTGGGGTATTTGCAGCGCTAAAACATCAGATGCATCGGGTGCAATGCAAAAAAATAAAACAAGGCATGCCGCTCACGCATATCCCATGCGCCTTGCAGGCCAGATGCCTTGGAAAGGCGCATGGGATATGCGTGAGCGGGGTGGGGCTATTTAAAACTGAGATGGGCTATCGTTTCCAATGCCGGGATCTGGCGTGGCTTGCGGTCGTCGCCGGTGGCGACATAGGTCAGTATCGCTTCGGTCACCTTGACGGTATCGGCTTGCAGGCGATTGCGTTCGGCGTAGACTTCGACTGCGACGGTAATTGAGGTATTGCCAACACGGGTCACTTCAGCATAAAACGACAGCAGATCGCCGACAAACACCGGATGCTTAAACAAGAAGGAATTGACTGCGATAGTGGCTACGCGGCCATTGGCGCGGCGGGCCGCCGGGATGGCGCCGGCGATATCCACCTGTGCCATGATCCAGCCGCCAAACACGTCGCCATGCACATTGGCATCGGCCGGCATCGGCATTACACGTAATTGTGGCATTCCCGGCGGGAGGCTGTTTTTGATTTGTGCGGATTCGGACATGGCGCAGTCTATAAGAAGTTACAATCGCTGGGATAATAAACCAATTTGGCTTTTTATATTTTCCCTTCCGCTTACTTTCTATCGATTCCCACATGCGTCGTCACTCTTCTTCTTCCTCATCGGTTCCGCCAGTCAATGGTTGTGGTGACTGGTCTACCGTTAAAACCTTGTTACCGTATTTGTGGGCTTACAAATGGCGCGTCTTGCTGGCGCTGTCGTTTTTGGTCTGCGCCAAACTGGCCAATGTGGGCGTGCCGCTGATTTTAAAGAAGTTGATCGATAGCCTGACGATTGCCCCTTCCGATCCTATGGCCTTGCTGGTATTGCCGCTGAGCCTGCTGGTGGCGTATGGTGTGTTGCGCGTCTCGACCACCCTGTTTACCGAATTGCGCGAGTTTGTGTTTGCTAAGGTGACGCAAAGGGCCGTGCGTAACATCGCGCTGAAAGTATTTCGCCACTTGCATGCCTTGTCGCTGCGTTTTCATCTGAACCGGCAGACCGGTGGCATGACGCGCGACATCGAGCGCGGCACGCGCGGCATTTCTTCACTGGTGTCGTATGCGCTGTTCAGTATTTTTCCGACGCTGCTGGAAATTACGCTGGTCTTGATCTATCTGTCCACCCATTACGATATCTGGTTTAGCCTGATCACCGTGATCGCCTTGGTCACGTATATTATTTTTACCATCAGCATGACCGAGTGGCGCACGCATTTTCGCCGCACCATGAATGATCTCGATTCCAAAGCGAGCACCAAGGCGATCGATTCGCTGCTCAATTATGAAACCGTCAAGTATTTTGGCAATGAAGATTATGAGGCGCAGCGCTATGATGCCGGCTTGCAGCATTATGAAGTGGCGGCAGTCAAATCGCAGACCACGCTGTCTTTGTTAAATACCGGCCAGTCCTTGATTATCGCTAGCGCCGTCACGCTGATTTTGTGGCGCGCTACCCAGGGTGTGATCGACAAGAGCATGAGCATCGGCGATCTGGTGCTGGTCAATGCCTTTATGATTCAGTTATATATTCCCTTGAATTTTCTGGGCGTGCTGTATCGCGAGATCAAGCAAAGTCTGGCCGATATGGAGCGCCTGTTTTCTCTGCTCGACCAGAATCGTGAAGTCGCCGACAAGGCCGATGCGCAGCCTTTGCAAATCAATCACCAGAAGGGCGGCGAAGTTCGCTTCTCTCATGTCGATTTCAGTTATGAGACTAAGCGTCAAATTTTGTTTGATGTTGATTTTCGTATTGCCGCCGGCACTACCACGGCGGTGGTGGGGCATAGCGGTTCAGGTAAATCGACCCTATCGCGTTTGCTGTTCCGTTTTTATGACGTGCAGGCCGGCAGCATCACTATCGACGGACAAAACATCATGGATGTGAGCCAGCATTCTTTACGCCAGGCGATCGGCATCGTGCCGCAAGATACGGTGCTGTTTAATGACACGATTGAATACAATATCGCCTACGGCAAACCGGGTGCCAGCAAGGAAGAAATCATCGCGGTTGCCAAGGCGGCATATATCCACGATTTTATTGAAACTCTGCCGGATGGCTATGCCACCATGGTGGGCGAGCGCGGTTTAAAACTTTCCGGCGGCGAAAAACAGCGCGTCGCGATCGCCCGCACCATACTTAAAGATCCTGCCATTTTAATTTTCGATGAGGCCACTTCGGCGCTCGATTCCAAGTCTGAACAAATGATACAGGCGCAGCTCAAAGAGATCGCCAAGAACCGCACCAGCCTGGTGATCGCCCATCGGCTTTCCACCATCGTCGATGCGGAACAGATCCTGGTGATGGACAAGGGGCGCATCATCGAACGCGGCACGCATCTGCAACTGTTGGCATTAGCGGGTGCCTATGCCCAGATGTGGGAGCGCCAGCAACATAAAAAAGAGGCCGCGGCAGATGACGATGGCCTTGAGTCAACTGATCTGGCAGCATAGGGAGTAATTCAGACGGGGGGATGTTAAATCGGCATTGTTAAATGTAAGTTAACGCCGCTTTATTCAGAATTTAATTTGCATGGAAGTGTCTTAGTATTGGCTGGATGAATTTCTTTTGCGGATGGATCAAGAATGATCGCTGATCACGGATCAGAACCCGATGTTGGAATGCGGCATGGATTGCGCTATTGGCTGATAGGCATTCGGTCAATAGCGCTTTTTGCTTTAATGACTTAACCCGAATTAATTTAAATTAATTTAATTAACTAATAAGCTGCTGATATGGAAACCAAATGGCTAGAAGATTTCGTCTCGTTGGCGGAAACCAATAGTTTTAGCCGTTCAGCCGAATTGCGGCATGTGACGCAACCGGCTTTTTCGCGCCGCATACAATCGCTGGAGGCATGGCTGGGTACCGATCTGATTGATCGCACCTCTTATCCGACGCGCCTGACTTATGCCGGCGAAGTATTTTTCGAGCAAGCGATCGTCATGCTGGGGCAAATCAATAATGCGCGTGCGTTGTTGCGCGGCAAGCGAACCAGTACTCAAACCACCGTTGATTTTGCCGTGCCGCATACCTTGTCGCTGACTTATGTACCGAAATGGCTGACTGAACTGGAGCTGGCTTTTGGCGAAATACCTACCCGTTTGCTGGCGTTAAATGTGCATGATGCCGTCATGACTTTAGTGGAAGGCGGCTGTGACTTGCTGCTGTGTTACCACCATCCGCGCCAACCCTTGCTGCTTGATCCGGCGCAATATGACATGATCAGTATGGGCTCAGAAGCATTGCGTGCGTATACCCGTTGCAATAAAACTGGCGTGCCCGAATTCGTCTTGCCCGGCACAGCGGATGCACCATTACCTTTTCTCTCTTATACGAATAATGCCTATCTGGGACGCATGGTGGAGTTAATCTTGAACGATGCGCGCGTCCCTCTGCATCTTGATAAATGCTATGAAACCGATATGGCTGAAGGTTTGAAAATGATGGCGCTGGAAGGCCGTGGCATCGCCTTCTTGCCAGAATCTGCGGTAACCCGTGAGATCAAACAAAAACAATTGGCGCGCGCGGATAATGGTCTCAATGCGTGGGAAGTCGAGATGGAGATTCGCCTGTATCGTGAGCGGCCTTCAGTGCAGCGCCCGGGTAAGCTGGTGGTGTCCAGGTTGTGGGGATATCTGGAACAAAAGCATGCGGCCAGTACCAAGCTGGCAGCGAAGTCGCGTAAGCCTAAGTAGCGATGATTCCGTCTTATTGTTATCAATAGGACTTACGCAAAACCGCCCCAGCGTCGTTGCACTCGCCCACTCGTACAATGAGTACTAAAGTACTGTCTTCGGCGGTACGGTGCAGTCGGGAATTCAGACAATATATTGTCTGCCGACGTAACGGGCATCCCCTACCTGGGATGCTTCCCCATCACCAAAGGTTTTATGCCTAGCTGGAACAATTTTGCGTAAGTCCTAATCAATCAAGGTATCAATAAAAAAACGGCAGCGATTGGATTGTATTTCACATATTTGGGATTTCTTGAGTAGTATCAAGAACTAAAATCAAGAACTAAAAATAGTTATGCTTTGTTTGCATAGATGCATGCAAACAAAGCATTGGCAGTCACCGGACCAGTTGCCCTACCATGCATCACCTTACCGGTAACTATGTCAAAACAAGCTTATTCGAGGATGTTTGTTTTGATTTGACCGAATTCTCTATCCATCAGAATTCTTTGATATCCTCAATGACTTGATATCCTCAAACCAGAAGAAGACAGCATGACACCATCCCACCTTGCCGAACTTTTAACCTACGCCCAAGAACATACTGGCCCCGCAGCGCAGCGCCAAGACGGCTTCGTCGCTGCCTATTACGAGAATGCCGACCCCGACGAAATCGACGCCCGCGGCCCTGCCACCCTGTTTGCGATCGCCAATGCGCATTGGCGTTTGCTTGATGCGCCGCGCACCGAGCAGAGTGTCAAGGTAAGGGTATTTAACCCGACACTGGATGAAGACGGCTTTGTCAGCGAACACACGATAGTGCAAATCGTCAACGACAACATGCCGTTTCTGGTGGATTCTGTCACCATGGCGATCAATCGCAGTGGCCGCACCGCACACTGGATTGTGCACCCTTTATTGAGCGTGGCCCGTTCGGCAGCGGGGGCAATTACGACTGTCCGCAGGGTCGCTGCAGCTAATGTTGCCGGGCATGAAGATCGAATCGAATCGCTGATTCTGGTGGAATGTGACCGCATTGTCGGCGTCGCCGAGCAGCAGGCTCTGGCGGAAGATCTGCGCCGCGTGTTGGCTGATGTTCGTGGTGCCGTAGAAGACTGGCCTGCCATGCTTGAGCGGGTGCAAACGGTGATTGTCACGTCTGAAAAATCGCCACTTTCTCCCGCCAATCGGGCCGAAGGAATCGCTTTCTTGCGCTGGCTGGAAGCGCGTCATTTCACTTTCCTGGGCGCCCGTGACTATGATCTTAAACGCGATGGTGACAACGTCAGCATGGTGGCGCGGCCAGATTCTGGCCTGGGTATTTTGCGTGGCACGGTACAAACGAATGAAACTCGCCTGTCACCCGAAGCAGTTGCGTTGATGGACTCGGATCAACTGGTACTGGTCACCAAAACCATGACGCGCTCCACCGTGCACCGGCCGGCCTGGCTCGATTATATCGGCGTCAAACGCTTTGATGAGTCGGGCACCGTTATCGGAGAATCACGTTTTTTGGGTCTTTACACTTCCACCGCGTACTCCGCGACGGTAGATGAAATTCCTCAAGTGCGCCAGCGCGCTGCCTATGTGATGATGAGCGCGGGTGTGGTGCCCGACAGCCATGCCGCCAAATCGTTGCAGTCGATTCTGGACGATTACCCGCGCGATGAACTATTTCAGATTGATAGCGCCACCTTGACGGAGCACGCCATTGGTATCTTGCGCCTGCAAGAGCGTCAGCGCACCCGGCTGTTTTTGCGCCGCGATCCGTTTGGCCGATTTACCTCGGCTCAGGTGTTTGTGCCGCGTGACCGCTACCACACTGAATTGCGTATGAAGATCAGCGCTGAACTGATGAGCGCACTCGACGGCCAGTCGATAGAGTTCACTCCCGCGCTCACTGACAGCCCGTTGGCACGCATCCACTATTTGGTGCGCGCCAAAGAAGATGCGCCGCACAAGCTTAACGTGGTCGCGCTGGAAGCGCGCATCGCCAAACTGGCGCAGCGCTGGGAAGACGATTGTACTGCCGAGCTGTTGCGCGCACATGGTGAAGGCCATGGCTTAACGCTGGCGCACCGGTTTGCAAATGCTTTTTCGACGGCCTACCGCGAAGATTTTTCTGCCCTGGTGGCGGCGGAAGACGCCGACATGCTGGCCAATTTGTCGGCCACCTCGCCGCTGGCGGTCAAGCTGTATCGTCCGCTGGATGCCGCTGCCGGCATGTTGCGCTTTAAAATTTACAACACCGCCAAAGTAGCGCTGTCAGACTCACTGCCCGTGCTTGAGCGTATGGGTGCGCGGGTGCTGGACGAGCATCCGTACCATATTGCCAGCAACACAGGGAATGCCAACGAGGGACTTTGGATACACGATCTGGGTCTGCAGTTGCCGCTCAGTACCGATCTTTCGACGGTCAAGGCACGCTTTGAAGCCTTGTTTGCACTGGCCTGGCGTGGCGAAGTCGAGAGCGATGATCTGAATCGATTGGTCCTCAGTACCCGCCTCGATGCCAGAGCCATAGCTATGTTGCGTGCCTATACGCGCTATTTTAAACAACTCGGTTTTGCCTTCAGCCAAAACTACATTGAAGCGACGCTGAATAAAAATGCCAGCATTGCCGAGGCCATTGCCGAACTCTTCAATACGCGCTTTAACCCCGCCGCTGCGCTTGGGCGGGACGTGGCGCAACAGCAACTCAAACAACAGATTGAAGCCAATTTAAGCAGTGTCGCCAGCCTGGATGAAGATCGCATCCTGCGTCAGTTCTTCTCCACGGTACTCGCCACCTTGCGTACCAATCTCTGGCAAAGCGCCGCCTCGGGCGGTGATAAGCCTTATATGAGTTTCAAGCTCAATCCGCGCGAAGTTCCGGGCGTGCCAGAACCGAAACCGCTGTTTGAAATCTGGGTCTATTCTCCCCGCGTTGAAGGTATACATTTGCGCGGCGGTAAAGTCGCCCGCGGTGGCCTGCGCTGGTCCGATCGGCGCGAAGATTTTCGCACCGAAGTCTTGGGCCTGGTGAAAGCCCAGCAGGTTAAAAATACCGTCATCGTGCCGGTCGGTTCGAAGGGCGGCTTTGTGCTTAAAAACGCACCGCTCGCGAGTGACCGCGAAGCCTATCAGGCCGAAGGTATTGCTTGCTACAAACTATTCTTATCCGGGCTGCTCGATATCACCGACAATGTGGTCAAAGGGGTAGTGGTACCGCCTGTGAATGTAGTGCGTCATGACCTTGACGATCCTTACCTGGTCGTTGCTGCCGATAAAGGCACGGCCACTTTCTCGGACATTGCCAACAGTGTGTCAAACGACTATGGCTTCTGGCTCGGCGATGCGTTTGCCTCGGGCGGCTCGGTTGGTTACGATCACAAAAAAATGGGCATCACTGCGCGCGGCGCGTGGGAGTCGGTCAAGCGGCATTTCCGTGCACTGGCGATCAACACGCAGACCACGCCTTTCACCGTAGCAGGGATCGGCGACATGTCGGGTGATGTGTTTGGTAACGGCATGTTGCTGTCCGAGCAAATCAAGCTGGTACTGGCATTTGACCATCGGCATATTTTTATTGATCCTAGCCCAGATGTGGCGCGCTCATTCGCTGAACGGCAGCGCCTGTTTGCGCTGCCACGCTCGAGCTGGGATGAGTATGACAAGAGCCTGATCTCACCAGGCGGCGGCGTCTATGCGCGCGGTGCCAAATCGATCACCTTGAGTGAAGAGGCGTGCGCTGTGATTGGCATCAACAAGACAGAAATTACCCCGGTTGAATTACTCCACGCCATACTCCAGGCGCCGGTTGATTTGCTGTACAACGGTGGTATCGGTACCTATGTAAAAGCCACGTTTGAAACCCATGCGCAAGTCGGTGATAAATCCAGCGATGCTTTCCGTGTCAATGGCAATGCGCTGCGCTGCAAAGTCTTGGCCGAAGGCGGTAATCTCGGTTGCACGCAAAATGGCCGTATCGAATTCGCCCAACATGGCGGCCGTATTTATACGGATGCGATTGATAACTCGGCTGGCGTGGATTGCTCCGATCATGAGGTCAATATCAAAATTTTGCTGGACCGCATTGTGGAAGCGGGTGACTTAACGCTCAAACAGCGCAATGATTTGCTGGCCTCGATGACTGATGAAGTCGGCTTGCTGGTGCTGACCGACAATTACTATCAAGGTCAGGCGCTGGACATCGCTACCCATAGGCCGCTGTATGTACTGGATGGACAGCAGCGCCTGATACAAAGCCTGGAGAGCATGGGGCGCTTGAACCGCGCGATAGAATTTTTGCCAACGGACGAAGAAATCGCCGCTCGTAAAGCGCGCAAGCAAGGCCTGACCGCGCCCGAAGGTGCGGTGGTGCTAGCGTATGCAAAGATGTCCGTATTTGATGATCTGGTGGCGAGTAATTTACCCGATGATCCCTTCTTTAGCCGTGCCCTGAAAGCCTACTTCCCGCAGGTGTTGACCGCGCGGTTTGGCGACGCCATTGCGGCGCACCCGCTCAAGCGCGAGATCATTGCCACCTTTATCACCAACACGGTGCTCAATCGTACCGGTGCGACTTTCGTTGATTTTATTGCTACCGAAACCGGTGCCAGTGCCGCTGACGTCATTCGTGCCTTTACCCTGGCCCGTGAAATTTTTGATCTGGAGTCGCTGTGGGATCAGATTGACGCGCTGGACTACCAGGTTGACGCCAAACTACAACTCGATTTGTTGATGCAACTCACCGCCATTGCCCAGCGCGCCTCGCGCTGGATGCTGCGGGTGCGCGCCCAAAACACGGATTTGCCCACCTTAATTGCGCGTTACCAGCCGGCGGCGCGTGAGATGCGGGCGCATCTGGATGATTGGCTGCCGGCAGCGGCGCACGCCAGCTGGCAACAAGCGGCTGACGACCTGGCCACGGCAGGGGTCGAAGCGACACTGGCAAAAAATCTGACCGCGCTGGAATTTATTTTCCCCGCACTCGATTTGGTCGACTTGGCGCAAAGCGCCGGCACCGGGCTGGAGCAAGCGGCACGGGCTTATTTTGGCATTGATGCCGAGTTGGGCCTGACGGGGTGGCGCAGTCAAATCAATCGTTTGCCAACCGACACTCTGTGGCAAACGCAAGCCCGCGGCAGCGCGCGCGACGACGTGTATTCGATTGCCAGCCAAATTACCAAGGGCTTGTTATCGCGTCACGAAGAACTGGATGTTTGGCGCGATCAACACGCGCCAGCGATAGCGCGTTTGTGCAAGCTGCTGAGTACCATCAGCATTCAGGGTGCTGACCTGGCACCGGTATCGGTAGCACTGCGCGAACTGCGTCATTTGGCATGAGGCGCTTCGCCGGCAATTTCCAGCGCCGAATAATATTTTGATAAATCAGCTATTTCGATGGATGTGATTGTTTCTTTGAGGCTAGCATCCTGCATCAAACGCGCGGGCGGGATAATATCCGCTACCCTTCTGATTCGTGGGCCGATGAATGGGTGAAAAAGGAAATAATCATCACTTCATCTGCTGTTTTTAAGTAGTAGTACGTATAAGTCCGACTAAAAAAAGCGGCATGATCCCTGTTGGTTTTGATAGACTTAACAGGTTGATTTTTTTGATTTAATTTATTGGAGACAGTATGAAATTATCGAAACTTTTAGTCGTTCTGCTTGGCGCCGGCAGTATTGCGGGCGTAGTTCAGGCGCAAGAAACCGGCACCTTGAAAAAAATTAAGGAAACCGGCAGCATTACTTTGGGTGTGCGTGACTCATCCATTCCTTTTTCTTATCTGGATGATAAACAGTCATACCAAGGTTACTCGATTGATTTGTGTTTAAAAATCGTCACTTCAGTACAAAAGCAACTAGGCATGACTAGCCTGAACGTCAAGATGAATCCGGTGACTTCGGCCACCCGTATTCCCTTGATGGCGAATGGCACGATTGATCTGGAATGCGGATCGACCACGAATAACGTCGAGCGTCAAAAGCAGGTCGCTTTTGCGCCTACGACTTTTGTTGCGGCCAATCGTATTCTGGCTAAAAAATCCTCGAATATTAAATCGCTGGCAGATTTGAAAGGCAAATCCGTCGTTTCCACTTCGGGTACCGCCAATCTTAAACAATTGACGCAGTTAAACGCGGACCAGAATCTGGGCATCAATATCTTGCCAGCCAAAGATCACGCAGAAGCCTTCCTGATGGTAGAAACAGGTCGCGCAGTGGCATTCGTCATGGATGATATTTTGCTGGCATCGCTGGCGGCTAATTCTAAAAATCCTGGCGACTATGCCATCAGCAAAGAAGCCTTATCGGTAGAGCCGTACGGCATCATGTTGCGCAAGGATGACGCGCCGTTTAAGAAGGCCGTTGACACGGCGATTAGCAATGTACTGACCTCGGGCGATATCAATCGTATTTACACCAAATGGTTCTTGCAAGCGATTCCACCAAAAGGCGTTAACCTGAATTCGCCTATGTCCGAGCAATTTAAGGCAGTGATTGCCAAACCGACTGATTCTGGTGAGCCATCGGCCTATGCCGCCGTACCTGAAGCACAAAAAGCGGTACTCAAAAAGAAGAAATAAGCTGCTAAAAAGAACTGAAATAGCGCATCACAGAAAAGCAAAACGGGAGTGTTCGTCTCCCGTTTTGTTTTTCTTGAAGTTTGATTTGGCGTGATGTAGAACGCTTTGGAGAATAAAAATGAATTACCACTGGAACTGGAATATCTTTTGGGAAGCCGCCCCGGATGGGACTGGTAACTATCTAGATACATTAATCTCAGGCATGTTATGGACGCTGGCAACGGCTGCGCTGGCATGGCTGATCGCATTAATACTGGGTGCTGTCATCGGCACCATCCGTACCGCGCCGAATAAATGGGCCGCGCGTCTGGCCAATGGCTATGTAGAATTATTCAGGAACATCCCGCTGCTGGTGCAGATGTTTCTCTGGTATTTCGTGATGCCAGAATTAGTCCCCGCAGAGATGGGCAATTGGTTGAAGTCCTTGCCAAACTCACCCTTTATCACGGCCGTGCTGAGCCTGGGATTTTTTACTTCGGCGCGGGTCGCAGTCCAGGTGTCGGCCGGCATCAATGCCTTGCCTAGCGGCCAAAGAATGGCCGGCACCGCCCTCGGCTTGACCTTGCCGCAGACTTATCGCTATGTGCTGTTGCCGATGGCGTTTCGCATTATCATCCCGTCGCTGACGAATGAAGTGGCCGCGATTATCAAAAACAGTTCGGTGGCACTGACTATCGGCCTGATGGAATTGACCGCCAGCGCCAGATCAATGCAAGAATTTTCTTTTCAGGTGTTTGAGGCATTCACCGTCGCTACCTTAATTTATCTCGGCGTTTCTGTGGTGGCGATTATGTTGTCGAATCTGCTCGAAAGAGTCACTGCGGTACCCGGTTTTATTACCTCAGGTTCTGCCAGCGCGGGAGGGCATTAATCATGTTCGCCAATTTTGATTTTGATGTGATCCAACGCTCCTGGGTGTATCTGTTTACCACTGGCATGACCTTTACGCTGAAGTTGACGGTGTTGGCAATGCTGGGCGGAACAGTGCTCGGTACCGTACTTGCCATGATGCGGCTCTCTAGCCATAAAGCGATCGCTGTGGTGGCGACGACCTATGTCAATATCATGCGGTCGATCCCGCTGGTGATGGTGATTTTTTGGTTTTACTTTCTGGTGCCGTATATCGGCGCATGGATCATCGGCTCGGATACACCGGTACAGGTAGGCGCTTTTTCTTCTTGCCTGATCACCTTTGTGATGTTTGAGGCGGCGTATTATTGCGAGATCATGCGTTCCGGTATCCAGTCGATTCCGCGCGGCCAGATCTGGGCCGGTTATGCGATGGGGATGAGTTACTGGCAAACCATGGCGCATATCGTTTTGCCACAGGCGTTTCGCAATATGATCCCGGTGCTACTGACACAGACCATCGTCTTGTTCCAAGACGTGTCGCTGGTCTATGTGCTGTCGATTACCGATTTCGTCGGCGCCGCATCCAAAGTCGCACAGCGCGATGGCCGTTTGGTCGAAATGTATTCCTTTGTCGCGGTGGTGTATTTCATCATGTGCTTTGGCTTATCGAGCCTGGTGACTAAATTACAGAAAAGAGTAGCGATTATTCGCTAAGCGATACTTAAATAGAGCTTGCAGAAGATCTGGAGAAAATTATGATAAAACTCAATAACGTCAGCAAATGGTATGGCCATTTTCAAGTGCTCACCGACTGCACTACCCATGTTTCCAAAGGCGAAGTGGTGGTGGTCTGCGGCCCATCCGGTTCCGGCAAATCGACCCTGATTAAAACCGTTAATGGTCTGGAACCTTTCCAAAAAGGCGAGATTATCGTTGATGGTGTTTCAGTGGGCGATCCGAAAACCAACCTGTCCAAACTGCGCGCGCGCATCGGTATGGTGTTTCAGAATTTTGAACTCTTTCCGCATCTGACGATTCGCCAAAACCTGACCATTGCGCAAGTCAAGGTCTTGGGCCGCAGCGAAGATGAAGCCACCGAGCGCGGTCTGAAATACCTCGACCGCGTCGGCCTGCTGGCACACAAGGATAAATTTCCGGGCCAACTCTCCGGCGGTCAGCAGCAGCGCGTCGCGATCGCGCGTGCCTTGTCGATGGACCCGATTGCCATGTTGTTTGATGAACCCACTTCAGCGCTCGATCCGGAAATGATCAACGAAGTACTCGACGTCATGGTCGGTCTGGCGCAAGACGGCATGACCATGATGGTGGTAACGCATGAAATGGGCTTCGCCAAAAAAGTCGCGAATCGCATCGTCTTCATGGATAAAGGTTTGATTGTCGAAGACTGCGCCAAGGATGAGTTTTTCACGGCGGCCCGTTCCGAGCGTGCGCGTGATTTCCTGGCAAAAATCATTCATTGATGCTGCGCTGAGTTTTTAAGCCGCCACCGCAATAGCCGCAAGCCTGGCACAAAACGCCCCCGAAATCCTCCGGGGGCGTTTTTTATTGTGCCGTTAAAAATATACTCCCCATAAAAAATGTAAAAAGCCTCGCGTTGCGCATATATCTATTGCGCTATTAAAATATACCAGGGGGAGTATATCTATTTGAGTCTGCCGGCAATCAAAAAAGGTAAAATGCTGCCATTCTGTATTAGCGAGCTGCCATGACACCTTCTGCCACATCCTTCCCGCAAGAAATCAGCATCACCCGCCCCGATGACTGGCATTTGCATCTGCGCGATGGCGCTGCCTTAGCCAGCGTGTTGCCACACACCGCTGCGCAGTTTGCCCGTGCGATTGTCATGCCTAACCTGAAGCCGCCGGTCACCACCACTGAGCAGGCGGGCGCGTATCGCCAGCGCATCTTGGCCGCTTTGCCCGCCGGCATGCGCTTCGAGCCTTTGATGACTTTGTACCTGACCAATAACACGCCGCCAGACGAAATCCGGCGTGCCAAAGACAGCGGTTTTATCCATGCCGTCAAATTGTATCCGGCCGGTGCCACCACCAACTCAGATGCCGGCGTGACCGATCTGCGCCTCTGCTATAAAACGCTGGAAGTAATGCAGGAAGTCGGCCTGCCATTTCTGGTGCATGGCGAAGTGACGGATCCCGAGATCGATTTGTTTGACCGCGAAGCGGTATTTATCGAGCGCGTGCTGCAACCGCTGCGCAAAGACATGCCAGAACTCAAAGTGGTGTTTGAACACATCACCACCAGTGAAGCGGCGGCCTATGTGACGCAAGCTTCTGGCCCGATTGCCGCCACCATCACCGCCCATCATTTGCTGTACAACCGGAATGAAATTTTTAAGGGCGGCATCCGCCCGCATTACTATTGCCTGCCGGTCTTGAAGCGCGAATCACATCGGCTGGCGCTGGTACAAGCGGCCACTTCCGGCAATCCACGTTTCTTTCTGGGTACCGATTCGGCACCGCACGCCAAAGGCGTTAAGGAAAACGCCTGCGGCTGCGCCGGTTGCTACACCGCCCTGCATGCGATGGAACTGTACACGCAAGCCTTTGACCAGGCCGGCGCCTTAGATAAGCTGGAAGCCTTCGCCAGCTTCAATGGCCCGGCGTTTTACAATCTGCCGCGCAATACCGGCCGCATCAGCCTCAAGCGCGAAGATTGGACACTTCCTGCCGAATTGCCCTTTGTTGATTCCAGTATCGTGCCACTGAATGGCGGCGAAACCATCCACTGGAAAATGCTTGCAGAATAATCCCGGCCAGATTATGCGTTTTTATGACGGCATAGACTGGCCGCAAGCCTGGTTCACCACGGTACGGCCGCAAGCGGCCAGCCTGATCGCCGCCGCTGACTGGCGCACGCACCTCAATACGCAGGCGGCACAGGCGCAGATGCGCAATCATCGCGGCCTGCCGCTGCAATTCATCGCACAAGAAGCCTTGCCAGAAGGCGTTGCCTACGAAGCCCATATCAGTGCGACCGGACTGGTGCCGACACGCGAAAACCTGCATGATTTCTTCAATGCGCTGGTATGGCTGACGTTTCCAAAAATAAAACGTCAGCTGAATGCCTTGCAATCAGCCCAGATCGCCACATTAGGCATAGGCAAATCACGCGGTCCGGCGCGTGACGCCGCCACTATTTTTGATGAAAACGCCGCGCTGTTAGTGGTGGAAGATAGCGTAGCAGGGCGCAGCCTGCTGGAAAATCTGCGCCAGCACCAATGGCAAGCCGCCTTCATAGGGCAAGCCGCACTGTTCGGCAGTCAGGCCGAAGTCTGGAGTTTCGGCCACGCCCTGATGGACAAACTGGTCAAACCCTACAAAGCCATCACCGCGCATACCTGGGTCGTGTGGGCTGATGCCGAATTTTTTACCCTAGAGTGGAATGCCCGCAGGGCATGGCTGGATACGCAGGTAGCAGAAAAATTGTGCACACACGATTTAACGACGGCCGATTACACGCCATTACCAGTGCTAGGCATACCAGGCTGGTGGCCAGAGCAAGATGCGGCGTTTTATGCCGATACCGGCGTGTTTCGGGCCAAGCGTTGTAAATAAAAAAACGGACAGTGAGCTGTCCGTTTTTTTATTTATTGACTAGGCGTTTGATTTACGCAACTGCTGCTGTTTGCAGCAATTGAAAAAGCTGGTCTTTCAAGGAAATACGTACTTTTTTCAAGCTTTCTAATGCGGCATCCGCCAGATGCTCCGCTCCATTTTCAGCGCGGTTGATAGCTTTGTCAGCGTTGTCATACTCATCAAAAAGTTTGGAAAAGTGGGCGTTGCCCAGCTTTAACTTATGAATTGCGTCTTTAAATTCTGGAAATTCTACTGACAGTGGATGATGTTCTATTTGCATGCTGGCTCCTGATTGGAATTGAAAATATGTCTTTCTGGTTCTTATCCTAAAAGCTCCCGCATTCTTGGTGCTGATCTAGATCAAGTCGACCATGATTAATAGATCAATTGCAAAGAATCACTTTTTTGAAGGTGGTTTAAGCTTTGTTTTACGCCATAGCGCATGGAATAGTCTGAAATGATGTCCGCAAATAAAAACGGGAGCCTAAGCTCCCGTTGATTGATGCAAGCAAGTATTATTGCTCACGCACCCAAGTTTGTGAACGTCCAAGAAGTGGTACGCCGATATAGCCACGGACATTGAGTTTTTTATTGTTTTCGATCAGGCTCAGTTTGCTGCTGTATAGCTTGCCATTTTCTGGATCGAGAATTTTTCCGCCGTTGTACTCGTCACCATCTTTTTTCAGCCCAAACAAAATTGTCATGCCGATAATTGGTTGCGCTTTGTTTGCGCCTTCGCATTTGTCACATTTCGGATTTTGCTCTGTATCCGGGTCACGAAAGAGTTTTTCAATCTTGCCTTGCAGTTCGCCGGCGGTTTCTGTAATCCGTATCAGCGATTTAGGTTTGCCGGTTTTGTCATCGATGCTTTTCCACAGACCAGCCGCGCTATCTTGTGCATGCACCAGCGGCGCGATAGAGAGTGAAAGCAGTACTGTAATCAGTGCGCTAAATGAGCCTAGTTTTTTCATGATGTCTCCGTTATTAAAGTTTTTAAATTGCTAAGTGATTGTACGTGGCGGGTGTTTTCACCACGTACACAATTTTTAGAGTATCTACTTTAATTGCCGGATTTAACAACACTCGCAACTAGGCACAAAATACAAAACACTAAGCAGTTGGCAGTTTGCCAAACTGCTCATGCAGCTTATCCAACGTGGCAGAGAAATTCGCCATTCTTTCTTGTTCTTGCGCCACGACTTGCGCAGGAGCACGTGCCACAAAACTTTCATTGCCGAGTTTAGCTTGCGCTTTGGCAATTTCTGCTTCAAGACGTGCCATTTCTTTAGATAAACGTTCGCGTTCTGCTGCGACATCGATCTCCACTTGCAACATCAACTTAGTTTCGCCAACGATGGAGACAGGGGCCGGTGAATCAGGTAAGGCATCCACTAGCTGCACTTCTGATAGTTTGGCGAGTGCTTGCAAATACGGGGCAAATGACTGAAGTCGTACTTTGTCGCTGGCATTGGCCGCTTGCAATAACAAGGGCACGCGTACCGCTGGCGAGAGTTGCATTTCACCACGCAGATTACGGCAGGCGTCGGTCATGGCTTTCAAGCCTTGCATCCAGTCTTCGGCTACATTGTCAATGCTGTCGGGATTAGCAACCGGATAGGCTTGCATCATGATCGAATCGCCCGCCGGATTGAGTGTTTTCCCCGCTAACGGTGCCACGGTTTGCCACAACGCTTCGGTGACGAAAGGAATGACCGGATGCGCCATGCGCAAAGTCACTTCCAGGACGCGCAATAAGGTACGGCGCGTTGCTCGTTGTTGTGCCTCTGTGCCGTGCTGTACTTGCACCTTGGCCACTTCCAGATACCAGTCGCAATACTCGTCCCAGACAAATTTGTAAATGGCGGAGGCGATATTGTCAAAACGGTAGTCGCTGAAACCTTTTTCCAGCTCCATTTCGCTGCGTTGCAGAGTCGAGATGATCCATTTGTCGGCTTGCGAGTAATCCAGATCGGCATCGCTGGTAGTGAATCCGCAGTCTTTGCCTTCGGTGTTCATCAAGACAAAGCGCGTTGCATTCCAGAGTTTATTGCAGAAATTGCGATAGCCTTCACAACGTCCCAGATCAAAATTGATGTTGCGGCCAAGTGAGGCATAGCTCGCCATGGTGAAGCGCAGTGCGTCCGTGCCGTAGGCGGGAATACCATCGGCAAACTCCTTGCGCGTGGCTTTTTCTATGCTGGATGCCTGCTTCGGATTCATCAAGCCAAGCGTGCGTTTAGCGGTCAATTCATCGACGCTGATGCCATCGATTAAATCGATAGGATCGAGCGTATTGCCCTTCGACTTAGACATTTTCTGGCCGCTGGAGTCGCGTACCAGACCATGCACATACACGGTATGGAACGGCACATTGCCGGTAAAATGCGCAGTCATCATGACCATGCGCGCGACCCAGAAAAAGATGATGTCAAAACCGGTCACCAGCACCGATGAAGGCATGAACAGCTTCATGTCCGGTGTTTCTTCCGGCCAACCCATCGTCGAAAATGGCACCAAGGCCGATGAAAACCAGGTATCGAGTACGTCATCGTCACGCTTGAGTGCGCCAGTGTAACCAGCCGCCGCGGCTTTGGTTTTGGCTTCATCCTCATTGCGACCGACGAAAATTTCACCTTTATCGCCATACCATGCCGGAATCTGATGACCCCACCAGAGCTGGCGCGAAATACACCAGTCCTGGATATTATTGAGCCATTGGTTGTAAGTCGTGCTCCAGTTTTCCGGTACGAATTTGACTTCACCATTGGCAACTTTTTCCAGCGCGACTTCGGCAATCGATTTTCCCGGGAAGTGGGTGCCTTCCGGTGCCGCTTTGCTCATCGCCATAAACCACTGGTCGGTCAGCATAGGCTCAATCACGACATTGGTACGGTCGCCGCGCGGCACCATCAGCTTGTGCGGCTTGACTGAGTCGAGCAATCCCTGGGCATCCAGATCGGCCACCATTTGCTTGCGCGCGACAAATCTGTCCATGCCTTGATAGGCGACGGGCGCATTCTCGTTGATCTTGGCGTCCAGAGTCAGGATGCTGATCAATTCAAGTTTATGGCGCTGGCCAACCGCATAATCGTTAAAATCATGCGCAGGCGTAATCTTGACACAGCCGGTGCCGAATTCTTTATCCACGTATTCATCGGCAATGACAGGGATTTCCCTGTCAGTCAGCGGCAATTTCAGCATCTTGCCAACCAGATGCGTATAACGCTCGTCTGTCGGATCAACAGCGACCGCGACGTCACCCAGCAAAGTTTCCGGACGCGTCGTCGCTACCGTCAGATGGCCGCTGCCATCGGCAAACGGATAGCGGATATGCCACATCGAGCCGTCCTCTTCTACTGAAACGACTTCTAAATCGGATACTGCGGTACCGAGTACTGGATCCCAGTTAACCAGACGCTTGCCGCGATAGATCAGGCCTTGCTCGACCAGGCGGACAAATACTTCGGTCACTGTCTTGGAGCGTGGCGCATCCATGGTGAAATATTCGCGCTTCCAGTCGGCCGAGGCACCCATGCGGCGCATTTGGCCGGTGATGCTGGAGCCGGATTTTTCTTTCCATTCCCAGACTTTTTCGAGGAATTTTTCACGGCCGAGATCATGGCGTGAAATTTTTTGTGCGTCGAGCTGGCGCTCCACCACGATCTGGGTGGCGATGCCGGCGTGATCGGTGCCTGGTATCCATGCGGTATTGTAGCCACGCATACGATAATAGCGCGTCAAGCCATCCATGATGGTCTGATTGAAGGCATGCCCCATGTGCAGCGTGCCAGTGACATTCGGTGGCGGCAATTGGATGCTGAAAGACGGTTTAGCCTCATCCATGCTGGCGGCAAAGTAGCCGCGTTGTTCCCATTCATTGCGCCAGTATGCTTCGATATCGGCGGGCTCAAAAGACTTGGCTAATTCCATGATTTTTTGTTGGTAGTGTGCTAAAGCCTTGATTATAAATGACGCCTCCTCTCAGGAATGCACAATAAAGTGGCAATTGGGTAAAAATTTGCTACCAATGTCGGACAAAGATGGCAAATGGTCAGGGTTTATCCATCGTAGTCCGGTGCTAGCTATGAAGTGTTAGGAGGGAAATATTTTGTTTCTTGAGTTTCTTGAAAATTCAAACGTCATCGATTACAGAGACCGGCAAAATTTGTACTGACATGGTGTAAACTTAGCTAATGCAAACCTATTTCTCTTTTTTGGCAGCAGCATTGTATGTTGTCTGCACACTCATCCCCGGGCAACGGCGTATTCTTAATCCCAGCCTCACCGCGATTGCCTGGCTGATGCATGGCGTGTCTTTGTGGTTCGCAGTGTTTTTTGCTGACGGCCTGCAAGTAGGTTTCGCGATCATGCTGTCGGCGGCATTGTGGATTTCAGTGTTGGTCTATTTGCTGGAAACGCGTAATTTTTCTTTGGATGGATTAAAAGTATTGCTCTTGCCTAATGCAGCAGTGATGGTCGTGCTACCGGTTTTTTTTCCTGGTAGTCTGATTACTTTGGTTGGTAAGACGACCATGTTTCCATGGCATATTGCGGTTGCCTTATTAGCCTACAGCACGCTGACCATTGCGGCGTTTCATGCTCTGGTGATGATTTTGCAGGACACCCATTTGCATAAATTGCGTGGCAATCAAAACCAGCATTGGTTGAACACGGCGATTGAGCGTCTGCCTGCCTTGATGACAATGGAAAAAATACTTTTCCGCTTGGTTTTTTTGGGCTTTATTTTATTAAGCCTGACCGTGTTATCGGGCATCATTTTTTCTGAGCAGGTATTGGGTGTGGCTTTTAAATGGGATCATAAAACCCTGCTGTCCTTATTGTCGTGGGCCTTATTTGGGATTTTGCTGGCAGGGCGACAATGGCGTGGTTGGCGTGGTAAAACGGTACTCAGTTTTACTCTCGGCGGCTTTTTGACCTTACTGATGGCGTATGTCGGCAGTCGTTTTGTGCTGGAGGTTTTATTACACCGGAGCCTGACATGAGATTCCTGATGTGGCTAATTTTAGCCGTACTGGTTATTTTTGCCTTGCGTAAAAAAGCACAGACATTTTCATCTTCGGCACAGCCGATGCCCGATAATCAGGCAGCGGCGCCGCAACAAACGCAAGCAAGCTCGACCGATAGCAGTGCAGAAACGATGCTTTGTTGCCAGTATTGTCAATTGTACATACCTGCCTCCGAGGCGGTGCTGAGGGGCGAGAAAGTATTTTGTTGTGCTGCGCATGCAGACCAAGTCTAGATGCATTCCCTTTCAAGTCCATCCTCCCCTAGCAGTGCCACGTTCTGGCGCTCGTTGCAAACACTGAATGTATCGCGGATGGTGGTAGCGGTCACGCTGCTGGCTTATCTGAGTCTGAAAGAAGGCAAGGAATTTTGGCTTGCCGAACAGTTTTTGGTTCGTGCCGCATCAATCGCCTACCTGATCCCTGCAATTGGCTTTGTCTTGATCAAGGCCTACTACCGGAAACGTTTTTTATTGCAACTGACGTCTCAGATTGCGATCGATGTCTTGATTATTTCGGTGCTGTATTTTGCCTCTGGTGGCAGCAAGAGCGGCCTGGCGATTCTGTATTTATTCCCTCTTGCCGGCGTTGGTATTTTAGCACCGTTGATTTGGGCCTTGTTTTTCGCCTCGGCCGTAACCTTGTTTTTGTTGCTGGAAGCCTCCTACCGAGCGTTGCAGCTAAATGATGGGGTGCCAATTTCTCAAGCTGGATTTTACGGTGCGGCTTACTTTTCTGTCGTCTATGTGCTCAATCGTCTGGCGAGAAATCTGATCCGGCAAGAAGAATTGGCCGTCAGGCGCGGTAGCGAGTTGGCCTTACAGCAATCCATCAATCGGGTTGTGATTGCGGATATGGGCGATGGTATATTGGTCGTGGACCAACATGAACGGCTGTTTGAAATCAATCCCGCAGCCGAACGCATGTTGGGTTTTGGCTTGACCGATGCCATCAGAAAGACCGATGTCAGGCTCGGCAATATCAGTGCATTAAGTCCGATAGCTGAAGCGTTGGCGGCACGGCGTGAGCAGACCGTGAATGCGAATACCACCATGTGGCTGATGAATGAAGACGCCTCGTTTGTCTCAATCCGTCAACTGAACGAGACTGGTTATGAGACAGCTTCCCTGGATCAGCCGTACCGGGCGGAGCGGCCAGATTTCGTCACGCATCTTAAGCTGCGATTTGTGACGGTCGACAATATTGACCTGGTGGATGGAAGTCATGCCAAGGCTGCCTATACCATCATCTTTATGCAGAATGTCTCGGATATAGAAAATCAGGCGCAACAATTGAAACTGGCCTCGATGGGGCGTCTGACGGCGAGTATTGCGCACGAGGTCAGAAACCCTTTGTCATCGATTTCCTATGCCGCCTCTTTGTTGAGTGAAGATATTTACAATGAAACCCAAACTAGGCGATTGCTGAAGATTGTCGACGATAATGTAGCGCGCCTGAATCAACTGATAGAAGATATTTTAAAACTGTCACGCAAGGCACAGGCCGATACTCAGCCATTTCTACTGATGCCAGAAGTCAGGGCAATAGTGCGGGATTTTGTAGAAACCCGGGCTTTGGCAGGAAATTTGATCACCATTGAGGATGACTTTGCATTCAAGGTTATCTTTGATCTCGGGCATTTACGTGAAGTCATTCTTAATCTGCTCACGAATGCGGTCAGATATGCCAGTGCAAAACCGGGCAGTATCCGTCTGTATGCCAAACTGGGCGCTGGCAACCGGCACGAGTTGCATATTCAAGATGATGGCCCCGGCATTCCTGCCGCGGTACGTTCACATTTGTTTGAACCGTTTTACACCACATCGAGTAAAGGCACGGGTTTGGGTTTATATATGGCGCGTGAATTGTGTTTGAATAACCATGCATTGCTCGATTATGAATATCGGCACGATGAAATGCAAAAAACAGGAACAGAACCAACGGGGCGTTTCGTGATTAATTTTTCCTTACCAGATCGTCCATGAGCCAAATTGACACACAAAGTAGCCTGAGAATTTTGGTCGTCGACGACGAGGCGCATCTGCGTGAGTTGTTAGAAATTACCTTGATCAAGATGGGCTTAGATGTAGACAGTGCAGAATCGCTGACTGCAGCTCGCGCTTTTCTCGGTAAAAATAGCTATGCACTGGTGCTGACCGACATGCGTTTGCCGGATGGTTCCGGGATGGAATTAGTGCAAGAGGTCGGCAGTCAGTATAAAAATACCCCGATCGCGGTGATCACTGCTTTTGGCAGTGCGGATAATGCCGTGGTGGCACTCAAGGCTGGGGCTTTTGATTACGTCTCCAAGCCAGTTGCCTTGGATCAGCTTCGTAAGCTGGTCAGATCCGCGCTGCAAATGAATGAAGTGCAGGCAGAGAAACGCGTAGAAGCGTCGCTATCCAATCCGTTGAGCCCATCCTGCCTGATTGGGCATTCGGCGGCGATGCAGCATGTACGCTCGCAAATTATACGTCTGGCGCGCAGCATGGCGCCGGTCATTATTACCGGTGAATCTGGCAGCGGTAAAGAACTCGCAGCACGTGAAATCCATGGCAGCAGTGTCCGGGCGGGTAAGTCCTTTGTAGCGGTCAATTGCGGTGCGATTCCAGAAGCACTCATGGAAGCCGAATTTTTCGGCTATCGGAAAGGGGCATTTACCGGCGCCAACGAGGATAGAGATGGATTTTTTCAGGCCGCCAGCGGCGGCACGCTGATGCTCGATGAAGTCGCCGATCTGCCTTTAGCAATGCAGGTCAAATTATTGCGCGCGATCCAGGAGAGGCGGGTACGCAAGGTTGGGGCGACTGTGGAAGAGCCGGTGGATGTGCGTATTATTAGTGCCACCCACCAAAATCTGGCCGATTGCGTTGCTGCCGGCAAGTTTCGTCAAGACTTGTATTACCGCCTGAATGTGATTGAGCTGCATCTGCCACCCTTGCGTGAACGCTTGGAGGATATTGCAGAGTTGTCGCGCGCTATTTTACTTCGACTAGGAAGCCCTGAACACCCGATTGCTTTAAATGCAGCGGCCCTGCTGGCGTTGAGCGACTACGAGTTTCCCGGCAATGTGCGTGAGCTGGAGAATATCCTTGAGCGTGCAGTCGCATTTGCCAATGACGCTTGTATTGATGTCTCAGATCTGGCATTGCGTGGAAGCCATCGCGCAGTGATGCCCGTGGCGGTCGACATACTGGCAGATATGAAGACGTTTCCCCTCCCAATCCCGAATCCGCCTGAATCTGCGGATGCCGCACCAGTACCAACCGGTATGAATGTATTTCTAGCGCCGGAATTACCTTGCTGCCTGCCTGATTATCTCGAAAAAATTGAGCGCGAAGTAATCCGTCAGGCGCTAATGCAAACGCACAACAATCGGACCCAGGCCGCCGAGTTGCTGGGGGTGAGCTTCCGACAATTACGTTACCAGATACAAAAATTAAAAATTCATGATCAGGAATAAGTTTGCGCCTGTGTCAGCGCATGATCATTGGCTAATCAATTCAGATGGCTGGTGTCAGCAGGCCAGCCAAGTACCTTCACCTAACTATAATAGCCGCCCCAATGTAGCGGATATTTCTTTACTGGTGATCCACAACATTAGCCTGCCACTGGGTCAGTTTGGTGGCCCGTATATTTCTGCCTTGTTCCAAAATAAGTTGGATTGCGACAGTGATGCTGGCTTTGCCTCCCTGCGCGATCTGAAAGTGTCAGCCCATTTTTTGATACAACGTGATGGTGCATTGCTGCAATTTGTGTCAATTCTGGATCGCGCCTGGCACGCTGGCGTTTCTATGTTCGAAGGGCGTAGTGGCTGCAATGATTTTTCTATCGGCATTGAGTTAGAAGGAGCGGATGATGTGCCATTCGATCCCATGCAATATCAAACATTGACTTTATTGACGCAGGCATTGCTTGCACGCTTTCCTATAAAGCATATCGTAGGGCATTGTGAAATTGCTCCCGGCAGAAAGACTGATCCCGGGCCTCACTTTGACTGGCAAGCTTATCAACAATCGATCGCTGGACTGGTAGAGAAAAATTAGCCCAGACGCATGGATTCGATGCAGAATTAAAAACAATATAGTGGTACGTCCAACACGCAATGTTCATGCGGTCTGCAGGCTAGGGGGTGAGAGATCCTCTGATTTAAGAAGACGAGTCGATCACAAATTTATCCCTAAAATAATAGCTCGACCAATCAATTTAAGACGCATGGACATTGCGTGTTGGAGGGAGTGTACTGGTTATTTATATCGGATTGATGTTTGCTTCATTCCGGTCAGTGTTAAATCAGAATCCAGAGTCATTTTTGCCAACTCTGAATTTGAACTTGGGCGAGATGTATATGTAGTATCAGTGAATTGTCTGATTCCGTCGTAGATTTTTTGAAATGCCTACTTGCCCGAAAACATGCACGAATCTTTGGACCTCTCCATGTAGTGACATCTTGTTCATCCATCTCCACCATACGGCGTTACACCAGAATTTCTGTTGGGAGCCCTAAGCAGTCATAGTGAAAGTATGACTTTACGCGGTGACAGTTAATCATTATCAATGCTGCGACCGATCCGTGAGGCTATATGAATGTCACTTTTAACGGTAAAAATTTTTTTCTAGGCATATTTTTAGCCAAGGAAATAGCACTTTGATGATGATTTTTTTAAATTTTTAACGATAGTGTAATTAATTTGATACAGTGTAATTAAATTGATACACCGTGTTATTTTCAGCACAAAGTAGAATTTTCACTCTAACTATTTTAGTTGAAAGAAATATGACTGTATTGAAATTAATACAGAGAGTTAGCTTAAATTCGATGAGCACTTTTTAAGTGCTTGAATTATTTCAATATAATTTTGTGGCACGGCGATTGCTTTGAGAGTTCCATTATCACTCTTGAAAACAAGAGAAACTGTTGCGTGATTTGCATGGGAGAAAATTAAATGCAGCAAGAAGCAGGGCGTGCCGGGGCGGTACTAAAAATTGATTTAAATGCATTGCGTCATAATTATCGTTTATTGCGTAGTAAGCTAGGTGCCGCCCAATGCGGTGCGGCAGTCAAGGCGGATGCCTATGGTTTGGGAGCTATTCGCGTCTCTCAAGCATTGCTAGAAGAAGGGTGTAGGCATTTTTTTGTTGCTCATTTGGAAGAGGCAATTGCACTACGTCCCCATATTATTGAATCTGCTGAAATTTATGTCATGCATGGTTCTCCAGTGGGCTACGAAGCGGAGTTTATCGAGTATCGCTGTGTCCCTATATTGAATAGTGTTCAGCAAATTCTGGCGTGGCGTAAATTGGCGGAATCCCAACAGACTGAATTGCCCGCGATTATCCAACTCGATACAGGTATGTCGCGCATGGGTTTGTCTGGTAAGGAAGTCCAGAGGTGGTTAGCAAATCCGGATTTTATCCAGGGTATTAAGTTGCAATACTTAATGAGCCATCTGGCTTGTGCCGAAGATCAGCAGCATCCTATGAATCAGCAGCAATTAAACACCTTTAAGGCGCTACGGGCGCAGTTACCGAGTTGTGGCGCGAGTCTGGCAAATTCTTCCGGCATTTTTTTAGGCCCAGATTTTCATTTCGATCTGGCGCGTCCTGGTGCTGCTTTGTATGGCGTTGCACCCGTCGCAGGTCTAGCTAATCCTATGCAGGCGGTTGCGCACTTGCAAGGGTGCATTATTCAGACGCGTGAGATTGCTGCCGGTACTGGCGTAGGTTACGGCCTGACTTGGCACAGTGCTGCGCCTAGCCGGATTGCAACAGTGGCGGTGGGCTATGCCGATGGTTGGTTGCGCAGCCTGAGTAATCGTGGGGTGGCGCATATCAATGGCTTGGTTGCGCCTATGGTCGGCAATGTGTCGATGGATACCATTACGCTTGATGTCAGCCATATTCCCTTAGCGCAGCTTTATCCTGGCGCATTGGTTGATCTGATCTCGGACAACAATACCGTAGATCAGGTGGCAGAGCGCGCCTCCACTATCGGTTATGAAATTCTGACTAGCTTGGGGATGCGCTATCAACGCCATTATGTAAGCAAGCAAGACGCATTAAATAAAAACAGCGAATTCGTATCGTCTCAGGGGGAAGCACAATGAAGGTAGTCATTTTAGGTGCTGGCGTCATCGGTACCGCATCTGCGTATTACTTGGCTAAGGCTGGCCATGAAGTGACGGTATTGGAACGTCAGCCTGCATCCGGGCTGGAAACCAGCTACGCCAATGCCGGTGAAGTGTCTCCTGGTTATTCTTCTCCCTGGGCTGGCCCAGGTGTGCCGCTTAAAGCGATCAAGTGGCTGATGATGCGGCATAGTCCGCTGGCGATACGTCCGAGTCTGGACCCGCAAATGTGGCGCTGGGTCACGCAGATGTTGATGAATTGCACTACCAAACGTTATGAACTCAATAAAGGTCGCATGCTGCGAATGGCGGAGTATAGCCGCGATGTATTGCAGCAGTTACGTAGCGATACGGGTATTCACTATGATGAACGCACTCAGGGCACTCTGCAATTATTCCGTAATCAGAAACAATTGGATGCTTCAGCTACCGATATTGAGGTCTTGCAACGCTATGGCGTGCCTTACGAGTTACTCGATAAAGCGGCTTGCTTGAAAGTGGAGCCCGCACTGGCACAGGTTCAGCATAAATTTGTCGGCGCTCTGCGTTTGCCTGGTGATGAAACCGGTGATTGCTTTAAATTTACCCAGAACCTGGCAAAACTAGCGGAAGAACTGGGAGTCAAGTTTCAGTATGGCGTCAGTATTCAACGCTTGCTGACTGACGGAGATAAGATGGTTGGCGTGCAGACTTCTGCTGGTATGGTTACCGCGGATACTTTTGTACTTGCGCTAGGTAGTTATTCGCCCATTTTGCTGCGCGATTTGGGAGTGAAAATCCCGGTATATCCGATTAAGGGTTACTCAATTACGGTACCGATCACAGATGCCAGCTGCGCTCCAGAATCTACCGTCATGGATGAAACCTACAAGGTCGCGATTACGCGTCTGGGTGACCGCATTCGGGTCGGAGGTACTGCCGAAATTACAGGTTACAACTTGGATTTACGTGCCGATCGTAAAGCAACCCTTGAGCATTCTGTTACCGATTTATTTCCTAACGGTGGTGATGTGGCACGCGCTGAATTTTGGACTGGATTGCGTCCGATGACGCCGGATGGGACGCCGATAGTCGGCCCGACTCCATTTCGCAATCTTTTCCTGAACACCGGGCACGGTACGTTGGGCTGGACCATGGCTTGTGGCTCTGGTCAATTTATTGCTGATGTAGTATCAGGAAAACGTCCTGCGATATCCACCGAGGGTTTATATATGGATCGCTATGGTAGCGTCAATCGGCCAATTATTATTGCTAAGGAACTGCAATCATGAACTTGATAGAACGCGAGCAATTGCTCTCAACTACAGAGATTTTTTCAGATCCTAGTTTAAATATGCGCTTTTATACTGCCATTGAATTGCTCGCGCAGATTGTGATGGTCATGCCTCGTACTGCCAATATTGCTGCGATGGTGCAAGCGACCGGTAAAACCCCGCGTTTGGTGCGCTCGATTTTGGTCACTTTGAGCAAGGATGGCTTAGTGGCACGCGATGACAAGGAAAAAGATGCCTGGCATTGTCGCAGTTGCAATGGCATCATCACGCTGGCAGATATTTACCGGTGTTTTTGTCTGGCGGAAGAGCGCGCTGTCGTCGCTATAGATGTTGCCCCAGAAACAGAGAAAATAGCTGTTGATCATACCGACCATGCTGTCAGAAGCAAGTCGCGCAGTTTTAGTCAAAACAGTGTTGATCTGCTCATGATGCAGGTCAAAATGACAGTAAATCGTGCGGTATTGCAGCAGCTAGAGCAATTTGACCTGGGGCGCCTGCGTGGTTTAGCTCCGGCCAGTCATTTTCGCAGTCACAATGCCCGGCCACGTGGTTATATTCCCGAGCCTTATTGAAATTTATCGATACTGAACATGCGCATTAATATCCAATTTAAGGACCGTGTCGGTATTGCGCATGAAATACTGGCAGTGCTGGCCCGCCGCGGCCTCAACGTGATAGGGGTTGAGGTTGACCCGCCCAATATCTACATCGATATTCCCGATTTACTGGAATTCATGCTTCCCTCCTTGCAAGAGGATTGTGATCAGGTCCGAGGCGTTGGGGAAATACAGATACTGGATATTTTGCCTGGTATTCGCCGTCGTTTAAATCTCGACACCATGATGGCGGTGATGGAAGATCCGGTGATTGCCATTGATGCCGTTGGCCAGCTCGTGATTGCGAATGCCGCTGCAGCAGCCGTTGCGGGCATGAGTGAGGAGGCATTGTGTCAAAAAACACTTAAAGATTTGTTGGAAGACGTGACGATTCAGGATGAATTGATATCGAATGGATTTCGTGTTCCATCCAGAGAGGTAATATTGAATGGTGAGCCTTTCTTGATGGACGTTACACCAGTCTCTGAGCCATTTTCTGACGGCATTGCGAGTTTAGGCCAGGCTGTTGGTGCACTTTTGACTCTGCATGCACCAAAACGTATTGGTGGCCGTCTGCACGCGATACAGCATTCAGAAGGGAGTGGCTTTCATTTTATTATTGGTGAGTCAGAGCAGATCCAGTCCTTGAAAATTCGTGCCGCGCGTGTCGCCGTGGTCGATGCGCCCTTGTTAATCACAGGGGAGACAGGTACCGGTAAAGAATTGTTGGCGCAGGCATGCCATGGCATAAGTGCGCGTAGCAATGCGCCATTTCTTGAGCTAAATTGCGCAGCTTTACCTGAGAGTCTGGCTGAGAGTGAATTGTTTGGATATATGGCCGGTGCGTTCACTGGCGCACAGCGTGGCGGCAAGCCCGGTTTGATCGAGATGGCCGATGGTGGCACCGTCTTTCTCGACGAAATAGGTGAAATGTCTCTGTATTTACAAGCTAAATTGTTACGATTTCTGAATGATGGCAAATTCAGGCGCATTGGCGGCGATAAAGAAGTAAAGGTAAATGTTCGGATCATTAGTGCAACGCATCGTAATCTCCGTAAAATGGTGCAGGAAGGGGCATTTCGCGAAGATCTTTTTTATCGTCTGAATGTTTTGCATCTGGAAATGCCAGCCTTGCGTGAACGCCCTGATGATATTTTGCTGCTGGCCAGACATTTCATTGAGCGTGCCTGTACGCAGGCACAAAAACCGGTTTGCCGGTTAAATTCTTCTGCCTGTGCTGCACTAGTATCTAACCGATGGCCAGGCAATGTTCGCCAGCTACAAAACGTCGTGTTCAGAGCGATTACCATGTCCGATCAGCGTGTACTTGATGCAGCAGATCTGGATTGGGCAGAGGGCAGTATTACGGCAGAAGAGGTGAATGTCGATGCGGCAGAAAGTTGGGAGTTATCCGTGAATGCCTTTGAGTCTGCTTTGCTGGAAAAACTTTACCCACAGTTTCCATCCAGTAGAAAACTGGCAGCCCGACTCGCTACTTCGCATTCTATGATCGCGGCAAAGTTGCGTAAGCATGGCATTCCACAAAAACGTTAAGGCAGCACCGATTAAGTTATTCTGCGACTCTCTTTTTCGAGAGTACTTGCCGTTGCTTTTTAAGACGCAGCACTTTAGCTAACAATTAAAGTTAACCCGCTCGCTACCCTGAATGAGCATTCGAATAGTGGTACTTAGTCTAGCTGCTCTGGAATGTCCATATTCTGATCTTCAGGCAAGTTGACGGCAGGTATAGTGTATTTTTCTTCTGCCCATGCACCTAAATCTATTTGTTTACAGCGTTCCGAACAAAAGGGACGAAACGGACTCGCTTCGCTCCAGACAACTTTAGTACTACAGGTAGGACAATTTACTAGGGTAGTCATGGTGATTAAAAATTACACAAGGTAAGGTCAAACGGGATATCGCCCTCAAAAGCTTTAGGTTTCATATCGCCGCCTTGAGACATGAAGCGTATCCACAGCATGTATTTATTGGCGGAAATTTCAGGAATTGCTCCCAGTTCTCGCGCGACATTGACGCGCAGTAATTGGTATATCTTTCCCTGTAGCATTTGCTGGTAACTGCCCGATTGTGCAAACACTTTAGTGGTGACTCCAGACTCGCGCAGCAGACGCAATACAACATTGATGGCATCAAATAAAGGCGCTATCGGAGCAAACCACATTGAGATATCAGCAAAACGTTTTTCTGCTGGATTTTGTTGCCATGCATGGTAGCTGGGAAGATCAAATTCACAAGCACCACCGGGAATAATGGTGCGTCCTCGTATACTCATCAACCATTCATTGTCACGGATACTTTGCCCAGTTTTCCCGGTAGAAGCCATCAGCGCGCTACTGGCGCGATCAACATCCTCGAGCACGCGATCAAGCATGTCTGCCTGAACATTGGGATTAGATTTAAAACTGACTAGCGTATGTTTTTGACGTTCCAATTCTTGTAAAAGATCAGATTTTAAGTCGGCGCGACCCGCGACTTCCAGCATTTCAAAAATGGTAGAGAGAGCGACGTGATGCTGCATAGGATCTGACTGATGTAAGAAAAATGAAAATTTTTCGTACAGGTCTTCTAGTCGCAATAACGTGCGAATACGCTCGTTAAAAGGGTATTCGTAAACAATCAAAATAATATCCCTGTAAAAATAGTGCTAACTCAAGTTTCACGTGATTCTGAACCAAGCTGAGCAAAATTACAAACATTGCGTGCTATTTGTTTCAGTTGTTTCGGATAGCTTTAGATATTTTTCATGCAGAAGAGCTACTTGGGCACGAATTTCATTTAAATCACCCTCATTCAGAATAATATCATCGGCCACTTGCAGGCGTTGCTCGCGACTCGCCTGCGCTTTCATGATGGACATGACCTGCTCTAGAGTCATCCCATTTCTGTTCATTACTCTCTGTACTTGGGTCGCCTCACTACAATCGATTACCAACACCCTGTTGACACGCTGTTTCCACGATGTGGACTCTACCAACAAAGGCACCACAAAAATCGTGTAATCACCTTGCATTCTTTTGGCTGCAAGCTCAGTTTCTGTTCGTATTAACGGATGCAGAATATTTTCCAAACGTTTCTTTTCTTCTGGACGGCTAAATATATGCTCCCGCATTTTTGCTCTATCCATCGCACCTGTTGCTAGAATAAAATCAGCACCAAACTCTCTTTGAATGGTTTCCATCGCAGTACCGTTAGCGCCAGTTAATTGGTGTGCAATCAGATCAGTATCCACCAGATATGCACCTAACTCGGCAAACATATTGGCTACCGTGGTTTTGCCACTACCGATGCCACCTGTTAACCCTACTGTGAATGTCTTAGTAACCATTAAAGCAATAGACCTAAATATTGTTGAGATAGTTCCTTGCCCCACAGCAGCGCAATTAATCCAGCTGCGGCCAGATAGGGGCCAAAAGGAATTGGATTGTTTTTACTCATGTTGGCAAACACCATCATAGCAATGCCAACTAGTGCGCCGACCAGAGAAGATAGCAGGATGATGACTGGTAGCATAGTCCAGCCCATCCAGGCACCGAGTGCTGCCAGAAGTTTGAAGTCGCCATAACCCATCCCTTCTTTGCCGGTAGTTAGCTTGAATAGCCAATATATTGCCCATAAGGCGAGATAGCCGGCCATCGCGCCAATCACGGCGCTACCAAGTGAGGTGAAAGTCCCGTTCAGATTGACAAGCAGACCGCACCACAATAGGGGATAAGTAAGATCATCCGGTAATAACTGAGTGTCGGCGTCAATAAATGTCATTGCGACCAATAACCATACAAACACCAGAGAAGCGAGTCCTGCAATACCACTGCCAAAATGCCAAATCATGAAGCCGGATAAAATGCCAGTCAACAACTCCACAATCGGGTAACGTGCAGAAATGGGCGCTTTGCATCCAGTGCATTTGCCGCCGATAAACAGATAGCTGAGTACGGGGATATTCTCGATTGCCGTGATCTGATGACCGCAATGCGGGCAGGCAGAGCGCGGCAACATTAAATTGTATCTATCAGTATGTGGTAATTCTCTGCCGCTTTCGCTGGCAACATAATTATCGGATTCCCTTTGCATCATTTTGGGAATCCGGTGTATTACTACGTTCAAAAAACTGCCGATCAACAAGCCGAGAATGCCAGCGAGTGCAGTGTGTAACCAACTACCAGATGAAGCAAAAAAAAGCGTGTTGTGCAGGTTTTCATTCATTCGTTAAGTACCTTGTATTGATTAAATTGGAATTTTTTCCTGAGCAATCACCTACTTTGCAACAAGTCCAATCATTATAATTTGCTGTTTCTTAAAAATTTTTAATACTGCCGAATGCATAGCGTTCATATCTGATCTTGGCTTACGATGACTCAACCTATGGGTATCTAAAATCGACATGCGCCAACAATAGTAGAATTAGATTCGTCTTGCCAGAAAAATAATTTTCTTGCTCATGCAGACCTGATGCCGCGAGATCAAACTAATACCTGGCGCGTAGTCGAAAAATATTGCTCGATTTTTTTCTCAAGTTGAGGGTCGATCATTACTTCAGGACGCCTGCCATTGGGACAGGCGAGCTTTGGGGTCGTTCCAAACAGGCGACAAATTAGAGGACGTTCTGCATACACTTCACATCCATTTTCACCAAGGTGCGGACAGCTCAAATTGGCAAGCGCAATATCGTGTTCTTCTTCGCTTTTGACCGGAAGTCTTGCCATTTCTTCTGTCGAGGTTGTTACGGGGCCGCAACAGTCGTGGCAGCCCTGAATGCACTCGAACGAAGGAATTCGATTGCGGAAAAACTTAATTTTTTGACTGTTGATGCTCATGCTTATTGGCATAATTCATTTTTTAGGCTATTGGCGATGAAATATGTCATAAAAAATGGTTGTATTTGCAATGATGTATGTGCTTGTGAGCTGAAAAATACATGGCATTATTGTCGCTTAGACGCTAGTCAGGTCACGTTTTTCAAGTATTAAATCAATATGTAGGAATACTTTGTGGTTTTCGAAAAATCCCCGCAAGCAATAAATCGCGGGGATTTTTCGATAGATGATCGCTGTATTTATGCAATAAAAAAGTCCGTTTCTTATACAACGCTACCCAGTTTGAAAATTGGTAAATACAATGCAACAACCAAACCACCGATGATGACGCCGAGGATGACCATAATGATAGGTTCCATCAGGCTTGATAACGTGGCGACCGCTTCATCTACTTCTTCTTCGTAAAAATCGGCTACTTTACCGAGCATGGCATCGAGTGAGCCCGATTCTTCACCTATAGAAACCATTTGCGTGACCATATTAGGAAAAACATGAGAATTTTGCATCGCGACCGTCAGGCTGGTACCCGTCGTAACTTCAGTCTGAATTTTGATGGTGGCATCCAGATATACGGCATTACCGGCAGCACCACCGACAGAATCTAAAGCTTCAACCAGCGGAACTCCGGCTGCGAACATGGTGGCTAAGGTACGAGTCCAGCGGGCGATAGTTGCCTTGCGTATGACATCGCCAAATATTGGTGCCTGCAACAACAATCTGTCCATGTAACGTTGCATTGTCAGTGAACGTTTCCAGCTATGCATGAAAAAATAGACGGAACCAAAGAGGCCACCAAAAATTAGATACCAGTTTGCAACAAAAAAATCGGAAATTCCCATTACCACCAGTGTAGGGCCAGGTAATTCGGCGCCAAAACTGGAGAATACTTCTTTAAATGCGGGTACCACCCAGATCATGATAACGGCGGTGACGATAAACGCAACTCCGAGAATTGCAATCGGATAGGTGAGTGCGGACTTAATCTTGCCTTTCATTGCCAGAGTTTTTTCTTTATAAATGGCGAGACGAGTCAGCAAATCTTCCAAAATACCCGCTTGCTCACCGGCACCTACCAAGTTGCAAAACAGCGGATCGAAGTAGAGTGGAAACTTGCGGAAGGCCTGATTCAGGCTGGAGCCGGTTTCCACATCAGCACGAATGTCCATTAACAGCTTAGATACCGACGGATTTGAGTGGCCTTTTCCGACAATGTCGAATGATTGTAGCAATGGAACGCCAGCCTTCATCATGGTGGCAAGTTGACGTGTAAATAAGGTAATGTCTTTATCCGTTATTTTTTTTCCAGTACTGTAGCTCTTCTTTTTGAGTTTTGTGACAAGAATCCCTTGGCGGCGCAAAGTGGCGTTGACGATTGCTTCGCCACCAGCGCGCAACTCGCCACTGACGGATTTCCCTAGCTTGTCCTTGCCTTCCCATGCATACAGTTGCTCTTTGACTTTTGTTGTTTTTATTGGTCTATTTGGAGTTGTGGCCATGTCGCTATCCCTATTTTTAGTCGTTGGTGCAACCTAATACTTCTTCAAGGCTGGTCGCTCCTTGCTTCACTTTTTGCAGTCCTGATTGACGTAGACTTCTGACTCCGTCTTTTTCTGATTGTTTTTTAATTTCTAAAGCTGAGCCGTTTGATAAAATGATTCGTTCTATTGCTTCAGTAATCGGCATAATTTGGTAGATACCTACCCGTCCCTTGTAGCCGCTACCGCTACAGCGCTCACATCCTACCGGGCCATATGGTTTCCAGCTACCATCCAGTTCATGTTCTTTAAACCCAGCCTGTAACAATACCTCATCCAAAATTTCAACCGGCTTTTTGCAAGTGCAGAGACGGCGCGTTAACCTTTGGGCGGTAATTAAGATAACTGAAGAGGCGATATTAAATGCCGCAACGCCCATATTCATCAATCGAGTCAGGGTGGATGGTGCGTCATTGGTGTGCAAAGTAGAAAACACCATATGGCCGGTTTGCGCAGCTTTGATGGCGATATCGGCTGTTTCGAGGTCGCGAATTTCACCCACCATAATAATATCTGGATCTTGTCGCAGGAAGGACTTTAGAGCCACTGGAAATGTCAGTCCGGCTTTATCATTGATGTTGACTTGATTCACACCTGGTAAGTTAATCTCAGCCGGATCCTCCGCCGTGGAAATATTAATGCCGGGTTTGTTGATGACGTTTAGGCAAGTGTACAGCGACACCGTTTTGCCCGAACCAGTTGGACCAGTCACTAGCACCATGCCGTAGGGGCGCTGAATCGCTTCCATAAGTATGGCTTTTTGATCCGGATCATAACCCAACGCATCGATTCCCATTTGCGCTTGAGAACCGTCGAGAATACGCATGACGATTTTTTCGCCAAACAAGGTTGGTAATATACTTACCCGAAAATCGATGGCTTTGGTGGGCGATATGGTAAGTTTCATACGGCCATCTTGGGGTACGCGTTTTTCGGAAATATCCAGTTTGGAAATAACCTTGATGCGTGACACCAGTTTGTCCTTGATTGCCAGAGGTGGTTGAGCAATTTCCCGCAGCTCACCATCCACGCGAAAACGTATACGATAAAATTTTTCGAATGGTTCAAAATGTAAATCGGAAGCCCCCATATTGATGGCATCAATCAACATTTTTTGCAAAAATTTGACCACCGGCGCATCATCGACTTCGCTAGTCTGCGTGTCAGGAACGCCGGAACTGAGATCTTCTTCATTAAATTCAATACTGTAATCATCCCCAGCAAGATCATTCAGGCTTTGTTCTGAAGTCTTGTTGAGCTTTTCCAGCAGTTTGAGGAGGATATCATGCTGAACAATCACCAATTCTATGCCAAGACCCGTCTGAAATTTGATTTGGTCCAGTGCGTTGGTATTGGTGGGATCCGATATTGCCAGCGAAATTTTGTTACCCTTTTTTGCCAAAGCAACCATGCGCTGTGTTTGCATCAGCTTTACGTTGACGATTTTTTCCGGCAGCATGCTTTCGTTAAAGACCGCTAAATCCAACAGAGGATAGCCAAATGTTTCGGAACAAAATGCGGCCAGATCCCTGGAGTTGATTAAACCACTTTGTAGCAAAACATCGACAAAATGGCTTTTTTCTGTCTGAGATTTTTTTTGTATTGGCTCAATTTGAGCGGTCGAAAAAACATTGGCCTGTATCAGCGCTCTGGCGAGTCCTGATGAGGTCGATGTTGGTGCTGGAGAAATAGGTGGAACAGCAGACATAGGGTCTTTTGGGTGAAATTGATTAAGTCAATCTTGCTTTAGGATAATGCAGTCAAGCAAAGCTTTTGTAAAGCTGTCCCTTGCATCTACCTCGGCTATCAGTATAAGGGTGTTCTTGTGAATACACTATTTTACTGAGATCTCGTCTGAATTTCGTATCAGTTTTACCACCTTAATTGATTGATGCTGTACCTCAATGATCTCCATAATGCAGCCATGAAATTTCAGGCTGATATTTGCTTCAGGTATATCTTGCAGGTATTCAAGAAGTAATCCATTCAAGGTTTTAGGTCCATTCAGCGGGAAATTCAGCTGCAGGCATTTATTGATGTCGCGTAAAACGGTGCTGCCCTCAAGCAGGCATTCGCCATTGGCGTTCCAGTCAAAGGGCTTCGAGTGTGTCTCTTCTGACATCGAGGTAGTGAATTCACCTATCATCTCTTCGATAATGTCTTCTAGTGTGACCAAACCTTGGATCTCACCATATTCATCCACGATAATGCCCAATTTTTCACGATTTTCCTGAAAATATTGTAATTGGGTAAAAACATCCGTATCGGCCGGAATAAAATAAGGGGCGTTTAACAAGTTGCGAAAATGCTCGACCGTAAGTTCATCCTGATTGAGTAAGACGATCGCTTTGCGTACGTGCAGAATCCCGATAATACGGTTGATCTCTCCTTCATAGACCAGTAATTTATTGTGGTCGCAAGTGGTAAGTTGATGTTTGATATCGGCGATTGGCATTGACAAGTTTAGCGCCTCGACTTGTGTACGCGGTGTCATGATATCGTTGACTGAAATATTTTCCAGATCGAACAGGTTTAGTAAGATGCTCTTATGTTTTTGTGCGATGAAATTACCGCCCTCCAGTACGATAGAGCGTAATTCATCGGGAGATAACTTATGGTCATTGGTTTTTTTTGTGGTATCAATGTGTAGCAGCCGTAACAAGGCATTCACAAATAGGTTGACGAACCAGATCGCTGGCTGCCCTATAGTGATTAAGGGACGCAATACGATACTTGCAGGCAATGCAATCTGTTCAGGATAGGCCGCACCTATCGTTTTGGGGGTAATTTCAGCAAATACGATTAATAAAAAAGCCACGATCGCAGTGGCGATGCTGATGACTTTATCGTCATGGCCAAACGTGGTGATGGCTAATGAGGTCACCAGTGCAGTGATCAGTGCGTTGATTAAGGTATTGGCGATCAAAATGACCGATAGCAGCCTGTTAGTTCTGCCTAGTAGCCAAAGTGTAGTAATGGCAAATTTATTGCCACGATTGGCCAGATGCTTTAGCCGATGACGGTTGATCGCCATCAAAGCTGTTTCTGTCATCGAAAAGAAAGCCGATAAAACAATTAATCCAACAAGACCAAACAATTGCAGCCAAAGCGGAACCTCACTCACATCAACACCGGCCCCATGACGGGCGATAAAGTGCGGAAAGAAAAGTGGGTTTTTGACATGAAATTAGTGGTTTCTGTCAACTGCAAAACTGGCAAGCGTAAGCAACGCTTGCTTGTAAGGACTATCAGCTAACGAGGCCACCGAGGCCCTGGCGCTTGCTGCTGCTTTATTGGCTTCGTTTTTAGTGTAGTCGAGTGCGCCAGAGTGTGTAATCGCGGCCAGTATGGCATCAAATTTTGACTCATCACCTTGCTCGATACACGAGCGAACCAAGTTTTTCTGCTCCTCAGTGCCATGTTTCATAAGGTAAATTAAAGGCAGAGTTGGTTTGCCTTCCCGCAGGTCATCCCCGACATTCTTACCGATGTCATCGGCATTGCCCGAGTAATCGAGTACATCATCAATCAGTTGAAAAGCGGTACCCAAAGAACGTCCGTATTCAGCTGCTGCCTCGATTTGTTCTACGTTAGCTCCCGCAATGAGCGCGCCTACTTGTGCCGCCGCCTCAAATAATTTGGCGGTTTTTGAACGGATTACCTGCAAATAGCGCTCTTCTGTGACATCGGGGTCGTGCATATTGAGTAATTGCAAAACCTCACCTTCTGCGATCACATTGGTGGCATCGGCCAGGATCTGCATGACGCGCATGCTGTTGATGCTCACCATCATCTGGAAAGCGCGCGAATATAAAAAATCCCCGACTAAGACTGACGCTGCATTACCGAACAAGGCATTCGCGGTCTGGCGGCCGCGCCGTAATGAGGATTCATCCACCACGTCGTCATGTAGCAAGGTGGCGGTGTGGATGAATTCCACAATCGCCGCCAGTTCATGATGATGCTTGCCTTGATATTGGTAAGCATTCGCCATCAGCAATACCAGGACTGGCCGGATGCGCTTGCCTCCGGCACTGATAATGTATTCAGCGATCTGGTTGACTAGAGGGACTTCTGAGTGAAGTTGTTGTCTAATGACCTGATTTACCGCCGTCATGTCTGGGGCAATAAAATCTGTAATGCTGTTTTGGGTGGCGATGGCAGACAAGGGAGAACCCGAGGAAAATTCAAGATAATCGAATTATACGATGTTGGCATGATGTTTGAGGGAAATGGCAACACTAAGTTATGCGCCAGATCGTGTTATGAGCAATTTTATCAAGGGCGCGCAGCCTTCTGTGATGAAGTTGGCTATGGGCTTGGCGTTTTTTTGGGATAAATGGTGATTGTGGTAAAGAGGCAGCAGACCAGTTGCCTGTTCGCCTTGCACGGCGATGATTAATCATGACAGGCATTTAACACCTCAGCCTACATGATACTTGGGGGAAACTTGGGAAACATTCCGCCGCATGCGTTTCGAGCCGGAGGTCGGCTAAAAAATAGTGCATTCACGCTATCGTCTGCTGAAAAAATATGCAAATAGGTTTTGACGGAGCAGTTAAGCCTATGTATAATCCGCGGTTCTCCCGCTTTCTTGTGCAGCTCTATTAAAGCGAGAGAAATCCCTATATTTATTTGATGAGGTTTCACATGTACGCGGTCATAAAAACCGGTGGCAAACAATATAAAGTTGTCGCTGGTGAAAAACTTAAAGTAGAACAGATACCTGCAGACATTGGCTCCGAAATCACCATAGATCA
>NZ_JAUSFI010000024.1 GCF_030651495.1 Undibacterium sp.
ATAAATCGCGATTTCTTTGGCTGCCGGACGTTCCAGCCGCAGGTTGCGCGGCTGGTAGACGCCCTGCTGCTTGACCCCGGCACTGACAGCCGGGCAAATTTTATTGGCACGGTAACTTAAGGCGGCAGCCAGCTGCCCCTCTGCCGGATCGCCCAGCGCATGCGTCAAATCATCGGCCACATTGCAGGTGGCGGCGATACCATCGGCGTAATCGCCAAAACCCTTGTTATTCACGCCTTTAAACTGGATCGCAAAGTAAGTCGTCCCACAATTGGGGGTGGGATAATAGCCATAGGGCTTGCCACAAGTCTGGCCGCCGATCAGGGTCACGTCAATATCGATCCCTTGCAAACTATTGATGATCGCTTCACTGGCGGAACAGGTATCGGCACTGGTCAGTATGCTGATTTTTTTCAAGCCCAGAGACGGCAGCGGCTGGTCTTTAGGGGCAGAAAAACCCACGGCATTGGCGATAAATGGCGTCGGTGCATCCGGCCGTATCTTGTCGTTGAATTGGGCTTGCTCAAATATTTTGCCAGCCGTGGCATCCGGTCCGGCAATCATGTATGCCAGCTCGCTGGCGACATATAGCAGGCCGCCGCCGTTATAGCGCACATCAAGCACCAGATCGCTGATGCCAGCCGCCTTGAGCTGGGTAATCGAATTGATCAACTGTAATTCAGAGACCACATTATGGTCATTAAAGGTCAGATAGCCGACCGTGCCGCCCGGCGTCGCGATGGTCTTGGTATTTTGCACCGGCGTGGCAACCACGTTGGCGGCTGAGAGGACTGCCGTAACTGCGCCGCCATTCCGGCTAAACACCAGGGTATGGGTCTCGCCGATTTTTGCCGGGAACAGGGCATTCTTGATCGTATCGATCAGATCGGACCCGGTGCCGTTCAGATAATCGACACTATCGATCGTCACCAATTGATCGCCGCGCAGCAGACCCGCTTTGTCCGCCGGCGAACCTGGCTCGACGATCGCCACCACCCGCTTCCGCGGAAAAGTGCCGCTCAAGCTGCGCGACCAGCTGATACCATAGCCGAGTTCTATCCCTTGCTGCGACATGGCATTCCATTCGGCGGTGGTATAGGTAAAATGAAACTGGTCTTTAGGCTTGCCGGAAGCGGTGATTGCCGAGGTTTTCAAGACATCAAAGTAATCGACTGCGGTCGCGTAATTATCGGGGTTAAGCGTGGTCGGCACCTCTTTGTACCAGAGATAGGTTTCATCTATCCATGAGCGCAACCAGAGTTTTTCGCTCGCCAGCGAGCCCTGCTTGTCGGGATAGGGCAAATTATTATTGAACGGATCGGACCCGGTTCTTGGCAACTGGCATATGTTTTCTAAGGTGCTGGCGGCGGCCAGCACCAGCGGAGCCGTCACGTCGGAAGCGCCGGAGCTGCCCGCTGTTCCGTTACAAACGGCAACACTCCCCGCACAAGTGCCGGGATTACCGCCACCGCCGCCACAACTGGCCAGCAAGAGCGGGAAGAGTGCCACGAACAATAAGCTGAGTTTTTTCATAAATAAGGGAAATTTGATAAAAATAGGACTTACGCAAAATTGTTCCAGCTAGACTTAATTACCTTTGCTCGCCTAGGCAACATCCCGATACGGGATGTTCGTTGCATCGGCAGACAACACGTTGTCTGAATTCCCGATTCCACCGTACCGCCGAAGACAGTACTTTAGTACGGCGAGGCGAGTGCAACGACGCTGGGGCGGTTTTGCGTAAGTCCTAAAAAGTACGAAATATATTGAAACGCCATGATGCCATGTGATAAAACTGTGTCAATGTTTTTTCCATATTAGATTCACCCTCCCCCTCTGTTACAGGAACCGAATATGTCCGTCAAGCGCTGCGCCTGGGCCAACCCCGCCAATCCGCTGTATCTCGCCTATCACGATCATGAATGGGGCGTCGCCTGCCATGATGAAAAGCGCCTGTTTGAAATGTTGAACCTGGAAGGCGCGCAAGCCGGCCTCAGCTGGGAAACCATCCTCAACAAGCGGGAAAATTATCGCCTCGCGTTTGACGACTGGGATGCCGAAAAAATCGCCCGCTATGATGCCGCCAAGGTGGCCGAGTTACTGGGCAATGCAGGCATCGTGCGCAACCGCCTGAAAATCGCCGCCACCATCACGAATGCGCAAGCCTACTTGCGTTTATGCGAAGAGAGCGGCGGCCTCGATGCCTACCTGTGGGCCCACGTAGCCGGCGTGCCTATCCGCAACCAGGGCGAACGGATTATCAAGACCGAACTATCCGACCGCATCTCCAAAGACCTGGCCAAACGCGGCTTCAAATTCGTCGGCTCCACCATCATCTACGCCTACATGCAAGCCATCGGCATGGTGCAAGACCACGCCGATGACTGCGACTGGAAATAAAGCTGGCTATACGCAGACTGCGCTCGGAGTCACAGTTTAAAAAGTGACCTGCCCCGCAGCGCATATCCCATGCGCCTTTCCAGCCATGCAGGCTGAAGACCCGCATGGAATATGCGCTGTGGCGATACCATCAATTAAAATTCAATACGGCGCAATACCTAGAAGACTTACGATTACGCTACGCTAATCGTGCCTACGAGCTCTGGAGGCGCATGAGGGCAATTGGAATGTAGGTTGGGCTACGCTTCACCAGCCCAACAAGCGCAAAGTATCAATCAATAGAAACCTTCAAACATGCGCTATCGCAGAGCCAATATCACCGGCGCCACTTACTTTTTCACCGTCAATCTGGCAGACAGAAAAAGTCTTTATTAACCGAAAATATTGAAACACTGCGAGCTGCATTCCGCAAGGTGCAAAAGACGCTTCCGTTTGAGATTGTCGCCATGGTGGTGATGCCAGATCATTTACATGCGATCTGGCACTTGCCGGAAAACGATGCTGATTTTTCTTTGCGCTGGTGATTAATCAAAGCCGCGTTTTCCAAAGAACTTCCTAAAACCGAAAGCATCAGCGCAAGCCGACAAATCAAGCGTGAGCGCGGCATCTGGCAAAGACGCTTTTGGGAACATTTAATCCGCGACGAGAATGATTTAGAAAAACATGTCGCGTATATTCACGTCAATCCGGTCAAACACGGCTATGTGAGCAAAGCCGTCGATTGGCCGTATTCGTCCATACACAAAGCAATTGCACGCGGTGACCTTGATCCATGTTGGGCTGGTGAAGCGTAGCCCAACCTACGTGCTGCTCACGAAATTCGGCTTTGTCCATAATGACGGCTAACGTAGAGCTAACTGGCGCTGCGCGGCTTTATCGCGCAGCGCCAGCGACTGAAAGGAGCGAGGTTGAGCGCCGGGTTAGGGGTTGTTTTCATGTGATTAATGCCGAACTAGCCGCCCTTTTTCTAGAATGAGCGGTGAATCACCCTCGGGCTCACCTTGCTTTATTTCCTCCAGCGTTTGCCAAAGCAAAAACGTACCATTTGTAGTGGCCTTGCCCATGACAACCGCACCGTTGCGCCCGCTGGTGATAACAAGAACTGCTGTATTGCCAACTACCACACCTTTGACCGTGCCTTCGCCACCTTCGTTTAGGCGGCCACAGCCTGGGGTTGAAAATGTGTGGTCACCGGCGATTTTGTTTCCGTTTTGCACAAGTACGAATGTGGCTAACCCACACTCGACACGGCGTTTTTGTTCTGCTTTTGAGCGCAGATCAATAGACCACGTGCCGTTGAAGCTGGCCTCGGTGGCCGAAGCCGAAGAGGAAATGGCAACAAAGCCAATCATACAGAGGGAGGCGAAAAATGCGCGCACTGATGACCCCTAACGCTGAGCTACCCGGAACTGCGCACAACACGCTGTAACCGAAGAGTTAATGGTTGAAAAATTGCTGAACGTAGAAATGCCAACATGCGCAGTTTCCGAGTTGAGCGTCGTGTTAAACGTCATTGCGTACCAAACGATATTTACAATTTTCTCGAACATCATCAGTTCTCGGCAGGGGTTTCAACACCAGATTCCGCATCAGGAGGCCACTCCTTCTTTATTTTCCACGCTTCTTCAATAGTCAATTTACGAACACCACAGTGACGCAAACTACAACTGCGTGGCTGTGACCCGTCTATTAACGACACGCCCCAAATTTCATCTTCTTCATAGCTGATCCCAATGCAGAGAACCGGATGATAAGCACAATCCTCGTAGACGTCGCCAACACCTAACGCGAGATCGGCCTTGACTCGACGCATCTGCTCCTCAAATTCGGCTGCAAACGGAAATTCATCCATGACGTTTAACGTTTAGGTTAAGGGGCTGCGGCACGCAGTCCCAGAGAGCGAAGCGAACGGTTTGAACCGTTTGTTAGGTTTTTGCTCAGCTAATATTTTGACGATAAAGTTTTTCAATTTCTGGAATGTTAATGTTTTGTTTGATTATTTTAAAATAATTTTGCTTGTGTAAGAGTTTTGCTTGAGCGTGAAAATATTGAAAAAATGACCAATCCATAGCCATTATCTCTTTACCAAGATTAAGACATTGTTTCTCTACGGCGTCATGAGCTTTTGTTAGTTCAGGAATATTTGCGCCGCCACTTGAATGAAATTTTATATCCGAAATATCGACTTCGTCAGGCCATTTCTCCATCACGATCTTGAAGGCTTGCTCAAATTCCATGTTGAAACCTAACGTAGAAGTGAGCGGATGCCCGCCCACCGAAATGTAAAAGGAGTGATAGAAGTGGAGCAGCCACCAAACGCCAAAGAACCTAGCTTGCGGGCAGTCCGCTCGACTGTCATGTTAGGCAAACAACCTTCGCCAGAAGA
>NZ_JAUSFI010000031.1 GCF_030651495.1 Undibacterium sp.
GTTATCTCGTGTTGCCATTGTTTGCAGGCGCGAGAGTACGACTTCTCGCTGTGCCAGAGACAGGGCTTCAAGCTCCATTTCCAACCAGTGAAATGTGTCTATATCCATGATGTGTCTCCACTTGTCTTTGCTTAATCTCTAGTATAGAAGACACTTATCAACAGTCAATCTGAACATAGCCCTTAAGATGTCGCCCGGTAAGCGGCACGGCGGCGTTCGGCTGGAGTGAAAGAGCCCGATACGCAGCGCGTTGTCGGGCGCACGATTATTCCGGCCAGGCTGCCAACGCCAGTTCTTCAATATCGTTAGGATTCGCCACTTTTTTGCGCGCTTCTTTCCATTCCTTCGGGTCTGGCTTGGTGCGGCGGGTATGCTTGGCGGTGTCTATCGCCATCTTGATGCCAAACACGACAATCCCATCAGAGACTGAAAATGGCGGCGTTTTCATGACCGCTTGCACCACTTCATTGTCGTAATATTCGTGCAGCGCCGGCTCCATATCCAGCCATGCCGCCACTTCGCCGTCGGAGCGTACGGCAACCACCACGTAGCCGGTACTGACGGGCATCTTCACTTTTTTTAAGGCGTTCCAGATGCGCGATTGCATGTTGCGGGAAAATCGCGCCAGGTCGGCGAAATTGACCTTTTTATCCAGCAGCACTTGTTCCGGCTGAAAAAAAACGACTTCGTCAAAACGCGGCTCCGCGGCCTGCGCCAAGGCAGAAAACATCAACAACAGGGAACAGAATAGTAATTTCATCGCCTTACCTCAGATGATTGGTTGGAAATTAATGGCTTAGTGGCTGATTCGTCCGCCATTAATTTGACATCAATTCGGCATTAATTCGGCATAAACACGCCGGCAGCGCGATTTTTTTGCACGTTATCCCAATTAAATACCTGGCCATTCATCGCCACATACACGCCGGCAGGCAGCAGTTGCGCCGCGCCGCAGGCAAAGCCGAGATTAAACAGCGCATCAGAATTGGCGATCTCGTAAGGGATCATGGCACCGGTAAACACAACCGTCTTATCGAGCTTGGCTGCGCCCAGTACCGCCGCGGTTTCGCGCATGGTATCGGTGCCATGAATGATGATAATGGCGGTTTCTGCTGCTTGCTGGCAAGATTGTAAAATCCGTTCGCGGTCAGCGTCGGTCATTTCCAGTGAATCCATCAGATGCTCGGCCTCTAGCGCTACCGGCACGGTCAGGCGGGCACGTTGTAGCACTTCAGGCAAATGGCTGGCGCCAAAGCCGAGCTGGCCAGCCAGTTCATCATAGTGTTTATCAAAAGTGCCGCCGGTGGCGATGATTTTTAGCGTCATGGTGATGGGTTTAACCAAGGTTATTATTGAATGATCTATTGTAGCCGCAGTAGGGTGCTGTTGGCCGCCTCAATCTCAGCTTGCCAATCGGCCGCGGTAGACTATAGTGATAAATCGTCTGCACCATGACTCCTCTTGCACGCTTCGTTTGAACATCAATTTCATGAAACCTATTGCTCCCGGAACTGTTATTTTTCATCGCCACCGTGGTTATGGTGTACTTACTGCCGTCAATTTACTCACCGGTTGGGTCGCGGCGCGTTTTGGTGACGAGTCGCGCACGCTCGATTTGAATTTATCTACCGATGATGTCCAGCATGCCGACGGTGAAGCCATCCTGTTTCGCCGCGCCGCGCCAGAGCGTATGCCGCATGCGCGCCTGATGGCGATGGTGCGGGCCTTGCATCGTGCCGGTTATCAGCGCCTGTATTTGTATAGCTGGCCGCAACCCTCGGGTTTGCATTGGCGCTGGCAGTTATTTACCGGCCCGCGCCACTGGATGCAAAGGCCGTGGCGTGAGGGCTGGTATGGCTCTGGTGCCGATTACAATTTCAATCCGGTAATGAATTGGGGCGATGCGCCGGGTGCCAGCAGCACCGACTTGGTTCACGCGCTGGCGCAATTCGATCCGCTGGGTTTGGCCCAAGCATTGGGGCGCGATGAAGATCATACCGACTGGTTTGCGGCCGTGTGTGATGCCTTGCTGCCCAATTATGCTTACAGCCTGGGAGCGGATCAGCCGGGCATGGCGCTGCCGCCACATTTGCCAGTCATCAAGGTACGTCAGCGCATCGCCGATTACGCCGGACCAGATCTGCCGTGGCCACCCGGCTGGAAGCATCTCTGGGGTGCCGATACCCTTTCTGGCCAGCACGATCCGCGCAGCGTGGTGCGTCATGATGTGATTCCGATGGGCATGCGGCTGCCATTTGATTGTTAAGTATTTTTTGAAAAAATACATACTCCCTATTTATTGTTAAAAAACACCCTTCATGCGCATATACATAGGCTGTTATAGAAAAATACTGGTAGGGAGTATATCTGTGTGCATGCCTATTGATAGATGACTTGGGTCTTCAGAGGCGTTTCAATGAAGCCGCCGCAGCAGCATCCGTCAAGCGCATTTCATTATTCGAGTCGTCAAGCAAAAGCTGCCTGGTGTGAATCCGGCAGCTTTTTTATGTTTGCGCTACACCGGTGGCATGAAATCAGGTTTTTTTTCATTTTCATCGGCACCTGACTTGCCACTGCGCGAATTTCCACAGAGAATAGAAAGTAGTGCAGCTAGATCCCTGTTGTGCCGTGATCTCATTCATTTGAATAGTGTTTATTTGGCTGCCTCTACGGTGAGTGGATGTTAGAATTATGTCAATCATGAAAAACTTGTTTTTAAAGTTTACTATCTAACTTATTGCGATAACTTTGGAGTCTCGATGCTGCGGATTGCTAATCACCATGTTTCCAGAATCACGTTTATCTTGCTGTTGTGTGAATTTAGTATTTCACTAGCCTCGGTCTATCTGGGCGCCATGATCCGGATGGCGGATCAAAATTATCCTTCCTATGTAGGTATCGATAACTTTTTTTTGTCTGCCTTGACGTTCGCGCTGACGGTCGTTTTCAGCTTGAGCGCGCTGGGTATGTATCAAATTAATTTCCGTGAGGGAATTCGCAATACTTTTCTTCGCTTAATGCCCGCTTTTGCATTGGCTCTAGCACTCATTACTTTGATTTTTTATGTCATTCCAGCGCTCTACCTCGGGCGCGGTGTCATGGGCTTGGTATTCATCAGTGCTGCCATCGGGGTATTGATTATCCGGGTCGTGTTCTTCAAAACATCTGAATCAGGTTTGTTAAGGTCTCGTATCATCTTTCTCGGTACGGGTAAGTTGGCGCAAGAGTGTCACGAGTTAGCGTTGACTAATATCGCTCATCACGAATATGACATCATTGGATTTGTCGCGCTGGAAGAAGAGCAGCAGTGTGTGCTGGCAAAATATATATTGCCGCCCAACGCGGGCATCGTGTCTCTGGCCGAGCAATATAGTGCCGATGAAATTGTGGTCGCGGTTCAAAATCGCCGGGGGGGCCAATTCCCTATTCAAGAACTGTTGGATTGCAAACTTAATGGGGTAAAAGTCATTGATGCGGCAGCCTTCTTTGAACGCGAGGCGTGCCAGATCCGCGTAGAGTCACTGCAGCCTGGCTGGCTCGTGTTTGGCGACGGTTTTAATCAGAGCTTTGCGCGAAAATTCGGTAAACGCCTGTTTGACTTGCTGGTGAGTGTGCTTATATTTATCTTGGCCTTGCCACTGATGCTAATAACGTCATGTTTCATTTTTCTTGAGGATAGAGGTCCGATCTTCTATCGGCAAGAGCGAGTCGGAAAAAATGGCTGTATTTATTCGGTGCTTAAATTTCGTAGCATGGGTACCAGTGCTGAAAAAGAGGGTAGCCCCCAATGGGCTAGCGCGAATGACCCGCGCACGACCCGGGTAGGGCGGATTATTCGCAAACTGAGGATTGACGAATTGCCGCAAATTATTAATGTCTTGATGGGGGACATGAGTTTTGTTGGCCCCCGGCCTGAGCGCGCTTTTTTTGTTGATCAGTTATGCAAAGAAGTGCCGTTTTATAACATGCGGCATAGTATTAAGCCCGGCATTACCGGCATGGCTCAAGTCAGATATGCCTATGGCGCATCGGTTGAGGATGCCCTGCAAAAACTCCAATATGATTTGTACTACGTTAAAAACAATAGCTTATTCCTGGATATTTTGATTTTGTTAGAGACGGTGCAGGTTGTGTTGCTTGGCAAGGGCGCCAGGTGACTGGCCATCTGGTCAATTCATCGAAGTGAATCGACACCTTGGATGTTCGCGATCGGCATACCCCTGCTTTTTGTCCCAAATGAAACCATCAGAAAGTAGGCCAGATGCTGATTAACGTTGCTTTTCTGAGTTATGCCATCGCTGCGGTAGTATTTTTGTTGCTTTCAATTTTACTCATGACAACGTGGCGAGGCAGGTTACATTGGGTCTCTTTGGCACTCGCCTGTCTGCTCACCGCCGCGTGGGCTGCGACACTGGCTTTGCACGCTTATCTAGAAATCCCGTTGACGTTATTTGCGCAGTGTCTTGAGTTTGCCAAGAGCGCCGGGTGGATCGTTTTCCTACTGATTTTGCTAGACCCGCCGCAACAGATACGACTTGCCTCTATCGTCAATGCCAAGCCTTACGTATTAATCATATCGGCTTTTTTGCTGCTGCAATTGGCCGCTACGGTGTATAGCAACACGGCACTCCTTCATTTTTCCAATGGTTTCATTTACCTGATTAGTGCCGGCGGCCGGGTTGCAATGGCGGTGATCGGGATGTTGTTGGTGGAGCAGTTTTTTAGAAATATGTCAGACAAAGGTCGCTGGGGTATTAAATTCGCCTGTTTAGGGATAGGGGGATTATTTGTCTATGATTTTTATTTGTACAGCGATGCCATGTTGTTTCGTAAAATTAATGTAGAAATTTGGGCCGCACGTGGAATAGTCGATGCCCTCACCGTACCGCTATTGGCGATAGCCGTTGCACGCAATCCTAAATGGTCACAGGGTATCTTGGTATCCCGTCGTATTTTGTTCCATTCTGTCACCTTGTTTGGCGCAGCATTTTATCTTTTGGCAATGGCGGCGGCTGGCTATTACCTGCGATTCTTCGGTGGAAACTGGGGCTTCGTGATGCAGGTAGCCTTCTTATTTGGTGCCGTTATCTTACTTGTTATTTTACTATTTTCAGGATCGGTGCGATCATGGTTGAAAGTATTTATAAGTAAGCATTTTTACAATTATAATTATGACTATAGAGAAGAGTGGATTCGTTTTACCCGCACGCTTTCTACGCAGGGGCCGGATCTCGGTGAACGCGCTATTCGAGCGTTGGCTGAATTGGTGGAGAGTCCTGCGGCTGCGTTGTACATCAGCAGGGAGTCGGGTAACTGTGAGCCTTCGAGCCACTGGAATATGCGTCTGAATGGGAGCGTTGAGCCGATCAATAGCGGATTTTGCCGGCTGCTGGAAGAAAAACAATGGGTCATCGACTTACAGGATTTTGATATTCATTCGGATACCTATGAAGGTGTTGCAGTACCTGCCTGGTTGAGCGCTTACGAACGGGCCTGGCTGGTGTTGCCTTTGATTTTGCATGGAAAATTATTTGGCTTTGTGATTTTGGCGCAAGCCAGAAGTAAAATTAAACTCAATTGGGAAGTGCTGGATTTATTAAAAATTGCCGGGAGTCAGGCGGCCAGTTATTTGGCTCAGCAAGATTCTTCTAATGCGTTAATGGTGGCGCGTCAATTTGAGTCCTTTAATCGCATGTCGACCTTTATGGTGCATGATCTTAAAAATCTGGTCGCTCAATTGTCCTTACTTCTTTCCAACGCAGAGAAGCATAAAAATAATCCTGAATTTCAGAAAGACATGCTCGATACGATAGATCACTCGGTGCAAAAGATGAAGGTTTTGTTGCAGAAATTGAGCCGGGGAGCCTCGGTTGATGATAGAAAAATTGTACTTCTTGATCAGCTGTTGCGGCGCGCGGTAGAGTCGAAATCTCCGTATGAGCCGAAACCCGTGTTGGAGATTTTGGAAAGCGCAGTCCGTGTAGAAGCTAACTGGGAACGGCTGGAAAGAGTCATCGGACACCTGGTCCAGAATGCCATTGAAGCGACACCCAAGGATGGTGAAGTCAGGGTGAGGCTGACCATACAGGGCAATTTTGCCGTGGTGGAAATTAAAGATACAGGCGTTGGTATGAGTAAGGAATTTATTCTCGATAAGCTATTTAGTCCTTTCGTTTCTACCAAAGTTGCTGGGATGGGAATAGGCGTGTTTGAGACTAAAGAATATGTGCAAGAGCTTGGTGGAAAGCTTGAAGTAAGCAGTACTCCGTCATTGGGAACTACTTTCAAGATCATTTTGTCGATTCACGGCTCTGAAGAGCAAGTTGCCTTGAGGGCAGTTTAACCACTAAAGGGTGTGTTGTGAGCCAGGAAAAAAAGAAGTTGTTGATTATTGAAGACGATCTGGGATTGCAAAAGCAATTGCGTTGGAGCTTTGATGCCTATGAAGTCTTGGTGGCAGGCGATAGAGAAAGTGCTTTAGCGCAGGTACGCAGACATGAGCCCGCAGTCGTCACCATGGACTTGGGATTGCCACCGGATCCGGATGGAGCGACTGAAGGATTTGCGATTATCCAGCAAATTCTGGCGTTGGTCCCCGATACAAAAATCATTGTCTTGTCAGGCAATCAGGATAGAGAAAATGCCGTCAAGGCGATCGGTTTGGGGGCTTACGATTTTCACCAAAAACCGTTTGATCCAGCCTTGCTAGGACTGGTCATAGAACGTGCATTTTATCTGCACGCGCTTCAGCAGGATAATCGTCGCATGTTGCAAATGCAGACCGCATCACCGATGGCCGGAGTGATCAGCCGCGATCCAGGCATGTTGAAAGTTTGCCGCAGCATAGAAAAAGTTGCCCCCTCATCTGCTTCCGTCATGTTGTTAGGTGATAGCGGAACCGGCAAGGAAGTGTTGGCGAGGGCGTTGCATCAGTTGAGTCCGCGTCAGGATAAACGGTTTATGGCGATCAATTGTGCCGCCATCCCTGAGAATTTGTTAGAGAGTGAGCTATTTGGCTATGAAAAAGGGGCATTTACCGGTGCCGTGAAGCAAAATCTGGGGAAAATAGAATTGGCCAATGAGGGCACATTTTTTCTCGATGAAGTGGGTGATTTGCCGATGCCATTGCAAGCGAAGTTACTGCGTTTCTTGCAAGAGCGTGTGGTTGAGCGTATCGGTGGCCATAAAGAGATTCCGGTCGATGTGCGCATCGTTTGCGCGACCCATCAAAACCTCAAAGAGTTAGCAACGGCTGGGCGCTTCAGGGAAGACTTATATTATCGTCTCAGCGAAATTGTCATCAATATCCCTCCTTTAGCTGCGCGCATCGGTGATGCCGCATTGCTGGCGCATCATTTTAAAAATAAGTTTAATGCCAAAGAAGGGCGCCCTGGCTTGAACTTTAGTCAGGAAGCCTTGGCGCTGATCGAGAGCCATCCTTGGCCAGGCAATGTTCGGGAGATGGAAAACTGCATCAAGCGAGCGATCATCATGGCAGATGGGCCGCAAATTTCCGCCGAAGATCTCGGTTTGTCATCGCTGCCCGTTCAGGAAGAAGCCATCAATTTACGCCAGATACGCGATGACGCGGAGCATAAAGCAGTCGTCAAGGCGCTGGCCAGAATGGATGGCAATATGGTGAAGGCGGCTGAATTACTCGGTGTTAGCAGACCTACTTTGTATGATTTGATGAGTCGCCACGCAATTAAGTAGCAGGCGTCACGAAGCACATAAGATGATCGATCAGATTCATAAACTCATTTATCAGCGCGCGCAAAAAGCACCCGATGCCGAGGCATTGTGCTACCAGGGGCAGCGCCTCACCTATGCCGACTTGTCAGCCCAGGTGCATACCTTATCTCAGGCTTACCTGAATTTGGCCATCGCCCGCTGCGATCGCATTGCCATTTACCTGGAAAAACGTCCAGAGGCAGTCGTGGCGATGTTTGCCGCATCGGCCTCTGGTGCCGTGTTTGTGCCCATCAACCCGCTGCTCAAGCCGGATCAGGTCGCCTATATTCTGGCCGACTGTAATGTCAGAATTTTGGTGACATCGGCCAGTCGTTTACAGGCATTAACCAAGATACTTGCTCAATGTCCTGAACTGCACACGATTATTGTGACCGATGCCAAGCATACAATTTCGGCAGCTCCTCCGTTGACGCTGATGGCATGGGAACAGGCGCTGGCAAGCAACGCCGATCTGGCACCGCATCGCTGTATCGAGCTTGATATGGCGGCCATACTGTATACCTCCGGCAGTACCGGGATGCCAAAAGGCGTCGTGCTTTCACACCGAAATTTGTTGAGTGGTGCCAGCAGCGTGGCCGAATATCTGAATAATTCCAGTAGCGACAAAATACTGGCGGTTCTGCCTCTGAGTTTCGATTACGGGTTAAGCCAACTCACGACGGCGTTTAGTGTCGGTGCGTCAGTTGTTTTGATGAATTATTTAATGCCACAAGACATAGTCCGTGCCGTTGTTGAGGAAAATATTACCGGTTTGGCGGCAGTGCCGCCACTCTGGATGCAATTGTCACAACAAAAATGGCCAGTAACAACGTCGTTGCGTTACATCACGAATTCGGGAGGGGTAATGCAAAAAACCACTCTTGATGCATTAAAAGCGATTTTTCCGTCCACTCAGATCGTTCTCATGTACGGTTTGACCGAAGCTTTTCGTTCCAGCTATTTGCCTCCGTCAGAACTGGAGCAAAGACCTGATTCGATAGGCAAGGCCATTCCCGGCGCGGAATTATTGGTGATCAATAAAGACGGTCAAGTCTGCGCCCCGAATGAAGCCGGCGAACTGGTGCACCGAGGTGCTCTGGTCGCGCTTGGCTACTGGAATGACAGGCCGAAAACTTCTGAGCGGTTTCGGCCTGTACCAACCTCATTGACGGGTTTGCCGTTACCGGAAATCGCGGTGTGGTCGGGTGACACAGTACGCATGGATGCCGACGGCTATTTGTATTTTATCGGCCGTGAGGATGACATGATCAAAGTGTCCGGCTATCGCGTCAGTCCCACCGAAGTGGAACAAGTGATTGATCGTTTTGAGGATGTCACCGAGTCGGTCGCCGTCGGTGTTCCGCATCCGCTCATGGGTCAGGCCATCGTGTTAATTGTTAAGCAAAACCAGGCGAAAAGTCTTGGCCGTGAGGCGATCCGGCAAAAATGTCAGGCGCAACTTCCGACTTATATGGTACCTGCCCATATCGAAATTGTATCTGAGAATTTGCCGCGCAATCCGAATGGAAAAATTGACCGAAAATTACTGCAATCGCGTTTTCTTGCTCTGTTTCAGGTGCTGTCGGTGGCGTCGATCGTCGACAAAGTTGCCGGCGCGGTAGCCGAAAACGCTGGCTCCAAATGAACAGCGTCAATCATTATTTCATCAATTTAAAAGTGGACCGGCTGGAGCCGCAATGCCCATGCGCCTTTCCAGCCTGCCTGGCCTGTAAGCCGCATGGATATTGCGGCTCCGGCTTGCCTATTTCAAATACCTAGTTATTTCTTTATGAAAAAACCGGCTCATACCGCGCAAACCCAGTTCCAGGTAAAAGATGCCTGTCTCCAAGTCGGTGGCATCCCTTTAACCCGGTTGGCACAGCGGGTAGGGAGCACGCCCTTTTATGCCTATGACCGTACGCTCTTGAGTAGGCGGGTCGGGCAATTGCGTGCCGTATTGCCACAACAGATGTGGATACATTATTCAATTAAGGCTAACCCTATGCCTGCGCTGGTGCAGCATATGGCCGGTCTGGTCGATGGATTTGATGTGGCATCGGCAGGAGAGCTCAAATGTGCGCTCGATAGCGGTATGCATGCACAGCACATCAGTTTTGCCGGCCCGGGCAAAACTGATGCAGAACTTGCTCAGGCCGTGGCTGCCGAAGTATTGATTCATCTGGAATCAGAAACGGAGCTGGAGCGTCTGGATCGGATTGCCATGGCGATTGGGCTCACGCCCAAAGTCGTGGTCAGGGTGAATCCTGATTTTGAATTGAAATCATCGGGAATGAAAATGAGCGGAGGTGCCAAGCAATTTGGCGTCGATGCGGAAATTGTTCCACAGTTCCTGCGTAGGATCGCCGCCATGACGATGGATTTTCATGGATTTCAGATTTTCTGCGGTTCGCAAAATCTTCAATCTGCAGCCATTGTTGAGGCTGAATCGAAGACCTTTCAACTCGCCATCGAGCTGGCACAGCATGCCCCGCGATCAGTGCGTTTGCTGAATATCGGTGGCGGCTTTGGCATCCCCTACTTCCCTGGCGAATTGCCGCTTGATCTCGGGCCCGTTGCCGATAATTTGCAACAGTGGATGCCGACACTAGAATCGGCGCTCCCCGATGCGCATGTCGCTGTCGAGTCGGGACGTTATCTAGTGGGTGAAGCGGGTATTTATGTTGCCAAAGTGATTGACCGTAAAGTCTCGCGCGGACAAATTTTTTTGGTGACGGATGGCGGTATGCATCATCATCTAGCGGCATCCGGTAATCTTGGGCAAGTTATACGCAAAAATTACCCTGTAGCAGTAGGAAACAAGATGTCCGGCGGCAATCTTGAAATAGCTTCGGTGGTCGGACCACTGTGCACACCGCTCGATCTACTGGCAGATAAAATGGAGCTGGAAAAAGCCGAAGTGGGGGATTTGATTGTCGTGTTTCAGTCGGGTGCTTATGGATTAACGGCCAGCCCGATGGATTTTTTAAGCCATACACAGGCAGTCGAAGTATTGGTGTAGTGTTATGTTTACGAAACATTGAATCATCGTTCATACTGTAAATTAGATGCAAAAAAAACCAAAATTCATTACACTGTTGAGGGTTACTCGCCTTTGTTTGCATCCATTTTTTCAGGATATCTTTTAAGCCCTCTGCCATGGTTAATTCGATGCTTTTTAGAACTATATTACCTTTCTGTGCAAGCCTAATTTTTGCGCAGCCTCTTTGGGCTGAGAATTTTTCAACTAACGTGAAAACTGTCAAACATTCAGTTGTGGCTATCGGCACATTCGAAAAAACACGCACGCCTGCGATTAGTTTTTCGGGTACTGGATTTGTCGTCGGTGATGGGTTAACCATTATTACTAACGCACACGTTATGAATGGCGTTATGAAAGTGGATAACGATGACACTAAAGGTACGCTGGGTATATTGGTTGGAAAAGGTGATGCAACCGAATTCAGGCCAGCAACAGTCATTGCGGTGGATGAAGAGCATGACCTTGCCAGACTGAGGATAGGAGGGGTTCCGTTGCCGGCACTGGAACTGGGAGATGCGGGTGCCGTTGCCGAAGGGCAGGCTATTGCGTTTACGGGTTTTCCTTTAGCCATGAGTTTGGGCTTTCATCATGCCACCCATCGCGGTTTTATCTCCGCCATTACCCCTATCGCTACGCCGGGACTTGATTCGCGCCGCCTGGATTCTAAAGTTGTGCGACAACTTAAGCGTGCGACGTATGCCGTTTTTCAGTTAGATGCCACGGCGTATCCTGGCAATAGCGGAAGTCCCGTTTATGATCCGGAAACGGGGCTTGTCCTGGGGGTCATTAATATGGTGTTTATCAAGGGCTTGAAGGAATCGGCGATTACTAATCCAAGTGGTATAAGTTATGCAATTCCAGTCAATTTTGTACAAGATTTATTGCGAAAAAAAATGTGACGAGTGAGATAACAATATTTTTTCTGATGCAGGAAAAATTGTCACAAATAATGATCCGCCAAACTATTCTCAAGTGAAAATATTGCGAAAATTATGCGTATCTAAAGAGTATCTAAATAGTTATTTTAATATTGTTAAAGTGAAAATTTTATGAATACAGTTGGCATAGTAGGACTCGGGTACGTAGGAATGCCGTTGGCAGTCGAGTTTGGCAAGAAGCTCAAAACAATCGGCTTTGATCTTTCTGTTAGTAAAGTCGCGAGTTACCAGCGGTTTATCGACCCTACCGGAGAGTTGTCGATGGCAGAGTTGCAAGCCGCAGAACATTTAAGCGTAAGCACTGACCCCGTTGCGTTAGCGCAAGCAGATTACTTGATTATTGCAGTTCCAACGCCGGTGGATATCGCGCATAACCCTGACTTTACTCCTCTTATCCGCGCCAGTGAGACTGTTGGCAAGCACATGAAGCGCGGCGCGATCGTTATCTACGAATCAACCGTTTATCCTGGTGCGACCGAAGAGGTATGTATTCCGGTACTTGAAAAACATTCCGGCTTGAAGTGGAAGGAAGATTTTCATGTTGGATTTTCTCCTGAACGCATTAATCCTGGTGATAAAGAACACACGCTGACAAGCATTTTGAAAATCGTCTCGGGAGATGATGCAGCTACGCTGGATAAGATTGCCAAGCTCTATGAGAATATCATTGTTGCTGGCGTCCATCGCGCTACCAGTATCAAGGTAGCAGAGGCGGCAAAAGTGATAGAAAATACCCAGCGCGATTTGAATATTGCACTGATGAATGAGCTAGCTATTATCTTTGATATGATCGGCATCGATACACTTGAAGTATTGGAAGCCGCTGGCACCAAATGGAATTTCCTCAATTTCCGGCCTGGTTTAGTGGGCGGACATTGTATCGGCGTAGATCCTTACTATTTAACCCACAAGGCAGACATGCTTGGGTATCATCCGCAGGTTATTTTAGCCGGGCGTCGTATTAACGATGGGATGGCCAAATTTATCGCTGAAAAAGTAGTGAAAGAAATCATCAAAGCGGGCCATCATGTTAAAGGCTGTGTGGTCAATGTTATGGGATTGACGTTCAAAGAAAACTGTCCAGATTTGAGAAACTCCAAAGTAGCGGATATGATTGTTGAATTGCAGTCATATGGTGTCGATGTCCATGTCCATGATCCTTTGGCAGACGCAGACGAAGCGCAACATGAATATGGCCTGACACTAGAAACTTGGGATCAATTGCCGCGTGCTACGGTCACCATTGCAGCGGTATCTCACGCTTCGCTCATGAATCGTCCATTGTCCGACTACCAATCGAAGTCAGCAGAAAATGCCTGTTTTGTCGATATTAAATCCAAGTTTGATCGCGCCGCGCTTAGTGCTGCCGGATTTACAATTTGGCGCCTGTAGTTTCTACAAACATTAAAAATGACAAAATATCAAGAAATTCAACAAAATTTGCAAACTACCCAGGCGACTTGGCTGGTCACTGGCGTGGCAGGATTTATCGGCTCCAATTTGCTGGAAACATTGCTTAAGCTAAATCAAAAAGTAGTTGGCCTTGATAATTTCTCTACCGGTTATCAACATAATCTAGATCAAGTACATGCATTAGTGGGGGAGGACCTCTGGAAAAATTTTAGATTTATTCTAGGTGATATTACCCAATTAGATGACTGTCAGGCAGCATGTCACGAAACGGATTATGTCTTACATCATGCCGCATTGGGATCCGTACCACGCTCCATTGAAGATCCTATTTTGACTAATGCGAATAATGTCACTGGTTTTTTGAATATGCTAACCGCCGCGCGCGATGCCAGAGTAAAGCGATTTGTTTACGCTGCATCCAGCTCTACTTATGGCGATCATCCTGATCTTCCAAAAATTGAGTCTGTCATCGGCAAGCCTCTGTCCCCTTATGCGGTGACTAAGTATGTGAATGAATTGTATGCCGATGTATTTGCGCGCTGTTACGGTCTGGATTCGATCGGTCTACGCTATTTCAATGTATTTGGACCTAGACAAGATCCGAACGGTGCCTATGCAGCGGTTATTCCACAATGGGTTGCTGCACTGATTAAAAATCAAACCTTACATATCAATGGCGATGGTGAAACAACCAGGGATTTTTGTTTTGTGGCGAATGTGGTACAGGCAAATATTTTGGCAGCACTCAGTGATAATCCGGCAGCGGGGAATCAAATTTATAACGTTGCTCTCAACGATACAACCAGTCTCAACCAATTATATAAAATGATGAGCGCTTTGCTGAAAGAGGCTTTTCCACATGTGGAAACTCATCAGCCTACGTATGAAAATTTTAGGAATGGTGACATCAGGCATTCGCAAGCGGATATTACTAAAGCTAGAGTCTTGTTAAATTTTGAGCCAACACATCGAGTTGATGAAGGTTTGCATGAGGCTATGGAGTGGTACAAAAAAAACTTGCCGGCGAACAAAAATTAATTCCATTCACCAATATCGATACTTGAGGAGTATTGTGCAAGCCAGGTCTGTCGATACCTTGTTAATTTCGTTTTATTTTTCGTCTCGATCAGGTTTTTTGGGATGAAAAAAGTCCGTATTTACGACAACCTTGAGGCCTTACCCGATTCCTATCTTCAATTATTTGATGCAGAGAAGACGTCGTCCAGTTTTTTCGCTAGTCTTCCATGGTTTCAAAATCTGTTTTTAAACTCCCTGAGTAAAGACCATACTATCCGCCTGTATGGACTTGAAGAGAATGGTAGCGCGCGATTATTACTCCCACTGTGTTTTATTCCCCGCAAGAATGCGTGGTATATGCCGCGTAAATTACTTGCTGCCTCAAATTACTACACCTCGCTTTTTAAGCTGATTCAGAATGGCTCAATCGAAAACTGTCAGGATGATATTAATCTTTTGATCAACGCCGTTATCCATGAAAAGACACGCTGGGATAGCATTGATCTACATCCTATGGCGATAGATAGTGAGCAATTTAATGCGATTCAGCGCGCATGTCGCTCTGCTGGTATGGCAGTGCAAACTTATTTTTGTTTTGGAAATTGGTACCTGGATGTCAATGGACGCTCTTTTCACGAGTATTTCGATTCTTTGCCCTCCCGTTTGAAAAATACGCTTCAAAGAAAATACCGGTCGCTTGCAAAGCGCGGCGACTTGGAAATCAAGTTAATTCAAACTGAAGATCAGTTGGATGCGGCGATCATTGCATACGAGCAGGTATATCACTCTAGTTGGAAACTTCCTGAAGCGCACCCTTTGTTTATCGCAGGACTGATGCGCACCTGCGCACAGCATGGATGGTTACGTCTAGGGGTTGCCTATATCGCGGATCAGCCAGTTGCTGCGCAACTTTGGATAGTACATAAGCAGATCGCATCAATCTACAAATTAGCGTATGACGATCGCTATGCCAATCTTTCCGTGGGTTCCATTCTTACATCACACATGATGCAGCATGTGATCGATATTGATCACGTCAAAGAAGTAGATTACCTCACCGGTGATGATGCCTATAAACAAGATTGGATGTCACATAGAAGGGGGCGTTGGGGGCTGATAGCATTTAATTTGCATTCAATGTATGGCGTGTTAGGAGCATTTTGGCATATCGGAAGGCGACTATTGAAAATGAAGTGGTTTTCTATTATTAAAAAAATTACTAAATAGAGACAATAATAGAAAAAAATAAAGAAAAATAAATGACCATGGCAGTTTATTGAACGATGCCCGGTATTTTATTGCCCGCTTGTGGGAATAGTCTATAAATTATAGTAATCTTAAAAGAATATTTTTTTATTAATAAAAATCACATGCGTTACTGATAAAGCAATGTTTTTTCGCAATATTTTTTTGAGTTTAAAAAGGATTAAATATGTCACGTATTAAACATAAACGCACATCCGTTACTATGCTTTCGGGGGCTATCGTATTGATGGCAAGTTTGGGCGCTTGTAGCAAAACCCAAACAACTGAAAAATTTTTGGCAGAGGCGAAGCAATATCAGCAGAAAGGGGATAACAAAGCTGCCGTTATTCAATTGAAAAACGCCTTGCAGAAAGATCCTGAAAATAAGGATGCTCGCTATATGTTGGGGGCAATTTATAATGAAACGGGGGACCCGCTATCTGCAGAAAAAGAATTGCGCAAAGCGGTAAGCCTCGGACTTAGTGCTGCCACGGCGTTGCCCGACCTCGCAAAAGCACTGCTTACTCAGGGGCAGTTCCAAAAAGTACTTGACGAGATCGCTCAAGACTCCCGGTCAAAAACTGATGCAGGTCTGGCTAGTCTGCGCGGCAATGCTTTCTTGGGCTTGGGTAAAAAAATCGAAGCCAAGGAATCATTTGAACTCGCTTTGAAATCAAATCCAGATTTTCCAGACGCATTAATCGGAATGGCAAAGTTGTCCGCAGAAGAGCGGGATATGGATGCGGCAAATAGGTTTGCGCAATTAGCGGTAAGCAAAAATTCAAAAAATCCCCAAGCGTTGATGTTCAATGCGGATTTGTTGCGAGTGCAAGGTAAACCAGATGAAGCTCTTGCCGTTTATGATCAGGTAATTAAAATTCAGCCGGATAATTCCGCCGCCTTTTTGGTGAAAGCCAATCTGGAGATCGGAATGAAAAAATACGCAGAGGCAAAACAAGACATCGATAGAGCAAAAAAAATAGCATCTAATCCCGTACTCGCGTTTTACACTCAAGGCTTGCTTGATTTTACTCAGAACAAGCATGCTGCCGCATGGGAGTCTTTGCAGCAGGTTCAGCGCCTCGCTCCAGATTACATGCCAGGCGTACTGTTGTCCGGTACCGTCCAATATGCATTAGATGCGCCTAAACAAGCAGAAAAATATTTGCGGAAATACTTAGCGAGTAATCCAAGCAATGTTTATGCACAAAAACTCTTGATTGGTACTATGTTGAAAAGTGGAGATGCCAACGCCGCTGTGGCACTACTTGAGCCTTTACTTAAGTCGGGAATTCAAGACAGTCAGTTATATGCCTTAGCTGGCGAGTCTTATATGCAATCAAAAAATTTCACCAAGGCCACTGAATATTTCGAAAAAGCCAGTGCGTTAGCGCCAAAATCTGCCGAATACCATACCGCCTTGGGCATGAGTAAACTTGGTCAAGGCGAGAATGGATTAGCCATTGCCGAATTGGAAAAAGCTACGGATCTGGATGGTAAATCGGCCAAGGCGGGTGTATTGCTGGTCATGACTCATTTACGTATGAACGAATATGATAAGGCGTTAACGGTAGCCAATGCTATAGAAAAAGAGCAGCCGGAAAATCCTTTAATACAAAATTTGAAGGGCGGTATCTATCTGAACAAAAAAGATACTCCAAACGCACGTGTTAGTTTTGAAAAGGCCGTATCTTTACAACCTACGTATTTTCCTGCAGTGGCCAATCTAGCTCGAATGGACATGCAAGAAAAAAAACCGGAGGCGGCAAAAAAACGTTTTGAGGCTGTGCTTGAAAAAGACAAGAAAAATATACAGGCAATGACCGCACTGGCCAGTCTCGCAGTTTCTCAGCGCAATAATGACGAAGCCAAAATATGGCTGGAGCGCGCCAATAACGAGAATCCTGACTCGTTGGTAGTCACACAGTTATTGGCGATGCATTATATGCGCATGGGCGATAAACAAAAAACCTTGACACTGGTAAAGAAGGCGCAAGCTAGCCATCCGACAATACCGGAATTTATGGAATTGTTAGCACAGGCGCAGTTAAACCTGGGCGACAAGACAGGGGCGCTTGATAGCTATGAAAAATTTGCCTCTTTGCGTCCAGACTCCCCTTCTGCGCAGTTCAAAGTGGCGGTAACTCTCATGGCGATGGATAATGATATTGCGGCACTCGAATCGCTGAAGAAAACTTTAAGGCTTGATGCTAAGTATCTAGATGCGAAGTTAGCGCTTGCCGCCTTGTTGGCAAAAAAAGGAAACTTTGATGAAGCCTTGGTGATCAGTCGGCAAATTGAAAAGGAAAATGAAAAATCACCTGTCGGATTCGTGCAAGAGGGGGATATATTATTGCTGCAGAAAAAAACTGCATTAGCGAGCCAGGCTTATGAGAAGGCATTTAAGCTTGCCCCAGGAGGGCAACTCATGTCGAAAATACATAATGCACTTGTTTTGGATGGAAAAGCAAAAGAAGTCGATAATCGGATGACACATTGGATAAAGGAGCATCCAGAAGACATTAACACTCGGATGTATTTTGCTATGTATAACCTAGGATCGCAAAAAAATAAACAAGCGGGTATCGAGCAGCTTCAGGTTATATTAAAAAATGATCCGATGAATGCGATGGCATTAAATAATTTGGCGTGGGCATATGGCGAAGAAAAAGATCCTCGTGCATTGGAATACGCAGAAAAAGCATACAAGCTTGTCGGTGAAAATCCCGCGATTATGGATACTTTAGGCTGGATTTTGGTTGAACGTGGAAATATCGTTAGGGGGCTACCGCTGATTCAGAAAGCAAGTTCTCTGATGCCGGACGCACTAGATGTTCGCTACCATCTTGCCTTAGCACTAATGAAGTCTGGTGATAAAATCAAGGCACGCAAAGAGCTTGAGCAACTTCTTGCAAGTGGGAAAGGCTATGCAAAAATGGAGGAAGTCAAAGCCTTATTGACGCAACTCTAAGCCCTATTCCAAGTTGAATGGCGTTAATGGTCTATGAGTGTAGTGTCCCAGCTTTAAAAGGACTACCTCGATTTACCGGGGGCAGTCCTTTTAATATTCACCGAAATCGGCAGATGATTTTGGAGCTTCGCTATTATATTGATATGTCGACTATCACGATAAAAAGTCCAGCTTGCTATTGCTGGATCGAATTTTTATCGTGGGGACAATTAAAATCGACTTAAGATGCTCAAAAAAAGCTTTGTGGTATCACTAAAATATCACCTGGACGAACAGGAACATTGGCGGAAATGTCACCGTCTTTGATTAAATCGTTTATGCGAATATTAAAGGTTTGTTGTTTTCCATCTACTGTTCTGATGATGTTTGCTTTATTTCCCGATGCAAATTCAGTAATCCCACCAACTGCAATCAAAACATCCATTAAAGACATTCCTTGGCGATAAGCTAATGCTTGAGGTCTAGTCGCCTGCCCGATTACCCGAATTTGTTCTCCATACGGGCCAGAAAATCCAGTAACAATCACGGTGACAACGGGTTGTTGAATAAATTTCGCCAATGCTTTTTCAATGTCGCGCGCAAGTTCAGTAGATGTTTTACCAATGGCAATAACATCTTCTACCAATGGAGTTGTAATTTTTCCATCCGGTCTAACCGGAACAGACATGGAAACTTCAGGATTCCGCCAAACATTTATATTTACGGTATCACCAGGGCCAATTAAATAGTCGTGATCTGCAGCCTCAGAAACTGTCGCGGGAGCCATCATGTCAGACTTTGTCGCACATCCGGTTGTCACAACGATAAAAAAAGATACCGAAATAATTGCCAGGCATGTTGATATTTTATTCGTTAGCGTATTCATATTGATTTCCTATATGCGATATTGGATGTTTTTGCTAAATATTCGACATAAGTTAGCGCGGAAGCATGATATTACCATCAGCATAGTAAAAAAATATTTATTCAATATGCTTTTTAGAAAAATGATTATGTAATTTTAGTTAATTAATTGAAAAATATAATTTCATTTTTCATAACTAACTATATTACAGTCATTTAAGTAATTCAAATCATTTTTGGGGCTAAACTTTGTCGAATATAGATTATATGTAGATAAATTCTGCACACCAATATTGCATTGCTAGTATTATTTATTGGCGCTAATTTAATTGACTGGAAGCGGTTTTTATACAATTAAGTATAGATAGTGTGAAATTAGGTTCATATTAATTATGATAATAGAAAATACAATCATACTTGTTTTTTTTACACTCATGGAATATGATGATCCTCGTAAATTTCGTTTTTTATAGATAGACTGTAAAGTTGTTATTTATTTGAATTACCTTATACGGAGAACTTAAAAAGATGGAGGAGCTGTTAGTGCAGTTGCAGTCCCTGGTCAGGGGCGGATGGAAATATCGCTGGTATGCAGTAACAATCGCCTGGCTAGTGTCAATGGTCGGTTTTATTGTTGTTTATAAATTGCCAGATAATTATCAGGCTACAGCCAGAGTCTTTGTTGATACTCAAAGCATATTGAAACCTTTGTTATCTGGCATGACCAGTATTCCCAACGTTGAACAGCAAGTTTCCATTATGAGCAGAACCTTGCTTAGCCGCCCAAATGTCGAACGAGTTATGCGTATGGTTGATCTTGATATAAAGGTCAATACAGGAAAAGATCGAGAGCGCATGATCGAAGATTTGATCGCTAAAATTAAAATTGGTGGAACTGCACAAAATGACATCTATTCCCTCGCATATAGTGATGAAAATCCCAAGTTGGCAAAGGATGTGGTTCAAGCGCTGCTGACAATTTTCGTTGAGGGAAGTTTTGGTGATAAAAAGCAGGACTCAACAAAAGCAGTAGTTTTTATTGATGGGCAAATCAAAAATTACGAAGAGAAATTGATTGCTGCAGAAAATGCTTTAAAAGATTTTAAATTAAGAAATATGACCTTACTGCCACGGCAGGGTGGTGATTCAGGCAGTCAGTTGCTAGCAATGAATGATAGCCTTAGCCAAGCTAGATTGGAATTGGCCGAAGCTGTTCAAGCAAGGGACACGATTAGACGAGAGGTTTTGAATACGGAAAACTCCTTAAGATCAAACAATCCTTCGCTTGCTTCAAATCCTGAAATCGATGAGCGCATTCAGACTTTAAGAAAAAATTTGGATGCCTTACGATTACAATTTACGGAGCAACATCCTGATATTGTTTCTACTAAAAGACTTATTACCCAATTAGAAGTGCGTAAAAGCGACGAGGCGAGAGTGCGGCAGCCAGATTCTGACATCGTTACTGGAAATCCTGTTCTGCAGCAATTGAAAATTTCCTTGTCGGTAGCCGAAGCTAGAGTTGCATCTATGCGAGCGCGCACAGATGAATATGCTACGCGTAGCGCCAGATTAAAAACTTTAAGTAATGCAGCTCCAGAAATTGAGACGCAATTGTCGCAGCTGAATCGTGATTATCAGATCAATAAAGAAAATTACGAAAAATTAGTCGCGAGTAGGGAATCTGCAAAATTATCTGGGGACTTGAATACCACAACGGAAATGATGACTTTTAGAGTTGTTGATCCTCCTTCTGTTCCTTTGACCCCTGCTGGTCCACCTAGACTAAGACTGTTTTCCTTAGTGTTTGTTGCCGCGTTAGTTATTGGTTTGGCGGGGGCGGTACTGATGAGTAAAATACGTCCGACCTTTCTCAGTCATATTGATTTACTTGAGGTAACTGGCTTGCCGATTTTGGGGACGATTTCGATGAAGTGGACGGATGCTGAGAAGGCGCGGCAAAAAAAGAGTTTGTATGCATTCGCACTCTCCTCATTTGTTCTATTGGCATTTTATGCAGCTTTAATGAGCTTTATCTATTTCAAGTCATGATTCCGCTAGTTATTTAACCGGTAGTATTTTTATTTGAAACACGATTGTTTTTTTAATTGTTAGCTGTGTTTCAGATTCGAAAAGTGAAAAATTTTGGAGTTAGCGTGAGTATTATCGAAAAAGCAATTAGTAGACTTGAGCCGGGTAGTCGGGTTACTACGCCTCCGGAAGCTCATTTCGCAGTACCTATGGCAGCAACAACTGAGCCGAATGTCGATGTTCATGCCGAGAGAAAAGTAAATTTTGATGATATTGGTAAAGCGAGTACTAGAAGAGTAGAAATTGACATTGAGCAACTGCATCGACTTGGAATGGTGACTCCAGATGGTGCTAGGACAAGCATTGCTGAAGAGTTTCGTTTAATTAAAAGGCCTCTGATTGAGAAAGCATTTGGTCAGAAGGGTAAACCAATACATCATGGCAATTTGATTATGGTCGCCAGCTCTCTTCCGCGCGAGGGGAAGACATTTTGTGCCGTTAATCTTGCTATTAGCATGGCGATGGAATTGGATCATACTGTGCTATTGGTTGATGCTGATGTTGCTCGGCCATCAGTTCCCCGCTACTTGCAATTAAAGCCAGGAACAGAATCTTCAGAAATTGGGTTAATGGATGTGCTGCTAGATGATACGTTAGATCTTGCTGACGCAATGTTAAGAACTAATATTGAGACTTTAAGTATACTTCGTGCAGGTAGAAGTCATCATCGTGCTACCGAGCTTTTGGCAAGCCAAAACATGATGTCTTTGTTAAGTGAAATCGCTAATCGCTACCCTGATCGACTTATTATTTTTGATTCACCTCCATTGTTGTTAACTACTGAGGCAAGGGTGCTTGCTAGTCAGATGGGGCAAATCGTATTGGTAGTTGAAGCAGAGTCAACTACACAGCACGTGGTCAAAGAAGTGCTACGCCAACTGAAATCATGCCCTAATGTAAATCTCATTTACAACAAGGCCAAGACACTATCAAATGGGGATTACTATGGTCGCTACTACGGCTGAGAACCTGAGTGTGTTTAAGTATGTTCGGATTGTTACATATAGTGTTGTTTTCATTACTTCTTTTTTTGTACTTACAGCAGTAAATGCGATTGCTGCTGATTGGAAATTAGTTCCGAGTATAAACTTAACTGAGACATATTCAGATAACGTGAAACTTGCTGTAAACGGTGCGGAGCAAAGTGCCTACATTACTCAGTTCTCCCCAAGTTTTTCTGTAACAGCTTCAGGGCAGCGCTTAAAGTTGCAAGCTAACTATGTTATGCAAAATTCTTATTATTCTGGAATAAATAATGAGGCAAAAACTAATCATCTGTTACAGGCCAATGCAAATGCTTCCTTAATTCAGGATCTTTTTTTTTTAGAGGGCAATGCTAACATTACCCAGCAAAATCTGAGTCCTTTTGGGCAAGTGGTAGAGAATAACTTTAACTTGTCAAATAATCGTGCTGAAGTAAAAACCTATAGCATCTCGCCATATTTTAGTAGTAAATTTAATAATAATTTTACCGGTGAACTACGTTATGTTCATGATTCTGTTGTCAGTGGATCGTTACTAAGCTCCAATAGCCAATCGGATAGTTTGCGTTTTGGTTTGAGTAGTGGGTCTGCATTCAAAACAGTTAATTGGGGATTGAATTACAGTCATCAAAATGTTCATTATGACAATTTAGCTCCATTAACTACAGAAATGACGACCGTACGTTTAGGTTACCAAATTTCACCTTTATTTCGGTTGACGAGCACCAGCGGTTACGAGAAAAATAGTTATGTTACATTGGGAGAAAAACCACCGGGTTATTTTTGGACGGCTGGCTTTGCATGGGCTCCGACCCAACGGACTAACTTGATTTTTAATACAGGGCAACGTTTTTATGGAAAAACCCATGCTCTGACTTTCAGTCATCGTGGACGTATGAGCGTGTTTAGTGTGGGCTATAACGAGGATGTAACAACAACGCGGGGCCAGTTTCTTATACCTGCTACTAATAATACTTCCGCGTTCTTGAATCAGTTATGGCAATCGACCATACCTGACGCAACAAATCGACAGCAAGCCGTTGATAATTTTATTCGTGATTCTGGATTGCCGTCTGCTCTTGCTCAACCGATTAATACATTTACAAATCAGGTATTTTTGCAACGAGGTATGCAGGGATCTATTGCCTTGTCTGGGGTTCAAAATACTATCGTTTTTAATTTGTTTAATAGTACCCGCGAACCATTATCTGCTGGTTTAGAGGCTGCAGCGATTTCCGGACCGTTAAGTAAGGATAGGCAAATTGGTGTAAATGCTTTGTGGAGCTGGCAATTATCACCCCGTACAAATACCAGTGTAAGTGCTACTTATACTGAGGCAAAAATCATTAACACCAAGGAAAGCACTCTCAATGGTGTAAAAAACATCACCAAAAATTTGAGAGCTTCAATCTCTCGGCAGTTGCAACCAAAATTAAAAGCGACATTGGAAGTACGTCACGTTCAAACTGACTCAACACTTGTGTTTGGTAACTATCATGAAAATGCCATCACTCTTTTTTTATTTCTAGGATTCTAGCGGAGTCGAGAAGCAGATGTATGAATCATACTACGGCTTAAGTGCCAAGCCATTTCAATTAAAGCCTGATCCACGTTTTTTCTTTGGTAGCAAGGGACATAAGCGTGCTATGGCATATCTTGAATATGGCATATCGCAAGGCGAGGGGTTTATTGTTATCACTGGTGAGATAGGGGCAGGTAAAACAACCTTGATGCGAAATTTGTTTTGTGAACTTGAGTCAGAAAATATATTGGCTGCCCAAATCGTCAACACTCATGTCGGATCTGATGATATTTTAAGATTGGTTGCGGCAGCATTTGGCATCGAATATGAAAATGCCAGTAAGGCCGCCTTGTTAACCAGACTTGAGCAATTTCTGAAACAGTGTGACAAGCAAGGTAAACGTGTTTTATTAGTGGTGGATGAAGCGCAGAATCTGACTCCGCGTGCAGTTGAAGAGTTGCGTATGTTGTCGAACTTTCAGACTGACGATAAATCTTTACTGCAAACTTTTCTTCTTGGACAGCCTGAATTCAGGAGAACCTTGTTAAGTGAAGGCATGCAGCAGCTGTTACAGAGGGTGATTGCTAGTTATCACTTGGGACCGCTTGATTTAACAGAAACGCAATCCTACATTGAACATCGCTTGCATACAGTGGGATGGAAAAATGATCCCACATTAAATGCAGATGCATTTGCCGCAATTTTTGAATACAGTAGTGGAATTCCACGAAAAATTAATTCATTGTGCGATCGTCTTTTTTTGATGGGGTACCTTGAAGAATTTCACGCTTTTGGTGATACGGAAGTAAAGCAGGTTATTGCTGATATCCGACAGGAATTTGAACTTCCAGTTAAGGATTCAGAGGTCTTAAACAAAGAATGCAATACGCCAGAGTTGAGAGAATTGACCTCGATGAGTTTGGAAAATGTTGATGACAGACTAGGGAAGATGGAGAGATCTATCATTTCTGTCATTGATGCATTAAAGAAAATGTTGCCAACGACAAATATAAATAGTTTTCCTGATAAGGATACCTGATGGAGCATTCAGTTATCCCTTCACATTGCATTATTTGCGTCGTCGGAGCTCATCCCAATTTTATGAAAATTGCACCTATTATGGTGGCGTTGAGCGAGTTGGAACCAGTATTGGATGCGACCTTAGTACATACTGGCCAGCATGATGATGTGATAAGCAACGAGCAGTATTTTCAGGCGCTTGGTATTCCAGTATCGGATATTACTTTGGAAGTTGGCGACGTAAACTATATCATCGCATGTCCTTTGGTTGCGACAAAAAAAAGTATACCAGTAATTCATGTTGAGGCTGGTCTTCGTAGTTTTGATTGTGTCATGCCAGAAGAAATCAATCGTGTTTTGATAGATCAAATTTCAGATATGTTCTTTGCAACCGAACCTAATGGAAGAGATAATTTGTTGCATGAAGACATTACTGACAAAGGCATACATTTTGTTGGTAATGTAATGATTGAGGTATTACGTCATAATTTAGAGAAAGCAATTTCCGTTAAAAAAATCGCCAGCGATCCTGGTAGTGAATATTTTCTAAATGCAGACATTGGATATGCTGTGGTAACGATGCACAAACCATCTAATGTAGAAGATGACGTCATACTTGCTAGCTTAATTCAAAATGTCGTTATTATTAATGCTCAATTGCCTGTCATATTTCCACTTCATCCACGAACCAAATCAATGATCCTTAAGTTTGGTTTCGAAAAATTACTTGAGAACGCCAATATTTTATTATTAGCGTCTATGGCTTATTTAGAGATGCTAGGTTTAATGAAGAACGCTAAAGGAGTATTGACCGATTCTGGCAGAATACAGGAAGAGACTACGGTTCTGGGGGGCCTTGTATTAGCTTGATAAAAAATACTGAAAGACCAATCACTATTGAGGAAGGTAGCAATACAATTTCAGGAAAAGACGCTGAGAAAATGCCCTCCATTTTTAATGATGTGAAACGTACTGAGGGAAAATGTGGTCGTATTCCTGAATATTGGGATGGTCATGTATCGAACCGGATTGCCAATGTGACTGCAACCGAGTTTGGAATCGCCTTTCAGTAAGTATCTTGACTACATGCTAAACAAAATGAATCAAATGCAGCCACCTGCCATTTTACCTATATACAATGCAATGACTATCGACGTTGAAGATTATTTTCAGGTTTCTGCATTTTCGTCAAATATTTCGAGAGATAACTGGTCGACCTTACCTTGTCGCATTGAAAGAAACGTTGATTCTATTCTTGCCTTGCTAAATGTGTCTGGGGTTAAAGCTACTTTTTTTACACTGGGTTGGATCGCAGAACGTTATCCCGAAATGGTGAAACGAATTGTAGCCGAAGGCCACGAACTGGCCAGTCACGGTTATAGTCACTTGCGGGTATCCGACCAAACAGTTACTGAGTTCCAAGATGATGTGAGTCGGAGTAAAGCTTTGCTTGAGCAGATAGGCGGGCAAGCCGTATGGGGTTACCGTGCGCCTAGTTTCTCTATAGGGACGAATAACCTATGGGCACTCGATGTTCTGCTAAATGTTGGGTATAAATATAGTTCGAGTATTTATCCGATTAAGCATGATCATTATGGGATGCCGCATGCTCCGCGATTTAGCTTTTATCCGAATGGACCAGATGGCTTACTTGAGCTACCCATCACGACAGTACGCATTATGCAGCGTAATTTACCTGCTGGAGGGGGGGGATATTTCCGCTTGTTTCCTTACCAGCTTTCGCGCTGGCTGTTAAAACGGGTAAATGAGCAAGATAAACAATCTGGAATATTCTACTTTCATCCTTGGGAAGTGGATCCAGATCAACCGCGCCAGCAAAACATTGGATTAAAAACGCGTTTTCGCCATTACGTCAATCTATCACGTACAGAAAATCGGCTAAAGGCATTAACGCGCGACTTCCATTGGGATCGCATGGATCGCATTTTTTTAAGTAATACATGAAATCGATGATCGAAGCATTTCAAAACCATCAACAGTTGGTACCTAGCAAGGTATCCGTTACCGTTAGTTTAATGCAGGAGAAGGATGTAAAAAAATGGGATGCGTTTGTTTTGAGTTGTCCTGAAGCGAGTTTTTTTCATCGAGCTGGTTGGCAATCGGTCATTGAACGCGCTTTTGGCCATAAAACTTGGTTTTATTACGCGGAGTCGGAAGGTGAAATTATCGGCGTCCTGTCTTTGGCGGAAATCAAAAGTGCATTATTTGGACACTCTCTGACCTCCCTGCCATTTTGTGTTTATGGTGGTGTTGCGGCAATCAATGACGCGGCTCGTCTTGCGCTCACTAACGCAGCGGAAGAGCTGGCCGAAAAACTCAATGTCGGCTATCTTGAATATCGTAATATAAAGTCGTGTAATCCAGACTGGCTGGCTAAAAATTTATACGTAACCTTTCGCAAGGAAATTGATCCTGAAGAAGAAAAAAATATGCTAGCCATACCTCGTAAGCAACGAGCTATGGTGCGCAAAGGAATTAAATTGGGTTTGTTAAGTGAACTTGATCAGCATACGGATCGTTTTTTCTACGCCTACTCAACTAGCGTTCACCGTTTAGGAACGCCGGTTTTTTCAAAGAAATTTTTTCGTTTGCTCAAAGAGATATTTACTGATGATTGTGAAATTATGACTATTGTTAAAGATGGTCGTGTCATTGCCAGTGTAATGAGTTTTTATTTCAAAGATCAGGTACTACCTTATTATGGAGGTGGAACATCAGAGGCGCGTGAACTTGCAGGGAATGATTTCATGTATTGGGAGCTGATGAGGCGGGCATGTGTGCGAGGTTATAAAGTATTTGATTTCGGCCGTAGCAAACTCGGTACCGGATCTTATGATTTTAAAAAGAACTGGGGTTTTGAGCCCGAACCGCTCCACTATGAATACAAACTGCACAAGTCAACTGCAGTGCCAGATAATAATCCACTCAATCCAAAATATCAGCTTTTTATTAAACTGTGGCAGCGTATGCCTATCTCAATCGCCAATGTTATTGGCCCGCATATTGTGAAAAATCTAGGGTAAGCGATGGGAAATCCAGTAGCGCGACCCAAGGAAAATTTGATGTTGTTGGTGCATCGAATTCCTTTTCCACCTAATAAGGGTGACAAAATTCGTTCTTATCATTTGCTTAAATATTTGACGCAGCACTACACAGTACACCTCGGCACATTTGTTGATGATGAAAATGATCTTCAATATATTGAGACAGTAAAACAATTGTGTGGGGAAAGTTGTTTTTTATATTTAAATCCGATGCTGGCAAAATTGAAGAGCATCACTGCTCTGCTGGCAAATCGACCTTTGTCGTTAGATTATTATCGTAGTGCTGCCATGCGGTCGTGGGTTCGCTCAGTTATCAAAGAAAAGGCGATCAAAAAAATAGTGGTATTTTCTTCAGCTATGGCTCAATTCGTTGAGGCGTTTCCAGAAACACGGAGGGTGATTGACTTCGTTGATGTGGATTCCGATAAATGGTTGCAATATGCCAGTAAAAAAGTCTGGCCTATGAGTTGGCTGTACCACCGGGAAGCGCAAACACTCTTAGCATACGAAAAAAATTTGGCAAACGGGTGTGATGCTGCATTATTTGTGTCGCAGGCAGAAGCTGATCTGTTTAAGCGGTTGGCGCCAGAAAGCACGGATAAAATTGGGTTCTTTAATAATGGAGTGGATGTTGATTATTTTTCTCCCGGGATCTCATCTCTCAATCCTTACTCACCAAAGGATAGGGTCATTGTATTTACTGGCGCTATGGATTATTGGCCAAATATAGATGCGGTACACTGGTTTTCAGAACAAGTGTTTCCTGCAGTACGTAAACAATATCAAGACGCTTTATTTTATATCGTCGGTACGCGGCCATCTGAAAAAGTTCTGCAATTAGCCAATCTACCAGGAGTCAGGGTGACAGGATCGGTGCCCGATGTTCGGCCGTATTTGGCGCATGCCGATATTGTCGTTGCTCCACTGCGTATTGCTCGTGGTATCCAAAACAAAGTGTTGGAAGCGATGGCAATGGCAAAAACTGTTGTGGTTTCGCCGCAAGCACTTGAGGGCATTGACGCATTACCAGGACAGGAGTTATTGGTGGCAGATAATGCTATACATTTCTCGACGATATTGCTGGATTTATTGATGAGAGAAAATGAGAGTATTGGCATTGCTGCCCGTAAAAAAGTCGAAACTAGATACAATTGGAATGATAATTTGAAAAATGTTGATGCTTCGCTTAGGTCGTTTATGTCGAATTAAAATATAGTCACAAATTTTCTATTGTATTGCCAGTCTGACTGCTATTGAATATTTTGATAAAATTGATTGAGTTACTTATTGGTGTTGATTAAATTTCAAGAAAAAAATGAGGTGATGAAAAATGCCTAATCATTCATAATTTTCTGGAACTGCGGTAATTTATCAGTAAGCGATAGTCCTTTAAAGAAAAAGTAATTGTTCGATGTAGCCGTATTTATTCTGCGGTACTGGCTATATTATTGTTTACATTTTTATTGAATTATTTAGTCAATACCTACTTTGACAACTCAGTCGCATCGACCTATTAAGTTTTGAAGGCGTGTATTTATATTCCATTTCATACTTATTTTTAGGAGAACTTTAGACGTTTTTAGAACCAGTCGATATTTGGCGGATTATTTTGTCCGTCTGGTGATTTTGTTGAATTTTTATTTTGTGAAATATGCAAGGTCACTGAGCTCGAAAAATTTAGTATTCAAATTCACTCCGTGTCTTGATATATGCGTATTATTTTATTGTTATTAGTTCACTCACATAATAGTTCAAGCGTTAAAGGGACTTTATTTAAACGTGTTGATTGGTATTGTTACCTATTTACGTGAATCAATCACCAAACATAAAAAATATTGGTTCTTCAAATTGATGACCTGAGTGTTTGATTATATTGATGGAGTAGATATTCTGTTTTTCGATCAGTTCAAAAACAGCTTTGGAAGCTAGGAGGGGATATAAAATGTTTATAGATTATGGAGAAAGAACCATAGACCAGATTCATTAATTATAAACTTGTATTTTTATACAAAATTCACAATTATCTTTAATAATTTCTATATAGTTTAGTTATTGATGTTTTTTAATTATTCTTTTCTATTGAAGGAATTTATTTGTGGCATTAAAAATATGCATCTCATTCTGATAGATTTTTGTTTTCTCTCTCTTAGTATAAAAACTCCATTTTCTTTCAATTACCTATAGTTGGATCTAACACCAATTTTTGGTTTTGAAAAACTTCCAGATAACTAAATGTGATCACGACTTTGAAAACAAAATCAAAATATGAGATTGAATGTGTCAAATTGCATGATGGAAATGAAAATCTCATCGCAGTTTGGCATCAGCTTTTGTCTAATAGTTCGAGTCCTGAAAAAATTTATCAGACCCCAGATTTTTTTGAGTTTCTACAAAAAACTAATGATGGGCAGGATCATATAGAATTATTGTCAATTAAGTTAGTGGAAACAGGCGAGATAATTGGGATTGTTCCTATTCGTTTCAGGAAATTGCCTTTTGAATTTTGCTTTGGCTCCAAAACACTTGCTGCCCCGAAGATGCAAGTCATAGTGTTATTAGGAACGATTCCACTACTTCAAATGGTTCCCCATTTGTTCGAAGATCTTATACGGTATTTGTTCGAAAAATTTCCTTTGTGCAATGGAATATCCTTACCAGCACTTCCGGCTAACAGCGACTTTCGTTCTTACATAAGAAACTCTAGCATACTTAGAGACCAATGCCGGATTCATGTACTACATGGATGGCGTGAATGTCATGTAATTCCATTAGTGAACGATTTTGAGAAATATCTTCAGCAATTCAGTTCAAAAAAACGTTTTAATTTGAAACGTCAAGTTCGCTTGTTAAGAGAACATGGTGGTGGAGAATTACGCTTGGATAGGATAGAGTATCCTGAACAAGTGCTTGATTTGATCAAAGCTCGAAATGCTGTCGCTTCTATCGATGCAATTAGTAATTCATCAACAGAAAGAGTATTGATAGGACTTGCTCAGCAAAGATTGCTTCACTCATATATCTTGATGTCTGGTGAGCGACCTTACGCGGTTATTCTCGCTACTAGATCAGAGCAAGTTTTGCATATTCATAATATTTTTTATCCAGAGGATCTTGCACGTATGTCCGTTGGGGTCTCGATTTTGCATTTGGCAATTGAAGACTTAACCACAAATTTTGAATTTTTATCTATCGATCTTGGTTACAGCAATCCCGCCCATAATCACCAATCGTCGAATTCGATTGAGATTCGTGGACATATGTTATTGTTAAGAAAAACTTGGCGAAATAGATTTTTGTGTTTCACTCATCAATGCTATGTGAAACAATTAGAGTTACTTAAAAATATTATGGAAAATCAACGTCGCCGTATTCGTAATAGCAAAAAGTCTGTTTCAGGAAATTAAATTTGTATCGATTGATCTTTATGAAAAAGACAGAACTCCAAAATAAAGTTCGGTGAACCTGATCAGGTTTAACTGATCTATCATCCTATATTTTTAACTTTGTCAAATAATTGCTCCAGCATTAACCCATCCATAAAAAATTTAGTGGCCCAATTCGGATAACGATATGTCATGTAGCCACCGTTAATTGGATGTGAGCCCTTTATCCCACCTCGTATGTTCATATTGCTGGTTGTCAAATCCTGAATGCTCATATTAAATTTGTTTGCTTTTTTTGCATGCTCAATGAGAGATTTTTCGCCCGTTAGCTGCGCTAAACGAAGCCAGTTAATCGCCATTTGTGAATTGCCAGTGATACAACTCCATCTCGCCGCAGTTTTCCATTCCGGCGTATAAAAAGCGTTTAACGCACCATCCTGACGCTGCTGGGAAGCGACGGTTTTTGCCATTTTGAGCGCACGTTCTATATAGTCGTTTCTTTCAGCTGCAACTCCAACTTCTAAAATTCCTCGTATGGAATATGCAATTGTGTGGGTTAGTGCTGTCAAATCGACATTGTCGGATAAACAGTTATCAGGCAACCAGTCGTTAGATTGAGCACGGGCGAGTGTCCATTCTACATTGGCAATTGCTACGTCCAAATAGCGTGGGTTTCCCACGGCTTCATACGCTCGCACCAGTCCAAAAGCGGTACGCGTATTGTAGCTATTAAGTTTTGATGTAGTAAAAGGGGACGGGAAACGACGCCAGGCACCATCTTCGTCTTGCGCGTCAACCAACCAGTTAGAAGCTGTGATTAGTGATGTTTTGAAACGTTGATCACCGGTTTCCAACCAAGCTTTTGCCCAGCCAAATAAGGCCTGCCCAGTATTGAAAATGGTTGGAGCTACTATATCGGCATCCATAGTGCCGGCGCGCACGCCACCATTAGGCAACTGAATATTACTTTCCCATATAGCCATGCGCGTTGCTGCTTCGGCGTATTGCGGCGCGTTGTAATGTTTTGCGTATTCATAAAGTGTGGGAATAATATAGCCAGTGGTCTCGGGATACGATGCCAGCCATTTTTTTGCACGAATATCATAACTGTGGGCGACTCCATCATCCTGCGTTGCTTGCTGTGCACGCAATAGCCAGTCTGCGGCGGCACTCAAATGATTTTCTATTGGAAAAACAGAGTTTTCTGGGTGAAACAGGTTTTCTTTTACTACTTGCATTAGATGTCGCATAAATATGTTCCATTTTCGAGGCGTTGAATAATTGGGTTCGATTAATATTTTTTTTCTTTGCCGTGCATTTTATTACCGTGATTTTGTGAATATTTTAATCTCATCATCCGAAAGTGGGAGGGGCTTGGAAATTACTTAATATTTTCAACTTGTATACGTCATTTCTAGCATGTGACAAGAAATGCTGATTTCAGTTATTTTTTTGCGGCCTGTAGTACGTTACTGTATCGCCAAAACATTTTTTGAAACGACCAATAAAACATTTGTCTACGGCAATCAAAAGGCTGCGCATACCGGTCCAACGGATGAATCAGCTTTATTATTAAATTTTGAAACCGATACGAAAAATGACCAAATACAGCGGCGGTTTTATTACACCCTCGCCATATTTCGTGCAGTATCTTATTGGGAAATTGGGGACTTAATGTGTGTTGCGATGCGTGTTCTAAAAATTCTTGAAGTGATTCTGGCCCAAAGTACCAATCTAATTTTTCGCTGTGAAATGAGCGACTCATGACTCTTTTTTTTTGTCCAAAGCTTTGACGTGGAAGCCCCGCTTCCTCTGCAATGCGTCGGCATATCGGTCTGTCGTAGTCCCCGCCTATGGACCATCGCGCCATTTCTGCTGCGTTTGATATTTCATATATTGTGCTGTGTGATTGACATCCAAAAAATGGTATCGCAATATGAATAAAACCAACTCTTAATCTGAATTCTTCAAGATCGGCTCCACTTGGATCACCGCGAATAATTTGATCCGAGATTTTTTCATTATTTTTATCCCAAATTTTGTCACCGTGAAATCCGGAAATAAATACTCGTCCCTGAAGAAAATTTTCTAACGGAGCAAAGAAGGCATCTTCTCCCCCAGTTCCTAATGAAAAAAATTCGTATTCAGTATTGAATTCTTTGTATGCAGTACGCGCCAATTCCTTTACGCTTAATCCAAGAATCTTAGCTAGATCGGCTCCATTATCTGTATTTGGTTCATCTGACTCGGAGTCGAACAAAGTAAATGCATCTTGGCATCCAGCTTCTTTTGCCAGAACCGCGCAGGTAACCGAGTCATACCCACGGGAGATAGAGACGAGAGGTTTAAATTGCATAGATCGTGATGGGAAATTCGCGTTTACCAAGAGCGAATTTAGACATTCACTTAGAAATTTTCGGTATTCTGTAAAAGTAAAGAACTCGGGACAAGGATTTTTTTCTAAGGTAACTAAATCAAGTTCTTTTGTGATCAATATATTGCAATGACAATATAAGTCGATGTACCCACCGTCCTTAAGAGGAATGCTCTTTGTACCCTTATCTAAACCATTAATAATTGATGAAATATCATCTCGATAAAATAGATAATCTGAATTAAGTGCCTGCTTGGATGCAGCTACCACAAACGCCATGGAATTGGATATCCAAAGTTCCTTGTTTAGCTTGGTCGCGTAGATGCGGGCCATGGTATTACTTGGACAAACGACTATTAATGATTCATCTTTGAGGGTTACTCCACTAGCGGCACAAACGTAGGAGTTTAAGAACTCAGAGGCAGTTACATTGCCATTCCAACATCCTTCATAGAAAAAATCTGAGCTACAATCAACGCCAGATCCATGCCTAACTTCAATTGAAGTTAGGCCATATTTAGCATTCATACACCATGCAAGAGTTGGCAAAGACTGAATTTCTTCAAAAATAAAGTTCATTGAGTAACACCCCGATTTCTATCTTCTTTGATCTTCTTTCGAACCTAAACAGGATAAATATATTTTTTTAATTTTTCCATCTTAAACGTTGAGCGATTCTGTCGCTTATGAAGTCTATCCACGGTAAAGGATCATTCCAACGCCAATAAGAATCAACAATTTTGTGTGATTGTGATGGCTGATCTATCACGCCATCACCTTCTTCAAATGACCAGCGATCTGCTTGGGCATCCCGCCATATTCTGGGGGGCTCTACCGGATGAACAGGCTCTAGTGGAATCCCACATTCGTAACAATAGGCGGCAAGGACCAAGTTGCAGCCATTGATGGTAGCAATCTCTTCCTGAAAATCAGTTCTAGCTACAGTTGGTTCGACCATAAAAAATCGCCCATTGCGCGCATCACGCTTATATTCCATGCTGCCCATACCCGTAAAACCAGTCTGTTGAAAGAAGGCGCGGGTGGTTTCGCTTAACTCGCTTGCTTGTTCCCAGGCGGCGGTACAACTAGCCGTACCACCTATTCGTGGCGGCCATGATCTGATCTTACGTCCGCAGAACGATCCGATCACTTCTCCTAGTTGTCCTATGTATTGCATACAAAAATAGATTTCTGCATCACTACCTTCTATCCATTCTTGCACTACCATGTCCGCAAGTATCGGTTCGATTTCAGCATACAATTTCGCTACTTCATTTGCCGAGTTGACCTTATATGCTTTCTTAAAATGGGCGCCGTAGGTATAGTTTTTTTTGCTCGGTTTCAGAACGCAGGGAAAATTCAATGTGTGCAATTTTGTCAAATCTTGCAAGCCCTCTAATCTGACGGTTCTAGGGATCGGAGCCGCACAAGCCTCAGCCAATTCTTGGAACCCCTGCTTATGCATTAATTGCATCAAGCGCTGATGGTCCGGCAAACGTATCAATAAATTCGGAGGAAGCTGAGCACGTTGTTCTGATACGGTATTGATGGTTTTTTCTTCGGTGAGGAAAAGCATCGCTTGACCTGGCAGTTCATTCGCAAGGATTTTAAGGCAATTAATTAGCTCGAGGCCTTCCAGTGCTGGTACCAGCATCTTACGCCCATAGCGTGAGCGCATCGCTGGTGAAGTGATTTCTGTGTCTAGTACAATAATAGGCACGCCTGCAGGCCCTAAGCTACGCACTACCCCCAATGCATTAATGCCGCCACCGATGACAATCGCAGGCGTTTTGGATTGTTTTATCTTATTAGACAATGGGATCTCTATTCGATTTAACTAAGTATTTAGTAATTTATTTTTCTGTATGAGTAAAAAGAGCTACTGCTTTTGCTGCATCCAGAATATATTTGTAATCGCGAATTTTTAGACGAGTTATCCAATAGGCAACTAATAACTTATTCTCCGAAAGTATATTTTTAGGGAAATTACGGTCATTTAAGATGATGCGCCAAGCTTTAATGTCTTTTAGCCGTTTTCTTTCATTTTCCTTTTTGTCAAACCAATCTTCGTTCCACTGGTACCTCAATTTACCATATTGTTCGATTGATACTGGACATGGTACATGCCCTGGGTAAGCTTGCCAAGGAACCTCAGAAATTGCAGGTCCAAATTTTTCTAACCATTTATTGTAAAAAGCATGATTTAAAAATCCATCTATAGGTGCCGCAACGATTAGCTCAAGTAAATTGCTATCAAAAAAAGGCAGTACTACCTCGAATTTGTATAAATCTAGATTTTCGAAATAGCTGGCCAAGTGGTGCCTCTGATCATTCAATAAGAAAAATAGCAAGCCTGATTTCGCTGGATCCTGAGTGGAAAAATACTGTATCTCTCGGGTCATTTTTTCTATAGGACTATTTTGAGCTTGGTGCTTCATCTCTGATCGGAGCATTCCAAGAGGAATTCCTAGCTTCCCAAATTCCATGAGATATTCAGCAGCCTTCCTTACATTTTTTTTTCTTAAAATTTCGACAAACATATCATCTAGATAAACATGTCCCATGCCGACACTTCCACCGTCGCCCGACCAAACTCGGTAGGGTTTTACGCCTTGATCTAACCAGTTTTTATTGGTACTTGCCCAACTATCAAGGATAATTTTCTGACGTTTTGAAAAATCATCACTTTCAAGCCCAAGCTCGTAGTGATGAGCACCCAATGCATCGGCCGCTAGTCGGCCAAACAGATGGTCTTGAGATCCTTCTGGTGCAAAATTGAGCGTCCATACTTGCCGGCCAATGTTGCGTAGTGCCGCAACAATGCAACGTGAATCTAATCCTCCTGATAAAAAACTTAATTCCCCCGGGCTTGATTCCGTGCGGATTTTGACGGCATCAATAAAACAGTTATAGATGCGTTCTCGCAATTCTTCTTCAGAATAGTTACTCGACTCAATTCGATCCCAATTCCAATACTGATTTGCATGAATACCAGATTCATTGACTTCAACAATCTCTCCGCCGTACATACGATCAATGTCAGAAAAAACGGTATCTCGCGCCAAGCAATAACCAAAAGCCAAATGAGAAAACAGCCGCTCTGATGCAAGTTGTTTTGGAATATGCGATATATTTTTGAACATCCTCAGGGCATTGGAAAAATAAACACGACTACCAATCCGTGCAATATAGATGGGAAAAACGCCGACCTTGTCGGTGCAAAGGTGAAGAGAGTTTTTTTTCTGATCAAAGCAGACACCACAGAAGCTACCTCTGACCGCAGATAGACATTCCATATCCCCGTTTTTTAATGCCTCAATAAGTAAAGAGGCATCGACAGCACTATTTTCGATGTTTAGATAAGGTCGTCCGACGACTAAACCAAGCTTTTCACTATCGCTCTCTACAAAAAAGGTTCCTCCCAATGTACCAAAGTCAACCGTTACCAATGCAAAATGAGGTCGAGAGATGACATTTCTCTCATCCTCAGGTACGCGAGAAACGGCGTTCTTAAGCTCTTCAATTTCAGACTGATGAAAACTGGGCGAAGAAGAATCGTAGATACCAAGAAAAAGCATAAATTTTGTCTTTATGGAAGATAGACTAAGAATTAGAAAATGATTTTTGTGTTACTAGCCGCTTAAACTGGGTAAAACATTTTTTATCAATTAGTAAAAATGCTATTAAATAGACAGTGGCCCCAACCAATGTTGCAGATAGAAAATAAAATAAAGATGAATAATTTGACCGGACAGCAAAGGTGAATAGAGATACTGTTACATACATGACCAATGTTGTTAGGAACGGACCTACGAGTGTTTGGATAAGATCTTTAAATGCAAAACCAAGAATCTTTCTTGCTCGTCGTACGATAAAAAATGTCATGATTGGAATTCCGATGACCCATGCGAGCGATAAACCAGTCACACCATATTGCACACCTACGAAAAAACATATAGGTAAGATATAAAGGCCTGTTAATGTGTTTTGTAGGTCAATATCTGCACGTCCGACAGCCGAAACAGCTGTGGTTAGCAATGTACAAATTGCGCGAAATGGTAGAGCGAGACATACTAGCTGTAGAGGGAAAATGGCATCGTGCCATTTTTCACCCATTAGTATCGTAACGACAAAAGGGGCAACAGCTGCAAGCCCCCAAGCTACAGGGAATAATAGGTACGCTACTAGTTTTCCACCCAACAGCAGATCATCGCCACTAAGGGTACCATTGTGATTCATGCGTGATATTGCAGGATGTGTAACCTGGTTTATTACGCCCATTGTTTTTGACAGTGGCATAGAAGCGAGTTGCATTGCTACGGAATATACTCCAAGAGCCTCGCGGCCTAAAAAGGCGCCAGCAATTAAGATATCCATTTGACCTAAAAAATGCCCAACGATACGGCCTATCATCGTTAGTCCTCCAAACTTCACAAGTCCTCGGACTGGCTCCAGGGAAAACGCTGGCCAGACCCATGATTGTGTTTGAAAATGCAAAAGGAAGGTGCGAAGAATGCTTCCGCAGAGAGGACTCAGAACCAGAGACCAATACCCTAATCCACTGTATGCAAATGCTAGGGTCAATATGCCACTGAACATACTCGATAAAAAATCAATTTTCGTTAATTCCCGAAAACGCATTTCACGTCGCAAATGCGCATCTGGCAAGATACCTAAAGCGCTCACTATAAATTGGCATGCCGCTACTTGGATTATTGATGTAAGTCTGCTCTCAGAATAGATCATCGAAACTAACGGCGCAGTACCGACTAACAGCAAAGTAAATGCTGTATTTAGCAAAAGAGCAAATCCGAACAAGTTTGCAAGTTGATACTTTTCAACGACCTTCGCTTGGGTAATTGCGGCAGCAAACCCAAATTCTGCAATTAACCCAAACAGTACTGTAATTGCACCACTTAAAGCGACCAAGCCGTAATCCGAAGGAGACAATAATCTCAATACGAAAAAGGTCATCGACCAGCTAATTAGCTGCGTGATTAATCGCCCTACCGCAACCCATCTCAATCCGGAAAGTAATTCTTTATTGATATTCTTGGTCATTCATGTAGCCCTTGTTACAAACTTATTTTGTTGTTATTTTAGCATTTATTTCGGCTAGTTTTCGTATGCTAACAAAACATTTCAATAAATTGTTTAAAAATAAATATATTAATAGTAGTTAGATAATAATAGTTTTTGAATAAAATGCCTTATTTGTTTGCAACATCAGTGATTTGATTAAATACTTTAGCGAGCTGTTGTGCTCGATATTTTCTAGAGGATGCAACGATTAGTTCTTCTGGTGCAATAAACGCTTGTCCAACTTTGATCTGTTTAATAAATATATCTAAGGCACTAGTAATTGCTTCTGTAGACGTCATGTCTGCAATGTTGTAAAAGCCAGCAATGTTTAATACTTTGGCTGTTTCACCAGTTGGGTCGAGTAGGCCAAAAATAGGTTTTCGTGCCCGAAAATATTCATAAATTTTTGCTGGAATTTGAGTATTGAAGGGTGTGCCCTGAAATACGAGAAGACCATCTGCTGCCAACATTTCGCTCAATGCCTCCTGGTAAGAAATAGGAGGTTCGACGAATACAATATCGTCAATTTGTTGTTGAATAATTAGCGATTTATAATAGTCATCATCCCCTGACGCACGCAAAATGATGCGAAGTTTGGTGGCATTTATGGTGCCGGCCAATTTCATTTTTACGATGGCGGCGAAGAATGCGGAAGGGTCTCTGCCTTCGGCGTACAACACACCACTATGCAACAGTGTAATTGTGTCATTTTCTAATATTTTCACATCGTCATTGATGTTTTGTTGATTGATGAATCCATCTTCGTCATAGCCATTTTCAATCACATGAAATTTTTTTTGGGTAACATTAGGATACCGTTGTACATGAGTATCGCGTGCACTATGTGTGGTGAATACAGCTGCATCGCAGCGTTGTATAGTTTGTTTTTCTATCCATCGAAAGACCGTCCGCTGCCATTTTCTTTTTGGATAATCCTCTTGTGTCATGGGATCTCTGAAGTCAGCTACCCACGCTCGACCAGTAATTCGGTGCAGGGCGAGACCGATTAAGTGAGCTGTCGCGATTGGATAGGTCGTCCAGATAACTTGAGTATTATTTTTGTATATCATTAACAAGCCCAATGGCACGGCAGAAAGCCACCACGACACCCAACGATCTGGTAATGCAATTAGCTCAGGATAGCGGCCGAATAAACCGAGATGTCGCTTAGTATCGAGTGCCCAAGCGCGTTTTACTTGAACATGTTCAGGAAGCTGCGATAGTTGAGACGTATTTTTTCTCTCATATGCAATCGGGTTTGCAGATAGAACACTGGGTTCCCAGTTTTGTTCGTGTAGGTTTTTGCTAAAGCTAAGGGTACGTTGAATACCGCTACTGCCGGCCTGAGGTGGAAAATGAAAGGCGACTAACAAAGTATTTTTTATATACCCGTGGTTATTCTCAGCTACGCTATAGTTTTCAATAGGTATTTTTTGTGTGACTAGGTTGGCTAGCCAACTGAGCAAACGCATACTGAACCAGAATGGCGTTGCATCCCAGGGACGGCTGCGTGGTATCTGAAACAGCTCACTTTTTTTAGATGCCGCACCAAAGGCTGTGGAGAAGGCTGCACAATATCCAGCGGCTTCTACCATTTTCACGTGGCGCTGATCAAAATCCATTCCGATTTTGCCATTGGGGTAAGCAAACAAACGTAGGGGTTTACCAATAATTTTTTCCAGTATCCGTTTATTTTCTATGATTTCATGGCGCGCTGCATCATCATCGAGTTTTGTCAAAATGGGGTGTGTGATGGTATGGCCGCCAATTTCTACGCCCTGCCTTGCTAGATTTACGACCATTTCACGTGTTAACATCTGATTAGAAGCAGGTGCTTGTCCTGCCAGTTTTTCCAGTTCTTCTATTATCTTGAGTCGCCCTTCTGGGGACAAATATTTGCAATTCTCATCGATTTTTGTGACAATTTTTTTTCTAATTTCTATTCCGGATAATTCCCAAGTACCCATACCAATTGTCTGCAAATCTAATGCCCCTTCTGGGAATCGTCGCACCGCCTCTATAATTCTGTCGTTCCACATATTGCCGTTATCTAGAAAACCAGTCGTGACAAACACCGTTGCAGGTAAACCCAGGCGGGTCAGGATAGGAAGAGCTAGATCATGGCAGGAGCGATAGCCATCATCGAATGATATGCATACCGCACGCGGCGGTATGCGATTTTCTCGGATAGCAGTAATGGCATCATATAAAGGTAATACGTTGAAGCAAGCAGCTAGAGTTTCCATTTGCCATGTGAATGTCTCAATGTCTGGCTCAGACTCCAGCAATGGGTCGTGATGCTCAAGAATACGATGGTAGGTAATGATCGATATGCGACGCTCATGGCCCAGTAACGCAATACTGTCCCCTATGCTGCGAATCAATTGTGATGTAAGGCCAGTGAGTTTTTTGTGCGCAGTCATTTGATGGCTATCCTTATATCCAACCATGGATAGTGATCTCGGATTGAAGCATAGTTTTTTGATGGGATTGCTTATGCTCAGTCGTTGCATTAAAGTAAAACATGATGTCACAATAAATATATAAATACTAACACATAGATAGGGTATTTTTGTTTGTAAACGTAGCATTTACAACGGGATAACATCTTTTTTTTAAATGCTGAACGCGTCCTTTGGATTGTATTATTTTTTTTCAAAAATTATCATATAATCAATTTTTTCGCAAGCGAGATGATGAAAAAATGAATCCAATGCCTAGTGAGCCGTTATCAGCTATACATCAGGAAAATCATTCAATGGGGCCTGTATATCGACCGGAGGTCGACGGATTGCGTGCGCTTGCAGTTATTCCTGTAGTCTTGTTTCATGCTGGGTTTGAATGGTTCTCCGGTGGCTACGTTGGTGTCGATGTATTTTTCGTTATTAGTGGGTATCTGATCACCTTGATCATCATTAACGAACAGTCGCAGTTTAGATTTTCCATCGTCGGCTTCTACGAGCGGCGAGCTCGACGAATTCTACCAGCCTTGTTTTTGGTCATCTTGACTTGTCTTCCTTTCGCCTGGTGGTGGATGACACCGCATCACCTAAAGTCTTTCGCGCAGAGTATAGTTGCAACCATTTTGTTCGCGCCAAACGTCTATTTCTTTCTGAAGAGCGGTTACTTCGAGGCGGATGCGGATGAAAAGCCATTACTTCACACTTGGAGTCTCGGTGTAGAGGAACAGTATTACATCGGCTTTCCTTGGCTCGTCATAGGATTTTGGCGTTTTGGTCCAAAAGTACTGGGCGGAGTTATTGCCGCAATGCTCCTTGGCTCACTCGTTGCCAGCGAATTGGCATCAAGGGCCTACCCGCTTGCCAATTTCTATCTCGCCCCGACACGGGCTTGGGAGCTTGCACTTGGATCTTTAGTCGCTATTTGGTCATTTTATTATTATAAATTTAATGCGCTTCAGCAACCTAAGATTCATGAGGGAAGCCGTAACGTCTTAGCGATCCTAGGTATCGCGATGATATGTGTACCGATGTTTTTTTATGATAAAACGACTCGCTTCCCTGGGATCAATACGATCCCACCTACGATGGGGGCAGCGCTAGTGATTTTGTTTGCGCAAAGCAATACATGGGTTGGCCGATTTCTCTCACTACGCTGGATCGTGGGTATTGGCCTCATTTCCTACAGCATTTATCTGTGGCATCAACCACTGTTTGCGTTCGCACGGCAGTATAGTACTGGCAAGCCTTCACCTTGGTTTTTTGCTGTTTTTGCTGCATTGTCTATCGTTTGCGCATACGGTACTTGGCGCTTCGTGGAAAAACCCTTCAGAGACAGGCAACGGTTCACGCGTCATCAAATTTTTGCATTATCATTTGGTGGATCTATGTTCTTTTGCGCCGTGGGTTTGACTGGACACTATCAGGAAGGATTACCGGGGCGACTCAAGCCGGAAGTGCGGCAGATACTGAATTTTGGTGACCAGCCTGAGACGCATACAAACGGGTATCCGAAATCCGAGTGTTTTCTATCATCTGGACAAGGTGCTACCGCGATGGGGCATTGTGTTGACTTTGAAACAGCAACAGGCGAATCGGTGTTCCTGTGGGGCGATTCACACGCGGCGCAACTTTATTCTGGACTGAGTCTAGCGCTCGCTGGAGCAGGAAAATTTACCTACCTCACTTATGGTTCATGTGCTCCTTTGATCCGAATCGATCGAAAATCAAATAACCCGTGTTCTGAATTTAACGAGGTGGTTGTCGCACGTATCATTCGGGAACGCCCAGGCAGATTAATCATAGCAGCCGTCTGGGGTAACTACGACTGGACGCAGTTGGCGTCGACTCTTCAAGTGCTGAAGGATGCCGGCATTACTCGGATTCAGGTCGTCGGTCCTGTGCCTCGATGGAATCCTTCGCTTCCGGTCGTCATGGCTCGCTTTGGCGTCGGTTTTGCTAAAGTGCCAGTCCGGACATTGCTTGGGCTAGATCCATCTACTCCACTCTTGGACGCCAAGATGCAGCACTTTTGCTTGGAGAGAGGCATTGACTATATCTCTCCATATTTACTTCTTTGCAACGCAGAGGGTTGTATGACACGTGTCGGAGATAATGTCGACTCGATGATGCAGTTTGATGTCTCGCACTTAACTAAAAAGGGATCGGAGTTTCTAGTGCCGCGGTTCCATGCCCTGAAAGAAGGATGATTAACATTAATGATGTTGTCGTATAGAATCTTCAGTGAACATGGTGTATTCTTAAAATTATTAGTAAAACATTGCTAAAAATAAATGATTTTCGGTTAAATAATCTTCAGTGCAAACTTTTGAGGCAAAAAATGAATTAAGGGGGGTACTTTGTTAAAGCTCCCCCCTTAATTCACCGCAATCATCTAGTCAGACATGACTTGCTAACTTTAAATAAATGTGCGGTCTTCGGTGCAGCGAGTGGTTGCAATATCGCCATATAAGGCTGCTGCAGACTCTCGGGAAGTACTGCATCTGCGATCAAAAGACTTTGAGTTACCCAGCTCCCGTTGCCCAATGCGGCTGGTGTCAGCGGCCCCATTGATTGCCAGCATGTTGGTACATCAGATCTGTTCCGTATTCCATTGGTTTTACTGCCCCAAAAGATACTTTCTAAATCAAGTAGCGCGTATATATCCTTCGCTCTTGTTTTGGTGGCTAGGCTATCGATGGCATTGACGCTTTCAATCTCAGCCATATCGCTAAAGGACATGACTCTTTCACGAATTTCTTGACGGTTCTCCATCATTGAGAAAAAATTGATCGCGCGTACATTGTTGATCGTTGCCACTAAGTACGTTTTTGGGTGGTCGCGTAAAAAAATATATGCTGCTTTGCTGTTTGCGGTGAACACAGTAACAGCCTGTTGCTCAAGAGCAGCCAAAATCACTGATCCGGAGAAGATCAATATACTTAAAGGAACAAAGACTTGTCGTGGCAGTGAAGCTAAAAACCAGCCTGCCAATAATGCTAACGGGGTGGCAAAAATCAACATGTAATTGGTTTGTTTCATGACCAATTGCACCGGTGAGAAAGAAACCAGCGCAAACGAAAACATGCCAACGAGTAAAAATATCCACAAGATGACGAATTGAGCTTGAGGTGCGGCCTGGTTGTCACGCACAAAATATCTTACATATAGGGCGATTCCGGCGGCTACTAAAAATCCAAGCAAGAACGTATGCCTGATATCCATGAACAAATAACGAAAGTAATACCATGGTGAGGTATCCAGCGTTGCCATGCTATTGACAGTGGCCAAGGCCTTGCTCATAACGGCGAATACATGAAGAGGATTGCCAGAAACAAAGTTCATTAGAACACAATTCCCAAGCAAGGCTATCGCCATACCAAACAGGATCCAGAGCCCTCGACCGTCGAAACGGTTGAGAACGAGGCTTAAGGATAAAAAAACGGGTAAATACAGCAAAGCAACCGATTCTTTGACCCAAAATACAGCACCCCATGCAAGGCCGGCCGCAATATAGCCCAGAGAATGTTTGGCGCGAACGGCGTGCAACAGTAGCAGCACACTTAATGATAGGAAAAAGGCCAAAGGCGGGTCTGCCATCATGCGTCCAGCATAATGCACATGCAACGGTAACAGCGCTAGTAATGTTGCGCTGATAACCGCCACCCGTAAGCCCCATAATCTACGAGCAACGACGAAAACGATGGCCACTTCACCGATAGAACAGAGGAAAGGCCACAGATTGGCGCTGGCCTCCGACAAGCCAAAAAGATAGATGAACAGTGCTACCGGAAGATTCATGCCATAGCGCGTGGCACCTATATAGTTTGAAGCGTGCCAGTCACCTGAAGTTATTCCGACAGCAGTTTCAACATAAGTCACTTCATCTGAACCAAAAAAACCAGTATAAAATAAAAGGCGAAGCACAATGGCTAGAGCCAGTATTGTCGCTAGACTGAGCCAGTCCACTGGCTGTATGGTTTTTATAGGTGCAGTTCTCCACGATTGTGTAGTTGTATTTCTCAAAACTAAATCCTCGAATTATTCATGAAAAATACTCGTTTGAGCGCTGTTGTCATGCAGTGCAAAACTGCTATTGGGCCGCACTCACCACCTCGGCAATGACATCGGCGAGCTGGTCTTCCAGTCCCAGCCAAAGTGGTAAGCGAACCAACTGTTCAGCGACATTATTGGTGTTCGACATGTCGTCAGCAGCGCGTCCTATTATTTTTCCCTGTGGTGATGTATGTAAAGGGATGTAATGAAAGACGGTATGAATGCCTTTAGTCTTGAGTCTTTCGATAAAAATCGTACGATGTGCCAGACTCGGCAATAACAGGTAATACATGTGTGCATTGTGTACACTCTCTCGAGGGACTACGGGGCGACGAACTTTTTCAATCCTTTCCAAATTGGCAAACCACTGATGGTAGGTGTTCCAGATGTCCAGACGACGCTTGTTGATGATGTCGGCTTCTTCCATCTGCGCCCATAAGAAAGCTGCAACAATTTCGCCAGGCAAATAAGACGATCCGATATCTACCCAAGTATATTTATCCACCTGGCCCCTGAAGAATTGACTCCGGTTAGTCCCTTTTTCTCGGATCATTTCCGCGCGCTCAACAAAACGAGGGTCGTTGATCAATAATGCGCCCCCTTCACCGGAGATGATGTTCTTGGTTTCATGAAATGACAAAGCGGCCATATGGCCGATGCTGCCAAGTGGCCGCCCTTTGTAGGTAGACATGATGCCTTGAGCCGCATCTTCAATCACGATCAGTCCGTGGCGTCGGGCTATGTCCATGATCGCGTCCATCTCGCAGCTGACGCCAGCGTAATGTACCGGCACGATTACCTTGGTACGCGATGTGATAGCGTCTTCGATTTTGGTTTCGTCAATATTAAGCGTGTCGGGTCGAATATCTACGAACACAGGTGTTGCTCCGCGTAAAACAAATGCATTGGCGGTGGATACGAAGGTGTAAGACGGCATGATGACTTCGTCGCCAGGCTGAAGGTCCGCCAGCATTGCCGCCATTTCTAGCGCAGCGGTGCAGGAGTGGGTGAGGAGTGCTTTTTGGCAACCAATGCGCTGTTCCAGCCAGAAACTACATTTTTTAGTGAACTGGCCATCTCCTGCCAAGTGACCACTGGCATGGGCTTGCGAGATGTACCAGAGTTCTTTGCCTGTCATATATGGTTTGTTAAATGGGACATTCATCGTCTAACTCCCTGGATTTTATAAAACGGGCCGGATTGCCGGCAACAATTGAATAAGGGGCTACATCACGTGTTACTACGCTAGCTGCGGCAACTACAGCCCCCTCACCGATGTTTACTCCAGGCAAAATTGTGGCCCCTGCACCGATCCAAGCGTAACGACCAATGGTCACACTCTCTGCTTGATCTGGTAAATCTAGTCGGCGATAGTCATGTGTTGCACTTAATACTCTTACCCGCGGCCCTAGGGCGCAGTGATCGCCGATAGTGATGCGCGCGTTGCCGGCCAACATAGATCCATAAAACTCGCAACCTCGGTTGATTGAAACCCCATTGCCGATACTTATTTTCCATGGATAACGAAAATAAGTTTGGTAATCGATCATCGATCCGGCGCCGAGTCGCGCGAGCAGTGCCTTAAAGATCCAGTAACGTAGCGGGTGTGGAAGCAACTCCAGCAATATTCGCAGCAAATTTTCGACAAAAGAGTAGGCGCCGAAAAGTAACAGCGCCAGACGCATACTGGAACCGGCCGGCAGTGTAGGTTTACTCAAATTCAACCTCTCGACTCGATAACAGGAGGTTGGCGAAACACCCAGAACTTTTGACCGATGAAAAAGAAAATTGCCATAAAAATAACTAGTCCGCCCATTACCCATTGATGTGGCAGGCCGATCTGGTCGACCAGTAGCATGAGTACCAAAAAATTGAAAACATAACCAAGTGCGTACAGCATTGCGTAGCGCAAGAGTGCTGGGCGAGCTGCGCCATTGAAGCGAAACGACCATTTTTTATTAAAAACAAAAGTTTGCAGCACGCCCGTTACATACAACACACTCATTGCCAGTTTCGGTTCCAAACCAAGACGGGTCAGCGTGATGTAGATGACGTAACCCAATGCATTGGAGGCAAGGCCAACTACGGCATAATGGAAAAATTGTTTATGCACTTTCATCGCCGTACTCACTGTGATCTCGGTCTGACCCAATGAAACGTCATCAAAGGAGGTGGAAAGGAGAAGCCTAAACGGGCATATAGATTAAGAACCCTGTGGTTGCGTGCGACGATACTGGTGCGTACCTTACTGGCGCCATGGATTGTCGCCTGGTTTAGCATGCTCAGCCATACACGCCTGCCATAACCTTGTCCTTGCGCATCAGGCGCTACTGCATTGAGATGCCAGTAGCAGGTACCGTCGTCCAGCAATTCGGTAATAAAGAAAGCGATTCGCCTTTCATCATCACAAATAGCATACAGTTCTTGGGTCGGGTGATTCAGGCTGCTGGTGACCCAGTTTTGATAACGTTGATCGCTGATGCTACGCTCAAGTCTCGGGTCCATTTTGAATCGCTCGTTGTGAAAAGAGGTGCGGGCAATTTCCAGCAGCGCAGGCAAATCGTCTTTGCGCGCTTGCTTCACTTTGAGCAAAGGGATTTTTTCATCCACACTCAGGCCAGACAAATCAAGTTCAGGCGCGTATAGCATTTCAATAAACCGGAAGCCGTGGTCTTCCAGTAACATGGATTCCGTCATGCATTCGTGCGATAGCCTGCAGCTCACCAGACCAGCGCCTATTCGATCTCGTTCGTGTTCGAAGATCTGCAGATCGTTACCCGCATTCGCGCCATAGACTTCTATTGCGCTTATCTGCAAAACAGGAAATCCGCATAGAGCCTCGTCCCATGGCGCGCGCGACCAGACCATCCGTAGCGATGAGGTAGCGAGTTGTTCAGACATGGCTAGCTTGTTGCCGTTCTGCTGCTTTTTCAATCGAAGATGATGGCATATTTGATCTATTCATATGACGAATCACATACTGCGGTTTACGATTGACATTTAAATGTAAACGTCCCAGGTATTCTCCTATGACACCCAGTGCTAATAACTGCGCGCCCCCCAAAATAAGAATGGCAATGATGGTGGAGGCGAAACCGGGGACGGCAATGCTTGACGCAAAAAATTGGAATAAATAGTAAAGACCGACGAGAAAACCAGATGCGGCCGTGACAAATCCCAAGCCGCTGACGATTTGAAGAGGAATGAGCGAAAAATTGGTATAAAGGTTGAGTGCGAGCCCTAATAGTTTGCCTAGGGAGTAACCGGAATGTCCCTGCACACGTGGATGATGTTCTACCTCTACGCCGGCGATGCGGCTGGTACACCATGCCAGAAGTCCATCAAGATAGGTAAAATTAAGGTCATAAAACATCACACTCTGCGCTAGTTGGTGGCGCATGACGCGAAACGGCGTCGGCGTGACCGGGTTGTGGAAAACGGTACGGTAAAAATGCCACACGATGCTTGATCCCAGATTGCGCCAGGCCGCATGATTACGATTGCTTGGACAGCCATACACCAGATCCAGTCGATGTTTCTTGATGTGCGCTAGCAACTTTGGTATTTCTTCTGGCGGGTTCTGCAGGTCGTCGTCCATAGTGACAACATATTCTCCACGGGCAATACTTAGGCCACACATTAGTGTGTTGTGCTGGCCGTAGTTACGCATTAACTGAACGGCAACCAGATGATCGCCGTAGGTCGTTTGCAGTGACTCAATGACAGTCCAGGAATCATCGCGACTGCCATCATCAACCAGAACGATCTCATAACTTTGGGTGAGCGTTTCAAGCGTTAGAGTAAGTCGTTCCAGCAGGCTGGCAAGTGTGCTGGCAGAGTTGTAAACGGGCACCACTATGGACAGCTCTAATTCAGGAGCTTTGCCGTTACCAATTGCCATCGGCAATTGGCCGTCGCTATGCAACGCTATTCCCGATGTTCGCATGATTTTCTGTTTTTAAATTTAAGGTAAATTCAAATAGATGGATTCAGGTTTGTGGCCAATTAATCCATTAAATTTGGATGCTAAATAGATTGAAAACATAGCATAATGTAAATATGATCACACTGTCCAGATATATTTTTATCTACATATTTGAATCTGTAATCCTTAAATCCAATGGTTTTTTTAATTTTTCTCCATCTTTGATCATCTCTGGCAAAAATTTAGTTTCCAATATCAGGACTAAGCCGCAAATGGCAAAAGTCATGTCGAAATACGCCAAACTCAGTGCTGCTCCGCCAACGGCATAGGTAAAAATCGACAGTCGTAACATCGTTGCCAGGTTGATCATCCATTCAGGTCCATTTGCCAGACGGATTTTTTTTGCGATGGATCCGGCTTTAAAAAAAGAGGTAACGTATATCATCAGGAAAATAAACAGGCCGATAAAACCGTGATCCCCTAGCACTTGAAAATAGATGCTATGTGCTGCATGTGATTCACGCGGATTGGGTACAGTTCCGAAATGTAATATGGGGTAACGGTAGTAATCTTGTGCCAATGCAAACCAATTCGGTGGATATTCGAGTGCTTTGAAGCCCCCTCCAAATATGGGATTTTGTATGGCCAAGATAGTGGATAGTTTCCACGCGACAACGCGATCCATAAAAGATCCATCTGCACTCGCGTTATTGAGAGTGTCCATGCGGTTGAACCATTGCTCGGGGATGAGCCCTACCATGGCACTTCCAATACCGAGAACTAGCAAGACGAAGAGAAATTTTCTTTTGCTTTTGATAAACAGATAGCCACCGACCGTCGCCAGAGCAACCAGCCCTCCGCGAGAATTGGTGCCAATAATGGAAGTGATGTCTAAGACAATCAGACTTAGTAGTCCAAATTTAAGGATCCACGATTTTTTACCGTATTCTCCTAACAAATAAAAGCAGATTGGCAATAGCGCGGCTAGTGCCAGTGCCAATTGATTATTGTCTTGTAGGACATGTCCCATCATGCCTTCAATGTGATGCCCGCCACCGCTGACTATATACTTTAGTCCTTCTACCGCAGCAAAGAAGCCAACGGAAAAAATTAGGCACCAAAGAAAAAAATCGATATGCAGTTTTTTCTCGATGATGAGTAAGATAAAAACAAAAAGCGCGACAATTTTTACCAATTTAGTCCATTCCTCCCAGGCAACATCAGGAATGGCAAGACCGAATAGGGTGGTAAAAAATGTCCATATCAAAAATAAAATAACCATCCAGCCGACAGTCCCAAGCTGTAGGCGTAATTTTTGTTTTGACATGAAGTAGACGCCGATGGTCAAACCAGCAAACAACAGGTTGTAGCGTATGACCCCGGCAATGCCATACACCCAGCCATTCGGAAAAAACATCGCAGTCCATATCCACAGGCCGAGGCCGATGAAAGAGCGTTGGAAAATGGCATACACCAGGAACGGCAATATGGAAAGTAAGACGATGTCACGCATGCTGTCGCCTACTTCTCAGATTCAGCGAGCTGATCGGCTTTGTCTTGCCTGATCGCCCAAAAACATAAACACACCACGACGAATAAATTGATTGCCCAAAGTACGCTTTCCACATTTGCTCCTTATGTCTGGCCAGATGGCCTTGCATTTTTTTATTATGTTTCAAAAATGGGAATAAATGTTTTTACTATACATATACTCCCCTCTAATTTTTAAAAAAATCGTTGTCCGCGCATATATTCATTGCGGTGTCATAATATACCCCTCCCCAGTATATTAAGGCGGCGCTACTTTGCTAATCACATAGCGGAACTTGCCGGATTTTTCGGCGGGTATTTCTGCGACTTGTTCTACCTGTATGGTGACGCCAGTACCGAGGCGGGCTTGAAAGCCCTGTACTATTTTTTCGCTTAATTCGCTGTTCAGTTCGTGTTCTGGCACCACCAGTACGCGGGTCAGATCCAAGCTCTCCTGAATGATCTTAAAGGCTCGCACTTGCGGCAAATCGCGCAAGATGTAGATCAGCGCCAGGCCATGCATTACGGTGCCGTTTTGTGCGATCAGGAAATCGGTACTCCGGCCTTGTATCTCTTTTAATACTGGCAAGCCGCGGCCACAGGCGCATGGCGTGTCGGCGAGTACGCCGATGTCGCCAGTGCGGTAGCGTATGAAGGGAAATTCACTCGTGGCCAGGTGGGTTACCACGATTTCGCCCGCTTCCCCGGCGGCTACCGCTAAGCCTTGCGGGTTTACGATCTCGACGATGATGTCTTCGGCCGTGATGTGCATGCTGCCTTGAGGGCACTGGTGCGCGATAAATCCGGCATCGCGACCACCATAGCCGTTGGCAACGCGACAGCCAAAGGTTTCGGCGATTTGGCTGCGTTGCTCATCGTACAGCCGTTCAGAGGTGACGAAGGCGACTTGGATACCCAAATCGTCCATGCGCAGGCCGCGGTGGGCGGCATGGCGGGCAAAATGCGACAGGGCCGATGGATAGCCAAACAGCATTTTTGGGCGTGTTTGACGAATCTGTTCGAGAAAATCATCGAGTTTTTGCATCGACATCTCAAACGCCGGCAGCAGCTTGGTGCGGAACAGCTTGTCACGCATGGCGCGCACATTATCTTGTGCACCGAGCTCAATCGGCGAACCCCAGACCACGATTTCCCGGTCACCGATATCGACATCCCACCAGCGGGTGGCGCGCCATTTGGCGGCAACGTCATGGCTGACGCGTTCTTTACCGATAAAGAAAATCAGCGGTTCGCCACTCGATCCCCCTGTGTTAAAGCGCGCTAGATGTTGTGCCTGTTCGGATTTCAGCGCTTCAGTATTGGCACGTATGTCTGCTTTATTTAAAAAAGGCAGGCGTGCCAAATCGTCCAGTGACGCAACTTGCGCAGCCTCGAAACCGAGTTGGGCAAATAGTTGGCGGTAATACGGTACATGTTGTTGTGCATGTGACAGCAGTTGTTTTAAGCGAGACAATTGCAATGCCTGTAGTTGCTCTGCCGACCACCACTGGCTTTGTTCCATCTGGCGGCGCAGTGTCACGGTTTGGTGTTTTTTCAGGCGCTCATGTAGGGGGAAAAATACGCCGGAAACCAGTGAGGTATACAGTTCTTTACGGGAAGATGGATTCGTGTTCAATGTGGCTCTCCCTCTGGTGGATGACTCAGACTGCAGCCTTTGTGGGCAAGAACTTCTGCATAGACCGACAGCAGGCGCTTGCGTACATGCGGCCAAGTATAGTTGCTCACTAATTCTACGCCCGCTTGCCGTAGTCTTGCTGCTTTGTCTGGGTGCTGTAGCAAAGATAGCACCGCGTCTGCCATGGCGTGGGGATTACCCACGGCAACCAATAGTGCTGTCTGCTCATGCTGTACCAGATACGGTATGCCGCCTACATCCGTACTGACGACAGGAATGCCGCTGGCTAGCGCCTCAAGTATTGAGATTGGCATATTGTCAGCCAGGGTGGGATTGAGCATGATGTCTGCATTGCGATATAACTGTGGCATATCCTGATTGTTCACGCGTCCGGTAAAGGTGACGGCATCTTCTAGCTGTAATGTCCTGGTCAACGCTTGTAGTGCGGCCAATTCTGGCCCTGATCCGGCAATGGTCAGGCGCGCTAGCGGGACTGCATCGCGCACTAGCTTAAATGCCTGCAAGGCAGTGGCATTATCGTAAATTTTCTCAAGATTGCGCGCGACTAACAAGTGAGGTGATTCTGTCCATTTGTCGTCAGCGGCAGCAGGCGCTGCAAAAAAACGGCTGAAGTCGATGATGTTGGGAACAATTTCCGGTATAAATCCACGTTTTTTGAAGATCGCTTCGAGAAACCCAGAGGGAACGATAATCATGTTGACTCTGTCCAGGCTCGGCTTGACCCAGGCGAAGGCCTTGGCAAAAAAACTGCTGGCTTCCCCGCCCCGGTAGTTGACGATCACGGGCGTGCCGCGCAGGTGCGCGATCCAGATTGCCGGCGCCGCAAATAGGTGCCACGACCAGCCGGAATTGGCCATGATATGCACCAAATCAGCCTTGCCACAAGCATGTGACAAATGACGGAGATATGGCACTAACCGGAATACGGCACGCAGCCCTTTCAGTGACACTACCCATGGATGGTAAGGCCGGTTAACCTGGACCAGTTCCACTTCAATCCCCTCATTGCGCAACAGTTTTGCCAGCTGTACGGTTTGATTCGCCATCCCGCCGGACGACGGCGGCAGCGGCCCCACCAGCGCTATGCGTAAGCCATTGCCTGGTAAACCTGAAATCGGTATGCTGCTCATGGCGTTATTTCCCGGCGGCTCAGTTGCTGATAAATGGCTTGATAGCGTGCCACGCTACGCGGCCAGTTACGTTCGGTTTCAACAAATTGTCTGGCCGCAGAACGCAGGCCGAGCCAGCGTTCTGAACCATTGATCAGCTCAAGTACCTTGTCGGCCAAGGCGTCTGGATTATCGGCCTGGAACAAGACGCCGGTCTTGCCGTCTTCAATTAATTCACGGTGGCCTCCTACATCAGAGGCGGCCAGCAAGCGCCCTTGCGCCATGGCTTC
>NZ_JAUSFI010000041.1 GCF_030651495.1 Undibacterium sp.
GGCACCGACACCGAGATCGGCAAGACCCTGGTCAGCGCGGCGCTGTTGTTCGCCTTGGCAAAAACGGGTTTGCGCACAGCAGGGATGAAGCCGGTCGCTGCCGGCGCCACTCTGATCGATGGCGCCTGGCATAACGAAGACGTGGATGCCTTGATGGCCGCCGCCAGCGTGCCGTGTGCGACGGAACTGGTCGCACCGTATCTGATGCGCACGCCGGCGGCACCGCATATCGTGGCGCAACAGGAGCAGGTCAGCATTTCGGCCGCGCATATACTGGATTGTTACAGCCAGCTGACGCAGCAAGCCGATGCGGTCATCGTCGAAGGCGTGGGTGGTTTCTGCGTGCCGTTGAATGCAGAAATCACCACTGCAGACATCGCAGAGCAGTTAGCCTTGCCAGTCATCATGGTGGTCGGCATGCGTCTCGGCTGTATCAACCACGCACTGCTGACAGCGCAGGCGATTGCCGCACAGGGCTTGACGCTGGCAGGCTGGGTCGCGAATACCATCGATGACGATATGTTGTACCTGAACGAGAATCTGGTCGCCATCAGCGATCGGCTTTCAGCGCCTCTACTGGGCTGCATCCCTCGTTTGCAAAAGCCGTCAGCGCACGCTGCCGCAGAGTTTCTAAATTTAACTATTTTGAAGTAAGGAAAAAATCATGCAAGAGAACACCGCTCCACTCAGCTTCCAGACTCCGGTCAAAACCATCAAAGCCGAAACCTGGCCCGTCGAAGACGTGCTCGCATTATTTGATCTGCCTTTCAACGAGCTGATGTTCAAGGCGCAGCAAACGCACCGCGACAACTTCCCCGATGGCGATGTCGATCTGGCGACACTGCTCTCGATCAAGACCGGCGGTTGCGAAGAAGATTGCGGCTACTGCCCACAAGCGGCGCGCTATGATACCGGCGTAGAAGCCAAAAAAATGCTCGATGTGCGCGAAGTCTTGGATGCAGCCAAAGCCGCCCGCGAAAACGGCGCAACGCGCTTCTGCATGGGCGCCGCATGGCGCTCGCCGAAAGAGCGCGATATGGAAAAAGTAGAAACCATGGTGCGCGAAGTCAAAGCACTCGGTCTGGAAACTTGCGCCACTCTGGGTATGCTGGAAGAAAAACAGGCGCAGCGTCTGGCCGATGCGGGTCTGGACTATTACAACCACAATCTCGATACCGCGCCTGAGTTTTACAGCAACGTCATTTCCACACGTGACTATCAAGACCGCCTCGATACGCTGGGCCATGTGCGTACCGCCGGGCTGAAGGTCTGCTGCGGCGGCATCGTTGGCATGGGCGAGTCACGCTTGCAGCGCGCCGGCCTGATCGCGCAATTGGCTAACCTGAATCCCTATCCTGAATCAGTGCCGGTCAACCATCTGGTGCAGGTAGAAGG
>NZ_JAUSFI010000047.1 GCF_030651495.1 Undibacterium sp.
TGCGCTCAAGATCGGCCTTGACGATCGCGCCAATTTTTTGAGGCGCCTGCGCTTCGCCACGAAATTCGGCTACCGCGATAGGTAATTGCGTCAGGCCCACGCCGGACACTTCTACCCGGAATTGGGCGAATGCTGGCGACGGTAGTACGCCGGCACCCAATAGACTAAGAAGTTTTCGACGGCTTAAAGAGAGGCATATTTTCATAATTGGTTTATTAATTTAATTGGGTTATTTTTACGAGCGATGAATGACTCAGCTCGTTTAAGCCTTTTTCCGCCTTGATAAGATTGGTTTTCATTCGGGCAAGAACCCTGTTTTTGTTCAGTTGCTCTTGATTGCGCTTACTTTCAGGGTGCCAAAGATGAAAAACCTCAGTGGCCATGAAGCCATTTTTTCGCTTGATCCCCAAATGACTGAGGCGCAGAACAAGATCTGCATCCTCATGGCCCCAGCCCTGGAACGTCTCGTCGAAACCGTTGACATTAGCGAAATCAGTCTGCCAGACGCCAAAGTTACAACTTCGTATTCCGCGCCAACGAAACCCCTCTTTTACCCTGAATAACCGCCATGGCCCGACAACAAGGTGCAACAATTTATTGCAATCCCCTTGGAGGCGCGCACGTAACCAAAAAAATATTGAGCTACGAAGTAGGTCAACTTCCCCGCAAACCACTTTAGTCGTGAGACTTGGACTTAGCAAAACACGGCTACCATTTACAAAACAGCCTGGCTCGGCAAGGTGAGTATGCTGAGCAACAAAGGCTTCGTTTGGAACGCAGTCTCCGTCAAGAAAAACCAGGTAATTACCATCGGCCTGACTGGCGGCAAGATTACGTGCACCAGCGGCAGTAAAGCCCGTATCAGGATGCCATATGTGGCGAACCTTACATTTAAACGCTGGACAATGCTTATGTAGCATCTCGACCTGATCTAAACGAGATCCATCATCCGCAATCAGGACCTCATGTTCCACATCACATTGCTTAGATAATGCTCGAAGAACTACCAACAGTGCATCTGTCCGATTGTAGGTTAAGACAATAAAGCTAATTTTCATTGAGTAGGTCGGACTCCGCTGGAATTCCGGTAAAGGAACCATAGTTTCAAATACCGATAATAGGTACCCTCTGCATTAGAAATCGCAAGAACCAGCCCCATCCTGCCATCCATGAATCCGAGCTGAAAAAAATAAGTGCGTATAAAGGCCCAAAATCCGTGGCCAATTGCCCCGCTAAGGGACGTTCGCTTTGCCTTTCTAAACAGGGTTTCAGCCCCTGCGGTTGAATAGCGGTTGACCTTATCAAGGACTACTTCAAAGTTTCTGAAACTTTCGTGCAGCAATAATGAATTTAATCTTCCAACCTTACTTGCGGTGATAATTTTCTCATGAACAAGATCATCTGAAAACCGAGCCGAGTGTTGACGAAAAAAACGTGTCACATAATCCGGATGCCAACCTGAATGGTGCATATACTGCCCGCAATAGCTGGAAAGGCGTGGTACCGCGTAGACATCGAAGGTTGAATTTTTAAGTACGGCCAGGATTTCCGCCTGCAATTCAGGGGGGACACGTTCATCTGCATCAAGTGACAACACCCAGTCGGAAGTAGCCAAGGCAAGCGCCCGGTTTTTTTGGATACCAAAACCTTGCCAGTCATCCCTAACACTGACCTCCGCTCCCATCGATCGGGCTATGTCGGCGGTGCTATCGGTGCTGCCGGAATCCAGCACCACGACCTGATCCGCGAACTGTACCGATTGGAGGCAGGCTTCAATGTTAGAGGCCTCATTTTTGGTGATGATTGTGACGGACAAGCTAGCCAATGTGGGGCCTTTGTAACAGTGTGAGCCAGCAGTGGGCGAACAACAGCCCTAGCCGAAACGCTAAAAGCATAGCAGATCACCCAATGCGCCTAGCCCGCAGTTCGGCAAGCGTAATCATCGATAATACAAGCACAATATGAGACGGACTAGTCACTGCTTTGCTCACAAATAAGTTTAATTATCGGCTTGCAATCATCTGCATCGCTACAGCATCCACCGGTTTGTCAATGGCTATCATCAGCATCGGCAAACTTTTGTTACTAATTTGCGGCTTGGCCACACTACTTTCAGCTCGACAAATTGATGAAAGGGGGAGTCCCCTTAGCGGAGCCTGGACACCAATTGCAGTGTTGGTTGCGTTTTTTGCATTCGCACTCAGCCTCATATGGACCGTAGCGCCACAAGGGGATGCGCTGGGATCTGTAGCAAAGTATGGGAAATTGATAGAGATCGTCTTGCTAATGTTCCTAATTAGAGACAGGCGTGAGGCGATTTATGCATTGGGCGCATTTGCTGCCGCTCAATCGTTTCTCCTTGGTAGTTCCTGGATGCTTTTCGCCCATCTGCCAGTTCCCTGGGCGACTTCCAGCATGGCATCGACAGAATTTTCGGTTTTTTCGACCTATCTTTCTCAGGGCATCATGAGCGCTGCATTCGCTGCTATTTGCTGGCATTTACGCTTCTTAGTGCCCGGAAAATTTGGTAAGCATGTAGCTATTGGAACTGCCTTTTGGGCCTTGGGGAGTGTATTTTTTGTGTTTAATGGACGTAGTGGGCATGCCGTTGGCATCGCGTTACTGTCGATTGCGATCATGTGGGAGTTGCCCAAGAAATACCGCTCTCTTGTGGTTTTATTGCCTTTTTTGCTAGCGATTGCTCTATTTTTCAGCTCAACCAAAGTGCGCGACAGACTGACCCTGATCCAGACGGACCTTCAATCGTATTCGAGCCAGACGGAACCCAGCACCTCATCGGGAATCAGGTTGAATTTCTGGAGCAAGGCATTGCAGATCATTGGTCAGCGACCGCTAATAGGCGCCGGTGTCGGTAGTTGGAGTGTCGAGTTCAACCGGCTACAGCGCGAACAAAACCCCGCACATCAAGACATAGATGGCAACGGAAACCCTCACCAGGAATACTTGTTATGGGGCTTACAGCTTGGCATCCCGGGAATCGTGATTTTTCTTGGCCTGCTGCTTTCCGTCTTGAGGGACTCTTTCCGAATGGAAAAACAATACGCTCGAGCTACGCAATCTGTATTGCTTGCTTTGGCCGTTGCCTGTCTTTTCAACGCCACTATTTACGACGCCCTGATCGGTCAATTTTTCTGCCTCTCAATTGGCCTTTTATTGGCGCTTGGTCTTAGCAGAACACCGACCATCATGCACCGAATCGGAAAACTGACGTGACCAAAGAACCACTGAGCAAAAATGCAAAAGCAAGTTTACTTGGCAGAATTTTCCGAGTTTGGCCGTATTTCAGGGGTTCGCGGGCGGGTTGGGTGCTGGCGATTGGCTCGACCATTGCAGCTTCTGCCACAGAGCCGTTCATACCGGCATTGTTAAAGCCGCTGCTGGATCGTGGTTTCCAGGCAGACACGTTTAGCCTCTGGCTTGTACCGTTTGCTTTGATGCTCCTATTTACCGTACGAGGGCTTTCCGGATTTTTGGCTCAGTTTGCGCTGGCAAAAGTAACGAATGATGGTTTACTGCAACTGCGGAAGACCATGTTTGCTAAGCTTTTAACAGCGCAGCTAACCTTGTTTTCGGAGCAAAGCTCCAGCGCGATTGCCAATACAGTGGTGTACGAGGTGTTCAATGGCTCTTCTTTGCTGATCAACGCCATCATGAAGCTGGCTCGCGATCTCTTGACGCTGCTGGCTCTCATTGGGTACTTGATTTATTTAAATTGGAAGCTGACGCTGATTGTTGCGTTGTTGTTTCCTGCCGTAGCTTTTGTCATTCAGATCCTCTCGAAGCGACTATATAGGCTGACCAAGGAAAGCCAGACCGCTACCGACAGCCTTGCCTATGTGGTGGAAGAAAATGTCATGGCGCATCGCGACGTCCGCCTATATGGGGCGCAAGCGAGTCAGGCCAGTCGCTTTGATGTCCTGAGCCACTCCCTTCGCAGTCTCTCGATGAAATCAACCGCCGCCTATGCCGGTATGAGCGCATTGACGCAGATGCTGTCTGCCGTAGCGCTTTCGGCTGTAATTTCCATTGCTTTGTTGCAGAGCGCCGAAAGTACAACGACTGTGGGAGGATTTGTGGCTTTTGTTACCGCCATGCTGCTGCTGATTGCACCCATTAAGGGCCTCTCGGACGCAGCTACACCGGTGACTCGCGGGCTAGCGGCGCTTGAACGTGGCCTGGACCTCATCGGTTTGGCCCAAGACGAAACCAGTGGCTCTTTTGTCAAGGCCCGTGCGCATGGCGATGTTACGTTTTCCAACGTCACCGTCTCTTACAACACAGACGCTGCTCCCGCTCTCGCGCAATTGAGTTTCTCCATCAAAGCAGGTGAAACGGTCGCAGTGGTGGGGGCTTCGGGCGCTGGGAAAACAACCCTGGTTAATCTTTTGCCCAGATTTGTTGAAATAAGTAGGGGCACCATTACGCTCGACGACCAGGAAATTCGTACATGGGACTTGGCTTGTTTGCGTTCACAACTTGCATTTGTAAGTCAGCATGTGGTTCTGCTCAATAGCAGCATTGCCGTGAACGTAGCGCTAGGCCAGCGCATAGACAGGGATCGAGTGAGGGAGTGTCTTACGGCGGCCAATCTGGCTATGTTGCTATCCCAACTGCCTGATGGCTTGGATACCATTCTCGGCCACAACGCCATGCAGTTGTCTGGCGGCCAGCGTCAACGACTCGCCATCGCTCGTGCGCTGTACAAGGATGCGCCCATCCTCGTTCTAGATGAAGCCACTTCCGCCCTGGACGCTGAGTCGGAGTTAGCAGTGCAAGAAGCTATCAAACGGCTCACATTAAATCGCACATCGCTGGTCATCGCTCATCGACTTTCCACTGTGCAGCATGCAGACCGTATCATCGTGCTTGATGCGGGAAGCATTATTGAGTCTGGTACACACGCTGAGCTAATCACAAAAAATGGAGCTTATGCGAACCTCTATCGCCTTGGTTTTCAGTCGGCTTAGCCGTTACGAGTGCCTAGCTGATCCTGCGCAACTTGTTTTATTAAACGAAATCCTTGGGGGATTAAATTCAAATGAGTGCTTCAATTAGCGGCTTCACGTTCATCCGAAATGGTGTGGAGCTTGGCTTCCCATTTGAGGAATCCATCAGATCGCTGTTACCTCTCGTAGACGAGTTTGTCGTTGCTGTCGGAAAAAGTAACGACGACACCCTAGCCCGCATTCGCTCTATAGCTGACCCGAAGATTCGCATTGTCGAGACCATCTGGAATGAACGCATGGCAGACCGTGGGTTTGTTTATGCGCAGCAAAAAATGATTGCCCAATACTCTTGCACAGGCGACTGGGCATTCTATCTTGAGGGCGATGAGGTTGTCCATCAAACTGAACTTGCAGCCATCCGTGCCAGCGTTGACCGCCATCACGCCAACCCCGCTGTTGAGGCTTTAGTTTTTGATTATCACCATTTTTACGGCACGCCTGAGTTGATTGCCGTGAGCCCCGCTTGGTATCGCCGAGAGTGTCGGCTGATCCGCAACACTATCCGGAGCTACGCTCCTGACGGTCAGTACTGGCTAGTGACCCAAGAGCACAAGCGAGGTCGAAATCCAAGAGCAGCGCTTGCGAATGCACATATTTATCACTATGGCTGGATACGTCAGGGCGAAAAAATGCAAAAAAAACTCGAGCAAGTGAGTAAATATTGGACTTCAACGACGAAACCAGTTGTGTACAGCCAAACAGACCGACGAGCTCTGGCCCGGTTTAAAGGGACTCATCCAGAAATAATGAAGGAATGGTTGAAAAACGAAGCAGAGCAAATCCTTGATATTGACCCGCACTATCGACCGACCAAGAAAGAGAAAAAGCATCATTTCATGCAGAAAATTGAGGCTTTCACCGGGTTGGACTTTAGTCGTAAGCACTTCAAGCTGGTAGCGTAATTCTCTCCAGGCTACAGCAGCACAATATCGTACTGCTCCTGCACCATAGCCGCTTCAGCCTGCAGTGAGATGGGTTTTCCGATAAAACTGCTCAGACTCGCCAGATGCTGGCTTTCCTCATCCAGAAAAATCTCTATCACTTGGGGCGACGCCACCACCCTGAATTCGCGTGGATTGAACTGCCTGGCTTCGCGCAAAATTTCACGCAGAATGTCGTAGCTGATGCTCCGCGCCGTTTTAACCACGCCTTTGCCGGTACAGGCTATGCACGGCTCGCACAATTGATGGGCCAGGGATTCACGGGTGCGTTTGCGTGTCATTTCCAGTAGACCCAGCG
>NZ_JAUSFI010000066.1 GCF_030651495.1 Undibacterium sp.
GGCGCGGGTAATGGCCGAGCTGACGACCGCTTCTTTAAATGCCATGCCGCTGGCGATTTGCACATGAATAAAATCGACCAGCAAGATAGAGTTACGCACGATGATGCCGGCCAGCGCGATCATGCCGATCATGCTGGTGGCGGTGTATTGCGAACCCAGTAAAGCATGGCCAGGCATCACGCCGATGATGGTGAGCGGAATCGGCGCCATGATAATCAAAGGTGTCAGATACGAGCCGAACTGCGCCACCACCAAGAGATAAATCAACACCAGGCCGACCGCGTACGCGGCACCCATGTCGCGGAAGGTCTCGTACGTGACCTGCCATTCGCCATCCCATTTCATGCTGTAGCCGCGATATGGGTCCAGCGGCGCATGGATGAAATATTCGCTCAGCTTGCCACCTTCTGGCGTCACAATTTTAGCGATATCGCCGCGCATGGCGAACATGCCATACAGTGGGCTATCAATCGCACCGGCCATATCAGCGACGACAAAATTGACCCCCAGACCATCCTTGTGATACAGCGGCTGTTCACGCAGGGTATCGCTGACACTCACCAGCTCGCGGATAGGGACGATGCCGCCTTGCGCATTTTTTACTCCCAGCGCCAGCAAGGTATCGAGATTGCCTTGATCGGCCACAGCCAAATGCAAATTTGTCGAGGCGGGGTATTTGCTTTCGTCATGCAGATAGGCACTGGCATCCCCCGCCAGACCAGCGCGCAGGGTATTCACGATGGCTGACTGTGACACGCCCAGCAATGAAGCTTTGCGTCTATCCACCATCAATATTTTGCGCGGCGCATCCACAATGCTGCTGTCATCGACATCGACCACACCTTTGGTTTTTTCAAATACGGCACGCACCGCTTTAGCGACCTGGCGACGACCGTCATCGCTGGGGCCATAGACTTCGGCGACGATCGGTGCCAGCACCGGCGGACCAGGCGGTACTTCGACAACCTTGAGATTGGCACCAAAACGCTTGGCAATCTCTTGCAAAGCTGGCCGCACGCGGCTGGCAATGGCATGGCTTTTCTCGCTACGCTGATGTTTATCGACCAAATTGACCTGAATGTCGCCGACCTCGCCGCCAGAACGTAAATAATACTGGCGCACTAAGCCATTGAAGTTAATCGGCGCGGCAGTACCCGCATAGGCTTGATAATCGGTGACTTCCGGCACCGTCGCCAGATAGGCACCGAGCTCGTGTAAAACGGCGGCGGTTTTCTCTAGCGGCGATCCCGCAGGCATATCAACGATGACTTGAAATTCCGATTTATTATCAAAAGGCAGCATCTTTAACTGCACTAAACCCAGCACTGGCAAGGCGACCGAGAGCGCAATCAGGGCGGCCACACCGAGCCCGAGTTTTTGCCGATTGCGGCGACCTGATTTGTCATCCAAAAACGGGCGAAATACACGCCGGAACAAGGGCGATATTTTATCGGCCATACCGCCGCCGGCATGATGGCCTTCTTTCATCCAGATGCGTGCCAGCCATGGCGTGACGACAAACGCAATCGCCAGCGACAACAGCATCCCCATGCTGGCGTTGATCGGTATCGGGCTCATGTAGGGGCCCATCAAGCCGCTGACAAAGGCCATCGGCAACAACGCGGCAATCACCGTCAGGGTGGCGAGTATGGTCGGCCCGCCGACTTCATCGACCGCACCGGGGATAATCTCTTTCAGGGTTTTATCGGGGAATAGTGCCTGATGCCGGTGAATATTTTCGACTACCACAATCGCGTCATCCACCAGGATACCGATAGAAAATATCAGCGCAAACAGCGATACGCGGTTTAAGGTAAACCCCCACGCCCATGAGGCAAACAGGGTCACGGTAAGCGTTAAGATGACCGCGGTACCGACAATCGCCGCCTCGCGCCGCCCCAGTGCAAGAAACACCAGCGCCACCACCGAGGCCGTCGCGAAGAGCAATTTGGTGATGAGTTTTTTGGCCTTGTCGTCGGCCGTCTGACCATAGTTACGGGTGGTCGTGACTTCCACCTCGGCCGGAATCACGGTGTTTTTCAAGGTCTCGGCCCGCGCGACGACCGCATTGGCGACATCGACCGCATTCTGGCCCGGTTTTTTGGTGATCGCGATTGTCACGGCAGGGTATTCGCCCGCCGGCGAATTGGCTTTGGCCGCCGTACCATGCCAGACATAACGCGCCGCAGGCAAGGCACCATCTTCAATTTTCGCCACGTCTTGCAAGAAAATCGGCTTACCTGCTTTCACCCCCACCACCAGCTCGCCTACCGCCTGGGCATCACGCAAGAAAGGGCCCGCATCGATCGCGACCGAACGGTTACCGGCAGTGAGTTCACCGGCCGGCAAACCTAAATTAGCTGATTGCAAGCTGCCTTGCAAATCCATCACCGTCAGGCCACTCGCGGCGAGCCGGGTCGGATCAAGTTCAATATTCACGGCACGGCCAGGGCCGCCTATCGTGCTCACTTCACGCGTGCCATGAACCCGCTTCAGATCGGCTTCCACGCTATGGGCGACACGCTCTAAATCATAAGAGCCGGTAGTGGTATTTTTGCTCCATAAGGTCAGCGAGACGATAGGCACGTCATCAATGCCTTTTGGCTTGATCAATGGCTCCAGCGTGCCCAGATTGGCTGGCAACCAGTCGCGATTGCTATGCACGGTGTTATATAAACGCACCAGCGCTTCCGTCTGCGGCACACCGACTTCAAACTGCACCGTGATGATGGCAAGGCCAGGACGCGACACCGAGGTCACATGTTCAACGTTGGCGATCTGGCTCAGCACCTGTTCGGCCGGAACCGCCACCATCTGCTCGACATCCTTGACCGATGCGCCGGGAAAAGGGATCAGCACATTGGCCATCGTGACATTGATCTGCGGCTCTTCTTCACGCGGCGTTACGACGACGGCAAACAAGCCGAGCAAGAAAGCCACCAGCGCCAGCAAAGGGGTAATTTGCGCGCTCTGAAAAAAAGCGGCGATGCGGCCTGAGACGCCCAAGTGTTGATTCATCTGCTTCTCCATTATGGTGTGGAAAAACGCACTTGCGCAGCGGCGACGGGATCAAGGGCGACTTGCTCACCGACTGAAACGCCACTCAAGATTTCCTGTTCTGCGCCGACAATGCTGCCCGCTTTAATTTGCCTTAGCAAAGGCTTGCCTTGCGCATTGACGACGTACACGACACTCAATTCGGCACGACGAAATACTGCCTTGACCGGCACATATAAGCGCGCCGGGTCTGCCGTGCCAGCATGACTGCCGCCGCTCAGCGGCAGACTGGCACGGGCAAACATACCTGGGGTTAAACCCGTGCTGCCAGCCGGCAAATCCAGCCGCAGCTGCACCGTATGCGTAGTCGCATCCGCCAGCGGCAAGATCGTCACTTTACTGGCGCTGATCCAGCGTTGCGCTTCAGGCATATTCGGCAATTCTATTTTTATCGGCTGCCCGGCAACGAAAGCCGCGACACGCGCCTGCGGCACGCTGGCAGTCACCCGCAAGGCACTCGGGTCATACAGCGTCATCAAGGGGCGACCTGGGGTCGCCATGTCACCCAAGGTCACCGGCACCTCTGCCACGATACCGGCATACGGCGCACTCAAAGAATAAAAACCCGATTGTGTCTGCACCGCACCCGCCTGGGCGATCTGCGCCTTCGCCTGCGCACTCGAGGTTTGATACACGGATTCAGCTCTATCCAGATTTGCCTGGCTAATATATTGCTTGGCAAACAGTTGTTTTTGCCGCTCGAAGTCTTTCGCCGCCACCACCAAGGCAGCACGTGCCGCCTCTACCTGGGCGTAGCTGGCACTGGCTTCCTGATTCGCGGCACGCGCATCGATACGAAGCAACGGTTGCCCCGCCGTGACGGTATCGCCTACCTTAACCGGCAAGGCGACGATCGCGCCCGACACTTGCGCCGAAATCACGGTCTGGCGCACGGCTTCCACTACGCCATCAGCCACATACAAAGACCCCGCATTACTAGAACGCACCGGAGCTACCGCCAAAGAGGCTGCCTGTACAGCAACCGGTGTCGCCAGCATTGTGCCAACTAGGGAGGCAAGTACAATAAGCTGAGGACGGAAATTCATCACACGATGAAGCGGACTTTGCAGCATGGTCGGATTCTCCAAAAGAGGCATTGCATTTAATATGAAATCATAATATTCTTATTTGCGCACACATGCAAATAGTAATTGAAGTAAATAGGCAACTCATGTCGTCACTTAAGACACCACTTCTTTTCACAAGGTATCATCATGCTTTTAACAGCGGAGCCCTGTCCCCTCATGGAAGGTTTGTCTGACCAAGCGTTGATCCAAGTCGCGCAATATTTTTCTGCACTGGCAGAACCAACCCGTTTACGCATTCTTAATTGTCTACGAGATCGCGAACATAATGTTGGCGAATTAGCAGAACATTGCGTTTGCTCACAAGCGAACGTCTCGCGTCACCTATCGACGCTGGCAAAACATGGGCTGGTGGCAAGAGAAGGCCGCGGCACGTCGGTGTATTACCGTATCGCCGATCCGTCGATTTACGCCTTATGCGATTTGGTCTGCGGCAATGTCGCGCGCCAGCTGGAGACGCAAGCGGCGGTGCTGACGGGGCGCAATAGCACTAGCTGAGTTTTGCATTATTCCTCGAAATTATCCGTAAAAATTTTAAAAGGGACCATGCCCGGCACGCATATCCCATGCGGGTTTCAAGCCGTTCTGGCCTGCAGGGCGCATGGGATATGCGCCCTGGGCCTGCCATTATTTCGCTTTAGAAAACAGCTGTTTTTTTAAACGGACACTCACATCGACTGGCGATGTAGCACAATCTACAACACTATTAGGCGAAAAGACAATATTGTCATCTCAATAATGGAAGGATGCCCTACAATTCTCTTTTGCATATTTTAAGAAAAAGAAAATGGGCTCCCTCCTGAAGACCTTCAGCACCTGCACCTTACTACTGACAATGACCGCCTGCGCTTCGTTTACCCATGAAAGCGACCAGCAGATACACATCGCCACGTATGATCAGAACGGTGTCAAGGTAAAAGGCGCGAGCTGCAAATTAAGTAATGATTTCAGGCAAAGCACGATAGATACGCTGGAACCGGTCAAGGTACATCGTTCTTACTCGGATTTGATGATTGAATGCAAAAAACCTGGCTATGCCGACGCCAATGCCCGCGTCGTTTCCAGTGTAAACGCGGGGATGTACGGCAATATTCTTACTGCCGGCATTGGCGCACTTTTTGATCACTCCACCGGCGCTGCCTATACTTACCCGCAGCAGATGAATCTGGTCTTTGGCAAGACGCTGAACTTTGATCGCCGCAGCGACAAGGTGGGGCAATTATCGGTCGCGACTGACATCCCGAAGAAAAAAGATATTCCAGCCGTAGCCAGTACCCCGCCTGCCAGCAATGCGGCAGCGACCGTACCGGCACAGGCCAAGCCCGAGACCACCAATGTGGCGCAGAACACCAGCGAAGCATTAAAAGTGTCAAGAACTGCCGCACTCACTGCCCTGGCAAAATGGCGCGCAGCATGGGTGAGCATGAATCCACCCGCTTATTTTGAGCTGTACGCTAAAAATTACACCTCAAATGCCCCTTGGAAAGCAGCACGTCAGGCGCGTCTTCTGGGTGCCGAAAAAATTTATTTGGACCTCACGGATATCAAAGTCAACCTGCAAGATGCCAAACACTTGACGATCAGTTTTCACCAAGAATACCGTTCCCCCTCGTATAAAGATGCCTTGGAAAAAATCTTATATTGGGAAGAAGTCGATGGTAGCTGGTTAATCGTCAATGAAGCGATTAATCCTGGCCAAAACAATCTACAAAACACGGTACAAAACGGCTCACAAAGCGGTTCACAACGCGGCTCACAAAACGCCAAGCTATAGCAACACCACGCTTGCGCAGTATCATTCTGCACAAGCGTGGCTGAAATAGACGAGCCCTCGCCGTTGTTGCACGCCGCCTTAGATTTGCGGGCAATACTCAATATGCATTGCCTTTAATAAACCCAGCACCCGCGCATCTGCTACCGAATAGTAAATGCGTTTGCCATCACGGCGGGTATGCACCAGGCCCTCGGTACGCAAGACACCTAATTGCTGCGATAACGTAGGCTGGCGAATATCGAGAAGCTGCTCCAGCTCGCTGACCGACTTTTCGCCCAGGCTCAGCTGACACAGCAACAGCAACCGATCTTCGTTGGCCATCGCGCGCAAAGAACCGACGGCGGTTTTTGCTGTCGCGCGCATTTGCGCCAGATCAAAAGGAGTAGGATGTTCCATGCTTAAATTATCGAATTCACTTGCGTTCATTTTATTCTTTGATATTATGTAAGTCAATATATTGTTATCGGCGAGTAAGGCATGCATCCACAGATACAAAGTTTCTTCGATCTCATTACCGGCACCGCCAGTCACGTGATCTATGATGAGATCGGCGGGCATGCTGCGGTAGTCGATCCGGTGCTTGATTACGATGCTAAATCGGGGCGCACCAGCACTGTCGCGGCCGACAAAATTTTACTTTTTTTACGCGAGCAGCGTCTCACATTGGCATGGATATTAGAAACCCACGCGCATGCCGATCACCTCTCGTCGGCAAAATATCTGCAACAGGCGTTAGGCGGAAAAATCGCCATCGGTGCGCATATCAACCAGGTGCAAACGACCTTCAAAAAACTGTTTAATCTAGAACCAGAGTTCGCAGTCGATGGCTCGCAATTTGATGTCCTGCTGCACGAAGATGAGATTTTCCAGATCGGCGCATTGCAGGCCAAAGCCTTGTTTGTCCCTGGCCATACACCTGCCGACATGGCGTATCAAGTCGGCGATGCGGTATTTATCGGCGACACCTTATTCATGCCAGATACCGGTACGGCACGCTGCGATTTCCCTGGTGGCGATGCGCATTTGCTGTATCAGTCGATACAAAAAATATTGGCATTGCCGGCTGAGACCAGACTATTTTTATGCCACGACTATCCGCCCGCAGAGCGCGCGCCACAATGGCAGACGACAGTAGCGGCGCAACGTGCCGGCAATATCCATGTGCATGACGGGATCAGCGCGGCGGCGTTTGTCCACATGCGCAACGCCCGCGATGCGACGCTGGAAAAGCCGTTGCTTATTTTTCCATCGGTACAGGTGAATATCCGCGCCGGAGATTTTCCGCCAGCGGAAAATAATGGCATCAGTTATTTAAAAATCCCCCTGAACAGTCTGTGAGGCTGGTGGATGAATTTTTTGCTGGAGCATTAATTAAATATTAACTAAGCATTAATTAAGCATGGAACCCAATTTAAGTTTCAACTGTAGTTTCAATTGTAGTTTTACGTATTTACCACCAAGGAGAGCAGCATGAACGTCAACGTCGGCAGTGCAGATCGTATCATTCGTATTTTAGTAGGACTGGCCCTTATCGGTGCGACTTTGGGCGGCTATATCGGCGCATGGGGCTGGATCGGTATTGTATTGATCTTGACTGGCACTTTCCGCTTTTGTCCGGCGTATCGCCTGTTAGGCATGTCAAGCTGCAGCATGAAAAAATAAAAAGAATCACGATGACAACGATGTCCCAGCCAACGCAGCCGATCAGGCGTATCGCCATCAGCACCGGCGGCGGCGATGCTCCCGGTTTGAATGCGGTGATACGCGCGGTAGTGCTTGCTGCCGCGCAACGTGGCTGGGAATCCTACGGCATCCGTGAAGGCTTTAACGGCATCTTGTGCCCGGATCGTTATCCTGTCGATGGTGTGTTCCGGCTCAGTCTCAATAGCGTGCGTGGCATCGGCCATCTCGGCGGCACGATTCTCGGCACCACCAACCATGGCAACCCATTACGCTTCGCCGTAAAAATGGCAGACGGCAGTACGCAAGAAGTCGATCGTAGTGGTGAAATCATCGACTATCTCAGAAAAATGGACATCGATGCACTGATATGCGTGGGCGGCGACGGCACCCTGACCATCGCTCACGCGCTGCATCAGCAAGGGCTGGCGAAGGGTTTACGCGTCATTGGCGTACCAAAGACCATCGACAACGATCTGGATAAAACATTTACTACCTTTGGCTTCGACACCGCCGTGTCTTTTGCCACGGAGTGCGTGGACCGATTGCATAGCACCGCCGAAAGCCATCAGCGCGTGATGGTGGTCGAAGTGATGGGTCGCTATGCCGGCTGGATAGCACTGCATGCGGGTATTGCCAGTAATTCGCATGCGATTTTGATTCCTGAAATTGCTTATGATCTGCAACAGGTGGCGGCAAAAATTCACGAACGCGATGTCGCCGGCCAGCACTACTCTATCGTGATGGTGGCAGAAGGTGCGGTAGCGAAAAGCGGTGCACATGCGCGACAAGAGAAGGCTGGAGTCGGTTATGTCGAAAGGCTAGGCGGTATCGGTGAACATGTAGCCCAGGAATTACAAGAAATTACCGGCAAAGACGCGCGCGCGGTAGTGCTTGGCCATTTACTTCGCGGTGGCAGCCCGACCGCTTTTGATCGCCTCTCTGCGCTGCGCTTCGGTGCCGCAGCAGTCCGCGCACTGGATCAAGGATACTCCGGCATCATGGTCGCGCTGGCATTCCCGAACGTGAATTATGTGGCGCTGGAAGAAGTGGCGGGACGCATGAAAGGCGTAGCTTTAGATGGTGACACCTTGCAAACCGGACGCGACCTCGGCATCTGTTTTGGCGATTAAATAATACCAATCGCGCAGAGGCAGTCTACGAGAGTTTCGGCCCCTACGAGAGTGTTGTTGTTAATGAATGCGTATTTAAAAACGTTTCAAACTGGTCTGCCGGCAAAGGTTTGGAAAAATAGTAACCTTGTATTTCATCACAGCCTTGCTGGCGCAAAAATTCAAGTTGTTCTGCAGTCTCCACGCCTTCTGCGATCGTCTGCAAACCAAGACTCTTGGCGATACCGATGACCGCGCTGACGATGGCCTTGTCTTCCGGGTCACTGCTGATGTCTCGCACAAACGATTGGTCTATCTTTAATTTATACACCTTAAATTTTTTCAGGTAGTTCAGCGATGAATAACCGGTGCCAAAATCATCAATCGACATGCGCACGCCACGCTCATGCAGATGATCCATCACGGCGATGGCCCCTTGCGGATCGTGCATCGCGACACCTTCGGTCAATTCCAGTTCAAGATACTCAGGCGACAAGTCTGCTTCGATAAGTATGCGCGTCACCAGATCGGGTAAATCAAAGTGACGGAACTGCACTACCGATAAGTTAACCGCCATCACCAATGCAAGCCGTCCCTGATCATGCCATTGTTTCACTTGCTGCACTGCGGTGCGCAACACCCACTCACCGATAGGCAAAATAAGCCCGCTCTCTTCGGCAACCGGGATAAATTCTGCCGGCGATACCGAACCCAATTCAGGATGCTGCCAGCGCAACAGTGCCTCAGCACCGATCACACGTCCGTCTGAGAGCGCCACCTGTGGCTGATACACTACTTGCAACTGCTTGCGTTCCAAAGCGTAACGCAATGCATTGACCATCGCCAGATGTCGCCCTGAACGTACCTGCATCTCTTGGGTGAAGAAGCGATAAGCATTGCGCCCCCCCTGTTTGGCGCGATACATGGCGACATCGGCATTCTTGGACAACGTTTCTACATCATCTCCATCATCAGGATAAATGGCTATTCCCATCGAAGCCGTGACATTCAAATCGTATTGCTCAATCTGATAAGGCTGACTAACCACATGCAGGAGTTTCTGCGCTACCTGTTCGGCACTCGCCCCGTCAGTACCGGGCAGCAATAAAATAAATTCATCACCGCCGAGGCGCGAGATGGTGTCGCCTTCACGCAGTGCCAGCCGCAGACGCTGCGCCAATTCGATCAGCAAAGCATCACCGAGACTATGCCCGAGTGAGTCATTAATATCTTTGAAGTTATCAAGATCAAGAAATATCATTGCCAACGGCTGTGGCGTCCGTTTCGCCAAGCTGAGGGCATATTTGGCGCGTTCCATGAGTAGCACACGATTGGGTAATCCGGTAAGCGCGTCAAAATGCGCCAGGTTTTGTATCCGTTCCTCGGTACGTTTTCTTTCTGTAATGTCTTCTTGAATTGATAAAAAGTTCGTGATGCAGCCATTGGCGTCACGTATCGGTGAGATATGAACAAAATCAATATGTTCTTTACCATCTTGATACAGATTGATGAGTTCACCTTGCCAGTTTTCACCGCGCCCTAACTGTGACCACATTTCTTCATAAACGACATGGGAGGTTTTACCGGACTGCAATATAGAGGGTTTTTTTCCTATCACCTGTGCCAGGGTACGGCCGCTCTTATTGATAAAGGCGGCATTGACATATTCGATATGCGCTTCTGCATCCGTAATAATAATGACGTTAGGACTTTGCTCAACCGCCAGCGACAACTTGCGCAAGCTCGCTTCTGATTGTTTGCGCTCAATCGCAATCGCGATAAAGTGCGCCGTCATCTCCAGCAACTGAAGCTGGAAGCTATCTGGTGTCGCCGGTACACCATGATAAATCGCAAATGCACCGAGTACTTTGTTCGTAGACGACAGTATCGGTTCGGACCAGCATGCCGCCAGTCCGGCCTGTTCTGCCAATACTTTAAATTCTGTCCAGTAAGGATGCGTGGCAATATTCTCAACGATGGTGCGCGCACCCGTTGCCATCGTATTCCCGCAAGAACCGACTCCCGCGCCGGTTGCCAAGCCATCGATCATGACGTTATAAAAATCGGGCAAACTAGGGGCGCTACTGATCCGTATATGCTGGCCATCCTGGTCAAGTAACAGGATGGAACAGGCACTACCGGGGATCAGCGTTTCGAGGTTTTGTGTTACCTGCAGAAAAATCTCTTTGAGCGGCATCGGACCAGTGACGCGCTCGAGCATGAAAACGCGTAACTCTTCCATTTGCTGTGAGCGTTGCCGCCCGGCCTCTAGCTCAAAACGATTCAACGCATAACTGATATCCATCGCCATTTCTATCAGCAGTGTGCGGGCCTCATCATCAAAGGCGTTAACCAGGCCGGCATACAGATTAAAGGTGCCGATGACCAGCCCATTTCTAAACAAAGGTAGTGCTGCTGAAGCCTTCCAGTTAAACTTTTTGCCCAAGTCATGCCATGCTGCGCTCACGGTGTCATTTTGAAAATCCTGACACCAATAGGGCTGTTTTTCACGCACGGCAATGCCGCTAGGACCATGGCCGAGCGGGCTATCAGGATCCATCGAGACGATTTGATCTGTCAAATAATCCAAACCCTCGCCAGCGGCAGCAACAGGCTTGATTTGCTTGGTTTTTTCATCGATCAGCCCTATCCATGCCATTTTCATGCCACCGAAGGTGACGGTATCACGACAAATCTGGTCAAATAATTCGGTCTCGTTGACGCTACGTACGATGGCTTGATTACATTGGCTCAGGGCATTGTAAAGCTGAGTCAGTCGTTTGTTTCTCTGTTCAGCACTCTTGCGCTCAGCATCGCTGTTAGCCAGCTTAGTTTGTGTCACCGACAACCACCCCATGACGCTGTTTTCCATCCCCTTAGAAATGGGGATAGGAGTAGCGAAATCGCCGCTACCCAAGCGTGCAAGGCGCGCATACAGATCGCTCACAGCGCCACCTAGCGTCGCATATAAAGCGTGATATAGACGCCACAACATCAAGATCAATAGCAGGCCGGATAAGATAAATGCAATGCGTAACTGTAGCGCGGCAAGCTCAGCACTGCGCACCGCAATCAACGTACGCTTTTCCATGAGCTGATTAAATTCACTAATCGGCAGCATGATATCCGCCTTCGCCTGATGATAATTTGCGTCGAACAAACTGCCGCTCGCCTTATTCAGATTCGCTTCAGTAGGTGGCGTAGTTGACTCCACAATTTTCATGGCAGCGAATTCGATTTTGGTCAGGGCATCTGAATTGGCTTTGGCTAGCGCTAACTTCTCATATTCCTTATCCGCAATCCCCGCTTCTCGCATCAGATCTAATAAGGCAATCGACCGCCCGCTACTAGGGCGAGGACGAGAATGCCGACTATCCGCCAATACCAAATCCCAGTAACTATCCTGGTAATCCAGTGGCCGGGCAATCTTGCCGTCACGGATATCAATTATTTCTTGATAATATTGTTTGTAAATGGGGTTGCCGGTATAAGCATAGGTACGCACCATGCGGGTAAGATCATCGGAGGATTGACGCAGCTCTGCCGCTAACTGATAAGACTGAAAACGCAAGTCATTGACACGATCAATCCGCTTTTCGGCGCGCACGTAAATCACAAAGAGGATAGAAAAAACCAAGAACAGGCCCAGAGTGAGCCAGAAGCTACGGGAGAATTTAGCTAAGTTGTTGTTAGAAATCATCGTGCGTTTTGCCTTCAGGTGGCTATCCACTCTTACTCAAATAATAATATAAGCCCAAAATTACAAGGATACTTCGATCAGACTTTCTTCGGATGTATTCGCACTAACACAATACGTGGTCCATTCATTTTTTTGACGACCGCACTAAACTGCGGGAATTCCACTTTTTGCCCTTCTACCGGCATATCACCCAGAGTAAGCATGATCAGACCACCGATCGATTCTACTTCCTCACTATCGAGATCGATACCTAGCGCAATGCCTAAAGTAAACAGCGGCAGACTACCCTTGCCGATCAAGGTGCCATCGTCCAGCAGGGTCCAGTCATTTTCATTCTGCCGAAACTCATCACGGATCTGCCCCACCAGGGCGCTCAGCAAATTATCTAAGGTGAGAAATCCAACCGGTTTACTGCCCTTATAGCCAACCATAGCAAAATGCGGCGCGCCCTTACGGAAACGCCGGAACAACTCTAAAGCAGGCATATTTGGCGGCACATATTCGACCTGGCGCAGATGTTTACTCAGGTCATCCAGGGACTTGCCATTCTGCTGCGCCAGAAACAAGTCTTTCAGGTGCAGCATCCCCAGTACAGTTTCGTCATCACTGTCAAAATACGGGTAACGGCTAAATCGATTACGCGAAGCGGTATCCATATTTTCTTGCAAGGATGCATTTTTATACATGCCGACCACTTCGTTGATAGGGCGCATCAAATCAGAGATCTCCAAATCACCAAAGTCGAGCATCTGTGCCATGATGCCCCACTCATCCGGCGTCAGTTTTTTGCTAGAATGACTGCCGCGTAAAATGAGTTTAAGCTCTTCCGGTGAGTAATGCGCTTCACCACCATGGCCGGTATCTAACCCCAGCCATGTCAGGATTTTATTCGCACTGACATTGAGCACCCAGATGGCCGGATACATGGTCCAATAAAATACATACAATGCAGGCGCGGTCCACAGTGACACTTTTTCTGGCATGCGTATCGCCATCGATTTAGGTGCCAGCTCGCCGACTACAATATGCAAAAAAGAGATGACAAAAAAAGCGAAGAAGAATGAAATCCCGTGAATGAGCTCATGAGAAGTCACCCCCAACAGCAGCAGAAATGGTTCCAGTAAGCGGGCAAAAGCTGGCTCGCCTATCCATCCCAACCCCAGCGACGCCAAGGTAATGCCAAGTTGGCAGGCCGACAGATAGGAATCGAGATGCTGATGTACCGTCGCCAGCAAACGGCCGCGCACGCCTCCCGATTTGGCAATGCTGCGTACCCGTGTCTGGCGCAATTTGACCAGCCCAAACTCCGCTGCCACAAAAAAACCATTCAATGCGACCAAAAACAAGGCAGCAATCACTAACAATAAATTATTCAACGCCTAACCTTATGAAGATCAATAAATCGTTACTGTAGACTACATCTGTCCAAGTTGCAGCACAATTGCGGAACTAACAAAACATTCAGTGATCTACAATTGATGTATCCGTGCTATCTGGCACAAATGATCATTGTCAAAAGCCTGGAAAAACCACTTCGAGGACTGCCGTCTTGGCGACCAGAGAAATTACTGAGCATTGATCTTGCCGGGTTTTAGCACCTGCACTTTTGAGAAAGAACTAAATTCAATCCAACGACGGCCATCATACAAGCGCTGAATATTATCGATTTGTTCAAGAGCAAATCTCGATGATATTTGATGGCATTGAGTAAAATTCGCCGCATTTTGCGAAAACAAGAAATCATTGGAGAAAACATTATCAATGGACAACATTCTTAAGCGTATCGCACAAGAAAACCAGCAGCAAACACCGCATCGCGACATCGGTTTGTTACACGAACTGGTCGCCGCACTGCGCCCCGGCAAAATAAACGACATCGCACAGGCGACCGATAATATTCGCGCGCTTTGCTATGTACTCAACAAACAACCTGGCAGCAAACGTGCATTAAGCACCTATTTATTACAGATACTGGTCTCGCGCAAACTGGTGCATTTATTGACAGATACCGGTATCACACAAAACACCGGGTTTTGGGGTGCTGGCTGGCAGAGGATGTCTGAAAAATTTTTACCGCCATTGATCAACGATGATTATGTGAAGGACATCTTTGGCCAGTTGTTCAATAACGTACAGGATCATCAATGGGTTAGCGGTGTGGCAGACCAGGTATGGTTCGATCTGATCACGACACTGTGCTTCAAAATACCTCGTCCACGTGCGGCGTATACGGCCTTGGTACAAGAAACGCTCAGTGCCATCCATGTCTTATCGTATCGGATTAGCGCGATAGGACTAGAGTCAGAACTGGTGAGAAACTATCCTGACATCGAACGCTTCGAATCTCCTTTTTTGCGCCAGAACGACGAGATCAACGATTACATCAGCTGCTACAGTACATGGCTGGTGGATAAAACGGTGCAACGTGAAGACGCCCGCCCTATCATTGTCTTATTGATCCAATGCGAAGAAATAATCATCAAGATACGCCGTAACGCGGCGGTGCAAGGTGTCTCGATCAGCCTGACCCGCCTGTTATTGTGCCTGACCCAGAGCATAGCGCGCATGCGCAGCTTGCTCGATTTGCTCGACACGCGCTGCACCAAGGATGCCGCGGAGATTGGTGTGCGCTTATTCAAAGAATTGGTATTTGCGGATAACAAGCGTCACAGCCTGCGCGAGCTGATCCAATCGAATACCGAATTACTGTCACTGCAAATGACAGAACGTGCCGGTAAAAGCGGGGAACACTATGTCACCGGCAACCGCGCCGAATGGCTGGCCATGATGAACTCGGCGATGGGTGCCGGCTTCATTGTCGGCTTCATGGCGATGATCAAAATTTTGCTCAGCAAACTAGTGCTGGCACCGTTTGGCTACGCGGTCCTGTATAGCCTTAACTATTCTTCCGGCTTCATGTTTGTCCACGTGCTGCACTTTACCATTGCCACCAAGCAGCCTGCGATGACGGCCGCGCTGATCGCCAAATCAATTGATGAAGGCAAACAAAAGCTCGATGAGCTGGTGGAACTGATGGTGCGGGTATTGCGCTCGCAATTTATTGCCATCGTCGGCAATATAGCACTCGCTATTCCGACCGCCTATGCCATTGCCTGGGCTTGGTATGGCATCTTTGGCAGCCATCTTGTGAGCCCTGAAAAAGCAGCCCATTTATTGCACGAGATTGATCCGCTGAAAAGCCTGGCCTTGCCTCATGCCGCCATTGCCGGGGTATGTCTGTTTTTGTCTGGCCTGATCTCGGGCTACTATGACAATACTGCCAGTTACGCCAACATCCCGGCACGTTTACGGCAACTAGCCTGGCTCAAGCGTCTGTTAGGAGAATCCCGCCTGCAGCGCATGACTATCTACATTGGCGATAATCTAGGCGCCCTGGCCGGTAATTTCTTCTTTGGCATCATGCTCGGTAGTATTGGTCAGTTCGGTACATTTTTTGGATTGCCGATTGATATTCGCCACATTACTTTTTCCAGCGCCAATTTTGCTTTTGCCTTAGTGGGTGTAGATCATCACATGAGCTGGCAAGTGGCAGCAACGTCATTCGCAGGCATCATGCTGATAGGCTTGGTCAATCTGGGCGTGAGTTTCAGTCTGGCCATGCTGGTGGCGCTGCGTTCACGGCGCATCAGCTTCCGGCAAGAAAGAACCTTATCCAAAACAATCTGGCAACGTTTTCGCTCTGGCCCGAGGGATTTTTTTCTACCGCCGAAAGAGCCATCAGAAAGCGAGCATCCATCAACGCCGGTTTAATTGCGGCCATCTGACGAAGCCTTCCTGTGTAAAACAAATACAGGGAGACTTACTCCGTCATGCGCCCGATCGCGACGAGGTTCAATGCACGGTGCTATCAAACGACGGGATGACAATGTGCCGGAATTTATTCGAGAACCGGATCTCCTTGGACACATGCAATTGCGCGATCTGGCGCGCAATTGCACGTAATGCGCCGGTCGACATTTTGTCAAAAAAATGCAGGAAGGATTTTTTCTGCGCCTGCCGATCGATCAATGTAATTAATTGTTCAGGGCTGAGAAAATACTCATAGCCAGTACCCAGTTTGTTTGACAATATTGCCTGCGAGTCGATCAACACAAAATTATGAAAAATAGGCGTCAAGGTACGGCCCAGGCGTGTCGGCAAATCCATGCCTCGCAGCACCCGCTTGAGTATGGCTTTGTTTAGTTTTAATTGATGAATCGGTGAAGGAATAGCGCATGCCTCAGCCTGCTCATCGGTACTGGTAAAGTGCCGATCAGAATTGAGGGTAATTTTTGTTGCGGCCGTTCTCGACTCTACAATAAAAACATGAAAATTATCCGTAATAAACAAATGGTCAATATGGAGTTTTCCCTCCGGAACTGAAAATCGCAAATCATGCAGTACAGCGACATCTTGACGATGCTCAAAAATGCTATTGAAATCATCCGCAGTCACGTACGTCGCCTGGATCGCATCCTGCGTTTTTCTCTTATCAAGCACGCGATTCTTGTTATGTGCATCAGCACTCGATTTCAAGCGAGAATCGGCATAGTCCAGGTGCGTTTGTAGCGGAATTAAGCGTTTGATCAGCAATTTAATGATTCCTGTGCTTATAAAATGAATAGATAATTTGCTAATTATAATGCCATTACCCCGGTTTAAGGTGTATTCATAAAGCCACATATCCACACACCTCAGCGTCACGTTTGGCCGGGCGCCAGGGCATGTCACGCCGCGCCACCCTGATCGACGCCGGCCACAGGAGAGCCAACTCATCGCCAAGACGATTAATCATCTGTTGCCGGTGGTGGCATTTACTTATAGGGATAATGCGGTGCTGACGTATATCAAAAAATCCCCGTCCACGCCAAATGACATCTGTAGCAGGAAATTTCATCATAGCGGCACGCCCGGCGCGCATAGCCCATGCGGCTTGCAGGCCAGACCGGCTGGAAACCCGCATGGGATATGCGCGCTGGGCCTGGTCACTTTTGAATTCTTTTAACCCTACTTCGATGCGGCACAAAACATATAGTACTGAGCTGAAGTCTGATAATTCGCCCGTCTATTCAACTCAACTTATATGGAAACACGTTGGGCTCTTTATCGGCCTGCCTGTCAAATTTTTTTTAGCATGACATAATATTAATTTTATGTCGAAATTTTTTACACTTTAGCGCATTATTCAATTTTACTTTCCGTAAGTCATTGTTTTAAATAAATATTTCTTAATGGCATGTTAATTGCTTATATTAAACTTATTGTTCCTGATGACAATTACCCGGAGAAATTAACAATGTACTCACTAAAAAAAATGACACTCGGCCTTGTTTTGGCTGGCGCTTTTGCCACGTCAGCATTCGCTTCTGTAGTTCAAACGACGGCACCTGCAAACGCCGACTCCTACGGCGGTTGGGCGTGGCAACAATTGGGAACCGTGACTCTCGCAACCGGGACAAATACCGTCCTCGATCTTACCAGCACGGCGACCCTTGTTGATCAAGGCTGGGGCGGCGAGGATCCTGGCAGCAATCAAATTTTTATCGGTCTGTTCGACAATGGCACTAACCTCTGGGGCCAACACGTTGCGGGCGCCTATCACTATACGACTACACAAAATTTTGCTATATCCGCGTACCCTACCGCGCTGAGCAGCCTCAACTTAGCACTCAGCAACATCGATTGGTCAAGTAATCCGACGGTCACGATGCAAATGATCGCAGCCCCTCTCGGTTATCCGGGCTGGCAACTCCACACCCAGAATGCCTCATTTAGCGTAACATCAAGTGTTGTGCCGGAGCCGGCTTCGCTGGCTTTGCTTGGGCTTGGATTAGCGGGATTAGCCTTGTCGCGCCGGAAGTTCTTGAAGTAATCACAAAATAGCAAGAAGAGCAAAAAGAGCAAAAAGAGCAAAAAGCCCGCAATGTGCGGGCTTTTTTACGTCCATGCGATTCTTGATCGGTCGCCTTAGTTGCAGCGTAAAGTGAAACAAATATATCTTTGGACTAAAGCGTCATTCGCCAGACGCCACGTCCAGAACATTGAGACACCTTGGGCTGGGTCAGCCTACCTGCCGAACAACAGGCGCAACCTGAATCAGACCCTGGTTCCTCATTTAAAAAAAGCTGTTTCGTGCCATTCGATTTCAGCCTGGTCAAAATGGTAGTCAGCGATGGTCGTCAATAGCCCGCCGATTTCAGCAGCTGCATAACTCATCAGGCTAATGCGATGAATTAGACAGCGTGATGTATCGCAACGCGGGAAGGTATCGAGCCGAATACTCACCGCCTCACTTGGCCACGTACCGGAATAGAGGCCAACCGTAACGTGAGCAGTGTAGTCCGCCCCCCGGTCGTCCAGCTCAACTGAGGTGAGGCAAGCACGCAGAGCAGAGATGCCGTCGCTGGCATCGCTAATATGAAAAAATGGGGCAGAGGAAAAACTAGCCAAAGCGCCGATTTCGATTTCAAATGGCTTGAGACGAGCCCGGCGCAGTGCCTCTATCTGGGCCTCAAGATTTTCCACCCCGAAGTCGTCTGCGTGCTCCCGTATGTGACTCGGAAAACCGCAGAGAGTTAAGGTGAGATGGGGTTGACGGCGATACCCGTCAAGAAGCAGATCGGCGAGATGTTGCTCTGCAGTAGCGACCTGCAGACGTACCGCAGGGCAATCAAGGTCGATTGCCCACATTGCATAGCGTGCCCTGCCTAAGTGCCATTCTGGAAAATCTCGACGTACATTTTGTATGGTATGACGGCATTCAAGAAAGCCTCTGCGAACATCGGTATGGTCAGCCATGCCTTACTTACTCCCTATTTGCATAGCAATGATAAATTTCCGCTTGTGCCCCGCCACACGCGCGGCGCAAGCGCTGCAGATAACTTACTGCACCATCGCCGATTCAGCAGTATCCCGCTCCAGCTTGCCCAGCACATGAAAACACAGCCAGGCACCTGCCACACCAAAAAACACCACTCCCAGGCCATAGCCTGCCAGCACGCCGATGGCACCATACCACTGGCTGCCAAGCCAGACGAAAGGAATCACTCCCAGCGTGGACCGGCCCCAGTTCAGCATGGTTGAATACAAAGGAAAGCCAAGATTATTAAAGGCGGCGTTTGCCACGAACAGGCAGCCGTTAAACAAAAAACTGCCGGCCATATACAGGCAAAAGAAGATGATGATGTCATGCCCCAGGCCGCGCGCACCGAAGGCATGGGCGATCTGCTGACTGCCCAATGCAAGTAAGGCCCAGACTACCAGTACATAGATCAGCGTAAACCGCAGGCTGTCGCGCATGGTGGAGCGCAGCCTGTCATATTGTTGCGCACCCAGATTCTGGCCGAGTATCGGCCCGACCGCACCGGACAGCGCAAACAGCCCGGCAAACGCAACCGGAATCAGGCGTCCGACCACGGCCCAGCCCGCCACGGCATCATCGCCATATTTGGCAATCGCCGCCGTCACCGCCGCATTCCCGACCGGGGTCGCGACCTGCGTCAAAATCGCCGGCAGCCCTATCGCCATGAAGGGTTTCAATCCACGCAAAAAGACCTCGCGACTCGGCCGCGCATACAGGTGATGTATCCTCAATACGCCATGCAAACCGATACCGATCAACACCACACGCGCGCAGATATTGGCATAGGCGGCACCGTCAAGGCGCAAGCCAAAGCCAAAAATAAACAGCGGATCAAGCACTGCCGTGGCCGCCGCCGCACCCAGGGTGACGTACATGGCACGCTTGGCATCGCCCATTGCGCGCAACAAGCCACTGAGGCACATGCCCAGCGCCAGCAGCGGAATAGACGGCAAAATCATGGCGCAAAAGCGCTGCGCCAGCCGTGCCGTTTCGCCCCGTGCACCGAGCATTTCCAGCAGGCTTCCCAGCAGCGGATAAGTCGCTACGGCCAGCAGTGTACTGATGACTCCGATCAGGATCAGCGCCGTGGCAGCCCATTGCCTGGCCGCGACATAGCCACCCGAGCCGATCGCGCGCGACACCAGTGCCGTGGCGGCAATCGACAGTCCGATGGCAATCGAGGTATGAAAAAACAGCAAGGTACTGGCATAACCGACCGCCGCCGCCAGTTCTTGCTGGCCCAGCCGCGAAATATAAAACAGGTTCAACACATCGACCAAAAACACGGCAATCAAGCCGATAGAGCTAGTTGCAGTCATGGTGACCACATGACGCATGGTGGAGCCTTGGAGAAACTTACCGATGATCGCTTGATGGGTGGCCATGCTTCTCATTTCAGGGTGAGCCGCGCTACCGTTGCGCGGGATTGGACAAAAGTGCAGCCGCTATTTTCACCGCATTTATCATTTCCCGCTGAAAATGATTTGGCACTGGGTTTGACGTTATACGAATTTTAAAATGACATAGGCCCAGGACGCATAGCCCATGCGGCTTAGCGAGCAGGCAGGCTGGAAACCCGCAGGGGATATGCGTGAGCGAAGGGGCGATAGAAAATCTTAAAATAGTCCGAATATTCTCTCGAAATCAGCCCGATTTGATACGCATCAACAAACCCAGCGCTAACTGTTCCCGCCACCGTTTTGCGTCAGCGCTCTGGCTTACAATTCGCGCATTGGTGCCGATTGCGCCAACGATATTCGCTCACCGATAGACTTACGCCACCATGACCACTGCCACGCCCGCTAGCGCTCCCCACAGCTTGTTTGAAGACATACTGGCAATTTTGACCGGCACCCTGTTTGTCTCGCTGGGAGTGGCGATGTTTAATCAGGTTGGCTTGCTGACGGGCGGTACGGCGGGTCTGGCTTTTCTGGTTCACTATCGCACCGGCTTGTCTTTTGGCCTGGTGTTCTTTTTGATCAATTTGCCGTTTTACTGGCTGGCATGGCGTCGTATGGGATGGCGGTTTACGCTGAAAACCTTTTGCGCGGTAGCGCTGGTGTCGGTGATGTCTGGCTTGCATCCGAAACTCATACAGTTAAGCGCGCTGACGCCATTTTATGTTGCCATCATCGGCGGCTTGCTGATGGGCGTGGGGTTTATCGTCCTGTTTCGCCATCAGGCCAGCCTGGGTGGCATCAATATTCTGGCGCTGTATCTGCAAGACAAGCACGGCATCCGCGCCGGCAAGCTGCAAATGGGCATGGATGTGTTGATCGTGATGATGTCGCTGCTGGTGGTCAGCCCTACCGCATTACTGGCATCGATACTCGGTGCGGTGATGCTGAATCTGGCGATCGCGCTGAATCATCGGCCTGGCCGCTATATGGCGATGTAAAAGAAAATTCTGAGCGCGAATGTGGCCGGGGGTTTTCGCTTTTTATTTCCTCCGGCAATAAGTGCCCATATCAGAGATAATGCCTTTCTATTATTGACCAATGAAAAGGCTCCCATGAAAACCAAAGCCGCAGTCGCCTGGAAAGCCGGCGCCCCACTGACGATAGAAGAAGTTGATCTGCAAGGCCCGCAGGCCGGTGAAGTGCTGATTGAGATCAAAGCTACTGGCATTTGCCATACCGATTATTACACTTTGTCGGGCGCTGATCCTGAAGGCTTGTTCCCGGCAATTTTAGGCCATGAAGGCGCAGGCATCGTGGTCGATACCGGCCCCGGCGTGACCAGCTTGCGTCAGGGCGATCATGTGATTCCGCTGTACACCCCAGAATGCCGCCAGTGCAAATACTGCCTGTCGCGCAAGACCAATCTGTGCCAGGCGATACGTTCTACCCAAGGGCGCGGCCTGATGCCCGATGCGACGTCACGCTTCTCCCTGGATGGCAAACCCTTATTCCATTACATGGGTACCTCGACGTTTTCCAACTACATTGTGGTACCGGAAATCGCGGTCGCTAAAGTGCGTGATGATGCGCCTTTTGACAAAATTTGCTATATCGGCTGTGGCGTGACTACCGGCGTCGGCGCCGTCGTCTTCAGCGCCAAGGTCGAAGCCGGCGCCAATGTGGTGGTGTTTGGTCTCGGTGGCATCGGCCTGAACGTGATCCAGGCCGCCAAAATGGTGGGGGCCGACAAGATTATCGGCGTCGATATCAACCCTCGGCGCGAAGCCATGGCACGCAAATTCGGCATGACGCATTTCATCAATCCGACGCAGGTAGAAAACGTGGTGGATCACATCGTCCAGCTGACCGATGGCGGCGCCGACTATTCGTTTGAATGCATAGGCAATACCAAGGTAATGCGCCAGGCACTGGAATGCTGCCATAAAGGCTGGGGCCAATCTTTCATCATCGGCGTGGCCGAAGCCGGTGCAGAAATCAGCACCCGCCCGTTCCAGCTGGTCACCGGACGCGAATGGAAAGGCTCTGCTTTCGGCGGCGCACGCGGGCGCACCGATGTACCCAAAATCGTCGACTGGTATATGGAAGGCAAACTCAATATCGACGATCTGATTACGCATCGCTTGCCGCTGGAACGCATCAATGAAGGCTTTGATCTAATGAAGAGCGGCGAATCGATACGCTCGGTGGTGTTGTTCTGATGTCGCCCCCCGAGCTACTCAGCGAGCATCGCTGCCACGGTGGCTCACAGCGTTTCTACCGCCATGCGTCCCAAGAAATCGGCCTGCCCATGCGTTTTTCGGTGTATCTGCCGCCGCAGGCGCTGGCCGGTACAGTTTGCCCCGCCATTCTGTATTTGGCTGGGCTGACCTGCACCGAAGAAACCTTCATGATCAAAGCCGGAGCGCAAGCGGTTGCCGCACGCGAAGGCTTGATTTTGATCGCGCCCGACACCAGCCCGCGCGGTGCCAACTTGCCCGGCGACAGCGACGCCTGGGATTTTGGCGTCGGTGCCGGCTTTTATCTGGATGCAACGCAGCAACCCTGGAGCCGCCACTATCGCATGCACAGTTATCTGGTTGATGAGCTGATACCCCTGCTGAAAGTTACATTGCCGCTAGATGCACGGCGCATCGGCATCATGGGGCATTCTATGGGCGGGCATGGCGCGCTGGTGCTGGCGTTGCGCCATCCCAGCTTGTTTGCAAGCGTATCTGCGTTTGCGCCTATCGCCGCACCGATGCAAAGTCCGTGGGGCCGCAAGGCATTTACCGGCTACCTTGGCGCCGATGAAAACAGCTGGCGCGACTACGATGCCACGGCATTAATGCAGGCGCAAACCGAGGCACCGTATCCGCATGGCATCTTGATTGACCAGGGTTTGGCCGACCAGTTTTTGGCGGAACAATTGCATCCGGCCTTGTTTGCCGCCGCTTGCTCCGGCGTCCAGCAAGTCTTAAATTTACGTCAACATGCGGGTTATGACCATGGTTATTATTTTATTACCAGTTTTATAGAAGACCATTTGATGCATCATAAAAATCAGCTGGTATGACAGCTTAGATAACAACTTGTATTACAACTGAGATCTAGTATTTTTTTGATAAATATACGGTATTTACAGGCACATCAAGCTGTGTAAGCGCCTACTTACAACATTCAAAAATGTACGCTAATTCAGCCCGGCACTGGCGCCAAGCCGGACAAAATTGTGTAAAATTGAGCGACAGGGTCGCGCCTCGCGCCCACCTCCATAAGAAAGTAATACGATGAGCAAAGTAGTCATCAGCGGCACCGGTCTGTTTACCCCACCCAACTCGATTTCGAACGAAGAGCTGATCGCCAGCTTTAACGCGTATGTCGCGCAATTTAATGTCCAAAACGCCGGCGCGATTGCCGACGGCAGCGTCACCGCCCTGGAAGCATCGAGCGTCGAATTCATCGAAAAAGTCTCCGGCATCAAATCGCGCTTTGTGATGGAAAAGCAAGGCATCCTGGACATCAACCGCATGGTACCGCGCATCCCCGAGCGCAGCGATGATGAACCGTCGGTCATGTGTGAAATGGCCGTCGCCGCTTCTCTGCAGGCACTAGAACGCGCCGGCCGTACTGCGGCCGATGTGGATGCCGTGATCGTCGCCTGCAGCAACCTGCAACGCGCTTACCCGGCGATTGCGGTCGAAGTACAAAGTGCACTCGGCATCGACGGTTATGGTTTTGATATGAACGTGGCCTGCTCCTCTGCCACCTTCGGCATTCAGGCGGCCGTCAGCGCCATCCTGAGCGGCCAAGCGCGCGCCGTGTTAGTCGTCAGCCCAGAAGTCACCAGCGGCCACCTGAACTGGCGCGACCGCGACAGCCACTTCATTTTTGGCGATGCCTGTACTGCGATATTATTAGAGCGCGCCGATCTGGCTACCTCCAAGCATCAGTTTGAAATCCTCAACGTCAAACTCAAAACCCAATTCTCCAACAACATCCGTAACAATTTCGGCTTCTTGAATCGCGCCGATGAATCCGGCATAGGCAAGCCCGACAAGCTGTTCCGCCAGCAAGGTCGCAAAGTATTCAAAGACGTCTGCCCGATGGCTGCCGCGATGATCACGTCGACCGCACAAGCGGCCGACATCGCCATCCCCGACATCAAGCGTTTCTGGCTGCATCAGGCCAATCTGAACATGAACCTGCTGATTGCTCGCATGATACTGGGGCGCGATGCCACGCCAGAAGAATCGCCAACGATTTTAGATACGTATGCCAACACCTCATCGGCGGGCTCCATCATCGCTTTCCATAAAAATCAGGAAGACCTGGCCACAGGCGCAGTCGGCGTAATCTGCTCGTTTGGCGCGGGGTATTCGATTGGTTGCGTGGTGGTGAAAAAGCTGGGCTAGGATAAGCTTGCATTAGCCTTGGCCGGATTCGGCTGATGCTAATGCGCGGCAAGTTCGGCAAAAAAGGTCGCCTACAGCGACCTTTTTTTATGCCTGGCTGCCGTGTCAAAAAATTTAAAACACGGCAGGCCCGTCACGCATATCCCATGCGGCCTGCAGAGGTGAGTGGCTGAAGAACCGCATGGAATATGCGCACCCAGCCTGCCCATTTTCAAAAAATAGATGTCAGATTTGTACCCGCGTACCCAGCTCTATCACGCAATTGTTTGGCAAGCGGAAGAAATCCACCACACTGCCGGAGTTGCGTGACATCAGGGCAAACAGGATTTCTCTCCAGTGCGTCATGCCGGTGCCTTTGGTCGGCACCACGATTTCGCGGCTCAGGAAGTACGAACTTTCAAACAGGTTCAGCGCCAGGCCATGCGCGGCACACAGCTCCAGCGCTTTCGGGATATCGGGGGTATTTTTGAAACCGTAATTCACTTTCACTTTCCAGAATCCCGGGGCCAGCGGCTCGACTTGCACCCGCTCTTCAAACGGTACCCAAGGCACGTCGTGGAACACGACCGTCAAAATCAGATTGCGCTCATGCAGCACCTGGTTATGCTTGAGGTTATGCATCAGGGCCTGCGGCACGGTGTCCGGGTTGGCGACTGCATACACAGCAGTACGTGAAGCGCGCGGCATGCTGTCGGCGGACAAGGCTGTGATGAAAGGCAGCAGCTCCGGATCGTTGTGACGTATGCTGTCGATCAGCAGTTCACGGCCACGGCGCCAGGTTGCCATCACCAAAAAGATCGCGCCGCCCATCGCCAGCGGAAACCAGCCACCCTGAAAAAACTTCAGCGAGCAAGACAGCACCAGCAAGATGTCCAGCGTCAGGAAGACACCGGTAGCGCCCAGCGCCAGCGGCAGAGGGATTTTCCAGCCATGGCGGATCACGAAGAAAGTCAAAATCGTCGTGATCAGCATCGTCACCGTGACCGCGATCCCATACGCAGCCGCCATCGCAGAAGAATTACCAAAACCGACTACCGCCAATAACACACCGGCAAGCAATATCCAGTTTACGCCGGGCATGTAGATCTGGCCCATTTCCTTGGCGGAGGTAAAGTGCACTTGCATCCGTGGCAGCAAGCCCATTTGCATCGCTTGCTTGGTCATCGAATAGGCGCCGGAGATCACCGCCTGCGACGCGATCACGGTAGCCACCGTCGCTAGCATGACGGCAGGAATCAGCAAACTCTGCGGGAACAGATGAAAAAACGGGTTTTCGATGGCGGAAGGATCGCGCATCAGCAATGCGCCCTGCCCCATGTAGTTAATCGCCAGAGCGGGCAACACCATACCCGCCCAAGCGAGTTGTATCGGCCGTTTGCCAAAATGCCCCATATCGGCATACAGCGCTTCGGCACCGGTAAACGCCAGCACGATGGCACCCACCACGACAAAAATATGCCAGCCCTGTGAGGTTAAAAAACGTAGCGCATTGAGTGGATTGAGTGCCGCCAAGATCGCCGGCTGCCGGATAATTTCCATCATCCCCGTCACCGCCAGCACGCCAAACCACAGCACGATCACTGGCCCAAACAGTTTGCCGACCACGGCCGTGCCATAGCGCTGCATCGCAAACAGAGCGATCAAAACGGTGATCGAGATTGGCAACACATAAGGTTTAAACCCGAGCGAAACCACTTCCAGCCCCTCGACCGCACTGAGTACAGAAATCGCCGGAGTGATGATGCTATCGCCGTAAAACAAGGCGGCGCCAAACACGCCGGTCAGCAACAAGATCACGCGGCGCGGCCCGGTAGTGCCGGCCGCCTTGGCCGCCAGTGCGGTCAGCGCCATGATGCCGCCTTCGCCACGGTTATCGGCACGCAAGATCAGCAACACGTATTTGAGCGTGACTACCATCATCAGGCCCCAGAAAATCACCGAGACCGCGCCGATCAGGTGGCTCGCATCCAGCGGTACGCCGATGGCCGGACTAAATACCTCTTTCATGGTGTACAAGGGGCTGGTACCGATGTCGCCATACACGACGCCCAACGCTCCCAGGGTCAGTGCGGCGACGCTTTCGCGACTAGAATTTTTACTCATGATGATCTAAAAAGGTGGAACAGGTTGTCACTATCCTGCCCGGCGCATTAGGAAAGCATAAGGAAAAATGAAATTGCGTGAAAATCGTGCGAAATTTATCGTGCGTAACTACGCCGCCGCCAAACGATAACCGACACCGGTCTCGGTCAGCAGATAGCGCGGCTCGGCCGGATTGTCTTCGATTTTTGCGCGCAATTGCGCCATATACAGGCGCAAATAATGGGTATGCTCAATGAATTCATCGCCCCAGACATCGGCCAGCAATTGCCGGTGCGTCACCACCTTGCCGCTGCTGCGTACCAGCCGTGCCAGCAAGTTGAATTCGGTCTTGGTCAGATGCAGCTGCGCGCCCTTGCGCTGTACCAAACGCGCATTCAGGTCGACGCGCAAATCATCCAGCGCATACTCGGTCACGGCCGCCGCCAGCGTGGTGCCACGGTGGCGCAAGGCGACGCGGATACGCGCCAGCAGTTCGCCTACGCTAAACGGCTTGGTCAGGTAATCGTCAGCCCCGGCGTCAAGCAACTGGATTTTTTGCGCCTCCTGGTGCCTGGCCGACACCACCAGAATCGGTAAACTGTGACGTTTGCGCACCTCGCGCACCAGATCGACGCCATCGCCATCGGGCAAACCCAAGTCCAGCACCATGACATCCGGCAAATCATTTTTTAACAGCGCACTGGCTTCACTGAGCGACACCGCGGTCTGTACCGTAAAGCCTTCAACTGACAGCGAGGCGCGCATCAGCGCCCTGATCTCTTTGTCGTCTTCGACAATCAGCACACGCATGCTCATGGCAATTCTCCGGCCTGTTCTTCTACGGTACTGGGTTGCTGGAGATCGACTGGTAAGCTCAACGTAAAGCTGCTGCCGCCGCCAGTGCGGCGGCGCAAGACCAAGCTGCCGCCATGCACCTCTGCAATCGCGCGGCATACCGCCAAGCCCAAACCAGAACCACGCTGGCTGGTGCGATCGGCATGATCGCCGCGGGCATACGGCTCAAAAATACCGCGCTGATCCGCCTCAGAAATACCCGCACCGCGGTCTTTGACGGATACCAGCATCTGCTGTGCGCCGGCGTGAGTACTCATGCTGACCACCAGATGAATCGGTTGATCGGTATATTTCAGCGCATTGTCGAGCAGATTGGCGATCAATTGTGCGATCAGTACCGGATCGACCTTCACCAGCGGCAAGCTCTCCGGCACGGTAGACCGAATGCGCCGGGCCGGATCGTACTGGCGCGTCCGTGCCAGCACGCTGCCGATGATCTCTTCCATCGATTCCCAGTCGCGTGCCAGCGTTTGTGTGGCATTCGACAGGCGCACCAGTTGCAGCGTGTTCTCGGTAATGGTCGACAAATGCGTGGCTTCGCTGACGATGCTGGCCAGCAAGCGCTGCTGTTCTGCCGGGCTAAGTTTGTCGCGCTGGAGTTGCAAGGCGGAAGCGGCACCGACCACGACCGCCAGCGGCGTGCGCAAATCATGTGAAATCGCGGCTAAAAATATCCCCTGCAATTGTTGCCGCTGCGCCTCACGCTGGGCCACCAGCATCTCTGCGCTCAGACGCAGGCGCCACAGGGCCTGCGCCAGTATCGTGCATAAGGCGCTCGCATGCTCGCGTCCCGCGTCGTCATCGGCACCAACCGCTTGTATGCAGACGGCACCGCTGATCTGCCCTCCCTGGCGCAGATCCCCCAGCGGCAGATACCAGGCATCCAGGTCAGACCAACGGCCAGTCCCGGCCCCCAGTACGGCAGACTCTTTCATGCAACAGAGCAAACCATCGCGCACCGAGGCGGCCAGTTCAGGCCCGCTATCAAGTTCGCCGTCGGCCCCGATCAGGCACAGCAGATTAGTGCCGGGAAAAGCATCGTCCAGCGCACGCTGCCCGAGTGCCTGCACATCGGGCGCCGTACTCGCATCGGATAAATCGATCGCCAGGCGCTGTAATTGGCTGGCGCGCCGCTCATTAAGATGCGCGATCTCGGTCTCACGGCGCATGCCGGAAGCCAGCCTGTTAATCACCAGCGCGACCACCAGCATCGTCAACAGGGCGATAAAATTCTCAGATCGATCGACCTGAAAAGTCCAGCGCGGCGGGACAAAAAAGAAATTCAGTGTGGCCACAGCAGCGAAAGCACCAACGACCGAGGCGATCCAGCCCAGACGATATGAGGCAATAGCGACAGCCAGGACAAACAACATGGCCTGACTGGTCAGCGAGACATAATGGTCGAGCATGAAGGCACAGGCCGTTGCCGCACCCAATAGCAATACGAGAAAAATACTATCTCTGGCAGCCTGGCCCGGTGAGGTGAATAATCGCGCTATTTTTATCATCTGCTGAGCGTACCACAGGCGATATTAGTATGACATTAGGATTGATTCGGCAAATGCGTCGATATGCGCAAAAAAAGAGCGCCCAAGGCAAAGTTAAACGAAGATCACTTTGCAGCTGCCGCTCTTTGAAAAGCTTCCAGTTGCTTCAATGCTTTCATGTCTTCATCCGTCAGTTGGTGCAACTTGCAGCGCGGATCGCTGTTCTGGATCGCGTGTATCATCGGACGGGTCAACGGAATGGCATCGCAACCGTGCCCGGTCTCGCAGACCGAATCAAACTCAGGCTTGGCCTTGGCATGGCAGGCAAAGCAATTGCCGCCAAAACGATTGATGACATCGACAAAACCGCGTTTGCGAATCGAGGAGCCGTCTTTAGAAACATCCAACTCTACATACTCCCAGTCATGCGTCGCCGGATTGTACCCGGGGCCATGTTTCACCATCACTTCGCCAGGCACCAGTTGCACCACTGAACCAGTCGGATAGATGCCCCCCTTTTCCGACTTTGCTACCGCTACGGTTTCCTTCAGATTGCCCTGTAAGTTGTCGACGTAAAAATGCTTTACCGGCGTCATGTCCGTGATGCAATGGAAAGTGCTGTTGTCGACATTCATCTTTTTCCCATCACCGGCATTGCCGGCAATAGCATTGCCAAACAACAGCAAGGAGAGAACTGCAACAACGCTGCATAACGGTAATGAGAGTTTGCTTTTTTTAGTCATCATGATGTCAATCTTTAAAAATGGAGGAATCAGGCAGAAATAATAATCAATAATATTGCTGGCAATTTAATTGCGAACAATTTGATTATACAACAAATTAATCGTACTGAATCCTGTCCAAATCTTTTGGGGGATGCCTGCGCATACAGACTGACTTCATTTACTCTGCCTGGCCAGCGCTGACAATGGCTCATGCGGTTTAAACTTTTTAAAGCAGCAAAGTGAGTAGCCCTAGATTCGTAGCCCTAGATTCGCAGCCAGAGCTTGGCGCTCAAGAGCTGCGTTCTCGACTATGGCGATCATCGCCAGTGGAATCGATCAGAGGAATATCTTATTTCTTATTTTTTTGCTCTTCAGCGCGTGTCTCTTCTTCCATCTTACGCAAGAAAAATCGGATGAAAAATACCCCCATGCCCAGCATGAAGGCAATCCCGGCAATACTCGCACGACCAGAATCGGTAGAAAATAGATCGCTTAACAGTTTCATTGAGTGCTCCTTAAAAATTGAATAAACTCAGTATGAGCCTGTTTAATTTTCAAACCGTTGATCTCTGTCAATGGTCTCTCTTTGATTTTTAATATCTGCTACGCTTTAATGACTGGTCCCGGCGGAACGTGAAATTTTATTGAAGACGTTATATTTTCCGCTAGGTTTTTTCATCGGGATGCGTTTGACTACCTGCAGGGTTTGCGCGTCGTAAATCACCAGTTCACCGTCATTTTCCCAGATGCTGACGACGGCATATTTACCGTCGCGGGTAAATTCAGTGTGGGCCGCGACTTTGCCCGGGCTCGGCCGCAGTTGCGCGATGACTTCCAGTTTTTGCTTGTCAATGATCTGGATCACGTCCCGGTCTTTCGTCCCGTTAAACACATCAACCCAGGCGTAGGGCGTGTTTTCGTGGCTACGCATGAAAAAACCTGGGCCTAAGGTAGGAATTTGTTTTTCTATTTTCCAGCTCGTCATATCGACCACGGTGACCACGCCTTCTTTCAAGTTGGGCGTTGCCAGCACTGGCTTGCCCTGATAGTCCCAAGTGATGCCTGAACCCAGATGCGGCATGCCTGGCAAGGTAACACTGGTGATCTTTTTTCCCGCATCGAGATCAATGACCTGCCCGACTCCGCCGCGTGATGAACCGATCAAGTGCTTATAGCTGCCATCGAAGAAAAAATCGTCGAGATAATCCTCCAGACGCAGGCGGCGTGGCTGAAACGATGGCGTGCCGGTGCTGTTGGTCTGGGTAATCTGCTCGTCATAGCTAAATTCCCACACCTCAGGAATATCTTTGAGGGCAGCGATAAAACTCTTGCGCGGGGCGGCATCATACACGGCCGAAACGCGAGAGGATTTGCCGCTGTCGTCTTTGACGTCGATGACTTTAATTGGCGTCAGATCCCGGGTGTCCAGCACCACCATGGTGTGCGGCAGATAATTGGCGATCATGGCGTAGCGCCCGTCGCTGGAGACTGCCATATTGCGGGTGTTAATGCCGACGCGTATTTCTGAGATCAGTTTCAGATTCCAGATGTCGTATTTGGCGACCCAGCCATCACGCGAGGCAAAATACACGTAGCGGCCATCCGGTGAAAACTTGGGGCCGCCATGCAATGCGTAGCGGGTAGCAAAGCGCGTGATGGGTTCAAACTTGTCGCCATCCAAAATCGTCGCGTGATGATCGCCCAGCTCGACCACGACAAACAAATTGAGCGGGTCGGCCTTGAACACGGGCTGATCCGGCAGTTTGCCAGCCTGATGCACGATGCGCGAGGTCTGCATCTCTTTGACGCCCCACTCCGGCGTGGTGGCTAGCGGGGTGTAGATCAGCTCGGTGAGTGCCTTGATTTGTTCTGTGCTGAGTTTGTCGCCAAAACCCGGCATCTGTGTCGCGATGCGCCCTTCGCTGATGGTTTTAACCGCCTCCGGACGGCGCAAGCGTTCCAGATTACCGGGCAATAAGGCAGGACCATTGCTGCCCAAACGGTCTGCGCCATGGCAAGAAGCGCAATTGGCCTGATACAGCGCATGACCGCCAATCTCCCCCCCCGCTGCCAACACCGACGCTGCATGCAAGCCCAGCAAAACCAATAACAGCTTATTCAAAGACGCCCCCATCATGCTACCTTTACGCCGCGAATCGGAATATACGGCGCCAGTTTGACGCGTTCACGGTCGCCGCTAACGCCAATTTCTTCGTCAGACAAGTAACAGGCAGGATCTTCTTGCCATGGGTCGTTAGTCAGTTGCAGTGCGCGCACCCGGGTGTTACCGCCGCAAACATCAAAATAGCGGCATTCGCCGCAACGGCCCTTGATCTGGCGCGGCACAGCTTTCAGGCCAGCCATCAGCGGATCAGAAACATCGGTCCAGATATCAGAAAATTGACGTTCGCGCACATTGCCCAGCGGGTAGTGCCACCAGAAAGTGTCGGGATGAACGACACCTAAATTATCGATATTCGCGACATTCACACCTGACGAATTGCCGCCCCATTGCGCCAGCTTGGCGCGCAGTGCCGCTTCGCGTTCAGGGAAGCGCGCACGCACCCATTGCAGCAGATAGACGCCATCGGCATCGTTATTACCGGTGACAAATTCTTTTTCCAAACCGCGCTGCAGGTAGTCCCAGCAAGTATCAAATAGCAAATCCATCGCGTCGCGGGTAGTCTGCAAGAAAGCGTCGTGACCACGATTTTTATTCCCGCGCCCGGCGTAATTGAGGTGCGATAAATAGAATTTATCGATGCCTTCGTCTTCTACCAGTTTCAGCAAGGCGGGCAGATCGTGCGCATTATCTTGCGTCAGGGTGAAGCGCACGCCAATCTTGATCCCGGCATCGCGGCACAGACGCACGCCGTGCAATGAGGCGTCAAACGCGCCTTCTTTGCGGCGGAATTGATCATGCGTTTCGCGCATCCCGTCGAGGCTGATACCGACATAATCAAAGCCGATGGCAGCGATTTGCTCGATATTGCTTTCATCGATCAGGGTGCCATTGGTCGACAGGCCGACATAAAAACCCATCTGCTTGGCACGGCGCGCGATGTCGTAAATATCAGGACGCAATAATGGCTCGCCGCCAGACAAAATCAGCACCGGCACGCCGAAGCTCTTCAGATCGTCCATGGTGGCATTGACTTCATCCAGACTCAGTTCACCGGCAAAATCCTTGTCGGCAGAAATCGAATAACAGTGCTTGCAAGTGAGATTGCAACGGCGGATCAGATTCCAGATCACGACTGGGCCGGGCGGATTACGCTTGGGGCCGAGTGGCGTTGGGCTGGCGATTTCGCGCATGTATTGGCTGATACGAAACATGATTTTTTTCCTCTATGCTGTTGGCTGAGTTTGCTGAGTTGGCGCGGTTTTGGCGGACAACCTCAGGCCAGTTTTTTTCAGAATACGGGTGCTGTACAAGACTTGGTGGGCGCGTACCGGTTCGCCCTGTAATTCTTCCAGTAGGGCGGCAATGCTGGCGACCTGGGTTTCGACTTCGTCACGGGTTTTGCCGTGCACCATGGCAAACAAGTTATACGGCCATTGCGGCAAATGGCGCGGGCGACGGTAGCAATGACTGACGAAAGGCAAGTTACCGACACGTTCGCCCAACTGATCGATCATTTCATCGGGCACATCCCAGACCGACATGCCATTGGCGCGATAGCCTAGCGCGTAGTGATTCGGCACCACGCCGATGCGGCGTATCACACCGCGGTCTTGCATATGGCGCATGCGCTGCATCAGCAGTTCGGGGCTGATCTGCAATTGCTCGGCCAGCACATGGTAAGGACGTGCCGCCAGCGGCAGGCCGCCTTGGGTGGCGACGATGATGGCGCGGTCAATAATGCTGTTTTCTATATTACTCATAGTAATTTTTTGTTCATGCCCGTAGTTTCAGCTCAACAAAATATTCCTTCATTTTAGGAAAATTAAACACGGCACATCCGGTGTCTTGCTCTATCGCGCTGATGACTTCAACGATTTGCTGTGGCGTTTCAGTGGCAACGACAAACCACATATTGAGTTCATGCTCGCGCTCATAATTATGCGCCACCTCCGGCAAGGCGTTAACTTTGGCGGCGATGGTGTCGTAATGCTCGGCCGGCGCATGCAAGGCAGCCAGGGTAAATGCACCGCCCGCCCGTTCGATCTGAAACAAGGGCCCGATGCGGGTCAGTATGCCGCGCTCGAGCAGACTGGCCAAGCGCGTGATTAACGCATCTTCACTGATGCCGAGTTCATTGGCAGCGACCAGATAAGGCCGCTCGCAGACCTGCAAGCCACCTTGTAAATGATTGATGATGGCGCGATCGAGTTCATCCATGGTTTGTCTTTGTTAATTTGGCTAGATGCGCAGTTGATACACCTGCCGCTGCCAAGTTCATATAATGTGCGCCGCGTTGCTTGAAGCGGCGCTGGCTAAACAAGGTCGTGTGCACATACTGATCTAATCCGCACGCCTCGGCCAGCGCGGTGATCCGTGCTTCAACATCAGAGCGGTCTTTGCCGTGGATCATGCAAAACAGATTGTAAGGCCAGTGCGGCAATAGTCTTGGGCGGCGATAGCACAGCGTGACCCGGCCTGAAGCCGCGATGCACCGGCCCACTGCGCTGACCACAGCGTCGGGCACATCCCAGACCACCATGGCATTGGCGTTAAAGCCCAGCTCATGATGCCGTACGATGACACCGAAACGCTTGATCACGCCCTGCTCACTCCAGCGCGTGATGGTGGCGATGGCGTCGTTTTCATCGACACCAAGCTGGGCGAAGGGTTGCGGCACCAGCGCCAAGCCGTTTTGCAGCGCCACCAACAAACTTTTTTCGGCGCTGTCGAGTTGTGCAATACCATCGCTACAGGTCCTTGCCTCCGGCACAATGGGTGCCGTCTGCTCACGATAATGTGGCCCTGCCGCGCTCAGATCAAAACCCAGATCAATATGAAAATCTTCCAGCATCGGCAGCACCAAAACCGCGCCGCAATCACAGGCCAGCTCTATCTCATGCAAGACGGCATGCAAATGTTCCAGCGTCGCTGCGGTGGCTACAAACCAGAGGTTGTAGTGATGCTCGCGTTCATAATTATGATTGATTTCTGCCTGCGCACTGACATAGGCAGCCACTTCGGCCAGACGTTCCGCCGGCACCGCCAATGCAGCTAATGCGCTCGCGCCTACCGAGTTGGGCCGGAACACCGCGCCGACGCGGCTGATAGTTCCGCGCTGCTGCAAGTTACGCAAGCAAGCAAGCACGCTCGCCTCGTCGGTGGCTAACTGGCTGGCGAGGTGCGCAAACGGCCGTGAGATCAAAGGAAAATCGCGCTGAAATGCATTGAGCAAATTAAATTCAAATGCGGCCGATGGCTCAGGCGGGCGGATTAAGTCTAGCGGCGCATTCATCTTAAAACCCGATGCGCGCAGCACGATTGGTAAAGAAGATGCCACTGGGCGCAGCGGCTGGCAATTCAATCCGTTTGGCAAAGCTGGTCGTGTCATACACCACCACGCGATTATCGTCGCGTGCCGAAATCCAGACGGCTTCGCCACGCGGGGTAAATTCCATGTGCAGCACCGCCTTGCCTGGCTCTAAATGCTGAACAACGCTGCGTGATTCGACATCAATCACCTGTACCTGAGCATTATCGGGGAAGGCGAAATTCACCCAGATCTGCCGGCCATCCGGACGCGCAATCACAAACACCGGCTGCCCGGCCACCGCCACACGAGCAACTTCTTGCCAATTTGCGGTATCCATGATTAACACTTCATGCCTGCCGATCGCCGGAACATAGGCAAAGCGCCCCGCTACCGCCCAACCGCGCAAATGCGGCATTTTGAACACCGGCAATTTTTCTGCGCCCTTGCCGTAGCCGTCGAGAATGCGGCGCACGCCCAGTTCTGGATGCCATAGATCAAGCAGGGCCATACCATCTTCACCAAACAAGCCTGCCAGATAATAGCGGCCATCCGGCGTGATTAGCCCATCATAGGGTTCACGGCCGATGTTTTTAAATTTTGTTACCCGTGGTGCACCCGGGTTACTCAGATCCGCGGTCCAGATTTCACCGGCATCAAACAGGCTCCAGACAAAACGATTCCCCGGCGCGTCAGCCAGCCCTACCACTTTAGAGAATTTGCCCTCGTTACCATACGCTGCCGGAATATCGGCGACCAGTTCCAGCGTATCGGCCTTGAATATCTTGACCCCGCCCGGCACATAATTTTGTGCCGCGACCAGCGTCCCATCTTGCGAAATCGCGCCGCCAATGCTATTGCCAGCCTGCACAATCCGGCGCTCTATTACCCCGCGCAATAAGTCAACTTTACTTAACCCGCCATCACGCCCAAACACATAGGCATAGCGCGCATCACGCGAATACACCAGCGAGGCATGCGACAGGTCGCCCAAACCCTGCACCGTAGCAATTGAAACCAGCTTACTGGTATCGACAATCTGCACGCTGCCTGAAGCACGCTCGATCACCACGCCCAAGTCACCCGTACCACGCAAGGTAGGGCTGGCGCAGCCGCTCAGTAACACAACGAAGGCTACCAGCAATACGGCGGCCAAAGGTTTATTTTTCAAGAGGAAATCCTTTTTGTAACTGTGACACTATCCATTCAGCTTCTGCCTCAGTTAAGAAGCGCTGCCAGGGCGGCATCGCGGTTCCGTTACGGCCATACAAGATGGTGGCTTTCAAACTATCGGCGGGCGTATCCTTGAGGGTGGCTGGCAATAAGGCGGGACCTAAGCCCCCCTTCAATGTCAAGCCATGACAAGAACCGCAATCTTGCCGAACTAAGCTGATCAACTCTGAGCGGCGAGTCGCCGCTGGCGATTCGGCCGGCAACTCGGCTGCGGCTGATAGGTTCCATAGAAACAAGGCCATCAGCGGCGCCTTGTATCCCCTCTTGCATTTGAACTTATATCGGATCTTATATCTGATTTCGCCTATCAATTTAACCACACGCTCTCCGCATAAGATGAATCACTACACCGATGATTACACTGACATTTTCACAACAGAAAGCGACTGACGTCATCTATTTTCGATTCTCACCAGATTACCCCACACGAAATTCTTGTTCATTGATAAGTATCAAGATTTTTCGCTGTATGCCGCGATAAAATCAATTCATTCTGAACAGCTAGCAGAGAACACACCATGAGCAAGCCAGCGGCAATCGGGCCTAAAGAGAGTTTCAACAAAAATCACAACGGCAAGGTGTACTTGGTCGGTGCTGGCCCAGGCGATCCGGAGTTACTCACCGTGCGCGCCGCCAAATTAATCGCGCTGGCAGATGCCGTGGTATACGACCATTTGGTCAGCGCCGGCATACTCGACCTTGTGCGCTGCGATGCTGAACTGATCTACGTCGGAAAGCAAGAAAGTTTGCATACCCTGCCACAAGAGGATATTAACAGCCTGCTGGTGCGACTGGCACAACAAGGAAAAAACGTGGTGCGCCTGAAGGGTGGCGACCCTTTCATTTTTGGCCGTGGCGGCGAAGAAGCCGAAGTCCTGGTCGCCGCAGGGATACACTTTGAAATCGTGCCTGGCATTACCAGCGCCAGCGGTGCCTCTGCCTACGCCGGAATACCGCTCACCCATAGGGATTACGCGCAAACCTGTGTCATCACAACGGGTCATTTAAAAGACGGCAGCTTACATCTGGCATGGGAAAACTTAGTACAGCCACGCCAGACCGTAGTCATTTACATGGGCTTGGGTGCACTGCCTGAAATCAGCCGCCAACTCATCGCCCACGGACAAAGCGCAAGCATGCCGGTAGCGGTGATAGAAAACGGCACGACCAGTCATCAAAGGGTGCTGGTCGGCACACTGGCCAACATCGCCAGCATGGTCAGCGCGCAAGGATTTAAATCACCCTGTTTAATTATCGTCGGCGAGGTAGTCACGCTGCGTGAAAAATTGCACTGGTTTGAGAATGAGAAAATGCTTGAACAAAGTAAGCTTGCATTTGCTTAGCCACATACAAGCTTGACCTCGATTTAACGATAAGAAAACTGAAATAATGGCAGGCTCAAGGCGCATATTCCATGCGCCTTTCCAGCCACCCCGGCCTGCAACCCGCATGGGGATTGCGCGGTGGGCCTGCTCATTTTTGAATTTTAAAAATTAACATGACGCCATGAGTCCCGATAGCGCGACAGGATTGAGCCAGCAAGCCGCCGCGGAACGCTTGCGCAGTGATGGCTACAACGAATTGCCATCATCCAAACCACGGCACGTCTGGGCCATCGCCTGGAGCGTACTCACTGAGCCGATGTTACTGCTGCTGATCGCTTGCGGCGCTATTTATCTGCTGCTGGGCGACATACATGAGGCACTGGTTTTACTCGGCTTTGTGTTCGTCATCATCGCGATTACGTTTTTCCAGGAACACAAAACCGAGCGCGCCTTAGAAGCCCTGCGTGACCTATCCAGCCCACGTGCGCTAGTCATCAGGGAGGGTGTGCAGCAACGCATCGCCGGACGCGAAGTGGTGCGCGGCGACCTGATCATGCTCTCCGAAGGCGACCGCATTCCGGCCGATGCCATTCTCTTGTCTTGCCTAAATATGACCGTGGATGAATCCTTGCTGACCGGCGAATCGGTGCCCGTCAGTAAGGCGATCGTTCAGCCGGCACCGCTCGTCATGGGGCAAGCCGGGGGAGATGATTTGCCCTTTGTCTTTTCCGGTTCACTCGTGGTACAGGGCAAAGGCGTCGCGCAAGTCGTCGCTATCGGCATGCACAGCGCCATCGGGCAAATTGGTAAAGCGCTGTTTTCTGTCCTGGAGGAGCCCACCCGCGTCCAGCGCGAAACCACTCGGGTGGTACGCTATGTCGCGGTGATCAGTATCGCATTCGCCGCCTTTCTGGCGCTCTGGTATGGCATCACTCGTGGTGACTGGCTCAATGGCTTACTAGTCGGCATCACTTTTGCAATGGCGCTGATACCGGAAGAATTGCCGGTGGTGCTAACCTTGTTTCTGGGTATCGGCGCATGGCGCATCGCCAAGCAACAGGTGTTAACCAGACGCATCCCGGCGATAGAAACCCTGGGTGCCGCGACGGTCTTGTGTGTCGATAAAACGGGCACCTTGACGCAAAATAAAATGGCAGTTGCGCAACTTTTTTCTGCCGGAAAACTCGCCGACTGCAATGATGCGAGCCCAGGCTTGCCGGAAGAATTTCATGAGGTATTGGAGTACGCCATACTCGCCAGCCACCGTGAACCATTTGATCCGATGGAAATAGCGATTCAGGCGGCCGGACTGGCCAAGCTAGGCAAGACCGAACATTTGCATGACAGCTGGGGGTTGGTGGATGAATATCCGCTCTCCAAAGAATTGCTCGCCATGTCGCGCGTATGGCAATCCGCTGACCACACACACTATGTCATCGCCACCAAAGGTGCGCCAGAAGCCATCGCCGATTTATGCCATCTGAAACCAGAGCAAATCAGCGACCTCACTGCGCAAGTCAATCTCATGGCAGGAATGGGGTTGAGAGTGCTGGGTGTTGCCAAGGCCATTTTTACACCGGTCAACCTGTCAGTACACAATTTATCAGCAGATTTAGCGCCAAACTTATTACTCAATTCGCCCGAAGGCTTACCCCAAATTCAGCATGACTTTGATTTTGAATTACTCGGGCTGATTGCCCTGGCCGATCCGCTCCGTCCCACCGTCCCGGCCGCCATCAAAGAATGCCAAAGCGCCGGGATTCGCGTCATCATGATCACCGGAGATTATCCGGCTACCGCCCACAGCATTGCCCGGCAATGTGGCTTATCCTCCCCCGGCGGCATCATGACTGGCGCAGACCTGACGGCATTGAGCGATCAGCAATTACAGCAACGACTAAGCAACGTAAATATTTTTTGCCGCGTGCTTCCCGAGCAAAAACTGCGCCTCGTCAATGTACTCAAGAGTAATAAGGAAATCGTCGCCATGACTGGCGACGGTGTCAACGATGCCCCCGCCCTGAAATCAGCAAACATAGGGATAGCGATGGGTAAACGCGGCAGCGATGTGGCACGCGAATCGGCCGCGCTGGTGTTGCTGGACGACGATTTTTCTTCGATCGTGGCGGCGGTAAAATTGGGCCGGAGGATTTTTGACAATCTGGGAAAAACCGTGTCATTTATCGTTGCCGTGCATATACCCGTCATGGGCATGTCGGTTGTTCCCGTCATGATGGGATGGCCTATCATTTTGATGCCGGTACATATCCTGGTACTGCAACTGATTATCGACCCGACTTGCTCGCTCGTGTTTGAAGCGGAACCTGAAGAGCCTGACGTGATGCAACGCGGCCCGCGTCCTACCGACGCCAGTATTTTTGACCGTCGTACGCTACTCAGAGGCGCATCGCAGGGCGTCGCATTACTGGCAACCGTACTCGCCATTTTCTCTATCGCACTGCAACGAGGGGTCGCTACCGAACAAGCCAGAGCGCTGGCATTTACCGCGATGGTGGTAGGGAATATCGGCTTAATTTTCATTAACCGCTCGCTGTCACGCAATCTATTTAAGAGCATCTCCTTGCCTAATCCCGCCTTGTGGTGGGTCGTTGGTAGCGCGCTACTGATATTGGCGGCGAGCTTGTTTATGCCATCGATCAGTCGTTTATTTTATTTCGGCCATCCCAACCCCATCCATATCGCCATCAGCGCCGCCGCCACCTTGCTCTGTATTGTGCTGATCGCCGTTGTGAAGTCGCGCGGGCATTTGCAATTTTCTTCCTAGATGGACTGGTGACATCTTCCGCGATTGCCAAATCAAATTTATTCGGCTCATACCTTTGATTCAGCAAAAAAATCAGCCTTTTTTTATTTCCTCGACATGACTCGCTGTGGTTTTTTTAAGGAGTTTTGCTTGCTCCCGACGGAGTCGCGCCATCCGGTGACGGATTTCATCTGAATCCATCCAAAGCTCAGTACCCTTCAGAATCGCCTTGATTTCACTGGCAGATAAAAAAGGCTGACAAATGCGTGTCATGAACTTCTCAAACCAGGTACTCAGTGCCAAGCCTTGCGCTTGTTGCTCATTGCCTTTACCGGCAAACACGCCGGAATAGATATGAAACAACAACTGGCAATTATCATGGACGACCAGTTCATCACCGGCCAAAAAAATGAACGCCCCCATCGAATAGGCGCGCGCTTCCAGCACCGTGACCACATGGGCATTTGAGGCCAGCATATTATTAATAATCTGAAGGCCGGTATCGAAATCGCCACCGGCAGAGTTCAGATGCAGGTAGATAAGATCTGTCTCGCTGGCAGTGCGCAACGTATAAAAAAGCTCAGTGTAGTAGTGTGACTGCTCAATATTGCCAGAGATATAGTAAGAAATTTGGCGAATCTCGGTGCGCCGCTCATAGCGCGTCAAGCCTTGAAATAGCTCGATATAGGGCTCGGTCGGCGCCACATCATCATCGGCATTCGCAATTTTGATCGACATCCTATTCTCCTATCTACAGTCGGTTATTTCAATTCAGGCACACGGCCAGCGAAATACGGATGCAATTCAATATTTTTTTCTTCTGAGATCAAGTATTATCTAATACTGTCATTTTTACAAGCAATGATCATAAACACCATTTTATCGATTCACGCTAAACAAGCAGCGCGGTTCTGCGACAACAAGATTAGGTTGCGCTAATCCGAGAGACGAGCAAATGTGCGCTAACGTACGGACGGGTTCTATTTACAGGTAGAAAGTAACAAAACGACATCAAAAGAATGCAAGATTGCCGCGCTAGCGACCCAAGACAATCGAGCTTACTCAAGGTACTCGTGTTCACATGATGCTTCATCTGACCACCCAAGGAAAATCTATGAAAACCGACATATCTGCTGTAAACGCCATTGCCCAAAGCCGTCATCTGCTGAGGAGCAAGTCATGTGAGGCGACGACCTTAACCTTACTCGACCCAACGACGATCGCAAGCAACTTAAGATATCCGCTGGCAGCACTAGGCGTTGCGTTGATAGGACTGTTAAGCGCTTGCGGTGGTGGCAGTAGCACCGGAGCCAGCACGCAACCCGTGGTGGTGGCGGCACCGCCGGTTGCCACTTTTAGCGAAAAAGGAAGCGTCGTTGACAGTACGTCAGCGGGTGTTGCCAACGCATTGATTGTCGCTTCGATAGGATCGCAAAACTACAGCACGACCTCAAAAAGTGACGGATCTTTTGAGCTTCTACTTCCGAAAGACGCACCTTATCCAAAATTTTTCGAAGCGACTGTGACCAAAGAGGGCAATCTACCCGGAGCGATTTTTTTCAGTTATGTCGAAAGCCAAATTACGATGATCAGCTCGAGTAATGTTGTTAGCGCGGTCAAAACAAGTGCAGATGTGATCTTGCCAAATCTGACCAACATTTTCCACATCGGTGACGGCGCTTTTAGCGGAACGGCAAACAGCCAGCTGCAAGTAGCGTTGACGGGGACTTCGCATGAAAGCCAGTTTGATCTGAATGCGGATCAGCTAAGCAAATATACGGCACTGCGCATCTCCTATTATGGCCGTGGCATCCAGACCGGAACGGACTTGAATTGCAAGGATTATGTGGCACTTATCGATCTCGATGTAAATGGTGCGGTCACCTCTAGTAGTCATAGTGTCCATGTCGTACCGCCGGCATCGCCAACTGACGGAAGTTTTTCAAAATCCTATGTTGATTTTCCGCTTACCGGATTCGCGGCCGGGAAATTTAAAGTGGGCTTTTTTTCCGGGTCTTGCGATGGTGATGCAAGTGATCTTGACGACCTTGAGGTTGTCGCAAGCGCAGGATTATTGATGTGATCATGTTTTAACCGTGATTTAACAATGCACTTTTAAAGACCTTAAATGCCAGTATAGGTCAGTATAGATACCGCTACCTTTAAGGTAGTTAAATTTGGCGAATGAAGTAGAGGCAGGCGGCAAAAAGTCCTGCCCTATTTTTTTATCCGGCTTCTTGATAGTTTCAGTCGTCAGCTTTGCTGGTCTTCCTGGTCTGGTTGGTGTTCGCCGCGCACCACTGGCCGCACTCATGGCTTCTTTAAATTGCTCACTTCCTAGCGCTTGCGCTTGCTGCAAGACGAGCCGTAAATCATCAATTGCCATCTGCTCGAATACAGTCCTAAATAAATCCCGGTGAACGGCTTGCCGTACTTCTGGCTCTGTTCCTAATGCCAGATACTGCGGGTGCGGATGCCATCTCGTATCGCTCTGTCCTAAAGCGTGATGCCGGTAACTGGACCATCTGTATTGCGCCGGATCATCCACCATATTGGCTCTGACAGGAGTGAGTTTGATGTAACGCTGGCACAGTAAAAATAGCCTTCTGTCTGCACCAGGCTTGATTTAAAACGTCCGTCCCATCAGGTGCCGCTGCGTTTATAAAATCGATTTACATAGTGCGCGTAACGCCGCCCCACCGATTGCATGAGTTTGGCGGAGCCATCCGGTGTTTGAGGTGTTACCAGTCGATGAACATGATTTATCATCAAGACATAAGCATGTACCTGACAACACCAATCGGCAGCCGCCTTAAATAAGCAATGTGGACAACACTGACAATCTTCACCGGCAAAAAAGCAGGGCTCTCGATTGACGCCTCTTTGCACAAGATGCTGTGGAATACCCGCTAAGCAAATGCGTGGACGATGCCGGGATAGCTTAGGCTTGCGTTGGAAAATAATGTGATGCTGACCCGCTTTGGTTGCCAACTACAGCATTCATTTTAGAATTTCCTAAAAATTAAAATTGGGGTTGGCCTGGATAAATCGTGATGACCTTACGATGTCCGTAACTTGCAGGGCCATTTTTTGCTTCATTTTCTTTACGTCGCTCAGGTGTAATAAGATAGATAAATAACTGGGTATTTCTAACGATAAAATGGATTTTATGATCTCGGATATTTGCCGGTAGCCTATGCCTTAGATCTACTGTGTCCTGATATTCCACACCGGTCGCCTTGACGCGCCATTTCACAAACAGACTTCCACCTCTTGGCATAGCTCCGGTAATGCCACCTCCTTGTTTCACGGTTCCGTTTTCTTTTTGCCAATCTGGTGCACGGGTCATGGCATATTCATTACCGTAGGCATAGTCCAAAATCTCAATATCTGGGCTATCCCTAATGGCATCATAACTAAACCCATGGCTCACATATTCTGGCCCACTGGCGCATGCTGTCATCAGCGCTATCATCATTGCTAAGATCACAGATTCTAGTGTTTTCTTGCTTAAGTAAAGGTATGTCATTTTTGCCCCAATTTTTATTAAAAAATTTACTGTGGTGTTGTATTAGCAATGTTAGCAATCGCTGCGAACACCATGAGCTACCGGCAATCAAGAGCGATGCACGCAGCGTATTAAACTCATAGCTCTCTCCAGCTTAGTGTTTTTTGTAGTCAGGCTTATTTCCGCAGGACCCGAGGGCCGAGTTTTGCTTTCACCTCTTTCGCCGTATACACCACGTCTTTTTGAAAAATCCCGACTTCCATCAGGCTAGTCTTAGGCATTTTTGCGGACTGAGTTTGTGCTTGCGCCAGTTCTTCCGGGCTACGATTAAGTAAAAATATTTTAGCGCTGGCAGAAGAGCTGTAAGCGACACTCCCTGCAGAAGAAAACCCGCTCATATCGACGAGTTTAAATGCTTCATATCCACGCTCTAGTGCGATCTCGGCACTGCGGTACATAACATACGAAGAGAGACCGTTGGATGACGCACTGCCACTCAGATAGTCCACTTGTACCGTATTCCGATCCAGGTCTTTACTCGAATAGCCACTAGCCCCCCAAGTTGGTGCGGCCCGATAAGACACCGCGCAGGCACTGAGTAAGCTGACCGCTACCAGTAAGCTTACTAGCTGCACTCGTTTTGTAAGTGCTATTTTCTTTATCATATTGATGGTCCTAGTGTGGTTTTGATTAAAAAAGTTCTCATTATGCTGATCTGCTTAAATTGATGTAACTTAAAACTATCTGCGCTTGAACCTCTTACTTGTGCCGACTACTGATGGTCGCGATTCCGTTTATGTCCTCAATAGTGACCTAGCCCGGCGCGCATATTCCATGCGATTCTCCAGCCTATCTGGCCTGCAAGGCGCATGGGATATGCGCGCTGGGCTAGGTGTTTTTTTATTTTCATCCAGCACCGAACGTTGACCCTGATTGATTTCTGCCACCACTTGCGATAGAAAAAATCATCGTTTTATTGCGCCCCATTGCGGCTAGCCACAATAGCGACACTCAGGCCTATGACATAATCCACGCTAGCACTTTCGCCCCACATCCTACGTCCTCAACATACACGCACATGAAAATTCTCGCACTCTCTGGCAGCCTGCGCGCCGCTTCTGTCAATACGGCATTGCTCCGCGCGGCGGCGCGTCTTGCCGCGCCGGATAGCACGATACGGCTGTTTCAGGGTATCGGCGCATTGCCCTTGTTTAATCCGGATCTTGAGGCGAGCGATCCGGCGCCGGTGGCGGCACTTCGGGCGCAAATTATGGCGGCCGATGCCTTGCTGATCGCCAGCCCGGAGTATGCCCACGGCATCACCGGGGTGCTGAAAAATGCGCTGGATTGGATGGTGGCTTGTGAGGCGTTTGTGAATAAGCCGGTGGCGATTCTCAACGCATCGCCGCGGGCGACGCATGCCGATGCTTCACTGCGCGAGATTCTGACGATGATGTCGGCGCAGATCATTGAGCCGGCTTCGGTGACGCTGGCGCTGGTCGGTGCCGGCCTGGATGAAGACGGGATCGTTGCGCATCCAGAAATTTCTAGCGCTTTGCATGCCGCACTAGAGGCGATGAGAGCACATCTGCACGCGCCAAGATAGAATAGACGCGCCTTACACTGCCAGCGCCTGCTCTAACAAGGCATGCAATTCCTTGAAGGAAGGCTGACCGACATAGCGTTTGATAATTTTGCCTTGTTTATCGATGACATAGGTCGTTGGCGTGAGTTTAACGTCGCCAAACGACTGCGCCAATTGTCCCTGTACATCGAGCGCGACATGAAACGGTAACTGGCGGGTTTCGGCGTAGTTCAACACATAATTCGGCGGGTCGTAGCTCATCGCTACGGCGACAAATTCCAGGCCTTTCGGATGAAATTTATTATAGGTTTCTATCATCTGCGGCATCTCGGCCACGCAGGTGGAGCATGAAGTTGCCCAGAAATTGACCATCACGACCTTGCCACGCAGGCTTTGGCTGCTGATTTTTTCGCCCTTCAGATTGACGTAAGTGACATCGGGCGCGGCTTGTTTGCCCGCAAGAGATTGATAAAACAAGACGGCCAGCACAATCAGAAAACTGCCCGCCAGAAGCGAAAACAGTAAAAACTTGCGCGGTGCGGTGGGTGCGAGCATGGGAGATCCGATACAGATGAAAAATAACTTGATCTCGCATTATACGGTGCCTGCTGGGTTATAGTCAGGACGGGTTCTATGACAAACCCGTTATTTAATCCCTAGCTTAATCGACGGCAAACTGATGAATTATAAAATGAGCGATGGCATAAAAAAAATCCCGCAGGGAATCTGGATGCTGGGCTTTGTCAGCATGCTCATGGATATCTCGTCCGAGATGGTCCATAGCCTGTTACCGCTGTTCATGGTGGGCACGCTGGGTGCCAGCGCCTTTACCGTGGGACTGATCGAGGGATTGGCAGAATCGCTGGCACTGATCGTCAAGGTGTTTTCCGGCACGCTCAGCGATTATCCTGGCAGGCGTAAAGGGCTGGCGCTGTTTGGTTATGGGCTGAGCGCGCTGACCAAACCACTCTTTGCCATCGCGGCCAGCGCCGACATGGTGCTCACGGCTAGACTACTCGACCGCATCGGCAAGGGCATACGTGGCGCGCCGCGCGACGCCCTGGTGGCCGATATTGCCCCGGCCGAATTACGCGGTGCCGCGTTTGGCCTGCGCCAGTCACTCGATACCGTCGGCGCGTTTACCGGCCCCTTGCTGGCGGTGGGCCTGATGCTGCTCTGGGCCAACGATTTCCGCAGTATTTTTTGGTTATCGGTCATCCCCGGCCTGCTGGCCCTGGCTTTATTGCTATTTGGCGTACACGAACCGGCCAACGCGCATGCCGGCAAGGCGCGCAACCCGATTAGCAGGGCGAATTTGCAGAGACTGAATCGCCGTTACTGGTGGGTGGTGGCGATAGGCGGCATCTTCACCTTGGCGCGCTTTAGCGAGGCTTTTTTAGTCTTGCAGGCACAGCAAGTTGGCATTCCGCTGGCACTGGTGCCGCTGGTAATGGTGGCGATGAATCTGGTCTACGCGGCGGCGGCCTATCCGTTTGGCAAACTGTCGGATCGCATCAGCCACAGCAGTTTGCTGATGCTGGGTTTGCTGTGTCTAATCGCCGCCGACCTGATTCTCGCCAATAGCAGCGGCTGGGCCGGCGTGCTGGCTGGCGTGAGCTTATGGGGGCTGCACATGGGCATGACACAGGGTTTGCTGGCCAGCATGGTCGCGGCCAGCGCGCCCTTTGATTTACGCGGCACCGCGTATGGCCTGTTCAACCTGATCAGCGGCATCGCCATGCTGATCGCCAGCGTGGTGGCTGGCCTGTTATGGGATCACTACGGCGCGGCTTTCACGTTTTATGCCGGTGCCGGGTTTTGCGTCGTGACCATGCTGGCTTTGCTCACTTTTACGGCCAAGCCGGCATTACCATAAGCGCGCCAGCGGCAGCACCAGCCCGGCGAACAGGGCGCAATCCGGTGATGCCGTCGTCAAGCCCTTGGCGACACCAAAATCCATCGTCAGGCGCTTGCTGGGGCTGTAACTCAAGGCTAACAGCGCCTGCCCTTGCGCCTTGGTGCCGCTGCGGCGTGACCCGGCCCATTCGGCAGTGGCGCCCCAGTGCTCATTGATGGGTAGTGAGAACGAGGATGACAAGCCACTCTGCATGTGCGAACTATCCTGTTCGGCCACGCCTAGCCGGGTCAGATTCAGGTTCAGGTCCATATGCAGCGCGCCGATGTCTTTGCTGAAAATGCCATTCATTTCATAATCGGCACGGCCGGAGCCTATCGCCTTGGCGGCAGTCGGCAATTTGCTCGACAATTCCAAGCCGAAGGCTGTGTCTTCACTGACGATGAAAGCGCGCTTGAGTACCAAGCTGGTATCGCCAAAACCGCGATCAAGCTGGCCGGCACCGTCGTTTGCCAGCACCAGCAATTCGCCGCCGACCAGCAGGCCCCACTCTTGGGAAAACGCCAGCTTCAGTTGATACGGCATGCTATGCCGGCGCGCCTGATCGCTGTGCGTGCTCAAGCCGCCCAATTCGAGTTCCAGTTGCCCTGCCAGCGGCAATTGCGCCGGGCTCGACACCGATGGCCGGTAAGGCGTAATCGCGCCATCGCTGTCATCCGGCCCGGCATGGGCCGACGCTGTCAGCATCAGGCTCATCGCGATAGCAGAAATAGAGAATACAGAGCGCATGATTTTCCTTGAATTTTCGTTGAATTTTCGTTGAATTATGAGGCGCTGACGGTCGGTACCGAGATCGGCTTACCGGCCACGTGCGTCGTCAGTACGATCGCGGTCGAGGTCGAGCCAAAGACATTGAGTTCATCGATGACGCGCTGGAGATGCTCGACATCGGTGGCCAGCACGCGCATCACCGCGCCGTCTTCGCCGGTAACGGTATAGCAATCGATAATTTCGGGGCAGCGGGCGACATACTCAGCGTAAGGCCGGCCCTGCTGGGTGGACAGGCGTATCATCGCCGTAATCTGGTAGCCGAGCGCTTTGGGGCTGATATCGGCGCGGTAGCCGCGGATAACGCCGGCTGCTTCCAGCCGTTTAATCCGCTCCGAGACGGCGGGCTGGCTCAGGTGCACCTGCCGGCCGATTTCGGCATGGGACATACGGGCATCCTGTTGCAATAATTGCAGGATTTTCTGGTCGAAATTATCCACTTTTTGATTCATAAGCAAGCACCCTTAATTTCAATTCAAATCATGGAAAAAGCATTTAATTGCTTATGAGTTCCCATTCATTTCCTGTCTTTACCTTGTTATATTATAGGTCAACTTAAACGAGATTCCTATCATGCCAAATGCTATCACGCCGACCCAGATCGCCCACATTGCCGCGCAATTTAACACGCCTTGCTGGGTGTATGACGCGCAAGTCATCCGCCAGCAAATAGCCCGTTTGCGCCAGTTTGACGTGATCCGTTTTGCGCAAAAGGCATCGAGCAATATTCATTTGCTCAAACTCATGCGCGAACAGGGCGTGATGGTGGATTCGGTCTCGCTCGGCGAGGTCGAGCGTGCGCTGGCCGCGGGCTATGTCCCCGATGCCAATGCCAAGCACGCGCCCATCGTGTTTACCGCCGATTTGCTGGATAAAAACGCCTTGCAGCGCGTTATTGAACTCAATATTCCGGTCAATTGTGGCTCGCCACAAATGCTGGAACAACTCGGCCAGGCCCATCCCGGCCACCCGGTCTGGCTGCGCATTAATCCCGGTTTTGGCCATGGCCACAGCCGCAAGACCAATACCGGCGGCGAGCAAAGCAAGCACGGTATCTGGTTTGAGCATTTACAGCACTCCTTGGCCATCATCGAACAGTATGGCTTGACACTCATCGGCTTACACATGCATATCGGTTCAGGCGTCGATTACGACCATTTGCAAAGCGTCTGCGACGCCATGATTACGCAAGTCAAAAACTGCGGCCGCGACCTTCAGGCGATCTCGATCGGCGGCGGCCTGTCGATCCCGTATTACGGCGACGAAGCCGTGGTCGATACCGACCACTATTTTCAAATCTGGGACAAGGCGCGCAAACAGATCGAAGCCCACCTTGGTCATGCCATCAGTATGGAAATCGAGCCGGGACGTTTTCTGGTGGCGCAATCGGGTTTGCTGATCTCGGAATTGCGCGCGCAAAAACAAGTCGGCAATAATTTCTTTGCGCTGGTCGATGCCGGCTTCAATGACCTGGCCCGCCCGGCCATGTATGGCAGCTATCACCGCATCAGCACCCATGCGCCGGATGGCACGCCGCGCAGCGGTGCCACGCGCCCTACCGTGGTCGCCGGCCCCTTATGCGAATCGGGCGATGTGTTTACCCAGGAAGAGGGTGGCGTCGTCACCACGCAAGATTTACCGGCCTGCGAGATCGGCGATTTGTTTGTATTTCACGATACCGGCGCTTACGGTGCCAGCATGTCGTCGAATTACAACTCGCGCCCATTGATACCGGAAATCCTGGTTGACGGTGAGCAAATCAGGCAAATTCGCCGACGCCAGACGGTGCAGGAACTGATCGCGCTGGAACTGTAAATCTAGCGTCAAATTCCGCTTCAACGCCCAGAGAAAACGCGCCAGCCGCCGTTTTCTCTGGGAACCTGATTCAGCACCATTCCCCTTTTCAAGGGATTGACGCGGCACCAGAGATCCCCTAAAATCTGCCGCACAGGTGTGAAGGGACGCCTGCCCGCACAAGAGGCTCTCACCCTAGTCTTCTCATTTATCATCATGCAGATTTGATGTGATAAGAACTTAATTCGTTTGGCATCAGCGGGATTGCCACCATAACGAACAGGAGCCTTATCATGCTATCCCCCGTCACCGAACTCAAGACCCGCGCCCGTTTATTGTTAAACGCCATGCACGCCAACACGCCTGCAAGCATCGCGCGCAGCACCCGCATCAGCAAACAACAAGCCTGGCCTATCCCGCAACTATGGACCTTACGCCACGCGTTAAACATCGTCGCCAGCGAAGCCGGATTTAGCCATTGGGAGCAGGCGCGTCATGTCTTGAGTGGCGCAGCACAGGCCAGCGAAGACATGGGCACGTTCTGGTACGACAAGCGGGCGCATGGCTTTACCAATCACTGGTTTGCCCATTACCATGAAGCCAAAGCGCAATTGCAACTGCATCCGGACAGTTATCTGCTGCCGTACAAAAATCAGTTTTTTGTCGCCGAACTGGCGTGCATTACGCCACTAGGTTTAGCGGAGAATGTATCCCTTTGGCTAGCCCTATCGCATGATCTGGTGGCAGGTTACGGCAGTGCAGCCTGGACAGGTCTATGCGCACTGCGACTCAAAGCAACTCGCCTTGAATAGCCAAAAACACCCGCCGGCATTGAAGTCAAACTCGAACTTAAAGAAGAGTAATTGACGCAGTGTGTGATGAACACGTTGAGCGAAAATGGACACGCATATTCCATGTGCCTTTCGAGCCCATAATGGCCTGGGAGGCGCATGGATACTGCGCGTCCGCTTTTAGAAGTCCTCTTGTTAAATGACGATCTCAACCACACTGGCGGAGCGTGAATTGGGCAAGGGCAGATTATCTGCAGCGCGATAGGTAAACACCATCGAAAACTTGGTCTGCGCGGTCTGGTTACGGCCGGCGGCGTGAAACAGATTGCTATGAAACAGCAAGACATCCCCTTGCTGTAACGGGACAGCGAGTGCCTGCGCCAGCAAGCCCTGATTCTGCGGCAAATCGGCGCGTAAAAACTGCGCCGCGTCGAGTTGCTCGGACGCAATCGACCACAGGTGAGAGCCGGGCAATACCAGCAGGCAGCCATTTTCCGGCGTCTCGTTGCGCAAGGCCAGCCATGCCGATACCAGCTCAGCGCGTTGAAATTGCCAGTAACGGCTATCGCGGTGCCAGCCAGTAATGCTGGAAAAGCGCGGCTGCTTGGTCATGATGCAATTGTGGTGCACCTGCGATAGCCGTACGCCCTCGCCCAGCAATTGATGCAACGCTTGTGATAAGCGCTCGCCCTTGGCCCAATCCGCTAACAAAGGACTGCGCGCCACCGCCTGCAATAAGCGCCTTGCGGTGCGCCCGCCCTCCGCTTCGCGCGAAGCGGGTGCGCCGGGGTAACTGGTATCGGCTTCGTACTCTATGGGTGCGGCATCTGCCAGCAATGCTTGCCGGGCAAAGGCGATCACGGCGTCGCAATAGGCGGCGTCTGCCAGCGCAGGCAAAACCAGATAACCATTGAGCTTAAATTGATGCAATTGTGTAGAAGTAAGCATGGAAAAACTTTGAAAATGTTTATTCTGTATTGTGCCACGACGTGCGCGGCATAACAGATACAGTTGCAGGAAATTAACGGCAGCAATACCGGCAAGAAAAGCCCTTGCCCCATAGCGCCTGAGGTGGCAAGATACACCGACATCCACACCAACGGAGAACGGCATGGCATCTGGCAAGATACTGGTAGCGCAAGGCGGTGGTCCGACTGCGGTCATCAATCAATCCCTGGTCGGTGTGGCGTTGGAAGCGCGGCGTTTCCAAGAGGTCAACAGGATTTACGGTGCCAGGCATGGTGTGCGCGGTATCGTCGATGAAGACTTCGTCGATCTGACGCAAGAAACCAGCCACAATCTGGAGCTGGTAGCGAATACCCCGTCGTCAGCCTTAGGCTCGACCCGCGATAAACCGGATGAAAAATATTGCCAGGAAATATTCAAGGTCTTGCGCGCGCATGAGATCGAGCATTTCTTTTATATCGGCGGCAATGACTCCTCTGACACGGTGCGCATCGTCAGCCTGGAGGCGCAAAAAGCCGGCTATCCGCTACGTTGCATCCACATTCCGAAAACCATCGATAACGATCTGGTCGGCAATGACCATACGCCGGGTTTCCCGTCGGCGGCGCGTTTTGTAGCGCAAGCCTTTGCCGGTGCGAATCTGGATAATGCGGCCCTGCCCGGCGTATATGTCGGGGTGGTGATGGGGCGCCATGCCGGTTTTTTGACCGCCGCGTCCGCGCTCGGCAAAAAATTCCCGGATGATGGCCCGCACTTGATTTACTTGCCAGAGCGCACTTTTGTTTTAGAGAAATTTCTGACTGATGTGAAAGATACCTATCAACGCTATGGCCGCTGTGTGATAGCGGTATCGGAAGGTATCCACGATGCCGCCGGTACGCCTATTCTCAGTCTGCTTGCCAAAGACCTGGAACAGGATGCGCATGGCAATGTGCAACTCTCCGGCACGGGTGCCTTAGCCGATTTATTGTGTGAAGAAATTAAATCTAAACTTGGCATCAAGCGCGTGCGTGGCGATACCTTTGGCTACTTGCAGCGCTCGTTCATCGGCTGCGTATCGGATGTCGATCAGCGCGAAGCGCGCGAAGTGGCCGAGAAAGCCGTGCAGTTTGCTATGTGGGGGTCGCAAAATGGCTCGGTCGCGATCCGTCGCACCGGCTTTTACTCGGTTGATTACGATTTACTGCCCTTAGAAGCGGTGGCGGGTAAAACCCGCACCATGGAAGATGAATTTATCAGCGCCAGCGGCACCGACATCACCGATGCTTTCCGCCTCTATCTGCGTCCCCTGCTCGGCTCCGGTATGCCGGATGCATTTCGCCTGCGCTTTAGCCCGGTAAAAAAAGTACTGAAAAACACGAATTGAGAGTTCAGCAGATAAGTCAAATGTTATGTAAAATCCAGACTTAACATAAGGTCAATCCCATGCCATCACGCCGTCACGTCCTGAAAAAATCCCTGTTGCTGACCGCCGCCGGCCTGTTCACTGGCTTACGCGCGCCCACTGTGCTGGCGCAAGACAGCCCAGTGGGCCACGGCAACCTGACACCACCGCCGGACTTGTTCGACTCACAGGCACTGGATCTGGATTTTTGGATCAAACCGCGCAGCCTGGATTTAATTCGCCCCGCCAGCGGTGAACGGGTACAGCTTTTGTACTGGAAAGATGGTGACATCCTCGATTCTGCCTACCAGCAAGTCTGCCACTTACTACGCGATGTCAATGGCAAAAAATCGGCCCCCATTGATCCAAAATTACTCGAAACCTTGTGGGCGACACAAGCCTTTATCGCGCGCTTCGGCATGACCAAGCCGTTAGAGATTTTGTCAGGATATCGCACGCCGGAGTCGAACCAGCGCTTGATAGAAGAAGGTATACCGGCAGCGCGTAAATCGCTGCATCTGGAAGGCCGTGCCGCCGACATCCGCATTGCCCATTTGCACGAAGAAGTGCTGGGCGAATTGATCAAAAGCTTCCGGCAAGGCGGCGTCGGCTTTTACTACCGGCCCAGCGCCAGGGGCGGCTGGATCCATACCGATACCGGCTTACAGCGGATGTGGAAAGGCTAAGGCAAAATCACGCAGCACTAGCGCTTGTGCTGGCGGCCACGATCGGCCGACTCGCGCAAGATCGTGTAATTCCAGTCGTGCTGATTCGTGCTGCCGTTGACCGATACGGTAATGCGGAACATGTCATCCGGCTCCTTCAGCCTTTGCCCCTTGGCTTCCAGCTTAAGATTCACATCTTTGCGATCATAGACATCAAGCTCGACCTCAGCGCCGGAAACGGCCGCCGGAGAGACTAGCGCGGCAATCGTCTTAGGCGTGAAATCCACCATATACACCGGCATTGCGTAGGCACCCATATTTATTCCCCCAAGGTAATTAATTCGATTGATTCTACTCGTCTATCAGGCTCAACTGGCACAAAAAAACAGCAACCCCGGCAAAAATCTGCAGGGGTTCGCCAACACGACATCAGCCTGGCCTGTTTTTAGCGCTATTGCACCTTGACCCAGGCATGTATGCGTTGTTCCAGCACATCCAAAGGCAGGGCACCGGCACCGAGCACTTCATCATGAAAAGCGCGCAGGTCAAATTTTTTGCCTAGCTTTTTGCTGGCATACTGGCGTAACTCAACGATCTTGAGCTGGCCGATCTTGTAACCCAAGGCTTGCCCGGGCCAGACGATGTAGCGGTCGGTTTCGCTCTGGACGTCGACTTCTTCGATGCCGGAATGATCATGAAAAAAATCCACCACTTGCTGACGATTCCACTTTTTATAGTGCAAGCCGGTATCCACCACTAAACGGATCGCGCGCAACATTTCATCTTGCAGATGGCCGTAGTAACTGTACGGGTCTTGATAAAACCCCAGTTCTTCGCCCAGGCGTTCTGCATACAAAGCCCAGCCTTCGACATAGGCGTTATAGCCGCCTTGCTGGCGAAACGCGGGTAAGCCCTGCAACTCTTGCGCAATCGAAATTTGCATATGATGGCCCGGTACACCTTCATGCAAGGCAGTGGTTTCGATCGACATGGTCTGGCGCTCGGCAAAGTCGCCGGTATTGACCATCACATGACCAGGGCGAGAGCCATCTGGCGTGCCATGATTATACGAGGCGCCGGCGGCTTCTTTTTCACGAAACTCCTCCACCGCCATCACGCTCACTTTAGCCTTAGGCATACGGCCAAATAGTTGCGGTAACTGGGTGTACATTTGATCCGTGTACTTGGTGTAGAGATCGAGAATTTCCTGGCGCGATTTTGGATGTAAATCTGGATTTTTCAATACCATGGCATTGAAACTTTTCAGGTCGGCATAACCCAACTTTTGCGCCACACCCAACATTTTATCTTCGATCCGCTTGACTTCACGCAGGCCAAGCTGATGAATCTCTTCTGGCGCCAATTCGGTGGTGGTGGAGTGCTTTACCTGATACTTATAACGCTCAGTACCATCCGGCAATGACCATAGGCCAACGTCTTGCCGGCCATGCGGCGCATAGTCAGTGCGCACGAAGCCGGAAAATTTTTGATATGCCGGCACTACCTGCTGAGTCACTGCGGCCAGGATGGCGGTGCGCAGACGCAGCTTATCGGCATCTGAAAAATCGGCCGGAAATTTATTCAGCGGCTGAGTAAACGGCGAAGCATCCAGCGGCAACGCGGCGATATCGTCACACTGGCGGGCGATTTTTTCTAGCAAAAATTGCGGCGGCATCAGCTTATTTTTGATGCCATTTTGCATTTGCAGTATGGTCTGATCAAACGCACGCGGTAAAGCATTCAGTCTAGCGAGATAATCTTCATAATCCTTTACGGTCGCAAAGGACAGCATCGCCACCATTTCTGGCACATCAAGGTGGATACCCGAATTTTGCAACACCGGCATTTGCCAGTCTTTAAAGCGGGCGCCCTCCAATTGCGAGGTAAGCTGGCGCAGCATCAGTTCTTTGTTCAGACTATCTTGAACTGGAAAGCCCTTGCTGTTGATCGCCTGAAAACGTTTTAAAAAATCCGCCTCGGCCCGATACTCCGCATCAACGGCCGCTTGCGAATAATCACTGAGCTGATCGTTGTAGCGCTTGTCGCCTAACATCGAAGCAAACTCTGGATTGGTGCGCAGCTTGTACTCCCATTGTTCACCGAGTAAAGCATCTAGCGCTTGACGGCGCGTCTCAAGACTGGAAGAGGCGCTGTTGACAGCGGGATTTTTTGCTTGGGCTTCGGCATGCATCAAGCCCAGCATAAGCAACAGCAAGGCGGTGCTGACGGATTTTTTTAACATCATATTGTTGTCTCGTGGAGTAAGTGATGGGTAACACTAAAAATCGTTCGCAATAAAAACAAAAGGTAAGCTGGCCACTATTTGACGTTCGCAGCAAGCAGCTCAATCGACCTCATTTTTCTTAAGCCGTAATAGAGCCATTTTTTTGCCATTAGTTCCTATTGCACTCTTTTAGGCACCGCTTGTTGCCTGGCGCTATAGCTGCTGATGGCGGCTGGATCTTCAACGTAGCGTTCTTTAATTTTCAACATGTCGGGCAGCACGGCAAGGAAAGGGGCGATCAATCCGGGGTCAAAATGACTGCCGCCGGCTTGCACGACGGTGGCCACTGCCTGCTCGACAGGCCAGGCTTTTTTATAGGGGCGCGCCGAACTCAGTGCATCGAATACATCGGCTAGCGCCACGATCCGGCCAACCAGGGGAATGTCTTCGCCCTTGAGGCCCAAAGGGTAACCGCTGCCATCCCATTTTTCGTGATGCGAAAGCGCCACCACGCGCGCCATCGCCAGCAAGGGATCGATGTGTTCGCCGATGATATCGCCACCCATGATGACGTGGGTCTGCATGATGCGCCATTCCTCTTCGTTAAGCTTGCCGGGTTTGAGTAAAATGTAATCGGGGATACCGATTTTACCGATGTCATGCATGGGCGCGGCCAGAAACAGGGTTTCCACAGTGACCTTACCCATACCGGCCGCGTCGGCAATCAGCCGCGAATAATGGGACATGCGCAGCACGTGATAGCCGGTCTCATTGTCCCGGTACTCTGCGGCCCGCCCCAGACGCTGGATGATTTGCAGGCGCGTGTTTTGCAGCTCGCGGGTACGTAACTCAACGCGCCGCTCCAGTTCGCGGGTTTGGTCGTACAAGGCGAGATGGGTCTTGACGCGCGCCAGCACGATGGCCGGATTATAGGGCTTGGTAATATAATCTTCTGCGCCCAGTGCGAGCCCAAACTCTTCATCTTTTTGCTCTTCCATCGAGGTGACGAACATCACAGGGATATTGTGCCGTTCCGGGTCAGCCTTGATCCGTCGACAGACTTCGTAACCGTCGATGCCGGGCATCACGACATCGAGCAAGATTAAATCTGGCGGATGGTCTGACATGATGATATTAAGTGCTTTTTCGCCGCCAGTGGCTACCTTGACGTTATACAACGGGGCCAAAATCGCATACAAAATATCAATATTCTCTGGCGCATCGTCAACGACCAGCATGGTGTGGATGTGCGGTAAAGTCGTCATGTTGTCCTCCCCCCTGGACTGTGCGGTTGTGCCGCATCGGGTATTGTCGTGAGTGCGATATCCAGATCTTGCGCCACTTTAGCCAAAGCGGCCAGCGCGGCGTCAAACTCGTAACGTTCAATCAAATTAATCACCTGGGCAAATGCCAATGCTGAGGCGTGACCGGTGAGCAAGTCGGCGACAGGCTGAACCATGTTAACGGCCGCCGCGTCATTCTCAGTCAAACGTTGCGCCAGCAGATTGAACAAGGGCGTCAGGGCGTGCTTATCCACTTCCCGTGTTTGTGCTGTCGTCGCTGTCGTGTCAGGCAACTTATTTTGCCGGGATGGCAGCGCCGCAATCGCCTGCAGCAATGCTTGCAAGGGAGGTGCCAAACCATCGAGTAAGGCATCGACACGGGCGTCTTCATGGTGCTTGATGGCGTGCTCCAGCACTTGCGCAGCACGCATCAGCGCATCGGCACCGATATTCGCGGCCAAGCCTTTTAGCGTATGCACCTGACGTTGCGCGGCATCTCGCTCGCCAGCGCCAAACTGGGCACGCATCTGCGCGATCACATCGGGATAATTTTGCGCGAACAGCGCCAGCAGCTTGTGGTATTGCGCCAGATTGCCGCGCAAACGTTGCAGCGCTGCAGCCACATCGACACCGGCCAGCACCGGCACATATTCTGCTGCCAGCGGGGCTGCTGAATCGGGCGCGGGCGCTATCGCTGGCTGAACTGGCACAGAGGCGTCAGGTCGACGCTTGATCCAGTGCGTCAGCACGGTCAGCAATTGCTCCACGTCGATGGGTTTGGCAATATGGTCGTTCATCCCGACGGCCAGGCACTTTTCACGGTCGCCCGCCATCGCATTGGCGGTCATGGCCAGAATCGGCAACTGGGCAAAGCGCGGCTGCGCGCGTATCAGCCGGGTGGCCTCAAAACCATCCATTACCGGCATCTGCCAATCCATCAGCACGGCGTCATAGGTGCTGATCGCTACTTTGGCGACGGCTTGTGCGCCATTGCTGGCCAGGTCGACTTTCAGGCCTGCCTCGGTCAGAATATCCGATGCCAGTTCTTGGTTGATTTCGTTATCTTCGACCAGCAGCACATGGGCGCCGCGCAGTTGCGCCGTCAAGTCTTGGTACGAGGCGCGCCGGTAAGGCGTGCTCGAAACATGCAGGGTGCTGCCCAGTGCAGCCGAAATCGCGTTCAGCACGCTGGACGGGCTGACTGGTTTTTCCAGAATGCCATCGATTCTTACCCCGCGGGCTTGTTCTATCAGCTCATCGCGGCTGTAGGCGGTCACCATGACAGCCGCCAGCGTCTCAGAGATGCCCTCGCGGGCGCGGATGCGGCGGATCGCCTCAAGTCCGTCGGTCGATGGCATGTGCCAGTCCATTAACACCATGTGGTAAGGTTGTCCGCGCTGTTGTGCCGCTTCCAGTTCAGCAATGCCCAGCTCAGCACTTTCCAGCGCTTTGACTTCCAATTGCAGGGATTCGATGATGTCAGACATGATTTCGCGCGCGCTGTGATTGTCATCCACGACCAGCACCCGCAAATGGTGCAGTTTCGGATCGGCCGCCACCATCGAAACACGCTGATCAGCCTGTAACCCTAAGCGTGCCGTAAAGATAAAACGGCTACCCACGCCGGGCTCGCTTTCCACCCAGACTTTACCGCCCATCATCTCAACCAGACGCCGGGTGATGGTTAAACCCAAGCCGGTGCCACCGTATTGCCGCGTGGTGGAGGAATCGGCCTGGACAAAGGCGCTGAATAGCTTATCGCATTGTTCTGGCGCCAGGCCAATGCCGGTGTCCTGCACCTCAAAACGCAGCACGACATCCTGCGCTGTTTGCTCCAGACAGGTCACGCGCAGACGGATTTCGCCTTGCTGGGTAAACTTGATGGCGTTATTGACCAGATTGAGTAACACCTGGCCCAAGCGCATCTCGTCCCCGATCAGTGCGGTGGGCACCGTTGGATCGAGGTCAAACAAGAGCTCCAGGCCCTTGTCTTGCGCCTTCAGCACAGACATGGCGGCCAGATGGTCCAGCGCGTGCACCAAAAAGAAGTCGCGCTGTTCAAAGTTGAGCTTGCCGGCCTCAATTTTAGAAAAATCGAGAATATCGTTGATGATCCCCAGCAGCCCTTGGCCGGCGGCACTCACCTTTTCCAGGTAGTTGCGTTGCTTGGCGCTGAGTTCGGTACGCAAGACCAGGCCTGTCATGCCTATGATGGCATTCATCGGGGTGCGAATTTCATGGCTCATGTTGGCGAGAAAATCGCTCTTGCTCTGATTTGCCGCCTCGGCAGCCTGTTTGGCATCGCGCGAGGCCGCTTCCGATTGCGCCTTCGCCTCCATGATGTTGCGTAAGCTCTCGCTCATCTCACGCAACGCAAGCAATAGCTGACCCGCTTCATCCGGATAATATTTGCTGGTTTGCACCGCCAGATCACCCGCCGCGACTTTTTTAGCGATCGCAAGCGCAACCCCCAACGGGCGGGTAATACTGAACCGTATCAAGATCGACAAAGCCACAGCCAGCAATAGCCCCAGCACAAAAATGCTCAACTGAAGCGAGGTAGCGGACCGCGCATACGCCATGGCCGAACTTTTATCGATCCGGGCACGTTGATTGGCGCGGATCACGATTTTATTGATGGCTGCACGATGCGCTTCATAGCTGCGCGTCATCTTCAGCAGCGCACTATCCATTGCCGCGCGGTTATTCACATGAGAGGCGGGCAGAAATTCCTTGAACGCAATATCATAAAAAGCCATCGCCGGAACGTCAACCTGCGTGAGCAGGGCTTCACCCAACTCCTTCTCCAGCCCTGCCGCGCGCCAGAAGGCTAGCCGACTTTGATACTCCTTTTGCAACACCCGCAGACGATCAATCAAGGCGTTTTTCTGCAAATTACTCATGGCGTTGGCCATTTGCTGGCACACCAGATACGACTCGATGATGTACAAGGGAGGCGGCAATACATCCGACACCAGATTCTGGCTTAGCTCAATACGGCTATACACCGGACCGCCGACTTTGATTTCATTGAGTGTTTTGAACGACCACAAGCCATAGACGAGAAAGCCGGCAGAGCAAATCGCAATCAGCAAGCCCAGTCGTTGGCCAATGTTGAGATAACGTAGCATGTGGTCTCCATAACAATTTATCTAGGGCACTTCTGATCTGTGCTGACAAACTAAACACCACCTGAAGAGACGTTGATCAATGAGAAAACTGGCATTGTTTGCTTATTAATTGCCTATTGTGTGCCTATTATTTGTCATGCCAGGAACGAAAATGTTATCACGGAAAAATTGTTTCACTTTTAACTATTTTCGATCTTTGTGAAAATAGCCGACATCCTCCATGCTAGGCTTGCGTCAATCATTTTATTTAACAACATAACAATATAATGATTCGTTCAAGCATAATTTAATTATAGGCAGCGCTTGGCTAAGGTCAAAAAAATCGCGCCACAAAAGCAAAACGCAAAAATGACACGCGTATACACGGCGGCATGCCGATTTGTACGCCGCACAAAACATGGGCGATAATAGCGTCACCTTCGGTCCAACTCTCCACACTCCACACTCCACTAATTAGCCCTCATGAACCGCCAAGATCTAGAAAACATTAACATTACTTCTTTCGACGCCATGCCCTCACCGGAAGAATTGCATGCCCGTTTGCCTCTGTCCGAGCTGGCCGCCAACGCGGTCAACGATGGCCGTGTCGCCTTGCGCAACATTCTGGAACGCAAAGACCGGCGCCTGTTTGTGGTGGTGGGGCCATGCTCGATTCATGATCCGGTCGCGGGTCTGGATTACGCCCGTCGCCTGAAAGGGCTGCAAGAACAGGTGAAAGACACGATGCTGCTGGTGATGCGCGTGTACTTTGAAAAGCCGCGCACGACGACCGGCTGGAAAGGCTATATCAATGATCCGGACATGGACGATTCTTTCCACGTTGACCGCGGCATGGAGCAGGCGCGCCAGTTTTTACTCGATGTCTGCGAACTCGGCTTGCCGACCGGCACCGAAGCGCTGGACCCGATCTCGCCGCAATATCTGGGCGACCTGATCGCCTGGACCGCGATCGGCGCACGCACCACCGAATCGCAAACCCATAGGGAAATGTCATCCGGCTTATCGACCCCGGTAGGGTTTAAAAATGGCACCGATGGTGACATCAGCATCGCGATTAACGCGATCTTGTCGGCATCGCATCCGCATTCGTTTTTGGGCTTGAATGGCCAGGGCCGCGTCGCTATCGTGCGCACCCGCGGCAACCAGCATGGTCACGTGGTCTTGCGCGGTGGCGATGGCCGGCCGAACTACGATACGGTGTCGGTCGCGATGGCAGAGCAGGCGCTGACCAAGGCAAAACTGCCGGCCAATATCGTGGTCGATTGCTCGCATGCGAACAGCTACAAGAAGCCTGAGCTGCAACCGCTGGTGATGGCCGATGTGATCAACCAGGTCGTCAACGGCAACACCTCGCTAGTGGGGCTGATGATCGAATCGAATATCGTTGCGGGCAACCAGAAAATTCCGGAAGACCTGACGCAACTAATCTACGGCTGCTCGGTGACCGACGCCTGCGTCGATTGGGCCACCACCGAAAAAATGTTACTGGAAGCCCATGCACGCTTGCTGAGCCGTTAATCAAGCGTTAATCAGGCATCAATGACTAGCCGGCCAATTTGCCGGCGCGGTAGTCATTGATCGCCTGAAAAATCTCGGCCTGCGTATTCATCACAAACGGGCCGTATTGCACGATAGGCTCATGCAACGGCTGGCCGGCGATCAGCAAGGCCCGGCTGGCACCGTTGGCGCGTAAGGTGACGCCGTCGCTGTCGGGCTCGTTGCGCAAGATCGCCATGCGCTGCTGCGGCACCGCTTTCTCGCCGATCTGCAACTCACCGCGGTACACGTAGACAAAGGCATTCATCGATGCCGCCATCGCCTGCGAAAATTCGGCACCGTCTGCCAGATGCAGATCCAGATACAGCGGCGCGGTCACATCGCGCTGCATGGCACCGCTTACGCCGTGGCTGGCACCGGCAATCACGCGCACCTTGGCACCTTGCGGCGTAGTGAATTCCGGTATCGCTTCGCTCTGGATATCCCGATACCAGGGCGCGCTCATCTTGTCTTTGGCCGCCAGATTGAGCCACAGCTGAAAGCCTTCCATGCGTCCCTGTTCCTGCTCCGGCAATTCAGAATGGATCACGCCGCGCCCGGCCGTCATCCACTGCACCCCGCCGTTTTGCAGCAAGCCCGAATTCCCGGCGCTATCGTGATGACGCATGCGCCCGGTCAGCATATAAGTGATGGTTTCAAAGCCACGGTGCGGGTGATCCGGGAAGCCGCCGATATAGTCTTGCGGATCGTCGGCACCAAAAGCGTCGAGCATCAGGAAAGGATCAAGCCGGTATTGCAGGGGCTGGGTCAGCACCCGCGTCAGCTTCACGCCATCGCCATCCGAGGTGGCCTGGCCTGCGATGATCTGCTCGACGCTGCGTGGCTGCGTGACGGTTTCCGCCTCTGCGCGAATGACTTGCCGCGGTACTACCGTGTTGTTATCTTGCATGATGCCCCTCCTCTTGTTGGACCAATCTTTATGCTGCAATCAACTGTTGTATCTGCTGCGTCGCTGCGCTAAAAGCGGCTTGCTCGGCATCCGGCCCCATCGCCAAGCCTTCAGCGTAGACGAATTCGACATCACTGATGCCTAAAAATCCCAAAAAAGTCTGCAAATACGGCGTCTGGGTATCGCTGGGCATATTCCGGTGCACGCCACCGCGCGTCAACACGACATACGCTTTTTTGCCGGTCAACAAGCCTTCAGGGCCATTCGCCGTGTAGCGGAAAGTGACCTGGGCGCGCGAGATCGCATCGATCCAGTTTTTCAGTTGCGCCGGGATGGCAAAGTTATACATCGGGGCAGCCAGAACCAGCGTATCGGCAGCTTGAATCTCGGCGATCAGGGCGTCATCCAGCGCCACCCGCGCCGCCTGCCCGGCTGTGCGTTGTTCTGCAGGGGTAAACAGCGCCTGCAAGGCCGCTTCATCAAGCATAGGCTGTGGCGTGCGGCCCAAATCGCGTACCCTCAGGCTGGCAGCAGGCGTAGCGGCTAGCAAGCGCTGCACCAGTTCATTCGCCAAACGGCTGGAGTGGGAAGCATCGGCACGGACGCTGGAGTTAATTTGCAGGATATTCATGATCGGTACTTTCTGGTGTGGTTGCGATGGAGTCACTTTAGCCGTTCCACAATCAATGCGGAAGATCAGAATATGGATATAATTGTTCCGCTGATGAGACAATATCTCTTTGGTAAAAAAATAAACCGGAGCCTGCCCGCTCACGCAGTGTCCATGCGGGTTTGCAGCCACCCTGGCCTGCAGGGCGCATGGGATATGCGTGAGCGGGCAGGCCTACTTTGCGATGAGAAAGACGCGCCATGAACCTCGAAGCCAATGATCTGCTGCTGTTTGCCCGCGTGGTCGACGAAGGCAGTTTTAGCCGTGCCGCAGAAAAACTCGGCTTGCCCAAGTCCACCCTGTCGCGCCGCATTACCGGGCTGGAGGCGCAGCTTGGCGAGCGCCTGCTGTTGCGCACCACGCGCAAGCTCAGCGTTACCGATTTTGGCCATGCGGTGTTGCTGCACGCGCATCAGGTCACGGCCGAAGTCGAATCCACCATGGCCCTGGCACAGCACCGCCAGGTCGAGCCTAGCGGACGCTTGCGGGTGTCGATGCCGAATGATTTGGCGAATGAAGTTTTGGGGCAATTGCTGGCCGATTTTATCGCCAAATATCCGGCGATTACGCTGGAACTGGACCTGTCGGCACGGCGGGTCGATCTGATTGCCGAAAATTTTGATGTAGCGATCCGCATGGGCGACTTGCCGGACGATGCAACGCTGGCGGCGCGGCGGCTGGCGCTATTCTCGGTCGGCCTGTATGCCTCGCCGGGCTATCTGGAAAAGCGCGGTGTGCCGTTTGAGCCAGAAGCCTTGATGGAGCATGACAGCCTGCGCATACTCAGCCGTGGCGGCGAACCGGCGCTGTGGTCACTGATCCGGTCTATTGACAGCAAAACAGAGAGCTGGCAAGGATCGCCACCCGTGCGCGCCAGCGCCAACTCGCCAGACACCCTGATCCATCTGGCAAGGCAAGGTCTGGGGATCGTCATGACTACAGACCATTTCGCCGCAAAACTAGTCGCCTCAGGCGAGCTGCTGCAAGTGCTAGGCGACTGGACACTGCCAACGATTGCCGCATGGGCAGTGTTCCCGGGTCGCCGCCTGATGCCGGCGCGCACTCGCGTGTTTCTCGATGCGTTACAAGAAGAATTCTCGGGACCACGCTGTCAAAAGAGAGAGAGACTGAATTGAGCCAAAAGCAGCGGCTAAGATAATCAAGCAGAATCGGCATGGCCCGACTTGGCCACCCGGCACAAGGGATCGCTGACGCGAATGTGCAACGTGGCATCGGCGATAGCGCTTGTGATCGTGCGTGTATTAAGCAATACTTTGCCTTAAATATCAAATTACCTAGTCAATATGGCTACATTTAACAAACAGAAACATCTACGGTGACTACATGAAAAAAATAAGCACGACAGTGATCTTAACAATCAGTTTAGTGCTGGCAGGATGTGCCGGCGTCGAGAATAAATTATCAAGCTGGGCCATCGGTGGCGAGCGGGCTCTGGCCCATGTGCAAACCAAACAAGTGGTGGTCGGTGATTTCACCATTCCCTATCTGGAGGGTGGCCAGGGCGAAACGGTTTTTCTGATCCACGGCTTTCAATCGAATAAAGATATCTGGATCAGGCTCGCCGGCCAGTTGACGTCCCATTATCACGTCATTGCGATTGATTTGCCGGCGCATGGGGAGAGCAATATTCTGATGGATAAAAACTATAGTCTTCCGGAGCAAGCCAAACGTGTGATCGCCATTATGGATGCGCTGCAGATAAACCACCCGGTTCATCTGATGGGGCACTCGATGGGAGGCGCGATTGCTTATCATGTCGCCGTGATGGCACCGGATCATGTCAAGAGCCTGGCGTTAATGAATGCGGCAGGGGTGATTTCGCCACAGCCGAGTGAGATGTTTACACGCATTCAACGCGGTGAAAATCCCTTAATCGTGCGCAATGAGCAAGAGTATAAAAACATGCTCGCATTTACCATGAACGATGCGCCCTATATCCCTGCCCCGTTGATTGCGGCAATGACACGGGAAGCCATCGCACGTGAGCCGATTGCCACCAAAATATTTCAGGAAATCCACCCCGAGTATTCCTTGAATCCAGAACAGGCGCTGCCACAAATCAAGGTACCCACTTTAGTATTATGGGGCGACAAAGATCAGGTGCTCGATGTGTCGAGCACCGCCGTGTTTAAACGCCTGATACCTCAGTCAAAGGTAGTGATTTTAAAAGGTGTTGGCCATATACCGCAAATCGAGCGCACCAAAGAAACCGCTCAGATCTACGAATCTTTTCTGGCCACGGTGAAACTTTAAGCGCCAAGCGCAAGAACCTTTTTTCGACTTAATTATCCGCTGTAAGCAATTGCCGTTACTCAAGTAAGTGCAGCAAAAACCATCTGAGAAATAATTCGATATTCAACTCAGTATTCAACGAAACCCAAGAGGGAAAATATGAAAAACGTTTATCTATTTCTGCTGTCCATGTTTGCTATTTCATCTGCACATGCGCTCGATTGCCCTATCGGACAAAAAAAGTATTACATCGCGTATCAGACCATGACAGCCAATCCGCCGGTAGGGATAGGATCGACGTATTTTTGTGGCGATACGCAACAGACTAAAACCGAAGAAGGCTTGAACCAGATAGAGCGGCACATACGCACCCAAGCCAAGGGGCTAGACAAGGCCACGATCGTCATCACGAACATCATCCCGCTTGACCGGTAAAGTCCATTAAATAGAAGGATGGGCACGTCTGATCGCGGCCGGCGTGGTGCTGTTGACTATTTGCAAACCAGGCAAGACGTAAATCATGATCGAGATGTATCACTGGCAGGAGTCAAAATGATCCATTTCAATACGGTAATGCGGGTGGCAAGACCGACGGATAATCTCAAAGCCATCGCACAAATGTACCTGGATGGCTTAGGTTTTGAAGTGCTGGGTCAATTTGAGAACCATGAAGGATTTGATGGCATCATCATTGGACATAAGCAGCATGCCTGCCATTTAGAATTTACTCATCATCAAGACGTGCTGGTCGGCAAAGCGCCGAGCCAAGAGCATCTGCTCGTGTTCTATCTGGCTGACTTAAGCCTATGGCAGTCGGCCTGCCATCAAATGGAGACTGCCGGCTTTCAATCCGTGACGCCTTACAATCCTTACTGGGCCATCGCAGGGAAGACCTATGAAGACCTCGATGGCTACAGAATCGTGTTACAAAATGGCAGCTGGAAAGTATGAAACTAGGCCCACGGCACGCAGCGCAGAGCGCCATTCTGAGCGCTAGTCACAATCTCGGATTTTATGATCTTGGCACAGTAACACGAGGACTGATTCCCCCGCAGGGACGGGAACCCGCGTTATTGCTAGCGTGGGCGGAGCGGTGACTGATGCGCTGAAGGCTATAAAAAATCAAACATTGTGCCAATTTGAACCACCCTCATCCCAACCCTTCTCCCGCTCGCGGGAGAAGCAACTGTGTTTGAAGTCAAGGGGTTTTAGTGAGATATTCATCATCCCATGGTTTTCCTGATTTCATTATTGCGTTCAGAATGGTCAACAATTTATGCATACATGCCACTATCGCAACCTTCTTGAGCTTACCTTTGGAGATCAAACGATCATGGAACGATTTAATGATCGGGTTGTAGCGCATGGCGCTCAATGTGGCCATGTATAAAGCACACCGTACATCAGCACGTCCGCCCCAAGTGATGCGTTTGCCCTTATGTTTGCCGCTATCGCAATTTAAGGGGGCTACGCCTACTAGTTTGGCAATTTGTTCGTGGCTAAGTGTGCCCAGTTCTGGCAGTGCCGCCATCAATGAAGCCTGGGTGACAGGGCCGATGCCTTTGCATTTATCGATTAACTTGAGCTGCTTAGCAAAGTGCTCTTTTAAGTGGACATCCATGTCTTGCTCGATATTTCCAATTTCTTTATTGAGTACCTTTCGCACCGCATCAATACTTTTGCGCTGGGCTTTTTCGCACGTGGCAAAGCGGTTATCCTCGGCGACCCGCATTTCAACGAGTTGCTTGCGCCGCGTCATCAGTGCGTGCAATGCTATCTGCTTGGCATCAGGTAAGTGCATCAGCAACTGCGCGCCCTTCTCAGAGTGGTATAGCGTGCGTGCAAAATGGCTCAACACCCGGGCATCTATGGCATCCGTCTTGGCGAGATACCCCATGGCTTTGGCAAAATCACGCGCCTGCCGAGGGTTCACCACCATCACGGGCAACCCGGCACTACACAAAGCAACAGCGGCCTTGCGCTCAAAACCGCCGGTGGCCTCCAGCACGATAGCGACCAATGTACGTGGCGCATCGTTCGCCTCCACAGGTGTACAGGCCGCCTTAATCGCCGCGCGCAGCTCGGCAATACCCTTCTCATCATTGCTGATGTACAGGGTTTTACCCTTATCACTCAAGGCCATCTCCAGGCTATCTTTGGAGACATCGATTCCTACGAAAATCAATTCAGAAGCGTTCATCATTACCCCTCCTTGCAAATACGAGGTCAATGCACGGTTACATGCACGCCATCAAGCAACTGTTCGGGCTTTAGATCAACGGCTGATGTTGCACGCCAAATGCTTCTCCACGGGCTTGGTGTCCCAAAGGGCTGACGGGCTATGCAACTTCATCCGACAAACTTCCGTAACAACGGAAACTCACCATCGAACTACCATTTTTTGCCGCGGTAGGAGGTGCCTGCTCCAGTCGCGCTACGCGCTCCGCTCCCTACGCAGGCACCTCCTACCGCAAAACCATACAACCAACTACAAGAACATACAATCTATAGAAACAGCATACAAGGGCTATGCATATGAGCCTGAATAATTACAGCAAGCCTCAGCAAAAAAATGTGCCTGCCCGCTCACGCATAGCCCATGCGGGTTTCCAGCATACCACCTCGGTAAGCCGCATAGATAGTGCGTCTCTGGCCTGCCTGTCGGCAAACCCGCATGGGTTATTCGTCTCCGGCACGGTGGCTATTTTTATTTGCTGCCGCTTGCGTTCGCCGCCGGCTATAAGCGGCGCAACTCGCGCATGCAGGCGACGTACTCGCGCTGTATGCGCTCTTGCTCTACATGGCGGCCGGCCTGCACCACCAGCTTGCCGCCGACGATGACGTCGCGCACCAGATTGTCGTTGCCGGCAAAAATCCACGTGTTCAGCACCTCTGCGGCGGGCAAGTCTTGCAGGTTTGGGTGCTGGTCATCGAGTATCAGCAGGTCGGCCCGCTTGCCTACGGCCAGTTGCCCGACTTGGCGGCCGCTGGCTTTGGCCCCGCCTTGCAGGCAGGCTTGCCAGAGAAAATCACCGACCCGTCTTTGTCCGGCGACCTGCGCGATATTGCGCCCTTGCAGGCGCAGGCGCTGGCCGTATTCTAGCCAGCGCAGCTCTTCTATCGGGCTATGCGAGACGTGGCTGTCGCTGCCGATGCCAAACTGCCCTTGCGCCGCGATGTAGTCGGGCAGCGGGAAAAAGCCGTCGCCCAGATTGCCTTCGGTACTGGTGCAGATGCCTGCCACGGCACCGCTGGCGGCGATGCCGGCGACTTCGGCCGGGTTCAGGTGGGTCGCATGCACCAGGCACCAGCGCTGGTCGAGCTGCTGGGTTTCGAGCAGCAGCTCGACCGGGCGTTTGCCGCTCGCGGCCAGGCAGGCGTCGACTTCCCTTTCCTGCTCGGCGATATGGATATGGATAGGGCGCGTCTTGGGCAAGGCGGCAACCAGTGCTCTGATCTGGCCGACATTGGCGGCGCGCAGCGAATGCGGCGCCACGCCGATTTCTACCTGAGCATTGCGGCTCGATTCTAACTGCTGTATCAGTTGCAGGATCTGTTCGACATCGGTACTGAAGCGCCGTTGATCGCTGCGCAAGGGCTGGTCGTTAAAATCGGCATGGCTGTACAGCACCGGCAGCATGCTGATGCCGATGCCAGTAGCGTTGGCGGCGCCAATCACGCGCTCGGCGGTCTCGGCCATATTCGCGTAAAACGCGCCGTCCGGTGCGCGGTGCAGGTAGTGAAATTCGCAGACGGCGGTGTAGCCGTGGCGCAGGCATTCGGCATACAGCTGGGCCGCGATGGCTTGCATCTGCGCAGGGGTGATGTGCAGCGCATAGCGGTACATCAGGTCGCGCCAGGTCCAGAAGCTGTCCGGGCCTGCGCCGGCGATTTCGGTCATGCCGGCCATGGCGCGCTGGAAGGCGTGCGAATGCAGGTTGATCATGCCGGGTAAAACATAGCCCTGCTGAACTTCGTGCGGCAGGGCTATTGCTTCGGCCTGCACTATGGTCAGGTCGCCATTCATGTTCCAGCTCAGGCGCACATTCTTGGCCCAGCCGTCACCGAGTAAGGCGTGTTTGGCGAACAGGCTTTGCTTCACATTATTCTCCTTTTTGGAATGCCGCCCAGTTCAGGCAAGTGCTGAGCAATGCGCGTAACAGCGGCTGCACTTGCGCGGCCAGATCGGGCCTGTAGGCATACGGCGCGGCTTCATTCATGTATAGACACTGGCTCATTTCCAGTTGTACGGCGTGGATATTTTTCTCAGGCTGGCCGTAGTTGCGCGTGATGTAGCCGCCTTTAAAACGTCCGTTAAAAACGTGACTGTAGACCGGCTCTGTGCGGCTGTTGTGCAGCGTATCAGCGAGTGCCTGTTGCAGGCTAATGGCGCAAGAATGCTGGTCTGCCGTACCAAAATTCAGATCGGGTAATTTTCCCTGAAAAAAGCGCGGCACTTGCGAGGCAATCGAATGCGCTTCCCATAAAATCACCCTGCCATGCAGCGCAAGCAGGCGTGCCAACTCGGCTTGCAATTGCTGATGATAGGCTTGCCAGTAGTGCGTGATACGTCTCTGCACTTCTGCCGCATCGGGCGTTTTTCCCTGTGGGTACAGCGCCTGTTTGGCAAAGGTATCGAGCGGACACAGGCCAGTAGTATCCTGGCCCGGGTACAGGCTGCTGTCATCCGGCGAGCGGTTCAGATCGATCACATAACGTGAATATTCGGCATGAAGCACGGATGCCCCCAGCTCTTGTGCCATGTTGTACAGCAGCGGCAAATGCCAGTCGGTATCGGCCTTGTCTTGCGCCACCGGCATCAGCTGTGCGCTGATCTCTGCGGGGATGCGGGTGCCGGCATGCGGCATGGAAATCAGCAAAGGAACCGTACCCTGATGAAAATGGAATGGCGGATTCATTGAGCGTCACCTATTCAAATTAGTATGCGTAATTATTATGTTGCTGGCTGAAGGTGTTTGCTGAGTCTGTCCGCTGCCGCCAGCGTCATTTGTATCAGTTCAGCCTGTCGCGGATGCGCTCTGCTCACCGGAGCCATCAGCGACAGGGTCGCCTCCAGTAGGGTCTTGCCAGAGAATACCGGTGCGCTGACACCCCAGACGCCTTGATCGATTTCATTTTCGCTGACGGCGTAGCGCTGCTGGCGTATGGTATTTAATTGTTGCAGCAGATTGTCTGCATCTGGCACATCATCCGCGCCTTGCGCCGCCAGCAAGGATCGTTGCAGCGGCGCGGGCAAAAACGCCAGCAGGGCTTTGGCGGAAGCACCGCGCACGCTGGAATTGGCCCGCCCTTTGGAGAATGAACAACGCAAGGCTTGCTTGCTGTCTTGCATATCGAGGCAAATTACCTGCCCGTTCAAATACACCATCAGGCCGACGCTTTCGCCGGATCTGGCCATCAATTGTTCGATCTCGGGTCGTGCCTTCGCCATCAGGTAAGAATGATGATCGAAGCCCCAGGCCAGTTGCAGTGCCAGCGGACCCGGCTCATAGGCACCAGTCTGCGCATGCTCTTGCACCCAGCCCCATTTTTTTAAGGGCACCAGATGACGGTATAAGGTACTCAGGGGTAACTGGGTCTGCACCGCTAAATCCTTGGCAGAAATAGCCTGGCCATGCCGCGCTATGCAGGCCAGCACCTGTAACACGCGCTCGTTAGTAGGCACACTAACAGTGTCGCTGGCTGACAAGAGAGGTGACGAAGCGAAATGAGACATGCTGGAGACCAAGAAGGTGAAGTAAGCATGCTAGCAGTTCATTCCAGGAATTCAAGCTTTGATTCTCACAAAATGAGAATAGACTTCATTTTTTTGAAAACGACATCGCTCATGCAATCTACATGCGGCTTGCAAGGCAAAAAGCTGCCAGAAGGCGCATGGAATATGCGTGAACGATTTTACAAACTAACTAAGGCCTCAATGGCGACTGGCCGGTGCAACCTGGCAGTTATGTGTTTCTTGTGCAGGGAACTCCGCCTTAATCACATCAAAACGCTTTTTCTCATCGCCGTTTAGGTTGCGTAACTGATAAGAAAATTTTGCGGTGCTGACGCTACGGGGGCCGATACGTGCGCTTTTGACGCCCTTGTTATTCAAGTTTGCCAGATGTGCCTTCGCCGCCTCTTCGGTTTTAAACACACCCAAAGAAATCCCCCAGCGTAAATTCGACTGATCTTGCACGATGAAAAAATCGTTCAGGCCCAGACGACGTAATTCAGCGGCTTTTTTATCCGCGCCGTCCTTGCTTCCCAGCGATGGAATAAAGACCATATGGCTGGCGACATCGATAATATTATTTCTCGACTGCCGGTCGCCCAGCCCCAATTCTTTCAGCTTTGCTTCAAAATGCGGCGCATCGGCTTGCGGAAAATTACCCACTTCCAGGCAGGCGATGGTTTCCTGCTTTTTTTCAACCGGCGCTTCGCTGGCGGCCAGCGCCGCCGCCGGCGACAGCATTTGCAGTTGCTCGGCGTGCTGCTGCATTTTTAGGCGTTGCGGTTCATGGACATCGGACGACCAGTTACCTAAATAACCCAGATTCAATGCCAGAAACATGACATTCGCCAACAGTAAAGTCCAGAAAAAAAATCTCAGCATAATGTTAAGTGCGGTCTAAAAAGAGTGCGGTGGATTTTGCCACGACAGATAATCCTGTCAAGACCAGATTATCGACATGATGACAGCTGATGCCCAGATGCGGCGTCAGGTAACTCGCGGCACCGCCAGAAATAATACAGTTAACCGGCTGATCTTGGCTGGCGGCCAGATCATCATGCGCCCGCATGATGGCGCCAACCTGCGCATTGATACAGCCGCTGACGATAGCCTGATCGGTATTATCGGCAAACAAAGTGTGCAATGACAAACTAGCGGCCACCTGCGGCAACTGGGCGGTATTGCTGGCCAGCGACTGTGCCATCAGTTGTAAGCCCGGCAGTATCATGCCGCCCAAAAATATGCCGTCAGGGTTGACCGCATCGATCGTGGTCGCGGTACCGCAAGTGACCACGATCAGGGCGCGTTGCGGATACAGCGCATGCGCGGCTATCGCGGAGGCAAAACGGTCACTGCCCAATTGCGCCGGGCGGCGATAGCCGTTTTTTAAGCCGGCACAGGCCAGTGTTGACGCAAAGCGTTCCGCCACGACGGCCGGCACGCTGGCGTCCAACAGCGTCAGCAGGCGCTGCCAGATAGCATCACCGGCGACATTCGAAATCAAGATGCGGCGGATCGGCAAGGCCGCCCACGTCGCGGCCAAGCTATCGAGTTCGTCGTGGCTGACCGAGCCTAGATGCAGCCACACCGGCGGCAAAGACGCGGCTAGGCCCGGCTCGGGGATGGCCCACTTGACTCTGGTATTTCCTGCGTCTATCAATAACAACATACTGCTTTCCGATTCTCTGTTAACGGTTCTGGAGCGGGCGCAACGACACGTCGCCGGCCATCACCGTGACCTGGCCCTGCGCGGTGTGCAATACCAGGCAACCATTTTTATCGACGCCCAAAGCGCGCCCTTGCTGCAATACCTGGCCGCGATCCAGGATCACGACATCTTGCTGCGCATACGCATGCAAATGATTCCAGCGCTCGGCAAACGCGCCAAAACCCCGTAGCCGGAACTGCTCCATCTCCTTGGCCAAGGCATTGAGCAAATGCGCCAGCAAACGACTTCTGTCCATCTGTGCCAGCCAGGGCGCATCGGCCACCAGGTGGCCGATCTCGGTTTCCAGCGAGGCCGGTATGCTCAGGTTCAAGCCGATACCGATCACGGCCCAGCTACCGCCCTGTTTGGCAGTGGCACTCTCGATCAGGATGCCGGCCAGTTTCTTGCCATCCTTGAGAATATCATTGGGCCATTTGACACTGACGGGCACGCCGAGTGCCAGCAGCGTTTCGGCCACCGCCACCCCAACGCATAAAGGCAAGCCGAGCAAGCCTTGCGCCGATTGCGGAAAATACCAGGCCAGCGAAAACGTCAGCACGCCCCCCGGCACCGAATGCCAGGTCCGCCCGGCACGGCCACGTCCGGCGGTCTGAAGCTCGGCGACGCGTAACAAGGGGGTCTGCAACAAACTGAGACGGGCCATCAGGTCGGCATTGGTCGAGCCGGTTTCCGCCACCACTTCAACATCGACCTGTTCGCCATAACTGTCGCGCATGGCAAGGATGTGCTGCGCATTTAGCGCTGCGTTAGTCTGAACAGACACGGGGGCTTTCATTGAATACTTCACGATTACTCGATTACTCGAACATGTAAAAACGGCACCGGAGACTGGCTGCGGTGCCGTTTTCTACTACTTTATAACATTACTGCTGAGTGATCAGACTTCGCCGTCGATAACATCGCTAGCGGCAACTTCCGGCATCGGCGCAAAAATCGCTTTTTCAGCCAGCAACAAGGCTGCACGTTCGTCCGCTTCCCATGACTCTTTGAGTTTGCGTGCACGGTGGAATGCCAGACCGGTACCAGCCGGTATCAGGCGACCAACGATGACGTTCTCTTTCAAGCCACGCAGACTGTCGCGTTTGCCCATGATCGCCGCTTCCGTCAGAACCCGTGTGGTTTCCTGGAAAGAGGCGGCAGAGATAAACGAATCGGTCGACAAAGATGCCTTGGTAATACCCAGCAAGATATTTTCATAGGTTGCAGGGATACCGCCAGCCGCAATCACGCGGTCGTTTTCGCCGAGCAAATCAGAACGCTCGACTTGTTCGCCCAAGATGTAATTCGCATCGCCAGGTTGAGTCACGATAACGCGACGCAACATTTGACGCACGATCACTTCAATGTGCTTGTCATTGATCTTCACGCCCTGCAAACGGTACACGTCTTGAACTTCATCAACGATGTAACGCGCCAGCGCTTCGATACCCAACAATCGCAGAATGTCTTGCGGATCGGCCGGGCCGTCGACAATCATTTCACCCTTGTTGACGACTTGACCGTCATGCACCAGGACTTGTTTGTCTTTGGTGATCAGGAACTCGTGCTTCTCGCCATCGAGGTCGGTGATTTCCAGACGTTGCTTACCTTTGGTTTCTTTACCAAACGCAACCGTACCTGTGACTTCCGCCAACATACCTGCGTCTTTTGGTGAACGCGCTTCAAACAACTCGGCAACGCGTGGCAGACCACCGGTAATATCACGGGTCTTTTGTGATTCAGTCGGGATACGCGCCAGCACTTCACCAACGTGCACTTGCTGACCGTCTTTCACGGTAATCAGCGCGCCGACCTGGAAACCGATCGTTACTGCATGCTCGGTGCCAGAAATTTTGACCTCTTCACCTTGTTCGTTCAACAGTTTAACCTGTGGACGCAAAGTCTTGCCCGCGGTACCGCGACGCTTGGCATCGATCGCTACCAACGTGGACAAGCCAGTCACATCATCCACCTGCTTGGCAACGGTCACGCCTTCTTCTACGTTCTCGAACTTCACTGTACCAGTGTATTCGGTAATGATAGGACGGGTCAGTGGATCCCAGGTTGCCAGATCAGTACCGGCCTTGATGACCATACCGTCTTTAACAATCAGCACCGCACCGTAAGGTACTTTATGACGTTCGCGCTCACGGCCATGATCATCCGTGATCAAGACTTCACCGGAACGGGAAATCACGATCTGTGCACCTTTGCCATTCGTTACATAACGCATGGTGGCGGTGAAACGGATAGTACCGTTAGACTTGGCTTCAACGGAAGAGGCAATCGCGGCACGGGATGCGGCACCACCGATATGGAAAGTACGCATCGTCAACTGTGTACCTGGCTCACCGATCGACTGAGCGGCGATAACACCGACAGCTTCACCGGCATTGACCATGGTACCGCGACCTAAGTCACGACCGTAGCACATTGCGCACAGGCCATAGCGTGTATCGCAAGTCAATGGCGTACGCACCTTGACTTCATCAATACCGAGGCGTTCGATTTCTTCCACCGAATCTTCATCCAGCAGGGTGCCGGCTGGATACAAAGTTTCTTGTGTTTCTGGGTTGACGATTTCGTTCGCGGTAACACGGCCCAAGATCAGGTCGCGCAAAGGCACGTTAACTTCACCGCCCTCAACAATCGCTTTCATCGCTGCGCCGTTGGACGTGCCGCAATCATCTTCGATCACAACCAGATCCTGCGTCACGTCGACCAGACGGCGTGTCAGGTAACCTGAGTTCGCTGTCTTCAAGGCGGTATCGGCCAGACCTTTACGCGCACCGTGCGTCGAAATAAAGTACTGAAGAACGTTCAGGCCTTCGCGGAAGTTCGCGGTAATCGGTGTTTCGATAATCGAGCCATCCGGTTTCGCCATCAGTCCGCGCATACCTGCCAACTGACGAATCTGTGCTGCAGAACCACGCGCACCGGAGTCAGCCATCATGTAAATCGCATTGAACGACTCTTGTGTACCATGTGTGCCGTCGCGGCGGATAACGTCTTCCACTTTCAGCTGATCCATCATGGCCTTGCCGACGTCATCACCGGTTTTGCCCCAGATATCGACAACCTTGTTATAACGTTCGCCGGCAGTCACCAGACCGGACGCATATTGCTGCTCGATCTGTTTGACTTCATGCTCGGCAGCCGCCAGCAAGGTGACTTTTTGTGGCGGTACCAGCATATCGTCGATACAGATCGAGATACCGGCACGTGTCGCCAAACGGAAACCCATTTGCATCAATTGATCGGCAAACACGACCGTGGCGCGCAGACCGCACTTACGGAAAGAGGTATCGATCAGCTTGGAAATTTCTTTCTTTTTCAAGGCACGGTTAAGTACCGAGAATGGCAAGCCTTTAGGCAGAATCTCTGACAAAATCGCACGACCGACTGTGGTTTCGTAACGGGTGACTGTCTTGACGAATTCGCCAGTCTCTACATTTTTTGGGTATTCAGTGATACGCACAGTAATGCGCGTCATGAGTTCGACTTCCTTGTTGTCCCAAGCACGGATCGCTTCGGAAACATCAGGGAACATCATGCCTTCGCCCTTGCCGTTGATTTTTTCACGGGAAGCGTAGTACAGGCCCAACACGATATCTTGCGAAGGAACGATAGACGGTTCGCCGTTAGACGGGAACAGGATATTGTTCGATGCCAGCATCAGTGTGCGCGCTTCCATCTGTGCTTCCACAGACAAAGGAACGTGAACCGCCATTTGATCGCCATCGAAATCGGCATTGAATGCGGCGCAGACCAGTGGATGCAACTGGATCGCTTTACCTTCAATCAGGACCGGCTCAAACGCCTGAATACCTAAACGATGCAGCGTAGGCGCACGGTTCAGCATGATCGGATGTTCGCGAATGACTTCTTCCAGGATATCCCAAACCACAGGTTCTTGAATCTCAACCAGTTTTTTCGCCGCCTTGATGGTTGTTGCCAGACCCATCAATTCCAGTTTATTGAAAATGAAAGGCTTGAACAATTCCAACGCCATCAATTTTGGCAAACCGCACTGATGCAGTTTCAGCTGCGGACCAACCACGATGACTGAACGACCGGAGTAATCGACGCGCTTACCCAACAAGTTTTGACGGAAACGGCCGCCTTTACCCTTGATCATCTCAGCCAGAGATTTCAACGGACGCTTGTTCGCGCCTGTCATGGCTTTACCGCGACGACCGTTATCCAACAAGGAATCGACCGCTTCTTGCAACATACGCTTTTCATTGCGCGTAATGATTTCCGGAGCGCGCAATTCCATCAGGCGCTTCAGGCGATTATTACGGTTAATGACGCGGCGATACAAATCGTTCAGATCGGAAGTGGCGAAACGGCCACCATCCAAAGGTACCAATGGACGCAATTCTGGCGGCAACACTGGCAACACTTCCATGATCATCCAGTCTGGCTTAATGCCAGAACGTTGGAATGCTTCCAACACTTTCAGACGCTTGGAATATTTCTTGATCTTGGCTTCAGATTTCGATTCTTTGAGCTCGGTACGCAGAGTTTCTGCATCACGGTCGATATCGATAGAACGCAGCAATTCACGGATACCTTCGGCACCCATGAAAGCGGTGAATTCGTCGCCATGCTCTTCGTACTTGGCAGCGTAATCGTCTTCCGACATGATCTGGCATTTTTTCAGCGGAGTCATGCCTGGATCGGTGACTACGTAGGCTTCAAAATACAAGACGCGTTCGATATCGCGCAAAGTCATGTCCAGTACCATACCCAGACGGGATGGCAGGGATTTCAAAAACCAGATATGCGCAGTAGGTGAAGCCAACTCGATATGACCCATGCGTTCACGACGCACTTTGGCCAGAGTAACTTCAACGCCGCATTTTTCGCAGACTACACCACGATGCTTCAGACGCTTGTACTTACCGCACAGGCATTCGTAATCCTTGATAGGGCCAAAAATCTTGGCGCAGAACAGACCGTCACGCTCAGGCTTGAAAGTACGATAGTTGATGGTTTCCGGTTTTTTTACTTCACCGTAGGACCATGAACGGATTTTTTCTGGGGACGCAAGACCAATCTTGATCGCGTCGAATTGTTCATTTGGCTGAACTTGCTTGAATAAATCGAGCAGTGCTTTCATGTCTATCACTCCAGTGTAGCGTGTGAAAACGCTTGGTGATTAATGGTGTTACCAGGTTTGTTTTCGTATAAAACCCTGTTCGCATCAGCGGGAGAGCCCGGTTTTGCAAACGGGTTCCGCCTATACCGGGAACGAAAACTTTCCTAACGGCTATATATACTAATGCCGCCACCCGGCAATACACCCGGTGGCGGCTTTACTTCTATTACTTTGCTATCAGTTGCGATCCAGATCGATATCGATACCCAGCGAGCGAATTTCTTTAACCAAGACGTTAAAGGATTCCGGCATACCGGCTTCAATCACGTGATCACCCTTGACCAGATTTTCGTACACTTTGGTACGGCCATTCACGTCATCTGATTTCACAGTCAACATCTCTTGCAAGACATACGAAGCACCGTAAGCTTCCAGTGCCCACACTTCCATCTCACCGAAACGCTGGCCACCGAATTGGGCTTTACCACCCAACGGCTGTTGCGTTACCAGAGAGTAAGGTCCGGTAGAACGGGCATGCATCTTGTCATCGACCAGATGATGCAGTTTCAGCATATGCATGTAACCGACCGTGACATTGCGCTCGAACGATTCACCGGTACGACCGTCGTACAAGGTAACCTGATTCTTTGAAGGCGTCATACCCAGTTGTTTCGCAATCGCATCCGGATAAGCCAGATCCAGCATACGGCGGATTTCGCTCTCGTCAGCACCGTCAAAAACTGGTGTCGCAAATGGCACACCATTTTTCAGATTGCTAGTCAGTGTCAGAATCTCTGTATCGGACAAGCCATCAATGTCTTCTGTCTTGCCAGATTCGTTATAAATCTGTTTCAAGAAGCCACGCAACTCTTCGATTTTAGCTTTAGCTTTCAGCATTTCGCCGATACGCAAGCCCAAACCTTTTGCCGCCCAACCCAAATGGACTTCCAAAATCTGACCAACGTTCATCCGTGACGGAACACCCAGAGGGTTCAATACGATGTCGGCTGGTGTACCGTCTGCCATGTAAGGCATATCTTCAACCGGAACAATACGTGAGACCACACCTTTGTTACCGTGGCGCCCCGCCATCTTGTCACCAGGTTGCAAGCGACGTTTAACGGCCAGGTAAACCTTGACCATTTTTTGTACGCCAGGCGGCAATTCATCGCCTTGTGTCAGTTTAGTACGTTTTTCTTCAAACGCCAGATCAAACTGGTGACGTTTTTCAGCGATGGAATCCTTGATGGCTTCCAAAGACTTGGCTGCATCATCATCCGCCGGGCGAATATCAAACCAGTGATATTTATCTAAATCAGACAAATACTCTTTAGTGATACTGCTGCCTTTGGCCAATTTAGCCGGGCCGCCGTTGGCAATCTTACCGATCAACATACGCTCAAGACGTTCAAATGCATCGCCTTCAACAATACGCATCTGATCGTTCAGATCGAGACGATAGCGTTTCAGCTCATCATCAATAATCTGTTGTGCACGTTTGTCGCGTTGTATGCCTTCGCGCGTGAACACCTGGACGTCAATCACAGTACCTACCATGCCAGAAGGCACGCGCAGGGAAGTGTCTTTTACATCAGAAGCTTTTTCACCGAAAATCGCACGCAGCAGTTTTTCTTCCGGTGTCAGTTGCGTTTCGCCTTTTGGCGTCACTTTACCAACCAAGGTATCACCGGCAGTCACTTCAGCACCGACATAGACGATACCGGCTTCATCCAGACGTGCCAGTTGATTTTCAGCCAGATTCGAGATATCACGAGTGATCTCTTCGGCACCGAGCTTGGTATCACGTGCCACGACCGACAATTCTTCAATATGAATCGAAGTGTAGCGATCATCTGCAACGACTTTTTCGGAGATCAAAATCGAATCTTCAAAGTTGTAGCCGTTCCATGGCATAAACGCGACCAGCATGTTTTGACCCAGGGCCAATTCACCCAAATCGGTCGATGCACCATCGGCCAACACGTCACCTTTGGCGACGATATCGCCGATCTTGACGATAGGACGCTGATTGATATTGGTATTTTGATTTGAACGGGTGTACTTGATCAGATTGTAAATATCTACACCGACTTCGCCAGCCGTCGCTTCAGCATCGTTGACACGAATAACAATACGGCCCGCATCGATATAATCGACTTTACCGCCGCGCAATGCCTGCACCGTAGTGCCGGAATCGACTGCGACTGTACGTTCAATACCGGTACCAACCAAGGCTTTTTCCGGACGCAGGCAAGGAACTGCCTGACGCTGCATGTTGGCACCCATCAACGCACGGTTTGCATCATCGTGTTCGAGGAAAGGAATCAAGGAAGCCGCCACCGAGACCACCTGGCCAGTAGCAACGTCCATGTACTGGACACGTTCCGGCGAAACCAGAATAGTTTCACCCGCTTGACGCGCAGAAACCAATTCATCGGACAAGCTACCGCTAGGATCAATCGTTGCATTCGCCTGAGCGATGATGTAACGGCCTTCTTCGATCGCAGACAGATAATCGATTTGGGTAGTGATCTTGCTGTCGACAACTTTACGATACGGCGTTTCAAGGAAACCGTATTCGTTCAGACGCGCATACAAAGCCAGCGAGTTGATCAAACCAATGTTTGGTCCCTCTGGTGTTTCAATCGGGCAAACGCGGCCATAATGTGTCGGATGTACGTCACGCACTTCAAAACCAGCGCGTTCACGTGTCAAACCACCAGGACCCAGGGCAGAAATACGACGTTTATGCGTGATTTCGGACAGTGGATTGGTTTGATCCATAAACTGTGACAATTGTGAAGAACCGAAGAACTCACGAATCGCGGCAGAGATAGGCTTGGAATTGATCAAATCATGCGGCATCAGGTTATCAGCTTCAGCCTGACCCAAACGCTCTTTGACCGCACGTTCTACACGTACCAGACCGGCGCGGAACTGATTCTCAGCCAATTCACCGACGCAACGGACGCGACGATTACCTAAGTGATCAATATCATCGACTTCGCCGCGACCATTGCGCAACTCAACCAGGATCTTAATCACGGCCAAAACGTCTTCGTTCGACAAAGTCATGGCACCGGTCAGTTCATCACGACCGATACGGCGGTTGAACTTCATACGGCCTACCGCTGACAAATCATAACGATCTTCGTTGTAGAACAGGCCGTTGAACAGGGACTCAACTGAATCTTCTGTCGGAGGTTCACCAGGACGCATCATGCGATAGATCGCTACACGAGCAGCCATCTTGTCCGCAGTATCATCTGCGCGCAAAGTCTGGGAAATGTACGAACCCTGATCCAAATCATTGGTATACAGTGTTTGAATATCGGCAACTTTAGCGTCACGCAAACGCGCCAGCAATTCTTCCGTCAACTCATCGTTGGCATTGGCAATCACTTCACCGGTATCTGCGTCAACGATATTTTTCGCCAAAACGCGACCGAGCAAATAATCTTCAGGAACAGAAATATGCTTGATACCCGCCGCTTCAACTTCACGCACATGCTTGGAGTTGATGCGTTTATCTTTGGCAACAATAACCTTGCCGGATTTGTCGACGATATCAAAACGCGCCACTTCGCCGCGCAGACGTTCAGCAACAAATTCCATCTCTGCGCCATCACTGTGCAGATTGAAGTTATCGAAAACAAAGAAATTCGCCAAGATCTGTTCATTGCTCATGCCGATAGCACGCAGCAAGATCGTTACCGGCATCTTACGACGGCGATCGATACGGAAGAACAGGATATCTTTTGGATCGAATTCAAAATCCAGCCAAGAGCCACGGTAAGGAATAATCCTTGCCGAGAACAGCAATTTACCGGATGAATGTGTCTTGCCGCGATCATGTTCAAAGAACACGCCAGGCGAACGGTGCAACTGTGAGACGATAACGCGCTCAGTACCGTTAATCACGAAGGAACCGGTATTGGTCATGAGCGGCAATTCGCCCATGTACACTTCCTGTTCTTTCATTTCCTTAACGACAGGTTTGGTTGGCGATTCTTTATCCAGAATCACCAGACGTACCTTGGCACGTAAAGGTGACGCAAAAGTGAGTCCGCGCAATTGACATTCCTTGACATCAAATGCAGGGTCACCTAAAACGTAGGATAAGAATTCGAGGCGAGCGAACCCATTATGCGACACAATCGGGAAAATGGACGTGAAGGCAGACTGCAAGCCCTCATTTTTACGCGTCGACGGTACTTTGTCGGCTTGTAAAAAAGCCAAATATGACTCGAGCTGGGTCGCCAGCAGGAACGGAACGTTGTGAACGTTAGCGCGTTTCGCAAAAGATTTACGAATTCGCTTCTTCTCAGTAAATGAGTAGTGCATGGACACTCCGTGAGTGACAAAAAAGGATGGAGAATTCAGGATTCAAAGTCGTCTTATTAAATCCATCAAAAAACCGACAAGTTTAACTTTTTACTACAGTGAAACCTCAAGTCTCAGCCCTTAATTGTTAAAACTAAGCTTCAAACCGACGACTGGGCAATAACAACTTTACCTCAGAAGCAACTAAACAAACCTCAGAACGACAAAGAAGCCAAAGAGGAACCCTCTCTTGTAAGAGGATTCCAATCTTTGACTCTGACGAATCCAGAAGATTCGCCATAATAGATCAATATTACTTGATCTCTGCTTTCGCGCCTGCATCTTCCAGCTTTTTCTTAGCTGCATCTGCATCTGCTTTAGTAACAGCTTCTTTAACTGTTTTTGGTGCGCCATCAACAACGTCTTTAGCTTCTTTCAAGCCCAGACCAGTCAATTCACGAACTGCTTTAATAACGCCAACTTTGTTCGCGCCGATTTCAGTCAGAATAACGTTGAATTCTGTTTGTTCTTCAACTGCAGCAGCTGGACCAGCGGCTGGACCAGAAGACATTGCAGCAGCGGAAACACCAAATTTTTCTTCGAATGCTTTAACCAAGTCGTTCAGATCCATTACGGACATCGCGCCTACGGCTTCCAAGATATCGTCTTTGCTAATTGCCATTTGAAACTCCATTTTATAAATTACATTGATT
>NZ_JAUSFI010000069.1 GCF_030651495.1 Undibacterium sp.
AACGTTACCTGCGCGAAGCCAGGGCGAGCATTTTAGCCGGGCAGGTGGATGACGCCTTGTTCGTCACGGCAAGAGGCGGCGCGATGACACGGCAAATGTTCTGGATACTCGTTAAAAAATATGCCTCTCAGGCGCAGATCATCTCACCCCTGTCGCCGCATACATTAAGACACGCTTTCGCCACGCATTTGCTCAATCACGGTGCCGATTTGCGCGTAGTGCAATTACTGCTCGGGCACGCGGATATATCAACCACGCAAATCTATACCCATGTTGCCAGAGAGCGCCTGAAGCAGCTGCATGCCTTGCATCATCCGCGTGGGTAAAAAAAATCCACGCAATGATGAGTTGCGTGGATCGATTGCGTACTATACCTAGATTATTTTATGGCAGTATGCTGGTCGAGAAATTTTTCCGCACGGCTCCAGAAATCTACGTTATTTTTTAACAGACGCCAGCCGTGTGCTTCTTCCGGGTAAGTTATCCATTCGATTTTCGCATTACCTGGTTTGGCAGCCTGAATAAACCGTTCACCATGCACCATTGGCACGCGCACGTCAGCTGCACCATACGCCAGAATCAAAGGCTTATTGAGGCGATATGCTTGCTCAACCGGAGACGTTGCCTTTAATTGTGCAGCATCCTTTATCTGATCGCCTATCATCGCAGGCATGCCGTAACGTGACCAAGTCGAACCTGAAGTATCGCTCCAGCTGACGTCAAACAAGTAATTAATATCTGTGACGCCCACCCAGCTGATGCCACATTGGTACAAATCCGGCTCTTTAATCAGACCCATTAATGTGGCATAACCACCATAGCTTGCCCCTGCAATGCAAATACGTTTCGGATCCGCATAACCTTGTGCTATGGCCCATTTGGTTGCATCGGTGATGTCATCCTGCATGGCGAGTCCCCATTGCTTCCAACCGGCTTTAAACAATTTATGTCCATACCCGGTACTACCTCGAAAGTCAGGTTCCAGTACTGCATAGCCGCGTGACGCAAGAAATTGCGTTTCTCTATTCCAGCCCCAATGACCGCCACGAACATAGGGGCCGCCATGCACCATGACAACCATCGGAAGGTTTTTTCCTGTGCTATTACGCGGTAAGGTCAAGTAAGCTGGAATCTCAAGTCCATCGCGTGCTTTGATTTTGACAAAGTCTTGAAACGACATTTTTTTTGAGTTGATTTCTGGCATGCGATCACCAATCGGCATGAATTTTTCTGTTTCCGTATTAAATAATAAGGTAGAGCCAGGGTGAGTGTCAGAGGAAGATGTCACCAGGATAGTCTTGCGCTCACTATTGATCGCCCCTGTCAATAAATTTACCGTATTGGGTAATGCATCATCAATTTTTTTCTGCCATTTTTTCCATGTGTCATCTAACCAAAGTGTACCCATGGCATCACTCTCAAACCGTATACCCAGCAGCTTGTTTTGCTTTTTGCTGAATAGAAAATTACCTTCAAAATCAAAACCTTTGGTTGATACTAATGGAGCATCATCAATTTTATTTTTTTCTAAATCGTAGAGATAGACAGACGTAGTGTCTTGCCCATGATGAGCGGTGACATACAGTTGCCCATCAGGAGCAATAAATTCGGGACTAAATCCTTCTTCTTTTACATTGTCGTATTCGATGAGTTTGCGCCATTGTTTTGTTTTTTCATCTAGATAATGGACGCCGGTATATTGATTTTCTGAAGTGATAGCGATACGCAGTTGGCCAGCTTTATCTATCATAAAATCGATTGAATTAGTCGGTGCAGGAACGATCTCGTTGTAGCCATTGATCGTGTTGAGTTTGATTAAGGTTGCGCTAGGATTTTTGCGCGTTCCCGCACTGCGGGTAACGAAAATTTCATCAGAATTTTCTATATTTGAAACACTTAAAAAACCATGTCGAGCGTTCAGTACACGAAATTTTGTACCATTCCCTGCTATTCCTGCGTAAGTTTCAATCAACTGACGCTGTTGTGAGCCATCTTTGTTAATCGCAAATAAGCCACTGCCAGTAAATCGATCGCCATCACCGATTTGCCGATCTCCAATGCCATACACCAAACGTTGGTTATTGACCCAGTCAAAAAATACAATGTCTGTCTTTTCATATTTCGCTAAGACTCGCGGTGTGAGTGAGTCCGTGTCCATGACTGCCAGAACCAGTCGGTCATTGTTACCTGCAGCCAGCATTGCAATACTCTTGCCGTCCGGTGAAAATTGTACATTGCCGATTTGTGAATTCTTGAAAAAACTTTCGATAGGTAAACGCTCGGTTGGCGTTTGGGCTGAGGCCACCAGCACCAAACTGGCCGCAGAAAAAATGCAAACGGCAAACCGTTTGCATATCGATGTAAATGAATGTTGCATGAACTTTCCTATTGATACGAACTTTAGATATTTAACATTAAAAAAAACGCCTCGATTTTCGAGGCGTTTAATTCGACTATTAACAATACAAATTAACGGAAAGTGTACTTAGCAGTTAATTTGAAATAACGACCCAGATTATTGTGCAAGGTTGAGTTGTAACCTTGAGCAACCGTGGCAGCAGTTGTCGATGGGTTATACGGCGCCTTGGAATCAAAAACATTGGCGATGTTGATGCCTAAGTTCAAATCTTTGAAACCGGTGTAGTTATATCCCAGATCGACGGTAGTCCAGCTTGGAACCTTGCAATCAGGATAGTACTGATTGTATTTAGGTATTCCGCCCAAAGAAGTCGAACCTGCGGGTTGTCCAGAACCATAGTGACAGAATGCTGTTGCATACGTCTCACTATTATCATAAACACGCATTTGCGAAATTGAACTAATCATTCTCACTGCACCGAATACATTGTGCGGACCTTTTTCCCAGTTGCTAGAGAAAGTTGCTCGTAAGCGTGGAATAGAGCCCACTGAAGTTGCCCAGTCACTCAGACCACCTGCAGTTCCAACGGCATTTCTTTCTGTATCACCAGGCGCTTCAGCTCTGTAATAGCCAAGTAAATAAGTTGCTTTTAATGAGCTGGACAGTTTTCCGTTTTCACCCAAATTATTACGCAGCTTGAATTCAAAATCTATACCGCGAACTTCAGTACTACCCTGATTGGTCCATGGTGTTTTTACAGCCAATAAAGGACCTGTTCCAGCGATAGGATTGCCGTTCGCATCTTTTAATTGATTCAGCGGGTTAGTGTCGCGCAAGATGTAGTCTGCGGGGAAACTACTTGGATGTTCCAGCAAGAAAGTTGCGCTGCCTAAAGCAACTTCGTTTTCCTGACGCAATTTGTAGGCATCAATAACAACGTCAAAATTGTTGGTCGGAGAGTAAATCATACCCAAGGCATAGCTTTTGGATTTTTCTGGTACTAGAGCAGGATTTGCACCGCCCACACCAGAAACGCTCTTGCTGCAATCAGCTTGTTCAGCACCTGGCACTGGCGTAATTCCATCCGGGCAACGTATTGGATCTACTGTGCCATTCAAGAAATATTGCGCGCCACCTGGAGCAACTTGTGAAAGTGCTGGTGCACGGAAACCTTCTGCATAAGTACCACGGAATGCCAAACCATCCATCACGGTCCATTTCGCGCCGACTTTTGGCACAAAGTTAGATTTCAGACTTGGATACTTATCGAATCGTCCGGCAAAATCCATCTCAAAATTCTTTAAGATGGGTGTGCGAAATTCAACAAATGCCGAAGCAACATTGCGTTTTGCGCTGATTGCCGTTGTGGATAGACCCAAGATATCGCCGCGTGCATTGACTGGATCTGGATCAATTTCCAATTTTTCCTGACGTAGCTCTACACCAGTCGCGAAACCGATAGCACCACCGGGCAAGGAACCAAACTCAGTAGAAGCTTTTGCATCCCAGTGAGCAATTTCGGAAATACCATTATTAGTGAGATCCTTAGTAATCGTAGGATCAGCTGCGAGTGAAGCGAGTGAGCGATTTTCAGAAACAAGTTTTCGTAATGTCGGCAGATACAAGAAGCCGTATGCTGTTTCTATGCGCTTTGAGCGATTCCACAGTACTGCGCTCTCCCAATCCCAACTTGCCAGGCTACCTTTGAAACCTGCAAGGGCGCGAGCATTTTGATTTTCTAAGTCATTGCCGGTTTTCAGGTTTTCAAAACGGTAGGAGACTGCTGATCGTGCAGTTGCATTTGGGTTATCAGGATGTCCGACAGGAAGGATTGCCTGGAATGGCTCTGCCAAGCCGCCTACCAAAAAATTGGTAGTTGGTGATGTACCGCTAATGGAGCGTGCAGGGCTGCGATATACGCGTTTTGAGTCAGTGAATGCAAATTCGCCGAAGGCCGTCACATTTTCATTGATTTTCAGCGTACCGATTGACATAAAATTAATGTCATCAGCTTTACCTTGGACATCAGTAAACTGATCTACATCATAGTTACAGAATGTGCGACCGCGCAAAACACTTGTTGCCGATATATTGTGTTCTGGGCCACCAACTAACTTACGTGAAGCATCACAATTTGTTTGATTGAGTACGGTTGCGCCAGTAGTGAAGAATGATTTACTGCCTGGTGCTCGTTCTTTGTAAAAGAAGGCTTGATTGGAGATGCTGCTGCTATATGCATTGTCACGGAAATTCAATACTTTGTATTGGTCAGCTTCAATATCATTTGATCCACTACGCATGGCGGTAGCATTTTTTTTGCTGACGTCCATGGACATCATGACATTGTATCCGTCACTTGCGAAGTTTCCGAAACCAATAGTGCCATTCACGTTTTGCTTGCCAAATTCGCCGTCATCATTGGCACCGATGCTTCCTGATAATTCAGCGCCGCGATAATCGCGTTTGGTGATGAAGTTGATTACACCTGCAATCGCGTCAGATCCATAGACTGCGGATGCGCCATCTTTGAAAATGTCGATTTTTTCTAAGGCTGAAACAGGAATGCTATTCAAATCATATAATGCTGATTGGCCGTTATTTGGATTGGCGTAGGCAGATGGCGAAATGCGGCGGCCGTTAAGCAAAATCAGGGTAGAAGTGGAACCTAATCCACGTAAGGATGCAGTCGCAACACCTCTAGAAAATCCATTTTGATCAGGCGTGTCGTTATAACCGCCCGTACCCATCGAAGGCACCTGTTTCAAAAGATCCAAAACTGTTGTGGCGCCACTTTCTTTAATTTCTTTCGCCGTGATCGTATGAATTGGCGATGTGCCTTCTTTATCGGCACGTTTGATGTTCGAACCGGTAACAGTAATTTTTTGTATTGTTGGTTCAGTAGGTGTTACCTGAGCCATAACGACATGTGATGTCGCTAATGTGAGCGCAACTGCAATAACGCTGCGTTTCAATAGAATTTGTTTGGACAAAATGTTCCCCTTGTGCGGCTTGTTTGTAAAAAGATTAAGTATTTAGGTGTAACGACTTAGGTAAAGCGAATATTGTTGCTTGTGGCAGCAATATCTGAAAGCAAATAAATCAAATATTTTCAGATTCTGAAGATATTTTTTTCACTATATACACATTTGTAACCTCGGTGTTACATACCGTTGCACGGTGGAGACGGAAATAAAAATTTATTTGTATATTTTTATTGTGTCTATTTATTTCGATAATTTTTTCGTGCGCCTGTTTGGGATGTTGAGGAAAAAGTTTGTAAATTAAATGCCAACTTGAAGGCGATGTTTGTCGCATTAAAGAAGCAGTCCATTTGAAAACTCAATATTTGTTTTTAGTGTGTTGTTAATAGACGATAGGTTTTCAGGGTTATTCCCAGAGATATTAAAATGTCGGAATAATTCATCAGTAATTGTCGGCTGTGCGAAATTAAGGGAAAAATTTTGGTCAAAAAAGAACATATATCCGAAACGCCTGCAACGCAGTTTTTGCGCAGGCAGGGGGCATTATTTACCGAGCATCCTTATACTTATGAAGAGCATGGTGGCACTTCGGTATCTGCGCGTGAGCTGGGGGTGGATGAGCACCA
>NZ_JAUSFI010000103.1 GCF_030651495.1 Undibacterium sp.
TACCTTGGGTGACGCCTTCGCGCGTGCCGACCTCGCCTTATATCGTAGCAAGGAAGAATGCAGAAATCGCGACAGCAACCATATAGTCCACGTTAAAGCCAAGCGCCGTACCGAACCCATTAAAGGGCATCATCAACGCACATGGCGGAGCCTGTCAGGGATCCGGAATGCGTTTGATGGCAGCATAAAAAAATTCAAAATGCACACCGCCACCACGCAACATCCATGCGCCTTGCAGGCCGATTAGGCTGTAAACCCGCATGGATAGGGCGTGAGCGGGGAGGGGTATTCCAAAAACCCTAACTCCACCGTCACAGACATCGCTAAATCACCTGGCTCATCAACGGTAACGCGCGCCAAAGCCGTGTGATACGCCAGCAATTGTAGGGCGCAATGGGTACTATCTATTGCGCCGTATGTCGAATGTGAACAATGCCATGCGGCGCAATGCGCCTGCGGCTATTGACGCCCTACTTATTGCGGGTTACGGCCTTGAAGTTGCCTAGCGGAGAACTGGGTGCAAATTTACTCGGTATTGTTTCTTGTCGCATGCAGAAGTGCTGAAGCATGCGTGCGGAGAAAAATTGCCGAAATATATGCCTTGTTAGAAATTAAAGTCGAATATCATCTACCTTCGCAAGTGGAAACCTTTACATCATAAGTTTCCCCAATCAAATTAATGGCTAAATCATTGTATAAATATGATAAATAAAAAATCTGAATGGCTTGTACCTTTCAAAGGACGCAATCCATCAGGATCAACAACTCAAAATTTCCTATGGAGACAAGGTAACGTCTATATTATGGACAATCACCGTGCTGCGCTCTGGTGCTGGCTACAGGAAATAATAGAAACTAATAGAGTTGCTCTTCTACATATTGATGAACACTACGATACTTTGTATAGCCGCATTGAAGAGTGGAAATTGCATCTCCCCTCTTTGGTGGGATTGTCTATCGACGAATATCTCGCACTCGAGTACGAGGCAGAGTTTGGCGCGACAAAAATTATAAGGTGGGATACGTACCTTTCATTGTTTCTTGAGTGCTTTCCAAACCATATAAGTAAGTCAATATTTATTACCCACAAAAATGGCGACAAACCGCGAACCCCACATGCGAATTTTCCTGACGTATGGGAACTTGCGGCAAATGTCGAGTACTGGATCAACGATTTTGACGGGCAATGGGTTATTAATGTTGATTTAGACTATTTTTTCTGCGACCACAATGAGAAGCAAATTTTATTGTTTTCTGATGAATATATAGATGCTATTTTTTGTGCCATTCGTAAATGCTACGACGCTGGGAAAGTAGTCTGTATTACGATCTGCCTTACTCCAGACGATGGATATACCGGTGGATGGGAGCCAGCCGAAAAGCTTTGCTCACGAATTTGTCGAATCCTTGGCATTTCGTTTGCCCTTCCGCCACTGAGCGATATACGACTATATTAATCAGCTCGTAGGCTGGGCTACCAAGCCCAGCATATCAATTCACATTGAGCCGGCAATATGAGTAGTTCGAATTGCTCCTATTGCTATCACGTTACAAATAAAAAATATAAATCAAGCACCGCCACCACGCAACATCCACGCGCCTTGCAGGCCAGAATGGCTGCAAACCCGCATGGATATTGCGTGAGCGGGGTGGTGCATTTCTATTCTCGCCTAATATAGTCGTAAACCACCAGTTAGCATTCATGCGGGTTTTAAAATCATGATTTTTTTTGATGAATAATTAAAGTCGTAAACTGAAAACTCTGAGTAGGATATTTAATTCAAAATGCATGCATTAAAGTCGTAAACTAAAGTGGCAAACGTGCCGCAATTAGTTGGAAATATAAATAGTGCCCCTGATCCTTCGCCTTCAAATAATAGAATTAGAGGCATTTTAAATTCTTCATAGTACACAACAGAAATTTAATCACTCAGTAATTTGTCCAAGTACCTCTTGGACAATTCGCGTAATTTCTCACAAGGTGCCAATAGTGATCGCCAAACTAGGTTGAGAAATAATTCGTCTTTAACAACGCTACACGCAAGGCATCTTCTTCAGTTTGATGAAAACCATCATTGCACAAAATCAATTCTGAATAGTTTTGAGGAAATAGAGTTGCGTCATCGTCAAGCGCCACCCAACGTTCAGAGCGGCCATCCATATAGGCCATTATTTCTCGGTAACGGCTTTCAACTATATCTTCAGCGTTTTGCAATCTGAGTATGGGAGTAGCGCCAATGATACGAGACGCAATATCCGATGAAAAATTCTGAGATAACGTTGATAACGACGAGTGTTCTCGACGACTACTCGTTATAACGATCTTTACGTTCACAAAATCGCGTAATACATTTTCCAAACGAGGTAAATTATCAAATGTTCCCAGCTCAGTCAGAGCCATCATTGGATGTAGAACGCCATCAAAATCGAGGAAGAGAATCATTTTTCAATGCAAAATATAAGTTTTAGATAGTTGTGTCAAATGTTTGAATGCTGGGTTTAAATCCGATATATATCCAATATTAACGACAATTAAATTTATACATTGCGTAACGTGTGACGCTTAATGCGGGCATATTCGTGAACAGACTTATTCAGAAGCACGCGCTTAAATATTTGCGATCAACAAAGCTTTCCGGTTAAATGCTTTTTGAAGACTAATCCGTTTTCTTAGAATCTGCAAAATATCAAGTATTTACATTCTTGAAGGGTAACCAAGTCGCTAGTTTCAGATTTTCATCTTTGATTGAAAATTCGATCATACCCGCAAAATATTATTCATTAACTACATCCTTGAATTTGAGGTTTTTTCTATCAATGCCCAATTTCACTGAGCCAAAGCAAACACCCAATCCCGATAGGAAGTTTTTCCAGAAAATTGTGCAAATTCAAGATCGAAATTTCCAATCTTGATAGGCTTCCTGTCCAACTTGCTAAAAATTCCAACAATGCCAGAACCATCAGGGCTCATGATAATGCCCCAGCTTTCTTCGCCCGTAAGTGGATCTGGATAAATTTTGCGCAGATGCCTTTTGGGGTTTGGAAAACGCGGATCTTTTAATAGCTCCGCTAAACTATTGGGACGTTGTCGCTGCCCAGCCGAACTGGCGATGGCATAACTCAATAAAGCGTTGCGGTATTCTTTGCCGATGGCCAATAACTCCAATTCCGCATTTCGGCGGCTTAAAATCGCACCGACTTGCAGCCCAGACGCCGCGACCAGTCCGATAATGGCGATGGCGATTAATAAGGCGATGTACGAAAAACCATTTTGGCTGGTTCGTTGACAGCGCATGGTACGTCGCAAATGCGGGTCGTTTCTTTTCATAATTCAGAAAACAATTTTCCCTCTCTGGTATTTCCCGGCGAGGTACTTTTAATATCGTAGACAGCACCTTTTTCATCATTGCCCGGCGCAAGAATTAGCCACGATGCTTCTGAAACTGGATCAACCGGAAGTGCTCGCAAGTATTTTTTATCGACCAGCTCTTCAAGTGAGTCTGGATAGCGCCCTTTATCGCCATAAAATTTATCAATCGCCTCGCGAAATATTTTCAAATTCTCGATAAGAACCGTTTCTTTAGCCGCTCCTATGCTCTGAAAATATCGCGGCATAGACAGCGTCAGCAACAAGGCAACGATGGCCAGTACCACCAAAAGTTCTATGAGAGTAAAGCCTGACTCTGTTTTGGTGCGGGGCGACCGGCTGCATGTGCAAAATTTGTTTACCATTTGGTGTACATCACGCCGTTTAAGCCGGTTTTATCGGATCTAGAATAAATGTCATATACATCCGCGCCTTCTTCCGGTGCATTGGCCTCGCTGGTGTAGCTGCGCTTGCCCCAGGTCGCCACGTCGGCGATATCGCTGTCGCTAGCAAACGGGTCACGCGGGATACGACGTAAGAAATACATTTTTTTATGTTTCGCATCGCGTAGATCCGCCACTCCCTCGATCAAACTGTTGAGTGTTAAGGGGTAACCGCTTTTGTCATTAGCAGTTGAAATTCGCCCATCATCGCTGGCACGTTTGTATGCATCGATACCGCTACGAATTTCTCTCAATGCCCGCCGTAACTCTTGTTCGTGGCTTCGTTGTACGGTGACTTGCGCTATCGGCACACTAATGCTCGCCAAGACCCCCAGAATTGCCAGGCTAATCAGCAATTCAATCAGTGTGAACCCGTGTTGACGTATGCCGTTTGTCATTGCACTTTAAAAATAAATGGGGAAGGTGGCACTATCACCAGAGCCTGTTTATTTTCATCTATCGGCGCGACATGCAGCACGTGAATTTTCGATTGAGGATTTGAAGCCAAAGCCTTAAAACTGATTGAGGTAAAAATATCAAAGTTTTTCACTCCGCTCGTTGCATTTCTTAGTGCTGTCAACGTAATCTTTCCAGCCGGATCGATTTTACTGTTGAAGCTAGTTTTTGCGCCATCTTGACGCAGAAAATTGCCTTCGCTGACACTCGCTACCTGTAGAATTTTCGGATCAAAACTCAGTGTCATCGGCAGACTCACGATGGGTGTTTCTGCCTGCACCGATAGCTGCACTATGAAAACATCACCCTTACTCACGTTAGAAGGGCCATGCCATTTCAATGAACCTGTGACATTCTCAACATGACTTGTCTCTGGCTGTATTGCTTCGACGGCCTGATTGATAGTCTTCACGCCGCTTTGCTCTTCACTTTCCTTAGTCCGTATTTTCATGAGTGGCGCTACTGGTATTACTTCTGCTTTTATTTCAGCTTTTATTCCCGACGGCGACTTCCGCTCAGCTAGTGGCTGGCTATTATTTTGAGGGCGATTGCGGAAACTGCTATCGGTTCCTGAAGCGAATTCAGACAGCGTCGCTTCTGGACGTTTTATATTGCGTATCAATCTAGGCGTAATCGATAAAACAATCTCGGTTTTCTGGGTATCGTCCTTGGTGCTGCCAAATAGGCGACCAACGATAGGCAGGTCGCCAACCCCTGGGACTTTATTGCCATTGCTACGGTCTTCATTACTAATCAATCCCGCCAGCACTTGGTTTTCGCCATCTTTTAATTGCAACATCGTTGAAGCCTGGCGCGTCCCTATCTGGTAGCCGATAGTGCCAGTCTTGGTCGTAATTTGCCCCAGCAGGTTACTGACTTCAAGACCTACCTTGATAGCAACTTCATTATTGAGATAGATAGTTGGTTCTACGTTGAGAGTGAGGCCGACATCGATATAAGTCACGGTTTCCGAGGCGAAGCCTGCGGCACCGGGTGATACCGTGGTCGTGATACTAGGCAGTTTTTCACCAATATAAACTCGCGCCTTTTCCCGGTTGCGCACCCGGATACGAGGGTTGGCCAGGATGTTGGTATCGCCATCGATTTTATTCGCATTGATGGCGATGCTGGGCTTGGTGATCCCGATGTTGCCTTGGTTAAAATGGCGCAGGTCGGCGATAGTTAAACCAAGTCCACTCGCGGTGGTTAATGGCGAGAGAGAAACTGTGCTTGGCCAATTCACACCGAGTTCGAGCAGCCGGCTGGTTTTTACTTCAAGTACCTCAACTTCGAGCATCACTTCCGGTTCAGAGATATCCTGCAAGGCGACCAATTTCTCAGCCAATTTGATGGCTTCACGGGTGTCGCGAAGAATGATTAAATTGAGCTTCTCATCAACAACAATATCGCGCGACTTCAAGATCGTTTTGAGGGTATTGCCCACGACTTTGGCATCGGCATTGGACAGAAAAAAGCTCTTGACCACCATCTCCTGATATTCCTTGAGCTTACCCTGGCTGCTTGGATAAATAATCACGGTGTTGTTATCAACAATCTGCTGTTCTAATTGATTCGACATCAAGAGATAGTAGAGGGCTAATTCTATCGTGCTGTTTTTGAGTAAGATAGAAGTGCTTTGCTCTGCCCTGACATCTTTATCAAAGATGAAATTGATACCGGAGGTGCTGGCGATGACATCAAACACCTGACGCAAGGGGGTATTTTGAAACTGGATAGAAATGGGCTTCCTGAACTGTTGGGTGAGTGCATGCTCCGGATTGTTGACGACTGCTGCATCGTCACTCAGCGTACGCAGCAGTGTGCGTGCCTTGATATGCTCGGGTCGCTCGACTAAAATCGTCGTCAAGATTTGGCGCGCCGTGTCAGTTTCTTGATTCTCGATCAGTTTTTCGACTGAGCTTAATTGTCGATTGTGGCGTACTTCCATTTCTATATTGCGCAGGCCTGATCTGGCGCGTTCGTTGGCCGGATCGATAGCCAAAACCTTGTTCAAGGTGGCAGGAACTTCATCATTTCTGCCAGCGCTTACCTGAGATTCTGCCATCTCAAGATATTGCACAATGGCGAGATCACGCGCCTTGATATAGCTCATGCGATATTGCGCATTGCCTGAATCTGCATTGCTCGCCTCTTTCAACTTGAGTAGGCCAGCTTCCACTTTATTATCAGCGATCAGGCGTTGCCCTTCGCGATACGCCATTTGCGCGGCACAGCCACTGAGCGTAACGACCAACAGTGCAACAATGAGTTTCTTAAACAGAGGCGATGACATGCGGCCAATTGCCGAATGCGAGTTTGCAAATATTTTTTGGGAACGAGACATCAATCGAGAATTCCAATGGTTAGCTGTTGAACCTGATTCAACGGCAAGTAAGTCATACTTAATATAGGAGGCGCAATCGCATCGACGCGGTAGATGCCGTCAATCTCGCTGTTATTTCTAACAATAATGGTGCGGCCGCCACGGCTTAGAAACACTTCCCATGCGCCATCGCTAAGAGATTTCCCCAAAAAAATAAATGGCAATGGCGGTGCAGTCGGCACTGGCGGCGCCGCGATGATTTGTGCTGGGGTTATGACTTGCGGTGGTGCTGGAGTCCAATTCTGGCTGGCAAATGGCATCGCAATAGTAGTGGGTGTGTCACTTCCCATCTGTTCTCCTGCGACTATTTTTGCTCTCGCAAGCAGGCGTTCAATTGGCACGCTGGCACTAGCCGGCGTCGATCTGGCTAAGGGCGACAAAGTAGTTCTACTTGCGGGTGCGCGCGCTATCGCGACGGCTATGCCACTCCCTGGTGTCTTATCGCCAAACAGTGCCAAGCCGCCAGCACCTATCAACGCTGCGACAAGAAATACATGGCGCTGTTTCATCGTTGCCCTTTCTTGCCAATGGAACGTAAATACAGAGTAAAACGAAGGCTAGCTTCCGGATTTTGGTCGGTAATCATCTCGCGTTTAAAACTAATATCGTCGAGCGCAGAAAATGGGATGGCCGCCAAGGATTGCGTAGCAAATTGCCAGACAGAGGTATAACTGCCTTTGACCGGCAAGACAATCTGGTAAGTAAAAAAACGTCCATTCTGTTCATGCGCCAGAGTGTACTGGCCTTTAGACAAAGTCAGTCCGTTTTTTGCGGCTAGCGCGAATAGTGTTTTGAGCTGCTGCTCAGTGTAGTGCTCATCACCGAGGGCATCGTAAAACTCAGTGAGATTGAGTGCATCGCTTGGCGACGTTGGCATGGGAACGAGACTGCTGACAACTGCTAGAGAGTGTGGTTGTTCGAGGACACGCTGTATTTTTGCGTGTTGCATAGCCCAGAGCCATGCGCCAGTGCCAGCGATGCATAAGAGCACACCAAGAATGGCGACCATACTCCGGCGCACCAACCATAACTGCGCCTGTAACGCGATGGATGAAAAATTCATCGCCTTCATGGTGCCACGCGTCCATTCTGCCATTGCACATCTAACTGAAAACGCAAAGGCTTATTCGCATCTAGTTCATTTGTCTCATGTTTGACGAGGACCACGCTGGAAAAGAATATTTGCTGTTTCAGCTGCTCAATATACAACAGCATATCGTCGCTATTTTTTGCCTCCGCGCTAACCTTCAACGTGCGTGACTTCGCATCCGGCTCCAGTGTGAGTAAGGCGACTTTACTTGTTGTGGCCGCCTCAAGCGAATTTTGCAGATCTTGCCATGGCAAATTTAACTGTAAAACCGCATGGTTGACCGCGTTCGCTTGCGTCAAGGAAATCGCCGTCTTGACGACAGGCAAAGTCGCGCTGCCATGTTCTTTGAGAGTTTGGCGCTGTTGCATTTGCCGCATTTGCTGAATTTGTTCCCTATCGCGCTGCTGGAATACGGCGATGGCGGCACTGACACATAAACTTATCCCGACTCCAGCGATCAGCCAGTCAGGAAACTTTGTTTGGGAGAGAGTGCGACGCAGGCTAGGTTTGGTAAAATCGATACGGACAGGTTTCAATTCCAGACTCCCGCTTGCGCCAAAGCGGCAGCGATCGTCAGCATCGGCATGCTGCTTTTTGTGCTATCAACTCGACGACATGGGACGCCAGAATTTATATCATGCTCGCTCCAATTATCGATCAATGCACCACATAATTGTAAATGTGTCGGCATAGGGACGTCGAGCAGTAAGGCTACCCGTTCCAGATGGGCTTGTAGCCAGATCCGGTCAACTTCTGGCGGTAGCAATACGCTACGTACCGCACACAGGCTTTCTCCATCGGTGATGCCCAGAGTGAATACCTGATCATGGGTCAGCGCAAACCATGCGCCTGCTTGAAGAGCAATGTGCCAGCGGTTCCATGCCAGGATGAATTGTGGTGCTATCTCAACGATAGAAAACTGATGCTCATCGGCCTGTTGTTCTAACACCGCTAGCAAGGCACAAGGCAAGGCAGCGGCTAAAAATGGTGTGCGTGCATTCCAGTCCGCCGTGATAGTCCAGTCGGCCAATGCTTCACCAAACAGTATCTGAAAACGCAGCGCCGTAGCGGCCTGCAGATCGGTCATCTGTGTTGTGCCTGGCGGCGGCGTCACCTGCCAGAGCCGCGTCAGGTCGTCGGCGATAACGACCGTCACTGGGTGGTGGGCAGACGCAGTATTGGCTAACAATTGGCGTAAGAGCTTGGTTAACTTTTCTGGCGTGTCATTTTCTTCTGTTGCAAATCTCAGTTCGGCCAGCACCGTCACTGCCGGTTTTGTCCAGCTGCTCGTGCGTACCAGGCTCATGCTATTGCGTGCTATGCCGATTCTTAGTGACTGTCCAAAATAATTAAGCATGCAAAGTCACCCGCTTAATTTCTGACAAGGTCGTGGCACCACGTTTCACCAAGCCAAGCGCAGCCAGCCTGAGACTGCGTGTGCCGTTGGCGTAAGCTGCTTCCTTGATTTGGCGGATCGGGCGCTTGTCGACGATCATCTCGCGAATTTCATCGTTCAACGTCAGAATTTCAGCAATTGAACGGCGCCCTTTATAACCGGTACCGCGACAATCGCCGCAACCAATGCCTAGCATGAAATTAAAATCGGCAGCCTCATCGCGCCGCAGATTTACCGTTGCCAATTCACTCTCAGTCGGTGTCGTTGGTTGCGCGCAATGTGGGCAATTCACGCGAACCAAACGCTGCGCCCAAATACCATTGAGAGCGGAAACGAAGGCATACGGATCGATCCCCATATGGGTGAAGCGGCCAAATACGTCGAATACATTATTCGCGTGCACCGTAGTAAGCACTAGATGGCCAGTCAGCGCTGACTGTACCGCGATCTCGGCAGTCTCGCGGTCACGAATTTCACCGACCATAATTTTATCGGGGTCGTGCCGCAGGATAGAGCGCAGTCCCTTAGCGAACGTCAATCCCTTCTTTTCATTCACAGGAATTTGTAGTATCCCGGGTAACTGATATTCCACAGGGTCTTCTATCGTAATGATTTTTTCGCGACCATTATTGATCTCTGTGAGTGCCGCATACAGCGTGGTGGTCTTGCCAGATCCGGTGGGGCCAGTCACCAGCAACATGCCGTAAGCTTCTTGTGTCAGGGCACGCAAAGAAACGAGTGATGCGGTATCAAAGCCAAGTGACTCTAGCGTGAGCGCACCATAGGCTTCAATCATGGCGCGTTTATCGAGTATCCGAATGACTGCATCTTCGCCATGAATGCTAGGCATGATAGAGACCCGTAAATCGATTTCTCGTCCGGCAGCCTCCACCCTAAAACTACCATCTTGTGGTACACGGCGTTCCGCGATATCGAGTTCGGCGAGTACTTTAATTCGTGAGATCACCTGTTCGGCCACTTCGATGCCATTTAATGCAGTGGCATAATCCAGTACACCATCAATGCGGTATTTAACTGCCAGGCCGCTGGCGGTACTTTCCAGATGAATATCAGAGGCACCAGCCTTGAGGGCATCATATAAAGTCGAATTGACCAGTTTGACAGCGGGGCTGGCGGCTTCCGAGACAGAGGCAAATGACAGCACAGTGGCGGTCTTGTGATCACGTTTGAGATCGAGCGCACCAGGCAAGAGGTTATCAACTGCACGCGCCGATTCTTCCTGCTTGGATAAGTAGGCCAAAATGTCTGCCTGCAATGCCAATACCATGTGCAGCGGCTGTCGGGCATTCGCCTTGGCCTGGTGGCTTAACCATGTGTGTAAATCGAGATCGAAGGGATCGGCAATCACGCCCACCACTTTATCGTCGAGCCCACGCAGCAAGACACAATGGCGCAATAACGCCTGGGATAATGGCAGTAGATCAAAGGCTGGCGTGTAAGCGAGCATGTCTACCGTTTCCACTACGCTCAAACTCAATGGCAAGGCCAGTGCATGGACAATTTGACGTTGGTCTAGCGTGCTCAGCTCTTCAAGCTCATCCACTACCGACCGATTTGTCAAACGGCTTTGCGCACGCGCTTGTGCCAGCACACTATCTGCGATCGGTGTCACCTGTGCTATCGCTGCCATCGATGTTGCGGTGTGGCGCGTCATGACATATCTCCGGCCAAATCAAAAATCGGCATATACAGCAGTATCACGATGGCACCAACGACGATACCGATTGCCGCCATCAGCAAGGGTTCAAAGCTGCGGGTAAACCTGTCAATCCAACGGCTGATTTCAGCATCATAAAAAGCTGCTGACTGAGTTAGCATCGGCCCCATGTCGCCGGTGCGTTCACCTACCCGCAACATCCGCAGCGAAATCGGGGTAGTCAGCCCGGCTGTGTCAAATGCATGCGACAGCGGCAATCCCGCTTCCACATGACGACGCGCCAATTGCAGACCCGCGTTAATTAAAGGCGACACCATGCCCTGTACGGTACTCATCGCCTGCACAATTGGTATGCCACCTTCTATCAACATCCCTAACGTTAGATACAGTCGTGAAAGTTCATATACACGCATCCGCTCACCGATACCAGGCAATTGCGCCAGCAGACGCGTCATACCGCCCCGTTGCATAAGACGGCGCACTAACAATGCGCAAATGGTGAGTAAGCTGGTCATTGCGCAAAAAAGAAGGAGCGTATGGTTCACCGCGAACTGACCCCAGCTTAAGAGTAACTGCGACATCCACGGCAAATTACGCCCCGCACCCTGATACACATCGGCAAAGCGTGGCACGACGTAGCCGATCAAGAAGCTGCTGACGCCACCACCGACGAGCAATAAAATCATCGGATAGATCGCGGCGCTGATGATCTTGCTGCGCACAACATCGATCCTCTGTTGATAATCGATAAAACGCGAGAGTGAACGCGGTAAGTCGCTGGTACCTTCCGCGGCCTGGATAATGCCGATGTACAAGGGCGAAAAAAGAGCAGCCTGTTCTGCTAGCACCGAAGAAAAACGTTTGCCATCGCGCAGCCCTGCTAAAAGACGTCCCAGCACATTGTTCGTGGCAGGATTGGCTTCCTTTTCTTGCAAAGCGTCTAGTGCTTCGACAATACTTAATCCGGCATTCAACAGTGCCAATAATTCCTGGCTAAATAATACCAGCGATAGCGTGCCACTTCTCTTGCGATGCGTACCACCGATCCAAGAACTGCGTACTGGACTAATGGCACTGACGAACAGGCCGCGCGTTTCGATTTGGCGTCTTGCATCTGCCTCATCATGCGCATCTAACGTCAATTGTGTGATTGTTAAATCGGTTGCTAAAGCGCGAATTACATACTGCATTGTGCTAACTCATTTCATCGTAGATGCGTGCGCCTTAATTGCTAATGTCGGCGTCTTCACCGCCGCCGCCCAAATGACCATCGCGCCCCATCGACGTGATGTCAAATTCACTCTTTGAGCCTGGGGAACGATAAAAATAGGTATGGCCCCAAGGATCGTTCGGCACCGCTTTTTTTAGATACGGGCCATTCCATTTAAAGTGTAGTCCAGCAGGTGCGGCCAGCAATGCCGCCAATCCTTCTTCACTGCTTGGGTAGCGGCCAATATCGAGGCGAAAGTTGTCGAGCGATTTCTCAAACGCTTCAATCTGCGCTTTGGCGACCGTCACTTCCGACTTGCCCAATTGTGTGAAATATTTGGGGCCGACATACGAGGCTAATAAACCGATGATGACAATCACCACCAATAGCTCAAGGAGGGTAAACCCTCGATGGTGAACTATCTTTTTTGTTCTAACGTAACTTGCGTTCATGTCATTTTATTTTATGTAGTCAAAAATAATGTTTTTAAGTAAATAAAAATGTTTCAGACAATATCACGATTTATGTGTATTTAACGATCACATATTATTCAGTTGCAAATTGATCATTTGAAATATATAAAAAACAACCTATGCGCATGATATTAAAAAATATTAATTTCATTAATTGACCTAATGTTGCTATTTAAGTATTCTTCGTCGAGAGAAAAAATAGCATATCTACAACATAAAATATCCTGTTTTACCCTAATTTAACCAATACCTCACATTTCGCTCCTATTGATATGTAACGTCAGATCGATAAAGCGGAGAGATTTTCCCTTTTAGCACTTGAAAGATAAATAATGCGTTTATCACAACGAATACTTCTTTTCGCGATCACATGTAGCTTACTCATGGTGCAAACAAACGCCGTGGCCGATATCTCTTTGTATGCAGAGAAAGGGCAACTGATCCGCGCGCCACGTGCTGTGACGACGTTGGGTGTCGATTTATTTGGAGATAAAGTTAATCTCTATAATGGAAATTTGGAATTTATTCAGACAGATATCAGTTTGCCAGGTAACAATGGCTTATCAGTGTCGGTTGCTCGTCGGCTGGCAACAGGGAAAAGTGTCTTGGCTTATGGACACTTTAGTCAGTGGGAATTAGAAATTCCGCATATGCATGGCATATTTGCTTTAGATAAGGGGTGGGTATCTGCCATTGGTGCTCCGAGTAATACCGCAGAAATGAATAAGCGATGCTCAAATTTTAACGCGCCACCGGATGCCAGTGGCAGTTTTGGTAGCACTTCAAGCTGGGATGCCTTGGAGTTCTGGCAGGGAAATTTTTTGTATGTGCCTGGGGTAGGTGATCAAGAGGTTCTCAAACGTAGTCCAACAAATAATAATATTCCTACCGACTTCACCCCATCCACATCTAATTACGCTCTTGTGACACGCGATTTATGGACATTTCGTTGTGCAAATTTGGCAAATCCTGGGGGAACTTTTGGAACGCAAGGAGAAGGGTTTATAGCAATTTCGCCGGACGGAACGCAATATCTTTTTGATAGATTAGTAAAGCGTAGCATGACTTCACTCACTAAGGGAACCTCTGCGCCTATACCTTTAGTTAATGCCGGCACAGGATTACCTGCCTCTACATCAGATACGTTAATGGAGGGTGATGGCAGCACCGTTACTCCGACAATTATTGCGACAAATACTCTTAGTAGAACTGAAGTTTGGCTATTGCCTTCAAAGGTAACGGATCGATTCGGCAATACCGTTACTTACAACTACGACACGGTGGATCAATGGAGATTAAATAGCATTATCGCCAGTGATAATCGACAACTGATTTTCACCTACTACCCTAACTCACATGTTATTAGCTCTGTTTATGATGGCTCTCGTACCTGGAACTATACTTATAGTGGTCAGGCCTTAGATAAGGTCATACAGCCAGATGGTGCTACTTGGCAATTGGCTGGAATTGCAAATTTGGCAACGTACAATATTCGTCCAATGTCTGATGCCTTTAGTTGCGATTATCCTAGTGCGCTTAATCTATTCGATGTTTCCGGCACAATGGTGCATCCATCTGGCGCGACAGGAAGCTTTACTTTGTCACCAACCCGGCATGGGCGATCATTTGTTGAAAAATATTGCATAGTGTTCGATCCAATGAATAATGGCGAACTCTTGCGGCACGACAAGCTTTTCGATACGTATTCACTGGTCAATAAGACCATCGGTAATCTAGGCATGGCCACCATGAGTTGGATTTACGATTACGGTGATCCTCATAATGCTACCGCCTATCAAGGTAATACGTCATTTTCAAGTTGGAGTGACTGTGCGACAAGTTGCGGCGGAACAAAAACTGTCAAGGTCACAGATCCCAAAGGCGATTTCACCCGCTACACTTTCGGCAATCGATTTCAGGCAAATGAAGGCCAATTACAAATAGTTGAAAATGTTCAAGTAAACCCACTTAACAGTGCACAAACTATACTACGCACTACCACCTCGCACTATTCCAATGCATTTCCCGAACCGGTCGGCACCAGTGACCATGATCGTGGAGACCAAGTGTTGAGTAGTCGTCATACACCCGTCGACATACGAATCACGACACAACAAGGTGTTACATTCACTTGGCAAGCAAACAGTTTTGACACAAAAGCGCGCTCGAATAGCATCACACGATTTAGCAGTATTGGCATCCCCCGCACGGAAACGACTGTGTATTGGGATAATCTCAGTAAATGGATTCTAGGTCAGATTGACAGTGTTACCGAAAGCAGCACCGGCGCAGTCATGGTTAAAAATACCTATGATGGAATCTACTCCAATCTACTTACCACGAGCCATTTTGGTCATCTCGATCAAACACTCAGCTATAACGCTGACGGCACTCTTTACAAGCGTAAGGATGGTAAGAATCAAATCATCACTTATACTAATTACAAACGCGGTTTAGCCCAAAACGTTCTCTATCCCAACGGCACCAGCGAAAGTGCGATAGTCGAAAATATCGGTGTCATCAGCGCCACCACCAACGCCGCAACGTTTACAACAAATTATGGTTATGACGCTATGGGTCGCCTCAATCGCATTACCCCTCCAACTGGGGATGATGTGTCCTGGAACCCAACTACGATCCTGTTCGAGCCAGTCACTACCGTCGAATACGAATTGCCCGCAGGTCACTGGCGTCAAACTGTCAGCACCGGCAATGCCCGCACCATCACTTATCTTGATGGCTTATGGCGGCCAGTACTTACACGCACTTTTGACGCTGCCAGTCCTGGTACCACTAGCCAAGCTATTCTCAATAAATACGACCACAACGGTAACGCCGTCTACACATCTTACCCACAACGCGACATCAGCGGAGTCAACGCCAGCCCCGTGGGGACCCGCAGCACTTACGATGCGCTAGGTCGCGTTACCAACACCAATGCCGACAGTGAACTAGGCCCACTAAATACCGATGTTGTCTACAACCCTGGTTTCACCAAAAAAGTGATCAATCCAAGAGGACAATACACCACCACCAGCTACCAGGCCTTCGATCAGCCTGCAGAAAACGCACCCGTCACTATCGTCTCCCCAGAAAGTTTGAGCGTAGTCATTAATCGCGATATCTTCGGCAAGCCCACAGCCATCAATCGCAACGGCGCCGGAGTGAGTGCCACTCGCAGCTATCAGTACGACGTCAATCAAAGACTGTGCAACTCGATAGAGCCAGAAACCGGCGCCACGCGTCAAGACTATGATTTGGCCAATAATATTGTCTGGCGCGCCAGCGGTCTTGCCGCCAGTACGACCTGCGCCACCACTGTTGCTGCTGCCAGTAAAATTAACTACGCTTATGACACGCTCAACCGCCTGATCAACACCAACTACGCTGACGGCAGTGCGGGCATCGTCCGTTCTTACACACCGGATGGTTTACCTGCAACGGTGAGTACCAATGGCGTCAATCCAAGCGTCTGGACTAGTATCTACAATCGCCGTCGCTTGTTAAAGCAAGAAACATTGACTTACGGTGGAATCAATTACCCGATAAGTTGGAACTACAATGCCAATGGTCACCTTAGTCAAATGATCTATCCAGATACCAAAGTGATCAACACACTTCCGAATGCACTCGGACAAGCGAGCCAGCTAGAAAATTATGCAACCGGTATTAGCTATTATCCTAACGGCGCAATAGACAGTTTCACGTATGGCAACGGTATCGTGCACAAACTCACCCAAAATGTGCGTGGTTTACCTTGGGTGTCCAAAGACAATGGCATCTTGCAAGACACCTACAGCTACGACCAGAATGGCAATGTGGCTAGCATTACTGACGGTACAACCAACAACACCAGTCGCAGTATGATGTATGACAATCTTGATCGCCTCACCAACGCCAATGCACCTGGCATGTGGGGAGTCGCTAGCTACACCTACGACGTTCTCGACAACATCCGAACAAGCAACATCGGTAGTCGCACCAATTTGCATAACTACGATGCAACTAAAAACCGCCTCACTAGCATCACCAGCAACTTCTCTACCTACAATCTCAGCTATAACAGCTATGATAGTCAAGGCAATATCACGTTAAGAGGCAGTCAGGCATTTATTTTTGATCAAGGTAACCGTCTTAAAAGTGCCACTGGTAAAGCTAGCTACATTTACGATGGCCTTGGTCATCGTGTTCAAGTCGACAGCGCAGACAGCAGCAAGCTAATTCAGATTTACACCCCTGCTGGTCAATTGCTCTACACCAAACAAAGCGGCGGCTCTACTCAGACAAAAGAAATCAAATACATCTACCTTAACCGTCACGTCATTGCTGAGGTGAGCAAATAATGAGCACCAAAATGACTTTTAAGCGACACCTCACTTTCATGATCCGGCTGCTAGGTATAATTTTACTGACCAGCATGGCACCGTTGCAGGCGCAAACGTCGAATCCAATCGCGCCGACGGTTGCTCCAATACCCGCTATCGTGACATCGCCCCCCGTACTCAACGTATCACCTCCACCAGCAACCATGATTGCCGGACAAAGCTACACTGTGACCTGGAGCTCTTCCAACGCTGATTGGGTTGAATTTAACTGTAGTGCCAGCGGCACAGGCTATGTAGACGGCGGAGAAGTTGCCCTTGCCGGAAACAAAAGTATAACTGCCGATCCACTTTGGGTTAACTATCAGTCGACTTGTACCTGGAAAGCGGTAAACGCTTATGGTGAGACGCCGAAAACATATACCATGACTACGACCGCGGCATCTACTCCTGCCGCGCTCACGTTAGCTTGTTCAGGTGGAGCGACCACCACCTCGCCAACGGCAGCGACCATGAGCTGCACAGTCGCCAATACAGGCCAAACCGCCGTCAGCAGTATCACGTATTCGTCGATTCCTGGTGTCGCATTGTCTGGTCAGCCGACTTCATGTGGCGCTAATGCCACTTGCGGAACTGTCACCCTGACGACAGCAACAGCGCCAGCGACTTACTCGGGTACGCTCACGGCGACACCGAATGCAGGAACAGCTGCATCTAAGGCGGTCAGCATGATCGTCAATTCTATTGCGTCTACGCCTGCGGTACTCTCCCTAGCTTGTTCAGGTGGAGCGACCACCACCTCGCCAACGGCAGCGACCATGAGCTGCACAGTCGCCAATACAGGTCAAACCGCCGTCAGTAGTATCACGTATTCGTCGATTCCTGGTGTCGCATTGTCTGGTCAGCCGACCTCATGTGCTGCGAGCGCCACTTGCGGAACTGTCACCCTGACGACAGCAACAGCGCCAGCGACATACTCGGGTACGCTCACGGCGACACCGAATGCAGGAACAGCTGCATCTAAGGCGGTCAGCATGATTGTGAATCCTGTGGTAACTGGTTCAGCAGTATTAACCCTGACAGCTTGCGCCAACATCAATTTGACCACGTCACCGACACCAGCCTCTACCCGCTGTACCGTTACCAACACCAGCACAACGGCAGCGACCTCAATCAGCTACGCACTTAACTTTAGCGGCGCATCGGCAGCCGGGCCTACCGGTTCATGTGCAGGCAATACTGTTTGTGGCAACGTTACCGTCACCACGGTGACCGGTGCAGGTCATTATGTCGGCACACTGACGGCGACACCGACGCCGGGGGGAGCTTCAGCACCGCAAGCAATCGACTTAACCGTCAATCCGGCGGCAGGAACTGAAACTGTCACTTATATTCACACCGATGGCTTGGGTAGCCCGGTGGCCAAAAGCAATGCCGGCGGTGTTAGAATTACCCAAACCAAGTACGAAGCCTATGGCATGACGGTGGCGGGAAGTGATGTGCCGACGATCGGTTTTACCGGTCATGTGAATGATGCTGATACTGGTTTGACGTATATGCAGCAGCGTTACTATGATCCTGTGGCGGCGCGGTTTTTATCTGAGGACCCAGTTCTTACTGATGCGAATACTGGAGCCGCATTTAACCGCTATGCTTATGCTCAAAACAATCCGTATAAATATATAGATCCTGATGGCCGTGCTGCGGAAATGAAGGATTTCTGTAGTGGACGTGTGAATTGCAGTACTTTGATTGACAATCGGAACAATGAATCCAAGAGTGTTATGGATTCAGTTGTAGCATATCAAAATCTAAGCCCCAAAGAACAACAGGCTGCACGCGCCCAAGCTGATGCAATTGAACCTTTTTATGGTGTCGAAAAATTAGCGTTTAGCGGTTGGGGTGTGGCTGTTGGTGCACGTATCTTTTCGGGAGTTGTGGCTGCAGAGGGCGTAGGCGAGGCGTACAATGTCGCCAATGCGACTAAGTTAGCTGACCAACTGACATTGGAGTCGGCGAGATCGCCGTTCACGGCGGCGGGGACGTTGACGCAGGACGCGATCAATAGCGCGAAGGCTGTTAAGAATCTTGGTCCCGGTCAACTAAGTAACCCGGCGATCCCATCCGGTTTCGGAAAATATACAACTGGAACATTCCAAAGTCCTGCTGGTGATTTCCAGATGCATTTTTATAAGAACTCGACTGGTCAGGTATTCTACGGTTTGGATTACAAAGCAATTTTTAATAGCATGTCTGGAGTGCCGAAATAATTATGAAAGTAAAATGCATCAGGTTATTGGATTCGGACGGGCGAGAAGTTGAATTCTCGTCTTGGTTAACGCTTGACCGTATTTACCATGTAATGGCAATCCACGTTGAGCCGGACGGGAAACGCAGCTTCAGCATAATCAGCCGTCAGCCAGTCGGGGAGTGGCCGCAAATGGGAAGTCATCAGGCTGAATGCTTTGAGGTCGTTAGTGAAGTGGTGCCGTCTAATTGGCAGGAATGGGGTCATGAGAACATAAGCGGCGTTTCTCCTGCTGCTTGGCAGGCACCTGGTTTCTATGAAGCGTTTTATGACCATGATCCGACCACATATCCCATTTTTGAACGAGAGCGGGACATTATTCTGAGTGAAGACCCCTGACCGGAAATCAACAGCATGCCCGGGCTAGCGTAGGTCGGCGAAGAGCGAAGCGATACCCAACATCTCAGGCCGGTAAAGCATCAGATCAGCAAGCGTAGCCCGGGCTAGCGTAGGTTGGCGCAGAGCGAAGCGAAGCCCAACATCTCAGGCCGGCAAAGCATCAGATCAATCGTGAGACGTACGCAATAAAATAAAAAGCCGGTGTTGGCAACAGCACCGGCTTTGTCTATTGTGGAACCGCAGAATGCCAAAGCAGCACCAAGGCTGCTAGAATGCGTCTCAAAACCCGCATTAGGGGGTCTCGCTCTTTTAACTCGATAGTGTGGTCTGTGTGATGTGCGGGAAGCCGCATGTATGCTAGGGCTTGGGTGTTTGTGCAGGACAAGACGCGGTGGGCACCACTGTTCATGTGAATGACGCTGATACCGGGTTGACGTATATGCAGCAGCGCTATTATGACCCTGTGGCGGCTCGGTTTCTGAGTGAAGATCCGTTGCTCACGGATGCGAATACGGGAGCGTCATTTAATCGCTACGCTTACGCACTGAATAATCCTTATAAGTACATCGATCCGGATGGACGCGACAATAATATTGTTGTTTCGATTGGCGGAAGTTTAGTTGTAGGTGGCGGCGTTGAGGGAAGCGTTGGCGTATATTTTAGTGGATATCCTAATTTAGATGCTGGTGTCACAGCATCAGGCGGTTATGGTGCTGGAGCTCTTGTTGGACTTGGCGCTGCGGTTGCAATTATTCCAGGGTCTGTAGAAAATATTGGTGGTACCACCACAAATACAAATGTTGCCACACCAATTATTAGTGGAACGCTGATAAAAGATCCCGTTACTGGAAAAACTATTGGTAGACAAGGTTCGCTGGGCGCCAAGTTAGGTGGTTCTATTACTACCTCAAAGACAAGTACATACGGAATTCGAGATTTAATAAAGGCGATCGCAAATAAAATTTCATCGAAAGATGAAAAGAAGGGCGAGCCGAAGCCGGAAGAAAAACCTAAAGTTGAAGAGAAACCAAAACCTATTCCAAAAGAGCCTGAACCTCTTCGTTTTTGATGTGCACTGTTTGTAAAAAATATCGAATATGGCTCGCCTTTGTTTTGGGCGAACAAATTAATATTGAAAAAAATTAGAGAGGTCAGGAAATGAAAGTTTCACCAAGAACCAAATTTTGGTTGGTTACGATGTTTTTCTTTGTTGGGTTGTTCTTCGTTAAGCCAGGCTGGATTGGTTTAAACGACACCTATGAAGATTCAGTATTCTTTGGCTGGATAATTGCTGGTTCAATTGCAATTTCAATGGTCAGATGTCCGAATTGTGGAACGCCACTTATTTTTCAAGGGAAAATCGGCGGCATTCCTTTAATTATTGCGTTCGCTAACAAACGATGTAAGAAGTGCGATCATGATTTAACATCGATAGATTAAATAAAGCGAAGCCCAACATCTCAGAGCGGTAAAGCATCAGATCAATCGTGAGACCTGCGCAATAAAATAGAAAGCCGGTGTTGGCAACAGCACCGGCTTTTGTATTTCCGTCCTGTAACGAAAGGTGTCGTCTTCGCTTTCTTTTTGAACGCTCGATTCCTTCTTCTTTTATAAAATAAAAAAGCCACTCCCTCCGTTAACCGGATGCGAGTGGCTTTCTTTTAGCGGCTAAAAAAAGGACGTTATTTTTTTGCTTTAGCCGCTCTCGGTTTATCCGGCTTCTCGTCCTGCTCAATAAAACCTATCGAGCGTTTTTTTGGTTCCGGTTCCGGCGGCGTCATCAATTCGCGGATCGCCTCGAACACCTGCTTGAGCTGTATGCGGGTATTGTGCTCAAAGGTGTCGTGCTTCAACTCCATCAAATCGGCCTTGTTCTCCAGCTCATCGAGCCGCTGCGCCAGGTCTTTGTTCGACACGATCATCTCGCGCAATTGCACAAAGGCGCGCACCACATACAAACCTATTTCGATGGCCTGTGGTGAAGCCAGTACATTGGCCGCCTGGATCGCCCCGTGCTCAGTAAAAGCAAACGGCATCGTTTTAGAAAACTTCAGCTTCCCGAGGTGGTCGCAATTTGCGACCACCTCAGCTTTCTCCGCTGGCGTCAGCGTAAACATAAAATCTTGCGGAAAGCGTTCAATATTGCGTTTCACCTGTTCATTAAGCCGCTTGGTCGGCACGCCGTAGAGCTGTGCCAGATCAGCATCGATCATCACTTTCTGCCCGCGCAAGACGACGATACGTTTCGTAATGGTGTCCAGTGGAAAGAGGTGCGTGCTCATTTACCGCTCCTGGCGATACGCTTGCCAATCAGCTTCTCCATCTGCGCCTGTTTCACCATGCCATCGATCACCAGCACCAAGGCTTGCTGTGAGGCGTCGGGCAACATATCGGCCTGCTGCCACAAGGAATCCAAAACGTGGTTGCGGATGCGCACTTCCGTCGATACCGGTTTACGCCCCACCAACTCATCAAGAGATACCTGTAGGACATCGGCAATCCTGACCAGTGTATCGAGATGCGAGGCAATCGTGCCGCGCTCCCATCGATTGTAGGCACGCGGATCAACGCCGACCAATTCAGCCAGACGTATTTGCGTCAACTGGCGTGATTCGCGCAGTGAGCGTAAGCGTTCAGTGAAAGCTGACATATCAATCCAAACAAGGGGTAATATGTGGGCGTTATTCGGGCTTCTTCATGGAATGCAGATGGGGTTTATTGAGATATTTTTCATATAACTTAACGTTCGTAGCTGACGTGAGACTCAGCAATTTTCCGCACTTCCGTTTCTGGCACGCGCCGCACAATTTAACGGTAAAACATCAAATTTCAATTCGTGACCGTCTCCTTTCAGTCTTTTTGTGCCAATTACAGGAGTCAGCAAAGCTATTGAAAATGGGCATTGCCACTTTTGCAATTGGCGACTGCAATCCGCACTCTGCTGTCTGATGGAGCCCTTTGGCAACGCACAAAAATGATGATATTTCTGTGCGCCGCATCAATGCAATTTCGTACCAAATATGAAGTGGCATTTCATGCAAATGCCCGGCTGACTTGAATTGCGAAACGGTGGCAGGTTTGATGCAAATTTGCAGACAACAGATAAATTCTATTTGCCTAATTAAATGTATCTCCTCCATCAAACGGCCTAATTTGCATTGAATATTGACCCAAGTTTGAACGCACCCAGCATTTCTCGAATAGCGATTTGCACATCATTGTCACTTAAGCCTTGCCTGTCATCGGTTTTGATTAATCTGCCACGACAGTGGACTGGCCAGCCATCGTCATCATTATCTATCGCAAGCCACGAGGTAGGATGGCGACGCAACACATCGGTCCATACTTGAACTCCTCGGGACATCATGTCGTACGTTGACTTTTGCATTTCACGATGATGAAAAGTGGCGCCAATTACTCTGTTTTGAAGTGAGGGAGACAGTTGTTTTTTAGCATATTCGAAACTGTGATCACGTACCCATGAGGTCGACAGCACGAGTTTCACGTCTGGATGTGGAGTGAGTAGCTCGTCTACGATGGGCATCCACTCAAATAGTGTTCTACCTGGCGCATCAAGGTAGATGCCGCGTTTGGGATGAAGGAACACTGCATCATCGTGCACTACGCCATCGAAATCGAGATAGACAATGTTCATGTGCTTAACGTCAATAAATGTATCCAGGAGACGGCCAGTTAATTAAGCCAGCGGTCCGTTGTATTACCCAATGTCCGTCAGCATTGGATACCCAACCGGTTTCAAGAAGTCTGTCCAAATATTGCTGAAGAATATCAACTTCTGACAAACCTGCTCTTTCGCCCTTCTTTGAATCAAGTAATTTTCGGCCAAATTGATTAGCGAGATCTTCGCAAATATCCCAACAGTGCAAAAACTAAATATTATCTTGCGGTAAAAAATATGCGGTAAAGCACATCTGATTGAGCATTTTCAGATATTGCACAATCGAATAGACAATTTGCAGCTAATCAACGCATTATTCTGTTAATTCCATAATTTATTACAGCTGAAGTAAATCTTTCAATTGTTAATTTACTCGACACAATTTTAGTAGTGCAAGAACGATTATTTTGCGTCGTGCACATGTCCGAAACTGCGTTTAAATTCTTTCTTCACACCAGCTCCTATGAGCGGAGCGAAATACGATTTAAAAGAAAATAAAACAAATTCTTTCCAATTTTTAGCACTGGGTCTGCGATTAATATCCGCTTCACACTCGTTCCATGCCCCAACAAAAGGAGACCAAAGAAGCCGTAAAGCTGCTGTTAAAAAAAGTACGACGCCTGCAAAACCTCTGGCAAGCAATTGTTTAGATTTTTTCATTTCCAAATACCTTCGGTTTTTGACGTTTTAGCGGGGCTCCTGCCATTATTCCATTGTCAATGCTTGAATCTTTTAAAACGTGTGCCCATTTTTCTAAAGCTAATTTATATATGGGGCGCATTTTTTCTAAACGAGCTCGCGCTTTTTCAATATTTGCAGATCGAGCAGAAAGATCTGCAGCGGTTAATACTTTCAAAAAAGTTAATTTTTTTTGGAGTCGGTTTCCACGTCGTGCTATTTTCATGATTTAACTCGAATAATTTGAAGCAAGTCATCAGCAGTGACCGGACTTAAATCCTTGGCAAGTAGTGACTGTCGCAATACTTCATTGATTATGGTTTGATAACCCTTGCCTTCAATTCCCGCTTTAACACGAAAAATTTCAAGCACATCCTCATCCAAGGACATCGTGACACGAGTCTTCCCATCTGGTGGGATAACTGCACCACGCTTCCCTTTACTAAAATCATAGAGTTTCTTCATGAAATTGGTTTTTACCCTTGTTCATTTTAAAATCAAATTAAGAGTTTATGATTAAGAGTTTTTACGTAACTAGAAATTACGCTTTCACTAGTTAAATTACGCCAACTCAGAATCAAGATATTGCCTTACTAAAAACAGATCAGAAACATTTCCGGACAACATGAAGTCAAGGGCACTTTTCCCAAGAAAGAGAGGAGCATCGTTTGGCTTGCGAATCCAAGCATCGGCATAAATATCGATGGGGAACAATATTTGTAGTGCTTTGTAGATGCCAAGTAGGTAAGAAATACGCTCCAAGGTATCATGATCAAGACGAGCAGTTTCTGCTGATCTTTTCCAATTTTCATAACTTGCACTACTTGGCGCACCGAGCAAAATAATTTCCTGGTCGCTCGTTAATTGCCAGGCGCGACAAATATTGAAAAACGCCTTTAATCCGGCCTTAGAGAGTCTAAACGCATCATTTTCGGTGAATCCTGAAGGGTATTCTGCCATCGCTTTTAAATGCGGCGCGGACTTTGGCTTTGGATTCTCCATTTTGTCCAATATCTGCAAAGCTTCACTCTCTGTTAGAACAAGAAGTTTTTCGCCATCGAAATAATCAGGACAAATCACAGGATCAAGTGGATCGTCATATCTCAATGCCGTGTGCTTTAGCACGTCGAGCGGTGAGGGAGCCCTGCCGTTGAGTACATCAAGAAGCTCCTGCGTAATTGGGTTTCGTACCCAATCAGAATCGTCATTTGCATCCGGTATATTTTGTGTATGCGCAGAGATAGTCAGCGGAGCATCAAAATTGGCAGCGATAGAGATATCGCCATGCATCGATCCAGGTTGGCGCGTTTTATTTTTTTCATGTTGAGCGATAATTTTTTCTGCTTGCTCTAATCCTGCTTGTACAGCGAAATCAACTAAGCTAACTCCGAGTAAACCCGCAGCGATATGTAATTTTTCCTGAGCGTACGATGTCAAATTTATTGTAATCCAACTCCCTTTTTCCTCTGTTTCCGTAGCTTCGAACGATTGTGCCGACCTCGCAGTATCCTCACCATTCAGCAGGTTAAGAATACGAGATGATCTTTTTTTCAAAATTTGTTTTTCCCCGACACGTCCAAATACATAGGGGGTAGTCATACCGGCTTTCATTTCACGTATTGCACGCAAGGTGTCTTTTATAAACTTCTTGGGCAATTTTTCACGCCAGTTTTTCCGAATTCTTTTGATTCTTCTCTGCTCAATTTTTTCATTAGCTTTCATTGGACGATAGGCAAATTTGTTTGCCAGAGCATCATTTAAAGCATGGTGCCTGGACAGCCCTGTCTTTTTGTAAAATTCATATAAAGCAATTTCATCAATATCTGAATTGATCAATTTTCCTTGCATCCATGGAGTAATTCTGAATTGTATCGAATCCAAAAATAAATCCCAGTCGGTTGTGTAATCAAAACAAAGATAAACCATCTCATCCTCTCTACGCACCAGCTGGAGCCATTGTCGGAGTTTTATACCAAGGTCTGAAACACAACAATAGTAGTTTGGATTCCGACCCAATTGCGGTAACACTGCTTCGCGCACGAATGGCGTGCACTTTTCGTCAGGGTAGGGAACTTCTGCATAAAATTCTTCCCCTGTGTCCGTGACCATACCGATACTGATCAAGATAGGTTCCAGCAGGTCAGTGAATTCCGTGTCGATGAAAACGTTCATTATTTGCTCCAGGATGTGATGAAAATATGAAGTTGCAAGTCAAAACCAATGATTTACAAAGCCTATATTTTTTTCATCCTTAGTCTTTGAGTAATGATTTGATCACTTTCCATTTTCAATGCAGCAGCTTCGTCAGGCGGGAATCCCAAGTCCAGAAATACATTTCCACCATCCAGTTTTACCAACCGTTCATAGTCCGAGCTGTCGAACTCTCGGACGATTGACGGCATATCTAACCAGGCGCGATCCTCTTCAGTCAATCTCAAATATGGATTGTCTTGCAACCACAGTTGATACAGCCGGCGTTTATTTTTTCTGTTTTTCATCTCGATCAATCCACCAATTGGCAAACTCAGCCAGATCATCATGCTGTGAATGTGCACTGGCCAGTAGCGGACCAATGTTAGGACTGCCATTGGGCTCTCGCATGATCAATGCTTTGTGAATACCCGCTGAAATTCCGAACAGATAAGGAAGGTAGTCGTCTACGAAAGCGACCGGTTTTAAGGCATGCAGAACTGCAGCTTTAGGGTTGACCTGATCATGATAATTGTCGGTTGCGATGATTCGTTCAATGGAGAATCCAAGATTTTGCATATTTTTTAATCGAGCAGATTGAAACTGAAAATTCATGGCACTTACGCAGGCTAATTCGTAACCTGCCTGATGCAGTTTCACCGCAGCATCCACGGCACCTGGAATTGCCGGCACGGTGGACCAGAAATGGTCATCAAAACATTGGCGGAATTAATCGTGATCAGCGCCATCAAGTTGTCGTACGTCCCATCGGTCCATTGGCCAGTAGGCAAGGGCGTCTTTTAAGGCAGGTAGAACGCCAAACGCTTTATGCCATGCCTGTTGGTATGCACGATGGTAATCAAGTAAGACACCGTCAGCGTCAAGAGCGATTATTAGTTTCATTCTTGAATGATTAAAAAAAACAAAAACATAAAACTATCTCCTTCGACTTCTTGCTACGATCCGTCCTATCTTAAATAGGATCGCCTGACTATAAGCATATCAATTTTTTTCTTAATACTTTTTCTGCCGCTGTGTCAAAACCAGCCGACGAATTTGTTTTAACAAGATTTTTAAGGAATGGTCTGAATAAATATGGTTTGTCGTCAATCGCTACCCAAGGCTGCCATGGAGAGCCCGATTGCCTTAGCCAGCCCTCAATTTCAGCGTGACGTTGATATCCAATTATTTCAACGAGTTCTGGCACATCTCGCCAATTCGGCGTTACCCCAAAAACTCTTTCAGCAATATCAGGGGAGAAAAATTCTCTTAAATCCGAAAGTGAACGAGTTTCTCTCCATGTGCTGCTGATTACGATTTGAACCAAATTAAATTCTCGTAGCACATGTTCAAGACGAGGCAAACATAAAAAGAGTTTGGATTTATCGTAACAAGGTTCGGGATGGAGCACGCCATCAATATCTAAGAATAGAATCATCCAATTTTCCGATGGACTCAGATAGATTATTATTGAGGTGTAAATCCCCATCCATGAGCTTTGAAATATTTAGATCCAATTTTGTACACGTCAAAACTTTGCGCCTTATAAAAGTTAAATAGCAAGACTATTTCGGCAAGATAGATGGTTGCATTAAATGCCTTGGTCGCTGGGGAAAGGCAATCACAAAGGCATGTGCAGACGGCAAAAAAAATCAAAAAATATAACGGCACCATAATGATAAATCCAGAAATCCAGTCCCAGTTGCCGAACACTATTTTTTGGTTTTTTAATTGCATTGTGCCACTCCAGACTAGGAATGGGGCGTCAAAAGGGGAGATGCCAAAACGTTTAATCTGATCGAAACAATATTTTCGCTGGGTCGCATTGGCAGGACGTCCAAAATTTGCAGCGAACCGAAATCTCTCAATAATTTCTTCTTGAGTCGCTCTCGCATCATTTTCAAATCGTGGCAGCGCATTTAACTTACGTTCCTGAAAATTGACTATCACTCCGTAAATAGACATAAACAAACACATGATCCATGGACGAACTCCTCGCGCTGCCAACATGTCATTTATAACTTCCGACTTGAACTGTTCAATATCCTGATCACCGCTATTGAATGTTCCGACTTTTCTAGCGGACTTTTTTACTTGAGCAAGAAGCTTTTCTTGATCATCCTGACTCATTCGTGTCATTTTATTTTCCTTGAGCGAATTCCAACTGATGCTTCTCACTGAGGGACAAAGACGAAGGGCTTTCAACATATTGCGCTAATAGGGTTAGCATCATCCTTAGCCGCGTCTCATTTGATAGACTTCCCCCCTGAAAATTGTTTTCAATTTCAGTCACCATTTCGGATACTTGCCGTAAAACCCGCGGTGGAAAATCTTCCAGTTTCTGGTGTTGTTCTCGTCCAAATAAAACGTATTGCAAATTGAATCCGACCGAACCCAGAGAGTAAACAAAATCCATTGTCGGCGTTGTCATTCCTTTTTCATATTTATAAATGGTCTGTTGCTTCACACCCATCCGCTCAGCAAGTCCATCCTGAGTCAAGAGCAGGCGAACACGCTCACTCCGAATTCGTTCACCTAATGTATCCAATAAATTTTTATTTTCCATAAAATTCTTTAAATTTTTTTAAATGTAAGTTAATCTATTTATGTTTAGGATAATACATATAAATGTATATTCATAGGGGAGAGAAGGATTTATTTCCCCGTTAGATGTTTTTTTACCTTTTATAAGGTGTGGAAAATGAAGACAATCGAGCAAGTCAGGAAAGAATTTGAATATAGCGGTCAATCAATGACAAGATGGGCGCAAGAAAATGGCTATCCAGTTCACTTGGTGCAACAGGTCCTCAGTGGTCGATCACGATTTTTGCGCGGAAAATCGCATGAAATCGCAGTTTTGCTGAGATTGAAGGATGGATATATAAAAGAGTCATCAGGTGGTGGCATTTGAATAATGAGGCCTCAAAACACATTATTTCTTACCGGTAGCGACTAATTACATGATTGTGCACAACCTGCAAACCTAATTTGTTTGAAATTCCCTTGCCAGTCTTACGGAGGTAAAACATGAATTAAAAAAACAGAACACTGTCATTAAAGTTGGGCTGTAAAAAAGGCCAAGGCCTGTGAGCGCTAACTCACAGGCCTTGTATTTGTTACTTGGAAAATTGAATCCTCCAAGTTCAAGTATCGTCTTTCTCGAATCCCATGTCAAATTTTTGATCTAACTTTAAAGATCGAATGGATTCGTGCGCCCATTATTTCTAATCTTTGGTTGATGCGTATCTCTGTCTTTCAGGAAAGTTATTTCCTGGAAGCAGGAGAGCCGTATTTTTCCTAAGGCATACATACGCTTAAAATTTAGTTAAGCAAATGGAACAATGATGCGAACAGAAAAACGCTTTACGCCAGATTTACTTGCCCGGTTCGAACGACTTGAAAGAGGCCAGGGTACCCATGAAAAATACATTCCATGGCACCGTGTTGGACGCGGTGACCCCGCTAGCATAGGGCGCTCTCATCTTCATGAATGGCGTGGCCGACATTGCGAACTGTTGAGCGACAAAGAATTAATTTATTATTTTTTTACCACCATGTTAAAAAATATTTACGATGTTAGGGAGCAATTTCCCCTGACGCTTGAGAGGTCTGAACATGAGTTATCCAAATATAGAATTGGTGAATTTTCGTCAGATTTTCCTGGAACTGTAGAAATCGCGGGAATGCTGAATTTCAAGCATCCGAAATGCCATGGCAATAAAAAATCAGTCAATTGGAGGATGACTACTGACTTTCTGTTGACCTTTGTGTCGTCTAACGGGGAAGTCATATTACTTGCTTTAGCAGTCAAGCTTGATGGCGAGGTTGACAAAAAGAGAACCCGCCAGTTGTTGGCGATCGAGCGTCAATATTGGATTGAGCGCAATGTTGAATGGTTATTATTGACGCCGGTTTTATACCATCCCTTAGTTGCTGACTTGCTTAGCTGCACCAGATATTGGGGACTGTCATCTAAGGTTGAAGACGAATCGATAAAATTTGCGGTATCACATTCGATGTCTTGGGAAGGACGCTCATTAACATTTGCACTCAATGATCTAACTGAAAAATTCGGCGATCTAGACTATGCACAACGAATATTTTGGCAAGCTGTTTGGTCTGGACGATTGCGCTTAGAGTTACGGCGTGGGTGGCGTCCGCACGAGCCATTGAGATTTTTGTCCGAAGAAGCATTTGGCAATTTAAATCCAGTGGCTGCGCGGAGGTCGGCATGGATTTAGCACACAACCAAACAATTCGAATTTCATCATCATCTGAGGCTGAATCCGGAGTCTTCAGAGTGATATTAGTCGAGCGAAGAATTGGCCAAATAGTTTTGGTCAAAATCGACAATAAAGACTATGTAGAAAAAAATCGTGGTGGCAGGCGGCGATTGGCAGTTCCAAAAAATCCGCGAAAAAAAGCGTCATTGCCCAATGTAGGAGACTTGATTTGGGCGGAAATAAGGGAACTAGAGATATTAGATAGTCAAGGGCATATTCAGAATGTCGACATCGAACATGAATCGGTTTACTTTAAACCAATGAGTAAATCTGATGATGAACGTTTTGCATCGCGATTAGTCGCCATGCGCTGTTTTCTTGAATTTGATAATTTAAGAGACTCTATCATTGCTTTCAAAGGACTTGGTGAGCTGGTAAAAATGGCAATGAAATCGAGTGGATTGAGTCGAGCGTTGATCTACCGACTATGGTCTCTGTTGTGCAGATTCGGATTTAATGAACGAAGTCTCAGGCCACGCAGAGACAGGTGTGGTGCTCCAAATATTCTTCGACCCTGCGATCCGAACGGGCGGAAGAAAGCCGGAAGAAAATCGACAAGAGAGAGGCTTTTGCCGGAAAACGAAAAAACAAATCCTCTTGAACAACCTGGAATGAATTCAGTATGGCGGCTTCAAATCATGGCTGCTGATAAAAAAATTCCTGTTCCGAAACCAGACTTCCCCGCGCGGTACATACAAATTATTAATAGCCATTTCGTAAAAAGATATCGCCAAGTGAACGGAGAGCTAATTCCTTGTGAATTAGTCAAAGGCGAATATCCAAATCGGAGTCAGATCCGTCGTGTTTTAAATGTAGAGATACCTCGGATGGCAAGGTTACTGGAAAAAACGACAAAAGGGCATTATCTACGCAGTCATCGAGGTTTAACAGCGAGTAATTGGAAAGGTGTCGCTGGTCCAGGCCACACTTGGGCAATCGATTCAACGATCGGAGACATTTATCTTAGATCCAGTGTGAATCGCGCATGGATTATCGGTCGACCAGTTGTCTATTTGATTGTGGATGTATGGTCCACTGCTATTGTCGGATTTTATGTTTGTTTAGTAGGGCCAAGCTGGGATATGGCAAAAATCAGTCTTTTTTCCGCTGGCGCCGACCCAAATTTAATTGCTGATTTATGGAGCTATCAGCCGATTCTTTCACTTCAACCTTTTCCGACACTCCCCGTTGTATTGATGTGTGATCGTGGAGAATACTTATCCCGTGCGGCGAGCATAACGGGGATGAGGCTGATCCCATGTATGAGCTACGCCCCCCCTTATAGACCAGATCTAAAGGGTCTGGTGGAAGTTTTGCACCGCATAGAAAAAGACAAGCAATATTTATGGGTGCCAGGAGCAATTGATGCTCGGCGTAGAGAATATGAACTGAGACGCTTTGACCCGACTGAATCTGTGTTTACTATTAGTGAATACACTAATTTCCTGCACACGATATTTGCCGAATATAACCTGACCGCGGATCGAGTCAAAAGGTTGGACACGCATATGATCGCAGCAGGCGTTATGCCAAGCCCAGCAGGACTCTGGCGATGGGGGCATGAAGTTGGCATTGGAACGCGTCGGGCATTTCAACAGTCGCAATTGATAACAGATTTATTGCCGAACGCAGTTGCTAAAGTGACGAGGAAAGGTGTTCGTTTCGCCGGCCTGCAGTATGAATCTGACACAGTGAATGAGGAGCAGTGGACCGCACGAGCGAGAAATTTAGGAAGTTGGGACATCGGTGCAAGTTACTTTCCAGGATCTGTATCTCGTATTTGGACTCCTAATATAAATGGATCTGGCTTGCTGGATTTGCGGCTTTCTCAGCAGACACTGGCATCAAATGAGCAAACGATGGATGAGGTGTTAGATGCCTTCATGGTGGGGAAGATAAACAAACCAGAGTATGAGCACTTAAATGTATTGCAAAAAATAATTAGCAGACAGCGGATTGATGCACTTATTTTCAACGCAAAAATTCAAACTGAAGAGGCAATCTCTAAATATAGAGGAGCCCCTCCAACTATGACTGAATCACGTCAGATGGAAGCTTCTATCAATTCAAAACCAGGTGTTGAGGGTATTGAGGAGGGAAATCCGCGCTCTGAAAAAACGGAAAACGAATCTGAACAGGCATACGTGGAGATGATGAGAGAAGTGATGCTGATTGCAAACAAGGGTGGGGCGTGATAGCTATGAATCACGATGACCCATACCGGGGGAATATTTTAACTAGGGGCCTCGGCCCTATCTTATCCCCCCTCGAAATATTACAATCACTGGCTCAATTCCCGCCCCTTCCTCAAAATTTGAAAGGAATGCCGCTGCATATACGCCTACATTACCTGATGAGTGTCAGAGATTTGCATATTCCGTTTCAGGAAGGCGCGAATTTGTTCTCCACGGCAGATTTAATGATCCGTCAGGGCTATCGATATCGAGACCCGTCTTTTGCCAGCACATGGAACATTGTCGGTGATGAACCGGGTAATATCAAGGTACCACGATCACCGGCCACCTCCGCTGTTGCTGTTGGAATCTCAGGCTCGGGAAAAACTGAAGCAGTATCACGCGGATTGGCTATCTATCCAAGTCAAATTATTCAACACGAAAAATTTCCTCAGATTTCAGGAGGTATATCTCAAGTTGTGTGGATGTCTACCGATGTCGCCTCGACAGGCCGTACTGTCGATCTTGCAGCGAATTTGATGATGGAGTGGGATCATGTTACACAAGGGAAGAGATTCTCAGCTTCGCTTAGTAGAAATCGGCGTGACGGGATGCAGATGCTGGACGAATGGCGTCAAGTCGCTTCTAGTCATTTTCTAGGTTTACTGCATCTCGACGAGGTTCAGAATTTTTTCAAATTATCGAGTCTTGAAAGACGACGAAAGAGAAAGAATGCTGATGGAAATTTTGAGCTAAGTATCGTAGAAGACGCGGCATTGCGGTGGATACTAAGCCTCACCAATATTTGGCAAATTCCACTTTTACTGACTGGAACACCTGACGGAATTGGTGCGCTAACAAAGCGTCTGAGTACTTCGCAAAGATTGGTCACCGTTGGCTATCATCATATTTCACATTTTGAGAGTGCGACAGAGAGTCGATTTAGGGAAATCTTTTTACCGAAACTTTTTGAATACCAATTTGTATTGAACCCGATACCCTTAACTGACAGTTTAGCTGGGTTGATTATTGAGTTATCCGGAGGAATACCACGAATTGTTATCGCACTTTGGATCGCCGCACATCGAGTCGCATTTGAACGTAAAACAGACGATCTGCGAATTGACGACTTCCAAAGAGCGTCAGAAAAATATTTGGGAATATTAAAACCGGCAATTGCTGCTTTACGTTCAAGAGATCCACAGCGTATGTCGCAGTATGAAGACTTGGTTCAACGTGATGATGGTTTTTGGGGGGCTTTTTGGACTGCGCAGATTAGTCTTTAGTTTTTGCATTTGCGGAGTCGTGATGTTTCTTAACCTACCATTGCAATTGCTTCAAAAGGGGTAAGTGGCTTAATACGTGCTACCCCTGTTCCTCGGCCTCCGTGTGGCTTCATTTCCATTAGGGTCGCCGTAAAGGAATTGCCCACTTGTCGAATGAAGTCTTCTAGTGTTTCAATACTAATTTTCCCGATTAATGCACTATCTGATAGGGATCGTTTCTCAACAAAAAAAGCAGTTGCCGCGTTCAGAGTAGATTGCCGATCTGAATCTTTGAGATTAGGAAGCCCCATGGCACGGAGGCGATTAAAAATATGCCATCTATTTTCTGATATTTCAAATTGCAGAACAGCATATTGGCCTTTGGCTCGAATGTATGCTGCTTGTAACTGGTCTCCATCTATCGCAATTTCAGTGTTACGTACTCGTTTCTCCGTTGTTTCAATTGAGGGATTTACAAGAGCGTTCAACGCCTCATCAGCATTTTCAAATAATACGCAGCTCGCTAAAACATAGGCCGCTACTGATGAAGATAAGGTCGATAGGTAAACGACGCCATCCATCTTATGCATCTTTTCGCCCAATTTTTTGTCGAGTAAATCTGGAAACACGGTCGCCAGCCATTCTCTAGGGAAGGCACGTGCAACAAGGTCGCTCAATAACGGTTTATCACATTTCCCATTTTTTATCGACCAACCTTTGTCTTCAGTTCTACTCCTTAAAACATTGCGGACGATTTTTACATCAATCGGTTTATCCGATTTAAGTAGTTCACGTGAGATCGTGAGATATTGTTGAATATACGTGTTCTCAATTATTGATTTCGCCCAGGTTTCATTGATGGCATTGATTGATTTAAATTGAGTTGATGGCGCTTTAAGAAAAGCGCCTTTGTCATCTGTGTAACTCAGTGCTGTGAGATGTTTTTCGCACGACATTACGCCCTGCAATTGATGGTCTCGGCGCCAATAACTCATCCCCATTGTTTCTTGATCGTCTTTTATACACGCGGGACAAAAATAAGCACCTGGTCGAGTTGGGCGCATACCCGTCCATTTAAGCATGGAGTAGTTTTCTGTGCTGCCGTGAGAGAGGTTTGGGTAGTACGAGGCGATGGATCTTCTAAATGGCAGTGTCGTATGTCTACAAACAAATTCTGGCAAACTCATTTGCGCCATGAGACTTAAATATTCAATGTGATAGATCTTATGATCTACGTCCTCGGGAAATTTCGCCCATTCCGCAAATACCTTTAACGCTTCTTTTTCATTACGTAAGCCATTTAGCCGGATTACACGCCCAAAATACGATTCTGCCAATTCGTCAGGCATAGGTGATGGCGTAATGATCATCTTGAGACTTTCGATTTTAATGAGAGTACTTTAACTTCAGGTGAGCTTAAAACTGCTAAAGATCGAATGACGGACGCTAGTGCCTTTGAATGTGCGGGCGTGCCATCCCATGTATCAGCAAGTGCATCGATTAGTTCTTTATTGGAGCGAATGGCGTCAGAAGATGTTTTCTTATTCAAATTTTCTGCATAAATGCATATTTCTTCAAATATCCTGGAATATCGAATGGCATTGCCGCTTAAAATGCGACTAACCTGGGATTGACTGGCTCCGATTGATAATGCGATGTCTTCTTGATTTAGTTCAAGTGACCGATATATCTTTGCAGCATGTAGTGCACGCGACTTAAGCTCTGAATTTTGCATATTTTAAGCATATCAAAATGCATAAATGCATGCAAGCTAAGAATTTTGTGTATGGAAATTATTTTGCTAAATCGATTTGATTATTCGCTGATACGGAATGATGAAGTGCGACTTTGATGGCGCGCATTGTTAGGGGGAGCTGCTTTAGTGCCGATTGCTTTGCTTTAAGTTCAGGTATTTCCTGGTACAGGTGCCACATCATTAACTTATGCCTACCCATCGTAGGTAACAAAGCTAAAGCCGCTCGTTCGACTGCTGCACATAATTCTATGTCTCTCAGATCCCAACGCACGCTGGTATTGTGTTGATCGGCTACTACGCGACGTGCTGGAGAATGCTCTGCTAACCAGGCGCGATCATTTCGATATAACCATGCATACGATTTAGGATCTAAGTTGCGAATGAATTTTACGCCGAGCTCTTCGTTTGCCTTTATTAGCGCTGCCCATGATTCTCGAGCAGTATGTTGTGCGGCTTGAAATCGAGCGTATTGCCATTTAGAATGCAAGCCAATCTCGGTGCGAAGAACGTGTGTTACGGTAACAATAGATATCTGAAATTTTATTGCCGCGGCATTCTTATCTATTCCTAGTTTGAGTTGCTCGACCAATTCTCGTCGATGGTGTTCTTTCAGTTTTTTGGGGCGACGGGAAACCTCTATGCCCATTTGTGCGGCCCAAACAAGCGCAGTCGCCGTGTCAATATGCATCTCGATTGCTGCTGCGCGTATCGACTTTCCGCCCTCTTGAATTAATTTCGCTAATTCCAATTTTCTGACGTCTTGTGAAGGGGGCGGCTCAGTAGATTCACATGGCAATACTGAAGGGCCAAGCGTTGGACGCTTACTCAATTCCAACGCGACAGCATTTTCATTGTATCTTTCGGAAAAACGTTCGAAATTTCCGACAAGCCAGTCGATCATGACGACATGGCGTAAGGGGTGTGTTCCGGCACGTGGCATTCGCAATTGTCGCGTTAATTGGGTTTTCGCTTCTTGATCTGTCGCCGGAAACGCCATGAACTCAGGAAGTGCCCTTATTGACTCGACATGGGTTCTAAATTCATTGGCAATTTTTGTGAGTTGAAGGCCACCATTTTTAGTTAATAAATTCCGTTCTCCGAGCGCTAATCGATAAATCGGATGTAGTTGTGTCAAATCGATTTGAGTACTGGGCTCTTGATGAACCATTTGAATGGTTAAGTTTGCGAGTCGAGAAAGATGTTCCATGGCTGAGTCGCACAAGGCACTAGCTTCGTTTGGCCATGATCTAAGATGTCTCTCATCTGGGAGGTGCCAAAAAAATCTTTCAACTCCGCTGGCTTTTAGATCGGATTCCAGAAGTGGAACTACATGAATTGGACAGATCCAAACGCCTGGATATTGATGCTGTAGATGCCAGTAAGCCCATCCATAAGATTCGCGGTCACTTTTCATACATGCTGGGCATGCTTTGAGCGGATGATTTGCGCGGAACCGGCTGGTGAGAATGCCTAAACGAAGTTTTAGATGGGCAACTGTCGTACTGCGCATCGTTGCAATCGCATTTTTGACTTCAGCTTCTGGCATAAACCGACTGTAATATCGGAGCATTGTGTGTTCAGTACACATTGTTGCGGCAGTACCGAAGTGTTCTTCAGTGCGTTTAGAAAACTCATCGATACAACTAGGAAGATCATGTTGACTTCCTCCATTCGACCTGCCAAATAGCAGCAGATTCGTATGCCTAGCGAGTCTGTGACCCCAATAATAATGATGGCGACTTGCCAGGCTGAATAGAGTCTCGTCGGGCAGCCATGAAAGCAACGCTGAATTACCAAACATGTCATGTGTGGTGTTCATCAATAGATTTTCGTTTCGACACGCGTAAAGGATTGGGCAAATAAAGGATGCTGCAATTGTAAATATTTTATTGCGCTTTACAAATGAAACATGACATGCGGTGATAGCAATATAGGAAATTTATACGAATAACGATTACATCAAGTCGTTACATTGGTAACTCAATATTTATTTGAAATGGGCAACCAACCGACAATCTGGCGCGTTTCTTTTTTGGCCACAAACCATTTATTAACGTGAACAGCTCGCCGATGTGAGGCAGAATATCCGGAATCCAATAGACCTGTATCTCGATCATGGGTTGGCTGGTACGTCTATATCCCTCTGCGAAAGTTGCAGAGCCAAACCAGTCGACGGCGCCAAGCATGATTGTCTTTTGCTAGATCTCGGATTTGAAACTCGTTGATGTTCGTCATGTAAAAACCTTATAAACATGCATGATCAATTTCATCATTAAACGATGACTAAAGAAATTTAAACTTGGTAAAGTTATTTTGGGTGCGGTTGTTTGGCCGCTTACAGTTCATTTAGAAGGCAATGTGTCGATGCCCATCGATAGCAATTAATAAAAATGAAAAAACAGATGCAAAAAAATCATGTCAATATTCTAATGTGCCAATATAATCAATGGGTAATATTAAAAATCTAGCATCATATCGAGAAGGGTAAGTGTTATGTGGCATGACAACGAAACCACCGTTGACTACGTGAACTTCAATTTGGTTGCTACGGCATGTGCAAACCTTATACGTGAGGCCGATGGCGAACCGATATCAATTGGCATCTCAGGTGGTTGGGGAACGGGGAAATCATCTTTGGTTCGTATGGTGGAGCGCGAACTTAGTCCGCCAGATGAGGATTCGTCAGCAAACCAATTCATTGTCGCCACGTTTAATCCTTGGCTATACCAAGGATTCGAAGACGCCAGAACTGCGCTACTTCAAATTGTTGGGGATGCAGTATTGGCGAGAGCCGCATCGAACAAAACTCTTTTTGACAAAGCGCAAGCGCTACTGAAGCGCATTAATTTTCTTCGATTGACCCAGCTTGGTGGAGAAGTCGCAGCGACCCTAATTACTGGTGTGCCGGTCGGTCTTTTGGGTAGAGCTTTTGACGCAGGCGTAACTGCAATGCAAAATAGTTCAGTCTCTGATGGGCTGAGTGCGGCAAAAGCCGTACCTAGCGCCACAAAAGGACTTCTTGACGCAGCTAAACCGATATCTTTACCTCAGGAGATTCAAGAATTTCGCAACTCTTTAGAAGAACTTCTTAAAGAACTTAAAATCACTTTGGTTATTTTTGTCGACGACTTGGATCGTTGCCTTCCGAAGACTGCCATTGCGACGTTAGAGGCCATTAGACTTCTGCTTTTTCTTAAGAGAAGCGCTTTCGTGGTCGCCGCTGATGATGCATTTATTCGAGGGGCCGTTCGTGTGCATTTCGCTGGAACTGGTATAGACGATGATATTGCAACGAATTATTTCGACAAATTGATTCAGGTCCCATTGCGAGTTCCTCGACTTGGTCCGAATGAAACCAAGGCATATACGGCATTGCTTTTTCTTGAGAATGCATTAAAGAAAAAAAATCTGGACAAGACTAAATTCGAGACTGCGATTCAACTAGTTGGCGAACGCTTGCGAGAAAGTTGGAAAGACAAAAGTGTTGATCTAAATTTCCTTGAAAGTCTAGTTCCACAAGACAACACAGAGCTTCTTGGTCTCATGGGCTTGGCAGAACGTCTTGCCCCGTTATTGCTTCAAGCCAGCGCGGTACAATCCAATCCGCGTTTAATAAAACGATTTTTGAACACTGTTTTCTTACGTAAAGCTCTCGCTAAACCTCAAGGAATTGACGTTGACGTACAAGTGCTTGCGAAGTGGCATTTATTAGAGCGATGTGATGAAACGATTGCAAATGCACTGGCTGATAAGGTATCTGCGAACACGGATGGTCGCGTTCATTTATTGCGTGAAGCAGAAGCAGCTGCTGAGGCTGTTGATGTGAAGTTACCAGCTCCGTTTGGAGATCAACCATTTGCTAGGGAATGGCTTCAACTGCCCCCCAAATTAGGCGACTTCGATCTTCGTCCAGTGCTCCATCTCAGTCGAGACAGTACTATTCGTGATTTTGGTGCAGATGAATTGAATCAAGCTGGCAAACAACTTCGAGATGGACTGATGACGGCGCGAACGAGCAGTGAGATATTAAAAGAACAAATTCGAGCTGCAGGCGAACAACAGGCCATCATCGCCATGACTAGAGCTTGGGATCAACGTGCCTCAATTCGAACTTGGCAAAAAGCAGATGAAAATTTGATGCTTACCGAGGTTTGCAATGAGTATTCAGGTGCGACGAACCGCGCTATAACACTTCTTTCCAATGCACCGAAAGCACAACTTGCTCCAGCATTTGTACATCCACTACTAAGCTACGTATGGGCCAAGAGCTTATTGGTTGAATGGGAAAAACATGATCACACCCCGACAATCGTTAAGAATGCTATCAATCAAGGGAACAAATAATGGGAACGTCGACATCAAGCACGGGTGCAAGTGCCGGGGTTCCTTTTGACCCAGCTTGGTTAAATGATGTTGAAGAAGTAGGTGAAACTGAGACTGCAGATATGCAACTCAATCCATCTGAAGAGTCAGGGCAAGAAAATACGGATTCTGTGGAGGAAATATCCGGTGATGAGCCTGAGACCGCGGATGATTCGCCAGTTGATGTTTCAGCTGCGGAGATAGCTCCTCCAGCCAGATATTCAGAGGCTAGGAGACAGCTTACAAGATTCGTGAATACTGGTGACCATGACGCGCTCCGCGGGGCTATTTCAAGTCTTGTAAATAAAGGCATGGGAGGCTCGGCAAAAGCGGCAAGCAGGATGCGCACCACTGCAAGCGCAGCATCAGCGCTCGGTGGGTTCCTAAAGGCCGCACGGGATGGTACATCTCTCACCATTGCGGCATGGGTTGCATCCGCAAAAGAAAGAGGGCTAAGAGGCTCAGATATCGCTCTCGAAGTCGTCAATCAGTTACTGCCGCTGGGTGGGAGCATAGATGAAGAATCCGCAAAACATGCGATGACACAAGCAATTGCCTACTTATATGAGGTTGAACCTACAATTGATTTGTTCAAATTAGGGGATGATCAAATTGCTTGCTTAATGGCATACACGGTTGCCTTTGACGTCTATCATCGAGTTCAGTTGGAATTGGGTCGCGTTTTTGAAAAGTTAAAATATTCCGCACTACTTATACACGAACGACTAAATCAAGCTCTTGATTACGTTATTGCCGTGGTTTCTGCGGAAATGATTAAGGCGAGAGGCACTCAAAGTACTTCCATGCGCACCATTGCAAACAACGCTTTGCGCAACACACTCAATGTATTTGGTGCCCCATGAAAGTACTTTGTTCAAGTCTGGATTCTTTGCCGAATCCTCTCCCACCGGAAATCATAGCATTTACTTTCTTTGAGTCAGGCAATTCTCCAAATGTTGGCCGAATCGCACACGGTTGGCCAGTCGAACTTCGTCGTGCTAAATATGCTCCATCGACCAACATCTGGGATTTTGTTTTATTCAGTCTCGCCGTTTGTGCTGCTGATTTAGCTTGCTTACGAAGGGGAAGCGCAGATGGATGGACTCGGAAAATTGAACTGTCGGTGACATTGAATGAGCCAGCGAAGTGGTTATCGCATACGGAGTCTATACAAGGAATGCTTCGTATACTTACAGGTGATTTCTGGATCATGAAATTTTTGCCGGGAGGCCCAATCCCGCCGCAAGGAACGCGCGAGCTCTGTGATCGTGATTGCGTTTCACTTCTGTCTGGTGGTTTGGATAGTCTCATTGGAGGAATTGATCTCCATAGTCAAAATCGCGCTCCAATTTTTGTATCGCAGCTTGCTCATGAGGACTCTGCACGACAACGTACATACGCAACCGAGCTCGGTGGTGGAGAGTGGCACCAACAGTGGAGTCATAAAATCGGATTTAACGGTCCGCATGAGCCCTCTACGAGAGCGCGTTCTATGGCATTTTATGGATTTGCAGTGCTAGCCTCGTCCTTAATTCAAAGTACGGAAGTCGATATTTTTGTTCCGGAAAATGGCTTTATTAGTCTAAATCCACCGCTGTTACCTGGTCGTATGGCAAGTCTCAGCACCCGAACGACGCATCCGTTGTTTATGTCCATGCTGCAAAATCTCCTTACTGCGATTGGTATAAATGTGCGATTACAGATGCCGTACCGTTTCAAAACTAAAGGTGAGATGCTCAAAGAGTGTGGGAATCAAACGTTACTGAGCAAATATGCTTCGGACTCAACCAGTTGTGGAAGATTTCGAACATACAATCGCACACATTGCGGGCGTTGTGTGCCATGTATGATTAGAAAGGCGGCTTTCATGCATTGGGATGCGGCCGCAGACACGACCACATACAAATTCAAGTCCCTCACCAATGCCGCGAAGTCTGCCGCCGACGATCCAATGGCAGCCGCCTGTGCGGTCCTTGCTTCGCAGAGTAAGGGAATTGATTCCTTCTTGGGGGCCACGCTGTCCTTTGCGGATTCTCAAGAAAGAAGCAAGTATAGGGATGTTGCGGAACGTGGGCTAGTAGAGCTTGGCGAACTCTTGAAGCGGGATGGTGTTTTGTGATGGACTTCCATTGTCATCTGGATCTCTATCCAAATGCCAGGCAGGTATATGCTGAGACATTAAAAAAAAATGAATTCACTTGGTTAGTTACGACTAGTCCAAAGGCGTATGAAGCGACTTCAAGAATCTTACTCCCATCTGAGCGACTTGTCGTTTCACCTGGGTTGCATCCGGAAGTTGCAGACCGTAAAGCTGAAGAATTGGACATATTGTTGAGTCAATTGCAGACTGTCATGGCGGTAGGTGAAGTAGGACTAGATGGTTCGGCAAAATATAAAGAAAGTTATGCTCTGCAGCATCGAATTTTTACCGCTGTCGTTTCTAACTGCGCAGCCCTTGGTGGCCGTATATTGAGCGTGCATTCAAGAGCTGCGGCCAACGAAGTGCTCAATTGTTTTGAAATGCATTCTGATTTTGGTCTTGCAGTTTTGCATTGGTTTACTGATTCCCCCTCAATATTACGTCGAGCAGCATCTCTTGGATGTTGGTTTAGTGTTGGCCCAGCAATGCTTTCATCGGTAAATGGGAGAAACTTGGCGTCACTTATGCCGAGAGACCGAGTTGTGCCAGAAAGTGATGGTCCTTTTGGAAAAATTGCAGGTTTGGCGCTTATGCCATGGGACGCCGCCAATATTGCCATTGCTTTATCTGCGCTTTGGAAGCTCCCTTCTGACGAAGTCATAAATATGCTTCGGATAAATGGAGAGACTCTTATTTCTCTGATGTCAAAGAACATAAATGGCGAAGTTTAAGTTTGTAGATTTAAATTTATTTTATTCGCAACCACCGAACATTGTATATTTAGTACTTCTGTGTAATGCTTTGCTTACTAGCAATCATTACTTTCCAATTTTCGCGCATGAATCAATTTAACGAAGATCAGTTGGACTATGTTGATCAGGTATTTGATCGAGCGAAAAGGCTCATACAGGCTCGCATATGGGGGGAAATTAAAGAGCATAGGCTAGAAACATGGCGCGGATGTTTTCATAATTATGGCGCGGAATTGTTGGGCGCTTATCTCTTAGATAATCTTTGCTTCCGTTCTCGCGATCAGTTCTTTTCGATGCTAGATACGCTATTTCTAGATTTTTTAAATAGTCGTGACTTTACAAAAAAAACGGGATTGGTTGATTTTCTTCAAAGTCGTCCAGATGCGACGACAACTTCCGCATTGCGAATTGTGCCTGTGATTGGCCTTTCGGCACCACCTACAAAATCGGGTCCATATATTCTCAGACTGGCACAAAGGCGCTATGGAATTAGATCTCACTGGCTCTGTTGGCCGCATCAGCTTCAATCAATTGAAGGACTTTCTGATTTAATTTTTGTAGATGATTTCTGTGGCACCGGCGAGCAATTTATTGAGTTCTCTCGCAGTATAGAGTTAGATCAAATATGCAAAAAAAACTCTACACTTCAGATAACCTATCTTGTCGCGGCGGCGCATGTTGAGGGAATACATAAAATTAGTATGGAATTCCCTTTTGTACATATTAAATGTGCGGAGAAGCTTGGAGCAATCAACACTGTGTTGAGTAACGAATGCCTCGATCGATATCAAATAAGTGGTTTTCAAGCGCAAATCATGGCGCAATATCAGGATGTAGTGAAGCGGGCTGGTTTACCCCAAGGAAAAATCGCAAATGGCTATGGAAAACTTGGACTGGCATATGGATTTGCGCATGCAACACCTAATAATACCTTGCCAATTTTTTGGTACGAGACAGACAATTGGACTCCGCTTTTGGAAAGATAATGAATATCAATCGACAAGCCTTTATTCGCAATCGTGCCGAAGAGTACGGACATGATGTCTGGAATTCATACGTGCTGCCTTTGTACTTCGATAATCTAGGCTTACATGAAGCAAGGAAGTCGGTAGTAATAGAAGGTGGGCGTGGATGTGGGAAAACAGCTCTGTTACGTTACCTCTCTTTTCATAGCCAATTTTCAGCGACACGGATTTCTTTACCAGACTCAGCGTTGGAAACAGTCGGGCTATATCTTAAAGCTGACACACAGTATTTCAGTGCTTTTGCTGGCGCCGGTATTGATGCATCGAAATGGAGAAATATTTTTGAACATGCGCTATGCCTCGCTTTGGTAGAGCAAATCGTAGGCTCGGTTTCTTTGCTCAATTGCAATAGCGAAAGACAAAAAAAATTCGGTAAGTTAGACGATCTGGATTTTTCCAAGGCCGTTCGTGGCTTTAGTAAAGAAGAGGTGCCTGCATCGTTAAAAGATTTTGGTGAGTGGATTAAATATCAGCGTCAACAACTGGCGCGCTGGTTTAGAAATTTTGACGATAGTGCGCCGCCGGAACGATTTCCCTTGATCGAATTTTTGCAAGCTGTTATTGGTGAAATTCGGATTAAGCTTCCGTATTTTGAAAATACTGTATTTGCTGTTTATATAGATGAATATGAAAATTTATTGGACGATCAGCAGCGATTTCTGAATACGTTAATGAAGGGAGGGGAGCCACCTCTCATTTTTCATATTGCGATGAAGCCGAATGGAATGCGTACGCGTATGACGGTTGGCAACGAGTCAATACAAGAAAAATCTGACTATCGAAAAGTGAAGTTAGACGATGAATTAAAGGCAGATTTCGCACTTTTCTCAGCTGAATTATTTTTCTTTATCTTGGTCAAATTAGGATTGCCTGAAAGCTCCACGCCGATTATTTTCTATCAGCTCCAGGATGAATCGCAGATCACATTACGGCAAACCGATGAGAAATATCGGAACCGAGTCTTGTCGGAAATCAAGCGTGTATTGCCTGGCCAAAAAAATATTGAGATCGCCGCTTCCATATTGGATGATGCCGTTCTATATAAACGTTGGTATCAATTGGTTAGTGACGGACTAAACGTTCAAAATACAAATTTAAAGCCGGAGCAATTTTTAGATAAAAATTATCCTGATGCCTCAATAGTATCTGCAGCATTGCTCTTCCAGGCAACAAAAAATGCGGAAGAAATTTTAGATGAATTTAATAAATTAAAAACTGGTGCGGTTTCACGATTCAAAGAAGGAGATTGGATTCATCATCTGTTGATCGGAACGTTACTCTTGATCTATTTGCCTTATAGGCAGCGCCCCTGCCCTATGTATGCGGGCTTCAATGCGTTCGTTTCAATTTCTTCAACCAACGTTCGTCATTTTCTTGAGCTTTGCCATACCTCTGTTGGTAAGTTTAATGTGGAATGTAATTTTGCGGAATTTTATGTTCCTATCGAAAATCAAGCTAGGGCGGCCTTTAAGACAAGCGCTACGTTTAAAGAGGAAGTTGCCGGTTCTGGAGATATGGGAAATCGCTTGTTGGCGATCGTGAACTTCTTAGGAAAACTATTCCGCTTGTCGCAAGGTCGGCCGTCCCAAAGTGAAGCGGAGCGAACTCATTTTTGCATCATTAATGATCAGGTCAGTGAAGGTGCCCAAAACGTACTTAACGAGGCAATCAAATGGTCTGTTTTTTTTGAAGCTCCGGAGTCTAAAGTTAAAGGGACGCGCTATGAATCCTCTGAGTATGTCCTTAATCCTATTTATGCCCCTTTTTTTGGAATTTCTTATAACAAGGGACGTAAACTAGAAATTTTGAAAGGGCAAGCTGAAACGATTCTTACGGGTGGAGTGGAGGATTTCACGAAGATACTCAAGCAATATGAGAAGCAATGGGCTGTGTCTACTTCTGAGCAGTTCACGTTAGGTCTGGAGGACTAAGTGCCGCAACTATTTCATATTCAAACCTCATCATACGATGGCATTCCAGTACCTATGCAATTGGACAGGCTTCAGTGGGACATGGCCGCGCTTGGTAACGTAAATACTGAACAGGTTGATGCTCGCAGTTCGGCTGCGTGTGCGTTTGCGACCAAACATGCAAAGACAACATTCCGTATGGATTTTGTGAACAATACCGCTTTAATCGACGGTATTGACGTTTCACCTGGGGCTATTTGTGTAAAGCTGAGAGGCTGCAAAAGCTTGCTCATTGAGGCTACAACTTTAAGTTGTCCTGAGATACTCTATTTGATACGCGCGGCAAAGAAGGAGCGGGTAAGTACTATTTCTTTCTTATACTTAGAGCCACAGTCTTACCGTAGGACTATAAAAGGGCGGTTAACGGATCATCGTGACTTTGATTTAAGTGGGAATCGACGCTTTCGATCCGTGCACGGCTTTGGATCAAATCTCACGGAGCTTCAGTCCGGACATGCAGTATTCTTTTTGGGCTTTGAGAAGGCCAGATTGGGCCAGGCATTAGAGCAGGAAGAAACATTGCAGGATTGGAAAAAACATGCCGTTTTTGGCATACCGGCATTTGAGGCATCGTGGGAAATAGATTCAATCGCCAACAATATTCAATATTTCACTTCCAATGCGTTTGAGGCTAGATACGCAGCCGCATCTAGCGTTGATGCGGCGTATGGATTACTCAATCAGTTAATGCGCGATAATAAGGCTGGGGTACCAATTGTTGTCGCTCCACTTGGCACAAAACCACATACTATTGGCGCAGCATTATTTCTAGTTGAACATCCAGAATGCGACGACGCCATACTACTTTATGATCATCCTGAAATAAGTCATGGTCGATCAAGCGATGTCAAACGGTGGCATCTCTATGATGTTACTGTGGCAAAAAATGGTGTTTAAAATAGACTTTTATATTCGCTCTGAATCTTGCTACTTCAGTGTCAGCTAAAAAGTGGCATGGTCAACAGTTCTCGTTTTGTTAGAACTGTCGCGCAAACTCCCTTTGATGTGCATTTGAGCCAAGCATTGAAGTTCGGATGCATAAAAGCGTTTTTGACCGCTTCAAGCGACGCGCTTGGTACACGTATTCTAAAAACATGATCGGTAATAGGCGCGCTTCCATCGGAAACAATTACCGGGCTCCAAATTACCCGACTGCCAGTGCGCGGCAATAAGATATCGCCCGGATACGCCATAGCGTTGTCCAGTAAATCAGTATCCCTATGATGCATTCCATTGTTTTGATTTAGTGACATTTTTCCATTACGCGCTCTAGCTAAATCTGACGTGTGTATTGCACCAAGTGCCATTGTCTTAGCTTCTTTATGTGAGTACACACCACGCGTAACTGTTACGCCTACATCTTTTAATTGGAGGGCATGGGCGTCAAATTTAGTTCTTCCATCATAGTAACGTGCATCCAAACGGTCTCCGGCGTGAAGTTGACCTTTGTAAATACGACTTACCTTTTCTGTTGTAACGTCGAACCGGCCGATATCAATCTGTTTGGTATTATTCAGCGAAGTATCAATGATTAGCAAAACTGTCCGTGCTTCGGTTGCAATAAAAGCGTTTTCCGGTATTTCTATAACCTTCCGAATAGCGTAATTCTTCATCAGTTCTGATCGATACTGCGAATAAATATCGCCATCTGCAAAACTAATTGGCATCAATATTGCGACGGTGCCGTTACTCACTTTTGCAATAAGTAATGAGCGCGCTAGGAAATAGACTTCAGATCGGCGCCCTCCCAATTTTGTAGTGAGTCCAGGAAAAGCCTTAAACAATATTTTTCTCAATGCATCTGTTGGAACCATTTCAGTGAACGGTGGATTGCCGACTACAGCGATTTGATTCTGAGTATCGAAGTCTTTGTGTAATCGCCCGGTCAATCCATTGACAAGGGATACTTTCGCGGATGGCAAACATTGCCGTGCCCTTCTGTGCATATCGGAATCTATTTCATATCCAAATAATTCAAGATCGGATCGTCGCTTTTGCGCTGCGCGTAACAGTGAACAATCGCCCGCGGCGAGATCTAAGATTTGTGTAACTCCAGACGGGATGTTACGAGCCACCAAATTAGCAACAATGTCTGGCGTCATATATTGACCAAGTGCTTGTCGATTATCTTGCATGGCATCAGTTCCAATCAGTTGAAACAACAATAAATTTTCTGTATGATGATAATATCATGACTAGAACCCAAAACAAAGCACCACATCTCACCAAAGAAATCGGAAAACGATTTATTCAAACTTTGGTAGAAAATCTCGGTCTTTCGCTGACGGAAGCATCAAAAGTGCTTGGCTATAAAAATGCAACGACCTTGCGTGCAATTAAGAATGAAACCAGTCTTCCATCCATAGAGAAATTGCTTATGGCGGCGTCTAAGCTGCATGACGCTTATGGATTGGAATTGGACCTTCATTGGGTCTTGACTGGAAGGCGTCAGGCGTTTTTCGAAGAGCCTGTTACTTCAAAGAGAATATCATCTTTTGACAATGATATTATCATTCTAGTAAAGAAATTAAGTCCAAAGAAAAAGAAGGCGTTAATTTCATTTTTAGAGGTAAATTAGTCTGTCACGAAAAAAAAGAACGATCGTTTTGCTACATTGCAGCTACTTGCACTGAACGCGAATGCCCGCATTTTGACAAAAATTAATGGCAACATTGACTGTCAGAGTGACGAGTGGACACGTTTGAGAAGTCATTTCCAAGCAGTAAACATCTCTCACACCCTCTATATATTTAAAATATCACGAGCCGCGCTCTGCGGTTTAAGGCGGGTATATCCAATTTTCTACTTTCATATTCACGTCGAGTACCCTTTCCGAAAAGTTTAATGTAAGCTGTTAAAATGTTGTTAATTTAACAATATCATGAGTTTTATGATGGAATTGATAAAAACCACTGGAAGAAAATATGAATGGCAATACAGAATCGGAATCCATGACAAAGACAAAGACAAAGACAAAGACAAAGACAAAGACAATTCTTCCAGAAGAGCCGAAAGCCTCTCCCTAAGTTCGCATTGACGTGACATTGATTAAAAAATAAAATCTCGCCGATTATTAAAATGCAGTGCCGTTGTTACGAGAACATCCTAAAACAGGTTCGCGACAGCGACTTCGAGCAACAGTTTGACGATCGGCTTGAGCTAGCAGAGAAGGATAAGCGGAACGCCGTCGAACTCGCCCAAACAAAGGTCACCAGCGAATTGCAAAAGGCTGCCGCTTCCAAGAAATCCGAGTTTCAGCACTGAAGGCCAGCCTCGATGCCCGTAAGGTCGCGCGGAAGCTTGCTGTGACCTAAGCCCTAAGTGTTGTGGAAAAAGAACGTGACTTGCTCGCGAACGAACTTGCGCGGACGAAGCAAGTCAACCAAACCGATTCAAAGCTAGCCGAGGCGAGGTTCTTGAAGGAGCTGCAAAAGGCCACCGCTTCGAAGGACTCCGAGATTCAAGACCTGAAGGCCAAGCTTGATGCCAAAGAGGTTGCACGGAAGCTCGCGATCACCGAGGCAGTTGGTGTGGTCGAGAAGGAACGCGAGGAACTGAAGAGCGGCCTCGATCGAGCGGAGCTGGAGAAGCAGCTCGCCGAGAAATCGGCCAAGAACAATTACGAGACGCAAATCAAGGATCGCGATGACGCGATTGAGTGACTCCGAGATATGAAGGCTCGCTTGTCAACCAAGATGGTTGGTGAAACCCTCGAACAGCACTGCTAGACCGAGTTCAACCGCATTCGATCAATGGCGTTTCCAACACTTCAATTGGTTTCATCTAACGCGAACTTTCTCCATTAGCTCGAATTTTTACCATCTGCACCTCGGATGCCTGACGTTGGCCTCGCGATTGAGATGCTCACGCTGAACCAGAATAGTCGTTATGGTTCCATTCTGGCGCTGTGCTGAGTTTACGACTTTAATGATCAGTTTACGACTTTAATAAATAGTTTACGACTATATTAAGTAGGAATAATTTCAAAAATCTTAAAAACTGTTTACTCCACCGTCACAGATTTCGCCAAATTGCGTGGCTTATCGACATCCGTACCACGCGCCAGCGCCGTGTGATAGGCCAGCAATTGCAGTGGCACCGTGTGCAGGATAGGTGACAGCATGCCGTAGTGTTCTGGCAGGCGGATGACGTGGACGCCTTCGCTTGGTGTGATGCGGGAATCTGCGTCGGCGAAGACGTAGAGTTCGCCGCCGCGGGCGCGTACTTCCTGCATGTTGGATTTGAGTTTTTCGATCAGGCCGTCTTTTGGCGCTACCGTGACTACCGGCATTTCTTTGGTGACCAGGGCCAGCGGGCCGTGCTTGAGTTCGCCTGCGGGATAGGCTTCGGCGTGGATGTAGGAAATTTCCTTGAGTTTGAGCGCGCCTTCCAGTGCGATAGGGTAGTGCATGCCGCGGCCCAGGAATAGCGCGTTTTCTTTGCGGGCGAATTCTTCTGACCAGGCGATGATTTGCGGTTCCAGCGCCAGCACGGCGCTGATGGCGACTGGCAGGTGGCGCAGGGCTTTGATGTGTTCTGCTTCTTGCTCGTCGCTGAGGCGGCCCTTGCTTTGCGCCAGTGTCAAGGCTAGCAGGAAGAGGGCGGCGAGTTGCGTGGTGAAGGCCTTGGTCGATGCCACGCCGACTTCGACCCCGGCACGCGTGATGTAGGCCAGCTCGCATTCTCGCACCATGGCACTGGTTGATACATTGCAGATGGTCAGGCTGTGCGGCATGCCCAGGCTGCGCGCGTGTTTTAGCGCGGCCAGCGTGTCGGCGGTTTCGCCGCTTTGCGAGATGGTGACGACCAAACTGTTCGGGTTCGGCACGCTGTCACGGTAGCGGTATTCGCTGGCGATCTCTACGTTGACGGGGATTTTGGCGATCGATTCTATCCAGTATTTGGCGGTCATGCCGGCGTAATAGCTGGTGCCGCAAGCGAGGATTAATACGTTGTCGATTTGCTTGAAAACTTTGTGCGCCTTGTCGCCGAATAGCTCCGGCATGATGGCGGTAACGCCTTCTAATGTATCGCCGAGGGCGCGCGGTTGTTCGAAAATTTCTTTCTGCATGTAGTGGCGATACGGGCCTAGTTCTGCCGCGCCGGTGTGGGCGTGTACAGTGCGCACTTCGCGCTGGACTTGTTTGCCATCGGCATCGACGATCCAGACTTTTTGCAATTGCAGATCGACGACATCGCCTTCTTCCAGATAGATGATCTGGTCAGTGGTGCCGGCCAATGCCATGGCGTCTGAGGCGAGG
>NZ_JAUSFI010000032.1 GCF_030651495.1 Undibacterium sp.
GGCGTCCATCATCTGCACGGTGGACTGGCGCATCACCGCGCGCGCCAGCCAGCCCCAGGCGCTGGCAAAACGCGGGCTGCGTTGGTAGCCCAGCGCGGCGGTCTCCCAGGCGGCGAAGGGCAGCACCAGGCCGCAACGGTGGCGGTCTTCGGGCACATGGGCCAGGTGCAGGCGGCGGGCGGTGGCGGGGTCGAGCCAATGCGCCGGGTCGAAGCGACGCGCCGTGGCACCGTCACCCAGCGTGAGCGTGCCGGCCTGCGGGCGGGCCATGCCCGACAGCATGTTCAGCAGCTCGCTCTGGCCGTTGCCCGAGACGCCGGCGATGGCGACGATCTCACCCGCGCGTATCTGGAAGTGCAGGTCTTTCAATATGCTGACATGTTGTTGATTCTTCAGATGCAGGCCGGCCACTTCCAATACCGCGGCACCAGGCGTGTAGGGCGCACGCGCTAACTGGGCCTGGATCGGACGCCCGACCATGAGAGTCGCGAGCTGTTCCTTGCTGGCGCTGGCGGTGGCCAGCGAGCCGACCACCGTTCCTGCGCGCATCACGGTCACGCTATCGGTGATGTCGAGGATTTCTTGCAGCTTATGCGTAATCAGGATGATGGTTTTGCCTTGCTGCTTAAACAGCCGCAAGACATCAAACAGGGAGGCGCTTTCCTGTACCGTGAGTACGGCGGTCGGCTCATCGAGTATCAGGACATTGGCGCTGCGATAGATTTGCTTGAGAATCTCGACACGCTGCTGCACTCCCACCGATAAGTCCTGGATATAGGCCAGCGGATCGACATCCAATCTATACTGCTGACAAATTTGACGCAATTTTTCTTCCACTTGCCTGCGCTTGGCGGCAAGGCGGAAGCCTCCTTCGCTGCCGAGCATGACGTTGTCGAGCACGCTCATGTTTTCCACCAGCATGAAGTGCTGATGCACCATGCCTATGCCTAGCCGTATCGCCTCCTGGCTAGTGCGTATCTGTTGTGGCTGGCCATTGAGCAGCAGTTGTCCGCTATCGGGACGGTAGTAGCCGTACAGGATGCTCATGAGGGTCGATTTACCAGCGCCATTTTCTCCAATCACGCCATGGATAGAACCGGCGGCGATGGAGAAACTGACCTCACGGTTGGCATGTACCGCACCAAAACGTTTGGAAATATGCTGAAATTCTACCGCTGCTGGCATACTCGATTCGGATGGTAGGATCAGACTGGGCACTTGTTGGCTTCGCGCGCGTCGATGACCTTCACTTTTCCGCTCAGGATGTCTTGTTTGGCCGCATTCACACGTTTTTCTATTTCTGGCGTGATCAGCTTGCGGTTATCCTGGTCGAGGGCCCAATCGACGCCGCCTTCCTTGAGTCCCTTATTGATGATGCCGGCTTTCCATGTGCCATTTTTTACTTGCATGAAACTGTCATAGATCGCCTGATCGACGCGCTTGGTCATGGAGGTCAGCATGGTGCCCGGATGCATATAATTTTGGTTGGAATCGACACCGATCGCCAGCTTGCCTTTTTCTTTTGCCGCTTGCAATGCGCCTATGCCACTGCCGCCGGCAGCGGCAAAGATGACATCGACGCCACGCTCAAACTGCGCACGCGCCAGTTCACCGCCCTTGGCCGGATCATTCCAGGCCGATGCGGTGCTGCCGACGATATTTTGCGTCACTTCGATTTTGCTATCGACCGCTTTGGCACCTTGCGCGTAACCGCAGGCAAAAGCGCGTATCAGCGGGATATCCATACCGCCGACAAAACCGAGCTTTTTGGATTTGCTGGCCATCGCGGCGGCTACACCGACCAGATATGAGCCTTCCTGCTCCTTAAATAGCACCGAACTGACGTTGTCGCCGCTAGCGACACCGTCGATCAAGACAAATTTTGTTTTGGGAAATTCTTTGGCGATGTTTTGTACCGCCTGGCTTTGCACAAAGCCAATCGCGGCAATCAAATCGACGTTCTTACGTGCCAGATTGCGCAGTACCTGTTCGGTCTGGGTATCATTGGCTACCTGCACTTCCAGATAGCCAATTTTGGTTTCTTTCTTGAAACGCTCGGCACCTTCCGACGCTGACTGGTTGAAGGATTTATCAAATTTTCCGCCCGCATCATAAATCACTGCCAGTTTGGGGTCTGCTGCATGCACGCTCGCTGCAGAAAACAAGCTTACCAGTACCAGACAGAGTCGATGAATCTTCATGGTTATCCTAATTTTCTAGATGTTTCAGATGTTATTAAGTGATTCGAGGGGCTTGCGCAAGACTATCATGTGTACTGGTTTTTAATAGAAGATCAACAGAATAGGTGCACCAGGATTTTATCCAATGCCAGTCATTACCAATCTATACCGCGCTTGCCACGCTGGCAGCATGGCGACTTGCCATGAAATCTAGTACTTCCTGACGATGCGGAATCGAGGTTTGCGCACCGAGTTTTGTTACCGTGAGTGCGGCGGCATATTGCGCCTCAAGACTGGCATCCAGCAGGCTTAAGCCGTTCGCCAACCCGACCGCTAATGCGCCGACAAAAGTATCCCCTGCAGCGGTAGTATCGACTACCTCGACGTCAATCGCCGGGATGAAGTGTGTCCCACTTGCTTGAGTGATCAGCGCACCGTGTTCACCCATGGTGAGCAACACGGCACCTACACCGCGGTGCAGTAATTTTTCTGATGCGTTTTGAGCGCTATCCCTGTCGGTTGCCGTGATGCCACTGAGTTGGGCCGCTTCTGTTTCGTTGACGATCAGATAGTCAACCAGTTGGAGTAATTCGTCGCTCAATGCCTGTGCCGGTGCCGGATTGAGCAACACTTTTACGCTGTGGACATGCGCCAGCCGGATAGCACGAGTCACCGTTGCCAGCGGGGTTTCCAATTGGCAGATTAAAAATTGCGCCGAGGCGATTGCCGCTTCGGCCGCTTCTATCTGTGACGGCGACAGCGTGGCATTGGCACCGGCGGCCAGCACGATGCAATTGTTGCCGCTATCGTCGACCAGGATGCCAGCGACGCCGGTGGCAATGTCTTTGGCCGTGCTCAGGTGCGTCAGCTCGATACCTTCCTGGTTCAGGCAGTGCCGCGAGTATTCGCCAAATCCATCATCCCCGACGGCGCCAATAAAGCTGACATCCGCACCTTGGCGTGCCGCCGCAACGGCCTGATTCGCACCTTTGCCGCCCGGAATCTGGCGAAATTCATGCCCATGCAAGGTTTCGCCTATGGCGGGCATGCGCGGGGTGCGAAACACCAAGTCCATATTGACGCTACCAACAACGGTGATGTGAGGCTTCATATTACGTGTCTCGTGTTTGAATTTTGTTTGCGCAATCGTTTGCGCAAACTTTTTTGTATTTAACTATGGCGAGTCTAGGCAAGTCAAGAACTACTTGTCGACGGATGAAAGTTGTATTAACGCTTCAGTACAGATGATTTTATTTTTTCAATTAAGGAAAATTTCTTTGTGGCACATGTTCTGCGCTCAAGTTTGAGTCGTATTGAGCGCATGAGAATCAGATGTAAGTCAGATGTAAATCAGGTGGCGCAATGCTGATGCGCTTCACAAGCCAAAATCATCTGAAAACCCGCATGGATGCGGCGTGTGTATTCTTTTAAATGTCTTGGAAGGTGACTTTGAGGGAAATTCATCCGCAGGTAATCCGGATTTCTTTGCCAGAAGCGCTAAGGATAAAACACGCCGACATGGTAACCGGCAGCTTTAAGGCCAGATAATTCGAAATAAAGTTTAATCGATTGTTCGCTTCCGGCGGAAAAACCCTTGGGTAGGTCGCTTTTATTCGAAAGATATTCTGCCGGACGAAATACCCGCTGCAGCACTGGTTTATCTTTGGTATCGTTCAAAATTAATTCCAGCATAGGCCAGCTTTGCAGCGTTCCGCTCTTATTTTGCAACTGCAGTATCAGCGAAAAAATATTTTTGTCTGCCGCCATCACCTGCAACTCATTCGATTCGATGGAAATCATCTCAATTTGTGCTGGTAACTCAATCTGGCAATGCAGGAGTTTGCAGGCATCCTGCAAGAGTGGTTTAGTTTGAGGCAGCCAAGCTGCAATCGAATTGCGAAAACTATAGGTAGCTTGAGCCAGCAAGGTCAGAAACAGTAGTAGCGAGAATAAGATCAGCAGCAGGTGCTTAGCCCGTCCTCGACGCTGTTTTTCTTCTGCCTGAACTACAAAATCTGGTTTTTCTGCAACCGATTCGTGCTCTCCTGGATCATCGTTAGTTGAGTCAGTATTTTGTGCCTCAACGAATTCATCCTCAGTGTCTTGAGCTTCTGTTGCTGAGATTGCTTTCGGCTGAATATCTTCGATCAGTGCCAAATCTGGTGAAGTTTCTGCGGTGGCAGAGCTTGTCTGCTCAAGCAAATTGTCAGTCTCATCTGCCTGGTACTCGCTGATGGACCAATCGCTGTCACTCTGATTCATCAGTGTTGCTTGTGTTTGCAACTCAAGTTGCCCGATCTCTTCTTGGCTGCTGATATTCAGTTGATCACCAGCACCCAGATCAAAATCCAAAGAATCGAGTGCGCTTAGCTCGACTTCAGTGTGAATTGGTGTACTCGCGTCAGGATCTGCGCTCTCGATGAGATTGACAGAACTGGCGTCATTCACTATGTTCTCAGTAATGACTGCTGCCACCACCGTGGTTGCTGCGAGCGGGGGCACCGCATCCGGCCCGGATGCGGGCGGTGTGGCAGCTCTTGCCGGTATCTGGCCTGGCGCTAGTAAATGTTCAATTCCATTGAAGGTTTGCTGGCAAGCACCACAACGCACCAAGCCCGCGTGCAGTTTTAACTGATCGTTGGCGACCCGAAAGGCCGTATGGCAGTAGGGGCATAGTGTGGCGAGTGCCATCGTTGTGTCTGATAATCTGATAATTTTAGGCTTAGGCGGGTAAGTTGCCAGACAGCGCGACCCAGCCTTCGTGTTCGGCCCAAACGCTAAGCTGAATAAATGGGGCGTAGGCGGCGGCGACTTCTTCTGCCTGGCGCGATAGCACACCAGATAAAATCAGCGCGCCACCGGGGGCAACGCGACCAGATAACATCGGCGCCATGAGTTTTAGTGGGCTCGACAAAATATTCGCTACCACGACATCAAATTTTTGTGAGCTTGGATGTGCTACCGCAAACTCTTTAGGCAGGGAAAATTCAATCTCGCAGTGATTGCGTTCTGCGTTGAAGTTGGCAGATTCAATGGCTTGCGGATCGATATCAACCCCGACTACGGATTTGGCATGCAATTTTTTCGCCACCATCGCTAAAATGCCAGAGCCACAGCCATAATCAAGTACCGACAAATCTTGTGGTGCGTGTGCTTCCAGCCATTCCATACAAAGACGCGTGGTCGGGTGACTGCCGGTACCAAATGCCAGACCTGGATCCAGTTCAAGAACCAGCGCATTAGCATCAGGGATTTCATGCCAGCTTGGCACTACCCAGATATTTTTTCCGATATGGATGGGCTCAAACTGGGACTGGGTTAATCGCACCCAATCCTGATCGGCCACTGAACGGGTAGTATAAGTTGGAATCTGGGCTAGCGAAATTGCCGCGGCAGCGTCTGCCACCATCTGCGCATGATCGATGTCAGTGGCTGCCAGCGCTACTACGCGGCTGCGATCCCATGCATTTTCGTCGGGCTCCATGCCGGGTTCACCGAACAAGGGTCTTTCCGCTTCGGTTCCTTCATCGGCATCTTCTACCGATACCGACAAGGCACCAGCATCCATTAACGCATCGGACAGACTTTCAGCATGTTCGCGTGCAACTTCTATGATTATCTCTATCCAGCCCATATTTCACCTTTAATCAGCGGGGTGAATATCTGTATAGATAAGACACCCGCGCGATGTTTACTTCGTTTTTTTCGATAAAACCGGCATGTCTGCCAGTTTGTGTTCCAGATAGTGAATGTTGGTGCCGCCCTCAATGAAGCGTGCATCAATCATTAACTCACGGTGCAAGGCAATATTAGTTTGTATGCCTTCCACCACCATTTCAGATAAGGCGATTTGCATGCGCTTGATGGCTTGTTCACGTGTTGTGCCGTAAGCGATGACCTTGCCTATCATCGAATCATAATGCGGCGGCACGACATAGCCGGCATAAGCATGTGAATCAACCCGTATGCCCGGGCCGCCCGGCGTATGCCAAGTAGCGATACGACCAGGAGACGGGGTAAATTTAAACGGATCTTCGGCATTGATACGGCATTCAATAGCGTGTCCTTTTAATTCGATATCGGTTTGGCGGAAACGCAGTTTTTCACCAAAGGCAATATGAATCTGTTCTTGTACGATATCGACACCAGTAATCATTTCTGTTACAGGGTGCTCTACCTGAACGCGGGTATTCATTTCAATGAAAAAGAATTCGCCGTTTTCATATAAAAATTCAAATGTGCCTGCGCCACGATAGCCGACTTTTCGGCACGCTTCAGCGCAACGGTTGCCAATCTTTTCTATCGTCTTGCGTGGAATGCCGGGTGCCGGTGCTTCTTCAATCACCTTTTGGTGTCGGCGTTGCATAGAACAGTCACGCTCACCTAACCAGATCGCATTGCCATGTTGATCGGCGAGAATCTGTATCTCGACGTGACGTGGATTCTCCAGAAATTTTTCCATGTAGACTTCTGGATTGCCAAATGCCGCGCCAGCTTCCGCTTTGGTCATGGTTACTGCATTGAGTAAGGCCGCTTCGGTATGCACGACGCGCATGCCGCGCCCGCCGCCACCGCCAGCTGCTTTAATGATGACCGGGTAGCCTACCTTGCGCGCAATTTGCACGATCGCCTTAGGATCGTCTGGCAATGCGCCTTCCGAACCAGGTACGCATGGTACGCCTGCTGCGATCATCGCATGCTTGGCTGAAACTTTGTCTCCCATCATGCGTATGGTTTCAGCGCGAGGTCCGATAAAAACGAAACCAGATTGCTCTACACGCTCGGCAAAATCTGCGTTTTCAGACAGGAAGCCGTAGCCGGGATGGATTGCTTGCGCATCGGTTACCTCTGCTGCGCTGATGATCGCAGGCATGCTCAGGTAGCTCAGCGAAGAAGCTGCAGGCCCGATACAGACCGATTCATCAGCTAATTTGACATACTTGGCTTCGCGATCGGCTTCTGAGTGCACGACGACGGTTTTAATGCCCATTTCGCGGCAAGCACGTTGGATGCGGAGCGCAATTTCGCCGCGATTGGCGATAAGAATTTTTTCAAACATAATTTTAGTTTTGCTTTGGCAATGGTTTCAGCCTTGCAGGCAATATTTTTTGCCCATGCGCCTGGTTCGCGCAAGGCAAAAAGCAGAAGTTAGCCAATGATGAAAAGAGGCTGGCCGTATTCAACAGGTTGGCCGTTTTCTACCAGAATTTGTTTGATCGTGCCGGAGAAATCGCTTTCGATTTCATTGAGCAGCTTCATCGCTTCAATGATGCACAGGGTGTCGCCTTCATTGACGCTTTTGCCAATATCGGCGAAAGGGGCTGAGCCTGGCGATGCGGAGCGATAGAAGGTGCCAACCATCGGGGATTTGACGATATGTCCTTCTGGCACAACCGCCGCTACTGGCACGGCAGCCACTGGTGCCGCTGCTGCTGGCATCGCTTGTTGCATATACTGAGGCTGCATCATCATTTGATGCTGAGGCATTGCTGAAGACTTGACGATGCGTACTTTGCCTTCACCTTCGGTGACTTCGAGCTCTGCAATATCCGATTCGGCCACGAGGTCGATTAAGGTCTTGAGTTTTCTTAAATCCATGTGAAATCCCCCTATGAAGTTGCTCCTGAGTATAAATATTATTCAGGGTGCGTTATTAGAATGAGCGCAATTATAAGTGAATTGCGTGAAGATGCGAGAATTTAAAGATTTTTTAAGGCAAAGTCAATCGCTAATCGATAACCGTCTATACCCAAGCCGCAGATCACCCCTTTGGCCACGCCAGACAAATAAGAGTGGTGCCGGAAGCTTTCTCTTTGATGCACATTGGAAATATGTACTTCAATAAAAGGAATGGCTACTCCCGCCAGCGCATCTCTTAAAGCAACGCTGGTATGCGTCAATCCACCAGGATTAATAATGATGGCATTGATCTGTTCAAGCCGGGCAGCATGGATGCGATCAATCAAAGCGCCTTCATGGTTGCTTTGAAAACAAAGCAATAATGCATTTGTCGCTTCAGCTTGTTTTTTTGCGGCAGCTTCTATGTCTGCCAGCGTGCTGGAACCGTATACATCTGGCTCGCGCGTACCGAGCAAATTCAGGTTTGGCCCATTTAGCAGCAGTAATTTGCTTGCCATATTATCAACTTTATTTGACGAAGATAGACGCATTTTGCCGCCAATAGCACCCGATTGGCAAGGGAAACTATTGCGGCGAGCTACTTCTGGTTAGTCAATTTTGTTATATCAGCGCGTAATTCGTCGATTTTTAACCGGCCTAAATAACTTTTTACTAAGCGGCCATCTGCAGTGATTAATACCGTAAATGGCAGCCCGCCAGCCTGATTGCCTAGCTGCCGTGATAATTCAGTGCCCTCCATTCCCGCTGAAAAGAGTGGGTAACTGATTTGATATTTACTAGCGTATTCTGCAATATTCGTCGGACTATCAATGCCCAAACCCAGGAATTGAATATTGCTTTTGCTTAAATCTTTTTGTAATGCGGATAATTCCGGCATTTCTTGTACGCAAGGTGCGCACCAGGTAGCCCAAAAATTAACGACTAGAAATTTTCCTTGCCATTGGGATAATTTTTGCAATTGTCCCTGGCTGTCTGTCAATGATAAAGACATCAATTGTTGTGTCGCGCCATTTTTCGCTTCTTTTGGTTCCGTGTGCTTGTTGCCAGCATAGATGCCAATGATTGCAAATAGCAGGCCGAGAATCAGCGCTATAGAGAGAAAACGTTTATTCATGCTTGGATTCTATTCAGTAGGTGGTGGTGTCAGAGTTTCAGTCGCCTGGCTTTGTACGATTAAGTGTCGTAATGCGGCAATATTGGCGCGTTCGGCACGATTGCTGGCGCGCAAATCATCCATGCTGTGCAATAACAAGTGAACACCTTCTTGCTGCGACATAAAACTGAGTGTCTCAATCACTTCATTGCGCTTGTTGATATTTTCGGAAACTTCAAATTGAATCTTCTTATTCAGCAAAAAAATGGCGACTTCTTTAGTATTGTCTGTATATAAGTGTAAATAAATATCGGAATGCTTGCTTGCCGTTCCATTGAATACTGCGCCAACCAGATAAGGATTGAATCGCTCTAATTCTTGCATAATATCGAGCGCAATTTGCCGGAGTAGTAATAGTCGCTGTGGTTGGCTGTCGCCAAAAAATAAGGCATTGTATTCGCGCACTTCTCTTTCTACCTGGCTATTGTCTGGCAAGATGTCACCGCGAATTTTGTTGTTTCCTAGTAATTGTTTGGCGGCGCGACGCTTGGCTGATCCATAATCAGCGCCATCTTCGGCGATCATGCGGGCTGCCAGCATGGCGATTTCTGCACGCAACGCTTCGGCTTCGGTTGGGGTTGTAATCATCATCTTTGCATCATAACGCATACGGCGTGAGCTCGTCTCTCAGGTAGAATTGCGGGATTCCGAAAAAATGCTGAAAAGTAAGCAAAAAACGTCAGCACAAAATTATGCATATTCATATATTAGGTATTTGCGGCACCTTCATGGGCGGCCTGGCAGTATTGGCAAAAGAAGCTGGTCATCAGGTGACTGGTTGTGATGCGAATGTTTATCCACCCATGAGCACGCAGTTGCTGGCGCAAGGCATACAACTGACCGAAGGCTTCGGCCCGGAGCAGATAGCGCTGGAGCCTGATTTGTTTGTCATCGGCAATGTGGTGTCGCGCGGCAATCCTTTGATGGAAGAAATCCTGAATCGCGGCTTGCCTTATATCTCCGGCCCGCAATGGATGGGCGAACATATCTTGCAAAACAAGTGGGTGCTGGCCGTCGCCGGTACGCATGGCAAGACCACGACTTCTGCGATGCTGGCATGGATATTAGAGTCTGCGGGCTATGCGCCGGGTTTTTTGATTGGCGGCGTACCGCTCAATTTTGGCATTTCTGCACGCCTATCGGGCCAGCGGCCGTCTGATTTTTTTGTCATTGAAGCTGATGAGTACGACACGGCCTTCTTTGATAAGCGTAGCAAGTTTGTTCACTACCATGCAAAAACGGCGATTCTGAATAATCTGGAATACGATCATGCCGATATTTTCCCGGATGTTGCCGCGATAGAAACGCAGTTCCATCATCTGGTCAGGACCGTGCCGGGTATCGGTCGCCTGATCGTGAACGCGCAAGAGCCTTCATTGCAGAATGTGTTGCAGCGCGGCTGCTGGAGTGAAAAAGAATTTTTTGGTACTGATGGTGGCGAGGATCAGCAATCCTGGAGCCTGAATCTGAAGGACGGTGAAGATTTTGAGGTGCTGTTCAATGGCGAGTCGCAAGGTACGGTGCATTGGGCGTTAAATGGTGCGCACAACAGAATGAATGCATTGGCCGCGATTGCCGCGGCCCGGCATGTCGGCGTCACTCCCGCTATTGCGATCGCCGCTTTGGGACAATTTGTTAACGTCAAGCGTCGTATGGAAGTGCGTGGCGTTGCTGCCGGCGTGACGGTCGTCGATGATTTTGCCCATCACCCGACCGCGATTGCGACGACCGTAGCGGGTTTGCGCAGAAAAGTCGGCAACGCCAGAATCTTGGCCGTGCTGGAGCCGCGTTCAAACACCATGAAACTCGGTGCCATGAAGCAAGCTTTGCCGGGCAGCCTGGAGCAGGCCGATCTGGTGTTTGCTTACGGTGCCAGCAGCGGCAAGGACATGCTAGGCTGGGATCTGGCGCAAGCGCTTGCGCCCTTAGGGGGGAAAGCCAGCGCTTACCATGAGCTATCGAGCCTGGTGGATGCCATCGTCAATCAGGCGCAGCCGGGAGATTATATTTTGGCCATGAGTAATGGCGGTTTTGGCGGCGTGCATCAAAAAATCCTGGATGCCCTGTCGGCTAAAGCCGCAAAGTTGGGTGTGCCCGTATGATTTTGTATTTACACGGCTTCCGCTCGTCGCCAGGCTCATTTAAGGCGCGCAGGATGGGGCAGCACTTGCAGCAACTGGAGCGGGGCGATGAATATCTTTGTCCTCAATTGCCCGCATCCCCGTTGCAGGCAATCGCGCAACTGGAAGCGATACTAGATCAGGTGCCAGCCAACGAAGTGACATTGATCGGTTCTTCTTTAGGCGGTTATTACGCGACCTACTTAGCTGAGCGATACGGCTGTAAGGCGATTTTGCTGAATCCTGCCGTGAAGCCGCCACGCGATCTGGAAAAATATGTGGGCGTCACTACGGCTTATCACAGTGATGACGTGTTTGAATTTAAGGCGGAGTATGTCGATGAGTTGCGCGCCTATGCCGTGACGGCGATTACGCGGCCGGAGCGCTATTTTTTAATCGCGGCAACCGGCGACGAGGTGCTGGATTGGCGCGAGATGACGGCGCATTATCCCTGTGCACAGCAATTGATCATACAAGGCAGTGATCACGGCATGGCTGATTTTGTTGATTATCTGGACCAGATCCTGGCGTTTTGTGATGCAGCCTGACCCGTTGCCACAGCAGCTTTCACCCCAATTGCCACATTTTCCGGCAGCAGCACGCTGGCATCAACATGTCAATGGCGTGCATGCCTCAGATAATATGGCAGACTGGCTGACGCATCGTGCGTCGCTGACCGCAAGGCTGGTCGCACGCTGCCAGCAATTTCGCGTGCAGCGTTTGCACCAGCGTCTGGCATTATGTCTGACGGATGAAATCGCCGAGATCGGCTTGGTAAGGCCGGTTAAGGTTGTTGAGCGGGAAGTGTTGTTGCGTTGTGATGGACACGCGATGGTATATGCGCATACGGTAGTACCAATGACGGCGACTGCGATGCAGTGGCCACTGTTTGCCAGCTTGGGTGAAAAATCTCTGGGGACCACCTTGTTTAGCGATCCATTGGTAGTGCGCGGGGAGTTGGCTTATGCAAAACTACGTCACACGCACCCTTTGATGCGGCGCATTCGCGCTTTGCACGTATTGGCTGAATTGCCTTTCAGTCTTTTTGCACGCCGCTCGGTGTTCCGGCGTAAGGGATCTTGTTTGCTGGTGACGGAAGTGTTTTTGCCGGAAATTAACCGGCTGTAAATCATTGAAATGAAGATACTGGTAGGGAGTATCAATTAAGACCGCAAGCAGAATATGCGCTATGAGGGTGGTTTTTTAATATACTCCCTTGAATTTTGAAAAAGCATGGGTGATCTAATACATCGCCATGCGAAGAGTTAAAGACAGAAAAGACGTGTTAAATGAATTTATTTTTTGAAGAATCTGGCGATTTTAAAGCCGGTAGCGTGTTATCTCAGGCGGGTGAGGCATATCAGGTGGAACTCGCCAGTGGCAAGCGTAGCAAGGTCAGGGTCAAGGATGTTTTATTGCAATTTACCTCGCCTGATCCTATTGCCTTAATCGAGCAAGCCAAGCAGACCGCGGCTGACATCGATCTGGAGTTCTTATGGGAAGTCGCTGGTGAAGATGAATTCGGTTTTGCTGAACTAGGCGCAGAGTATTTTGGCCATGCACCGCAGGCAGCGGAGGCGGCTGGTTTGATTTTGGCACTGCATACCGCGCCGATTTACTTCTACAAAAAAGGTCGCGGCCGCTATAAGGCTGCGCCAGAGGCGTCTCTCAAGGCGGCCCAGGCCGGAATAGAAAAGAAAAAACAGCTGGCAGTGATTCAGGCGGCCTATGTTGAAGAGCTGAAACAGCATCGCCTGCCAGAGCCGATGAAAGCCTTGGTCTTGCAATTATTGTTTAAGCCAGACAAAAATAGTCTTGAATACAAGGCAATGGCAGAAGCCTGTGATGCGATGCAAACCAATCCTGCACGCCTGATGTTACAAAGCGGTGGTCTGGTCAGTGCAAAAGATTTTCATTTGTCCAAGTTCTTGTTTGAAAATTTCCCTAAAGGCGTGGCTTTTCCGGCAGTCGCTATACCCGCTTTACCGACGAATTTACCGGTTGCCGATGTCCAGGCATTTTCGATTGATGATGTCACGACTACCGAGATTGATGATGCTTTTTCGGTGGTCCAATTAGACGACAACAAGCTGCGCATAGGTATACATATCGCCGCCCCCGCACTTGGTATCAAGCGTAACGATGCGCTCGATATGCTGGCGCGTGCGCGCATGTCGACCGTGTATATGCCGGGCGACAAGATCACCATGATGCCGGATGAGTTGGTGGAGGCCTACACGCTGGGCGCTGGCCAGACACGCCCCGCTTTGTCGCTGTATGTGACACTCAATACGGAAGACTGGACGGTACTCGCCACGGAGACTAAAGTCGAAGCGATACCGATGGCGTCTAATCTGCGTCACAATGATCTCGATGCGCTGGTGACTGAAGAAAACCTCGCCAACGATGCCGGTGAGTATCCGCACAAGGCTGAGATTGCACAGATTTGGAAATGGGCGCAGGTGTTAGAGCAAGGACGCATGGCTAAGCGTGAAAGTTTTGGCCTTAAGCCTGAGCAAACCAATCGGGTCGATTTCAATTTTTATGTGGATGATGATGTGGTCTCTGTCGTGCGCCGTAAGCGTGGCGCACCGCTCGATAAGATCGTCGCCGAACTGATGATTTTTGCCAATAGCACCTGGGGAAAATTCATGGCTGATCACGGCATTCCGGGTATTTATCGTGCCCAGGGCGGTGGCTCCGGTGGATGGGCCGCCAAGATGCAGGTGCGCATGGTCACTCATGCTGCGCCACATCAAGGCTTAGGCGTTGATCAATATGCCTGGAGCACCTCGCCATTGCGCCGCTACACCGATCTGGTGAACCAGTGGCAAATCATTGCCTGTGTCGAACACGGCGTTACTGCGCCTTTGGTCGCGCCGTTTAAGCCTAAAGATGCCGATTTGTTTGCGATCGTCTCTGGTTTTGAAGCGGCGTATTCCGCTTATGCGGATTTCCAAAATAATATGGAACGCTATTGGTGCTTGCGCTGGCTCGGCCAGGAAAATGTCCGTCAGGTCGAGGCGGTGGTGCTCAAGGATGAAGTGTTGCGTTTAGTTGATATTCCTTTGATTATCCGCTTACCCGGAATGCCGCAGATGGCCCGTGGCGCACAGGTAAAACTTGATATTTTGCGCTGGGATGAGCTTGACCTGAGCGTGGAGGCGCGCTTGTTGGAAATGTTGACGACCGTGACTGACGAAGACCTGGAAGAGCCGGAAGAAGACGCTGCTGTCGATGAGATTGCCGTGATCGCCCCAGATGCAGAGGCCGGCCCAGAAGTTGCTGCAGACGTAGTTGAGTACGCTCTTTCTGATATCGAAAAAATAGAAGCTTCCGGCGAACTTGGCCTTGCCTAAACGGAAGAATAGTTGACTCCCATTTGAAGATAACGATTTGTGAAATCTATTTTTGAAAATCTGATACTGACCGCGGCCATCTTCATTTCTGTGGTGGTACATGGCATGTTATTGCTAATGCATTTTGTCGCCCCCCAACCTGCTGAAACGCAGGCGACGGACCCTGGTTTGGAAGTCATTTTGGTGAACGCCAAGCACGATAAAAAACCACTCAAAGCAGAGGCTTTAGCGCAAGCTAATCTGGATGGCGGCGGCGCTCATGATACAGGCCGTTCTAAGTCACCTTTGCCTGATATGCGTAAAACCGAAAATGGTGAAAGCGTCATGATGGCAAAGAGAAGAATCGAAGAACTGGAAGAAAATCAAAAAAAACTGATGGATCAGGTGCGTACCAAAACTCCTTTTACGTCGCAACAGCCGAAGGATGATCTGAAACCTGAGGATAATAAAATTTACAATGCTGGCCGGGACAAAGTAGATAGTAATCAGGCGCTGGCCCGGATGGCGGCCGAAATCTCTCAAACGATAGAAGATCAGAACAAGCGCCCGCGTAAAACGTTCATTACTCCGAGTACCCAGGCGGTAGGTTATGCGATGTACTACAAAGCCTTGCAAAAAAGAGTCGAAGATATGGGAACCATGAACTTTCCGCAGAAGGATGGCAAAAAGTTGTATGGTGAGTTGATTATCTATATTCCTATTTTTCAAGACGGCAGCATTTATGAAAAAGGTGGCGGCCCAAAAGTGGAAAAATCATCCGGCAATGCCGCCTTGGATGCCGCGGCCTTGCGCATCGTGCGCCGTGCCGCGCCATTTGGAAAGTTTCCCCCGAATATGCGATCCAAAGATAAAGACGATTTATGGGTGGTGATCACGCGTTTTAAATTTACCCGCGATCAAATGCTGGAAACAGAGTTGCGCGGAGGTGGCAAGTGAATCAAGTTGAGAAGATCGATCAGTATGTAGTGATCGGCAATCCCATTGCGCATAGTAAATCCCCCGCGATACACGCCCGGTTCGCCGCACAGACCGGTCAGCGTATGCAGTATCAGCGGCTACTGGCCCCTATTGATGGTTTTGCCACTAGCGTCAAGGCATTCATGCAAGCGGGTGGCAAGGGCGCTAACGTGACGGTTCCTTTCAAACTAGAAGCCTTTGCGTTGGCAACGCAACTCACTGCGCGTGCGCAGGCTGCTGGCGCCGTGAATACCCTTAAATTCGATGGGGAACATATTCTGGGTGATAACACGGATGGCATTGGTTTAGTCGCGGATATAGTTTGTAACGCTCATGTCGCGCTGAGGAATAAACGCATCTTATTATTGGGTGCCGGTGGCGCAGCCCGCGGTGTCCTGCTACCAATTTTGTCGGAACAACCGGGAGAACTGGTCATCGCCAACCGTACCTTAAGCAAGGCACAGCAACTGGTCGCATTAGCGCAGACGCATGGCGCAGGGAACGCATTGCTGAGTGCCGCTGAGTGGCCGCAATTAAGTGGCAAATTCGATCTCATTATCAACGCCACATCTGCTAGTTTGGCGAATGAAGTACCACCTATTTCCCCTGCTTTATTTTCATCTGCTACGCTGGCTTACGACATGATGTATGGCGCACAAGTCACTGCGTTTTTACGTTTTTCTGAGGCGCAAGGCGCGCAACTGCGTGATGGGCTTGGTATGTTAGTGGAGCAGGCAGCAGAAGCCTTTTACCTGTGGCGTGGTGTGCGACCTGACACCTCATCGGTATTGGCAGAATTACGTCTGGCACTGGAGTCATAATGAAACGTCTGATGCTGTGGCTAATTTTATTGCCGGTATTACTATTCTTGTTGATCCAGGTCTACTTTTTATTACAAATTTGCTGGTGGATAAATTTCAATCCAAGCTCAACCAGCTTCATGCGACAGCAACTGGCAATTTTGCAGGAAACAAGCCCGAATGCAAAATTGCAGCATAAATGGGTACCGTACAATCGCATCTCAAATAATCTCAAGCGCGCAGTGATTAGTTCTGAAGATGATGGCTTTTCTGAGCATGAGGGTGTGGATTGGGAGGCAATGCAAAAGGCTTACGAAAAAAATCAGAAAAAGGGCAAGGTTGTTTCCGGCGGCTCCACCATCACTCAGCAATTGGCAAAGAATCTGTTTCTTTCAGGGGAGCGCAGTTATCTGCGCAAGGGGCAAGAGCTGATCATTACGTACATGCTGGAATTCTGCATGGATAAGGAAAGAATTTTTGAGATCTACCTGAATGTGGTCGAATGGGGTGTGGGAATTTTTGGTGCTGAGGCAGCATCGCAACATTATTTCGGCGTTAGCGCCGCGGCGCTGAGCCCGGCACAGGCGGCGAGACTAGCTGTAATGTTGCCAAAGCCACGCTACTTTGACAAGCATACTGGTTCCGCCTATCTGCAAAGACGCAGTGAACTGATATTGAGACGAATGAATTCTGCTGAGCTGCCATGAATAAATTCTTACAACGGGGTACCGTCAGTCCGTTAGCCATCGCTGCATTGATGATGTTGCTGACGCTGTTGGGTCTGGCTTTCTTGTATTCAATACGTTACGGTCATTTTCCATTGCAGGATGTTTGGTCCAGATGGGGTAAGTCGGCCACGATCATTACGCATGAATTGAAAAAAGCCAGCGGTGTACAAACAGATGTTAGGCAGATGGAACAAGTGGGGTCAGCAGTTCAGGCAGATGCTGGTATGCGTCAGGCGGCTACCGTTGATTCAGGTATTCGTCGTTGTAGTATCCACGGCAAAATGGTGTATTCCGATATCGATTGCGTTGATAGCAATCCTAGCACGCGCGCGGTTAAGCTCTACGACAATAAAGGTTTTGAAGCGCCCAAAATACCTGTTCCCGTTAAAGTTGGCAATGATGACCCAGATGTGGATCTGAGGATGAAAATGATTGATAAAATGGTTAAGTAATTCAATTATCTAATGTCGTTGTTTAGCGTGAAATAAGTTCGCAATCTTTCAGTTTGTTATTAGCTATTTTTATCGGCCGAGGTTATCCATGATTAATGTCTTTGTTTTGCACAATGGGCGCCTGAGCCAGATTAACGTAGAGAGCCGCGAGGATTTGGAAAATACTTTACCGATCTGGGTGGATCTCACTGATCCCAATGAAGATGAGCGGGAGTGGGTTAAAAGTATTTATGGTGTAACGTTGCCAGGTGAAGATGAAGTGAAAGACATCGAAGCTTCAGCGCGTTATTACGAAGCCGATAGCGGTGATCTGCATTTGCGCACCGATTTTCTGATTGATGATGGTGAGGAGCCGGCAAACACGGTCACTGTCGCGTTTATCTTGGCGCGCGACATTCTGTTTTCGGTGCACGCCCTGGATTTGCCCGTATTCCGATTGGTACGCATGCGCGCACGTTCGCGCCCCGGTTCTATCGCGGATTACAAAGATGTCCTCATGGATTTGTACGCGACCGATGCCGAATATTCCGCCGATGCCTTGGAAGGGATCTATCAAAATTTGGAGGACGTTAGTCGCGCCGTATTGGAAAAAAACTTTTCCGATCAGGATGCCGCACTTGCCTTGAATGCTATCGCTCAAGAAGAGGATTTGAACGGTAGAATTCGCCGGAATATGATGGACACCCGCCGTGCTGTCAGTTTTTTGATGCGCGGGCGTTTATTAAATGCCGAACAATTTGAAGAGGCGCGCCAGATTTTGCGTGATATAGAATCACTGGATGGACATACTTCATTTTTGTTCGATAAAATCAATTTTTTGATGGATGCGACTGTTGGTTTTATTAACATCAATCAAAATAAAATTATCAAAATTTTCTCGGTAGCTTCGGTTGCCTTTCTTCCTCCTACCCTGATCGCCAGTATTTATGGCATGAACTTTAAAATCTTGCCAGAATTAAACTGGGATTTTGGATATCCGTTTGCACTTGTGCTGATGCTGGCATCTGCGATTACACCATTTTGGTATTTCAGACGACGTGGTTGGCTCAAGTAAACGTTGATTTAAAATGGCAGTTCGTTGCTTGAATATATTGTGTCAGGCTTTTATTTTTCGCAAAATTTGTTTTGATCAATTGTTAATAATTGTTGTTGAAGCTAGATAGCACGCTTATTTCCCATACGGAAAGCTCTCAATATTGTAAGATCGTACTTAATCAGTGATAATTTTTAGGTACGTAAAGTGTACGGCGCTTAGTGAGGGCCTGGTTTTTTGAACCTGTTATCTATTTATTTAAAAGTCAAAATGAAACTTATATGACTTTTAATTCCCCGACCTTCAGTCGTCTAGGTATTGATTGATTGACATGCTTCAGATTGATAGGCGTCCTAGTCTGTAAGAACGTTATCTGAGGATGAACATAGATGGTGCGATGCGCATGACAAAGCAGGAAAATTTTTCAGATAGCAACGCAGACTCGCTGTCCTCTGTTGGTGGTTTTGGTACCGGAATTCGTGAGGATCTACTACATCGCGACCCCTTGCTTGATTGTCTGGTCGAATTGACTCGAATTCATGGTCGCCCCAGTACCCGTGCTGCATTGGTCGCCGGTTTGCCTTTGCCTGCCGAAGGCTTGACGCCCTCTTTATTTGCCAGGGCTGCGGCCCACGCTGGTTTTTCTGCCAAGGTAGTGCGACGCGACCTTGAAAAAATTGATACCGCACTGTTCCCCGTGATTCTCCTGTTGAAAAATAATGAAGCCTGTCTGCTTCAAAAGTGGGCGGAGGATGGTAGCGCGCAATTACTCTTGCCAGATTCGGGGCAGGGGGCCGTATCGCTTAGCCATGAAGAGTTGTTGTCGCGTTATTCTGGTGTAGCAATTTTTTCGAGCCCTCATTTTCGTTTTGATCAGCGCACTCCACCATTAGTTAAAGTGCCTCAAAAACATTGGTTTTGGGGGGCAGTGCTGGAACAAAAACCGATTTTTAAGGATGTTTTGGCAGCCGCATTATTGATTAATTTATTTGCGCTTGCGATGCCCTTATTTACCATGAATGTCTATGACAGAGTGGTGCCAAATTTTGCTATTGAAACTTTATGGGTTTTTGCGGGTGGCATTACGATCGTCATCCTGCTCGATTATGTTGTTCGTTTGTTGCGCGGACACTTTATCAGTCTGGTGAGTAACCGTATCGATCTGAAATTATCTGCATTAATTATGGAGCGGGTTTTAGGCATGCGCATGTCGCAGCGACCTGCATCTGTCGGGGCCTTCGCTTCTAATTTGCGGTCATTTGAGACAGTACGGGATTTCATTGCTTCGGCGACGATTACTGCGCTCATTGATTTGCCTTTTGCCATTTTGTTTTTACTGACTTTAATCTGGATCTCTTGGCCGCTGGTATTGGCACCTATTGTTGGAATTGTCATTGTTGTCATTTATAGCTACATGGTGCAGCATAAGATGCGCGAATTATCAGAAACGACGTTTCGTGCCGCCGCCTTACGAAATTCGACTTTGGTAGAAAGCCTGACTGCCCTTGAAACTATTAAGGCGCACGGTGCTGAAAGCCAAATGCAGGTTAAATGGGAAAAAACTACGGCTTTTTTAGCGCGGGTGAATTCTGACCTTAAATTATTATCGGCGGCAAGTATCAACGGTGCTTCTGTGATTCAGCAATTGGTTAATGTGACAGTGGTGATTGCCGGCGTCTATTTGATTCATGAAAAAATGATGTCGATGGGCGGATTAATTGCCGCCACCATGCTGGCCGGCCGTGCTATGGCTCCGGTGGGGCAAGTAGTCGGTTTGTTACTTCAGTACGAGGGTGCGAAAAACTCGCTGGCGTCATTAGAAAAAATTATGGCGACTCCATCTGAGCGCAGTGATGAGAGTGCCTTTATTCATAGACCAGAAATTCTAGGTCAAATTGAATTTAAAAATGTCCATTTTAGTTACCCTGGCCGTTCTGAGGAAGCATTGCGCGGCGTTAATTTTAAAATCATGCCAGGCGAACGTGTAGTGATTATTGGGCGGGTCGGTTCAGGTAAATCCACGATGGAAAAACTGATACTTGGCTTGTACGCACCGACCAAAGGTGCTGTATTGCTTGATGACGTAGATTTACGTCAGCTAGATCCAGCCGATTTGCGCCGTAGCCTTGGTTATGTGGAGCAGGATTCCATGTTGTTTTATGGCAGTCTGCGTGAAAATATTACGATACGTGCTCCTTATGCTGATGACAGGGCAATCGTGGCAGCGGCAGAATTGGCGGGTTTGACGGAGTTCGTCAATAACCATCCTGAAGGTTTCGATATGCTCATCAGTGAACGTGGTGAGTCTGTCTCTGGCGGACAGCGTCAAAGTATCGCCATCGCGCGTGCAGCATTGCTCGATCCACCGATTTTGTTATTGGATGAGCCTACCAGTGCGATGGACTATCCCTCTGAGGCACAATTTAAAGAACGCATAGGCAAATATGCACAACATAAAACCATGATCATTGTGACGCACCGCCCAAGCCTCATGGATCTGGCAAGTCGAATTATCGTCGTTGATAACGGTATGGTCGTGGCGGATGGCCCTAAAGATAAAGTGATGGCTGCATTGCAATCAGGCCAGATCGGGAGGGCCAAGTAATGCAGAAATGGCGTTTGCTATGGCTTGGTCTGATCGGACGGCTTGAAAAATTGCGTTTGCGCTTTGGTATCTCTCCTGGCCTGTGGTTGCAACGTTGGAAGGATAATGTCAACCTCCCGGAATCTGATTTTATGCGGGATGCTGATAGTATTATTGTTCAGCAGGAACCGCTGCGCGCGCGTATTCTGTTGCGCGCATTGTTGGGCGCATTCGTCTTATTTATTGTTTGGGCGAGTTTGGTACATGTAGATGAAATTACCAAGGGGGAGGGTAAAGTGATCCCTTCTCGGCAACTCCAGGTTTTACAAAGCTTGGATGGCGGGATCGTGACCGAAATATTAGTCAAAGAGGGGCAGGTCGTTCAGGAGGGGCAGGTTTTACTGCAAGTTGACACGACGCGTTTTGAATCTTCGGTTAAGGAAAATCGTTCGCAATATTTGTCCCTGACCGCAAAGGCGGCGCGTTTGAGGGCGCTAGGCGATGGTAAGCCTTTTATCCCTCCACCGGAAGTGCTTAAGGAGGATCCAAAAACAGCGGATGAAGAACAAAGATTGTATGAAACTGCTAATTCTGAGATGCAAGCGCAGGTATCCATCGCACGTCAACAGTTAGCGCAAAGAGGTCAAGAGCAAGCGGAAGCGAATGCAAGGCAACGACAGGCGGCGCAGGCTTATGAATCTAGCCAGAAAGAGTTGTCGGTGACTAAACCCTTGCTTGGTTCGGGCGCCGTATCGGAAGTCGAATTGTTACGTCTCGAACGTGACGTTTCACGCTTTAAGGGCGAACGTGACGTGGCTGCTGCACAGATTGCGCGTACCCAGGCCGCAATTGGCGAAGCGAATCGAAAAATCCAGGAAGTTGAGTTGGTAGCGCGGAATAGCGCTAGTAAAGAATTATCTGAGACGATGGCAAAGTTGAATTCTCTCATCCAGAGTGGCACGGGTTTGGCAGATAAGGTGAAGCAGTCTGCTATACGCTCGCCAGTCCGGGGCACGGTAAAACGTTTACTGGTCAATACGGTTGGTGGCGTTGTGCAGGCCGGTCGTGATGTCGTGGAGGTAGTGCCAATGGAAGGTAAGTTGATATTGGAAGCTAAGATAGCGCCAAAAGATATTGCCTTCCTGGCGCCAGGGCAAAAAGCCATTGTTAAATTTACTGCTTATGACTTTTCAACCTATGGAGGGTTGGACGCAAAATTAGAGCATATCGGTGCAGACTCTGTCACGGATGAGCGGGGCAATACGTTTTATATTGTTCGTGTGTCGACAGTCAATGCAGTGTTGTCGGGCGGTCAACCTATTATTCCGGGTATGGTTGCCGAGGTGGATATTATTACCGGGAAAAAAACTATCCTTACCTATTTGCTTAAACCTGTTTTACGGGCTAAGCAATCAGCATTTACTGAGCGATAACGCTTATTTTCATCGGATATCGAATTGGTAACTGCTCAACATCTTTTTATTTCAAGTACGGCGATCATGTTGCAAAGCTGGCGTCAGGCTTTTCCTTCTGCACAATGCATTGACTTACAAGACCCGAAAACGTCTGATGTGAATCCCGTAGTGGTATGGTTACGCTTGTCTTCTGACGGAACTGTTGCTCAGCAGATAGCCGCAGTGCGTAAGTATTTCGCATCACAAGCGCTGGTGGTATTGAGCGATATGCCGAACGATTTGGAGGCGCTGGCTGTGTTTGCTTCTTCCGCTCGGGGATATTGCAATACGCATGCGGGTGACGAAGTGTTAAGCAAGGTTGCAGGTGTGGTATCGCAAGGCGGTTTATGGATTGGTGAGTCTATTATGAAGCGTCTGCTTAGTGCACCAATGCCGAAGGCGGCGCTCACGACAAATACTATGTGGGCCAGTAGTTTGACTGAGCGTGAGTTTGAGGTTGCCAAGGCTGTTGCGCTTGGGGCAAGCAACAAGGAGATTGCAACTCAGTTAGGTATTACTGAGCGCACTATTAAGGCGCATGTAGGTGCAGTTCTTGAAAAGCTGCAGGTAAGAGATCGATTGCAACTGGCATTATTAGTAAAAGATAGTTAAATTCCGTTTGTGTAGTACCTAGGTACAATTTATTTGTGGAAACTATTTTGGTAGAGTCGGGATATTACTTATATCGTCCGGAAATCTATCATGGCAAATTCAGCAAACATCGTTGGTAAAGTCGTTGCACTTCAAGGGCAAGCCATCGTACATTCTGCCGATGGTAGCCAGCATCAACTTAAATTAGGCGACATCATTTACGAAAATGATGTCATCGTCACTGATGCAAATGGACGTGTTGAGTTATCTTTTGATCAAGGCCGCACTTATGTGTTGAGAGAAAGTGAGACGGTCACTCTTGACTCCACTGTTTTCGCGCCAACGCAATCTGAAATTGCTAATGCGGCTTTATTGCCTTCTGACGCCGCGATTGCTGCCAATGCTGCCAATGCCATTATCGGAGGCAATAGTCTCGATAAATTACTGGAAGAAACAGCGGCAGGTCTTGGCGGTGGTATTGCGAGCGATGCACATGATTTTGTCAAACTGGATCGGATTGCTGAAGCCGTTACTCCACAATCTTATTTGGGTGGTTTTGAGCGAAGCCCTGTTGTTGAAATTAGTGCCCGTGCAGCGGCTGTTGTGGATACCACTCCACCAGTCATCACCGTTAATGCACCAGGCAACACGGCGGACAGTACCCCGACGATCAGCGGCACCAGCGATCTGCCAGCAGGTAGCACCATTACCCTGGTCGTGACCGATCACGCCGGTACCCCGCAAACCATTACCACCACCGTCCAGCCAGGCGGCACCTACAGTGCGACGCCGGCCACACCGCTCGCTGACGGCAGTTACACCGTCACAGCGACAGGCAAAGATACGGCAGGTAATCCGGCGACGGCGAATGACGGCGGCTCGGTTGAGACCACTGTACCAATCATCACCGTTAATGCCCCCGGCAACACGGCGGACAGCACCCCGACGATCAGCGGCACCAGCGATCTGCCAGCAGGCAGCACGATTACGCTGGTCGTAACCGATCATGCCGGTACAGCCCAAACCATTACCACTACCGTTCAGCCAGACGGCACCTACAACGCAACACCAGGCAATCCGCTGGCCGATGGTACTTACACCGTCACAGCGACAGGCAAAGATGCGGCAGGTAATCCGGCGACGGCGAATGACGGCGGCTCGGTTGACACGGTCTCGACCGCGTCCATTACGGTCGACAGCATCACGCCAGACAACATCCTCAATGCGGCAGAAAGCGCCGGCGCGGTCACGGTCACAGGCACGGTCGGCGGCGACGCCAAAGCGGGCGACACCGTGACCCTCACGGTCAACGGACTCACCTACACCGGCCTGGTTAGTGCCGGCAACAGCTACAGCATCAGCGTCCCCGGCGCCGGCCTGCTGGCCGACAGCGACAAGACCGTCGACGCCAGCGTCACGGCCACCGACGGTGCAGGCAACAGCACCACGGCTACCGCGGCGCATGTCTATACAGTTAATTTAAATGCTAATGCGTCCATTACTGTTGACAGCATCACGCCAGACAACATCCTCAATGCGGCCGAAAGCGCCAGCGCGGTCACGGTCACAGGCACGGTCGGCGGCGACGCCAAAGTCGGTGACACCGTCACCCTGACGGTCAACGGACTCACTTACACCGGCCGGGTCGGAGCGGGTAACAGCTACAGCATCAGTGTCCCCGGCGCCGGCCTGCTGGCCGACTGCGACAAGACCGTCGACGCCAGTGTCACTGCCACCGACGGTGCCGGCAACAGCACGACGGCCAGCGCTGCCCATGTCTACACGACTGACACCAGCGCGGCCGCTACGCTCACGGTCAACAGCATCACGCCAGACAACATCCTCAATGCGGCAGAAAGCGCCGGCACGGTTGCGGTCAGCGGCACAGTAGGCGGCGACGCCAAAGTCGGCGACACCGTGACCCTCACGGTCAACGGCGTGGCCTACACCGGCCTGGTTA
>NZ_JAUSFI010000121.1 GCF_030651495.1 Undibacterium sp.
ATCGATGCAACAATCAGATGTTGTGCCGCCAGAAAGTCTTTTGCGCTGATGGCGACACCGGCAAGCGGGTGGCCTTGCCGGAACATGCAGACATAGTTTTGCCTGAACAAACGACGCTGATACAGCGCACCGGAGATATCATCAAACGCACCCAACGCCAGATCCACCCTACCGGTTTCCATCTCGGCCTTGATATCGATACTGCTAGCGCGCACGGTCGACAGCTTTATCTGCGGCGCCAGCCTGCGGCACTGCTCGATCAGGCGCGGCATGAAATACACCTCGCCCACATCGGTCATGGCGATGATGAAATGGCGCTTGCTGGTGGCGGCATCAAAGACCTCATGCTGATTCAGCGCGCGCGTGATGTTGCCCAGCGCGCTGGATATCGGCTCGGCCAATTGTTGCGCCATCGGGGTCGGCTGCATGCCTTGCGCGGTGCGCACGAAAAGTTCATCGTCGAAGCTCTTGCGCAGGCGCGCCAGCGCATTGCTGACCGCCGGTTGCGACAAGCCCAGTTTTTTTGCCACAGAGGAAATCTGTCTCTCCTGAAACACTTCCTGAAACACCACCAGCAGGTTCAGGTCTATATCCTTGGGTTCCAGCATATTTACCCTTTATTCACCAAATCAATGATCTACATTTTTGTATTTATATCGCAAAAGGCAGATCATTGCACTACATTAGTGTTTGCCCCCATTTTTATAGGATAGCAACGTGAACCACATCCTTACTACCGACACCCTGCGCTACCAGACCGGTTTCTCCAACGAATTTGCCACCGAGGCGCTGCCCGGTGCCTTGCCGGCAAACCAGAATTCGCCGCAGCAATGCGCGTATGGCCTGTATGCCGAGCAGGTTTCCGGCACCGCGTTTACTGCGCCGCGCCATGCCAACCGCCGCACGTGGATGTACCGCATACGCCCGGCGGCGATGCATCAGCCTTTTGTGCAAATTGGCAATCGCGGCATGACGAACCAATTTGATGAAGTGCCATCGTCACCGAATCAATTGCGCTGGGACCCTTTGCCGCTGCCAACGTCGGCAAGCGAAGCGACTGATTTCATCGATAGCTGGCTGACCATGGCGGGCAATGGCTCTGCCGATGCATTAAATGGCTGCGCGATACACCTGTACGCCGCCAACAGCGACATGACGGACAGGTTTTTTTATAATGCCGATGCCGAGCTGCTGATCATCCCGCAACACGGACGCCTGCATATCAAGACCGAACTTGGCCTGCTCAATATCGAGCCGCAAGAGATCGCCGTGATCCCGCGCGGCATCCGCTTTCAGGTCACTTTGCCCGATGGCATGGCACTCGGCTATGTCTGCGAAAACTTCGGTGCCATGCTGAAATTGCCTGACCTGGGCGTGATAGGCTCGAACGGCCTGGCCAACCCGCGCGACTTCCAGATCCCGCATGCCTGGTATGAAGAGCGCGAAGGCGAGTTTGAACTGATCGCCAAGTTCAGCGGCAATATGTGGCGCGCCAAGATAGGCCATTCGCCGCTCGACGTGGTGGCATGGCACGGCAATTTTGCGCCCTACAAATACGATCTGCGCCACTTCAATACCATAGGCTCGATCAGTTACGATCATCCCGATCCATCGATCTTTTTGGTGTTGCAATCGCCGAGCTGTGCGCCTGGTGTCGATACCATCGATTTCGTG
>NZ_JAUSFI010000155.1 GCF_030651495.1 Undibacterium sp.
TCTTAAGTGGATAAGTACTGCGTATCTACTTTGGCACATCGATGCCGTCGAGTTGTGAGAATCCTTCTTCATTTCTATTCTCTGTTGCCCGACTGCCTCATTGCCATCCCTTTCGGGGGGAGGCGTTCATTCCATTTGCGCGCTGGGCGTGCTGTATTGAAATTAAAAACAAAAAAGCCTTCTTAGGGATATCCCCTAAGAAGGCTAAATTAAACTGCGATGTAACGGTTAGCAAGGCATTTCTGCACCCTTGCGTGAGTAGAACCACCAAGTGATGATCATGCAACTGACATAAAAGGCGATAAAAGTGTACAGAGCCATGTCAGGCGCGCCAGTCATCTTAATTGAAGTACCAAAGCTTTGCGGAATGAAGAAACCACCGTAAGCACCGATAGCGCCAGAGAAACCTAATACTGCAGCGGATTCTTTCGCAGCATCCAACCGTGCTTGCTTCAAGGCGGCATCGCCCTTGCCTGCTGCAGCACGTTCTCTCTCGGTCAGGAAAATGATAGGGATCATGCAGAAAGTCGAGCCATTGCCTAAGCCAGTCAAGATAAACATACCAATAAAGGAGCCCAGGAACATCATGAATTGATGATCGTGTAAGCCAGGCAAAATACCCACCAATATGGTCGCCACCATCGCCGCAAATACCCAAAGTGTCAGACGCGCACCACCTATTTTATCTGCCAGGATGCCGCCGATTGGTCGTGCCAGCGCACCGGCCAAAGGCCCAAGAAATGCAAATTTAGTGACGTCGATTTCTGGAAACTGCGCCTTGATCAACATCGCAAAACCAGCTGAAAAACCGATGAAAGAACCAAAAGTACCGATATACAACCAGCACATCAACCAGTTGTGCTTACGTTTGAAAATAACTGCCTGATCGGCGAAAGAGGCTTTAGCTGAAGCGATGTCATTCATGCCAAACCATGCAGCTAAGGTCGCCGCAATGATAAATGGCACCCAGATAAAACCCGCATTGCCCAGCCAAAACATTTTATCCACACCAGTTTTGACGTTGTGATACATGAAGCCGTCACCCGAAATAGCGACACCAAACATGGCTGAAGAAATCGCCAGCGGTGCAACAAACTGCACGACAGAAACACCGAGATTGCCGATGCCGGCATTCATGCCCGTGGCATAACCTTTACGTGATTTAGGGAAGAAGAAACTGATATTCGACATACTCGAACTAAAATTACCACCACCGAGACCGCACAGCAAAGCCAATATCAGTAATGTGGAATAACTTGTGGTTGGATCTTGTAATGCAAAACCCATACCGATGGCTGGAATCAGCAAGGTGGCCGTTGAGATCGCGGTCCACTTGCGCCCACCAAATATCGGTATCAGGAAAGAGTAAAAAATCCGTAACGTAGCGCCGGATAAGGCGGGTAAGGCGGTCAGAAAAAATAACTGATCTTTACTAAATTTAAAGCCCGCTTTATCGAGATTGGCAGCTACCACACTCCACAGCATCCAGACCGAAAATGCCAACATTAGGGCGGGAATCGAGATCCACAGATTTCGGTTGGCGATAGCGCTACCTTCTTTGTTCCAGAACTCGGAGTTTTCCGGTTCCCACTTGGTCAATACGTGACTCATTTTGTACTCCCTTTTTAGAATATATTAGGCTGGTAAAGCGGCTTTTGCCGATATCAGCGCTTCATTGCGGAACTGGAAATGCATCCATACCAAAGACACGCAAACGCTGCCATACAACAGCATGAAACAAGAGCTACGCACACCGGTAATGTCGACTAGCGCACCAAACATGATGGGCAGAATAAAACCACCGAGACCACCTGCCAATCCGACGACCCCAGACACTGCACCAATGTTTTGACCATAATCGTCTGAAATAAATTTAAATACTGAAGCCTTGCCAACTGCCATCGAAATACCGACTACAAACAACAGGCAAGTGAAGGTGACGGGTGTCAGTCCAATATGAAAGTTCTGCATGCCGGCGACGGTTTTTATGCTGAAATCAGTCTGCGGATAAGACAGCAGGAAGAAGGCGACCCAGCATACCCACATGACCCACCATGTCACTTTGTATGCGCCGTATTTATCCGCCATCCAACCGCCCAGTGCGCGCAATACACCGCCGGGTAGAGAGAAACAAGCTGCCAGTAAAGCTGCGGTCTTAATATCAAAACCATACTCAGTCACATAATATTTAACCATCCACAAACTCAAGCCCACATAGCCGCCAAACACCACCGAGTAGTATTGGCAATAGCGCCAGACCTTCGGATCTTTGAGCATTTTGAGTTGCGCCAAGAAGCTGATATTGGATTTGATGTTATGCGCAGGATCAGTGCCGGAGAACAGCCAGAAAATCAATGCTGCGGACAGCATCATCACCGCATAAACTTTAGGAACCAAAGTCCAGCCTGCTGCAGCAATCAACACAGGCGCAATGAATTTATTCACTGCAGCACCGGAATTGCCTGCACCGAACACGCCCATCGCCAGGCCCTGGCGTTCCTTCTTAAACCAACGGGCAACATAAGGCGTACCAACTGAGAACGAGCCGCCAGCCAGTCCAACGAATAAGCCCAGTACTAAAAAGTGCCAGTACTCAGTCGCATAGCTGATCATATAAATAGGGATAACTGTAGCCAGCATCAACAAGAAAAAAACGATGCGCCCACCAAATCTGTCAGTCCAGATACCCAGTGGTACCCTGATCAATGAACCAGTCAACACTGGCATAGCCGTTAGCAGGCCAAATTGCGTTTCATTCAGATGTAAGGCAGCCTTAATTGGGATACCGATCACTCCAAACATCATCCAGATGGTAAAACAAACAGTAAATGCCAAGGTACTGGACGCCAGTACCGAATAGGCTTTGTTTTGACTAGCCATGACCAACTCCCTTTGCTTTTATCATTACTATCAGCATAAGGAAAACATAGCGATTAAGAAATTCGCCGTAAGGTCGTATTTAATCAGGCAAAAGTATATAGCTTGCCTAGCCGAAAGAACTATGGAGCAATGCCAGATTAAGCGAACTAAAAACCATTGAATTTAATTAAAAATCGCTGCCTGTCGTATCTATGGAGTCAGTTGTAAAAATTGACTTGACGAGAGCAGATGAGATACGAATTTTGCCAAGTTTGACAAAACGCAAGGTCTAATGAGAAGTCGATCCTATGATGAGTCATATGAACAGGAGCACATCATGAACACGTTGACAAAAATGGCAATGGGTCTAATCGGCAAACTTAAGGCTGGACCTGTAATTGGCTATTCCGCCAGCACAATCCACCTGCCATCTGCCAATACCACTGGTGGCTTACCATTGATGGAAGCAATGATGCAGCGCCAATCACAACGAGAATTTGAGACTACACCGCTGCCTGAACAGATGCTATCCAATTTATTGTGGGCAGCAGCTGGAATCAACCGACCTGAGGAAAATGGACGCACTACCCCAAGTGCAATGAATGCGCAAGAAATTGAAGTTTACGTCGCATTGCCATCCGGCCTGTACCGCTATGCTGCACCAACCCAGACATTGGATTTAGTCAGCGCCACCGATGTGCGACTAGTCACTGGTTACCAGGATTTTGCTGGGGAGGCGCCACTTGATCTAATCTACGTGGCTAACCACGGAAACATGAAGCTGATACCTGCTTCGCAACGCGAATCATTTGCGTCAGTAGCCGCTGGTGCTATGACACAAAACGTCTATTTATATTGCGCATCGGCGGGTTTGGCGACAGTAATCCGTGCCTGGTTTGACCGAACAGCACTAACACAAGCAATGGGGCTTGATACAGACCAGCAAGTGCTGTTATCACAAACCGTTGGTCGACCAAAAATCACCTCTACGCACTGATTTAATTAGTCCTGCGATTTAATTTGAAAATAACTTCATTTTTTTTCATTGGGTGGGTTATTTTTACCCATCGAGACACGAATCTTCTCCAGCTTGGCCTCGTAGTCTTCGGCCTCACCATAGGGCAAAAAACGAACATAGTGAGAATGCTTCCCAAGCACTTTTTTTGCATGCTTGATTGGGCAAAAATACTCTTCTGTTCTCGCCACAATTTCACTTACATAGGCCATCAATCCGTTGCCGTAGGCACAGTAGGTGCAGTGAAATTTTTCAATAAAATTAAGATATTCGAGTTGATGCCTGTCAAACACGATGTAATCGCCTCTGCGCACCTTGGTGATTTTATAAATCGGAAAACAGGTAGCTTGATAGAAGCTTACAAATAAATCCAAAATGGCCAAGGGAACGATCATGCTATAAATGATCGGGCCAGTGATTAAATTTTGTGGCCGATACGTCACTACCCAATGGAAAAAACTTTTCTTAAGTCGTAAATGGGTCTGGCGAACGGATTCCTCAAACTCTACCCGTTTCCCATTGAGCTGAAACAGCGCATTGGCTTCCTGCTCATGGACTGCAATACGTAAATCTTCTTCAAGAATGGCAATCTGCTCCAATAATTGACTAATTTTTTCATTCATTATGATTCCATTTGCATGTCTACGTCACTTCGCCTAAATCGCTCGTCTATAAATATGACTTGGATATGATCCGATATGTTATTGACCGAAATAAATCGAGAGTCCGCGCAGCCAACTTCGATATTCACTGGTCGAAAGAACCTGGCGATGAAGCAAAAACTAACTAGATCGACACACAAATTCTGCACCCTCTACATCATACGGTTAAATGTAGGCGCAGTGAATAGAATGAAATATACTCCTAACTAGCAAGTTATGTCTTGCCTTACTGCATCACCCCCTCTCGTTAATCTCTCTTTGCCGGGCTCCAGCCATTCCTGCGGCAAGCAACGCAAGCTCACGTGCAAACAATTCAAGAATATCCTCCATTGAGACAATGCCTACCAGTCGATCTGCCTCATCGACAATCACCAAACGACGCACGCAATGTGTATTCATTAATTTAACCGCATCCATTGCATCCATTTTGGGGTCGGCCATTACCAGATGATCCGACATAATGTCTCCGGCAGTGAAAACTGCCGGATCCAAACCTTCAGCAATTAACTCTAGGACTAAGTCACGATCACTGACAATGCCGATTGCACGACTCTTCTCTTCAGCATCGACAACAACCATAGCACCGACGTGATGCTTACGCATGAGTTGAGCTACGGCGAACGCAGTTGTGTCCGGCTCAACCACAGCGACCACCGAAGTAGCGAAATCTTTCAGCTGAGCCGACATATATTCCTCCGTTGAAATTCTAGTAAAGTGATTTTTTAAAAAGTTTGATCACGTTAAGGTCCAATTATTAAGTAGTTTTTTACGCTAGTCACGCCAGGAGCAGACCATGCAGCGCCTTCTGCTGCATTTTTTTCTGCCCAAGAATGGACATGACCGCGCAAGAACACATCACTGCCATCCACCACGACTTCTATCCGTTTGGCTTCACGCACTGCTTGACGGGTCAATGCGTCCTGAATCCGGCTAGAAAGACTCGAAGGAGCTGCCATAGGTTTGAGATGAATATTATCGATAATTCCTACTACCCCCTTTAAAGGCCGAATCATACGTTCGACTGCCTTACGTTGAAAATTCCAGTTGAGTTCACCGCTCAACGTGATCCATCCTTTTTCGACCATCACTTTTATCTGATCTCGGGGGACGGATGTGCTCCAGCTGAGCGCGTGATCTACCGCCGCCGCAATTTCGGTGTCACTGCGTCGATGCAGGCCCGTCGGTACCACATCTAACTCCACTGCTATCGCTTTTACCCCGACTAAACGCTCCACTGCGTGTCTCACTGCTATTTTTTCCTCATAAGTATCTAAATGCCCGGTCAAGGTAACAACACCATCACTGACTGCGACACCGACCTTGGCTTCAGGCACAAGCGGATCCCACAATAACTCCTCCAAGACATCTTTTTGCAGTTCTACATCAGTCTTCATGGCATTTCCTTTTATCTGTAAAACACAAAAATACGACATTAAATTACAGCTAGAAGCTTAGTCTTGGCTTGACTCAAAAATTTGAGAAAAGTCAAGGTTTTACAACGCGCCGCCACCATTTAGCCGTAGCACTAAATTTTATCTAAAAACAACCATAAAATTACGAATGCAATTTCAATCGCATCTAATTACATCTATGTGCTTAAAATTGAAAATTAATAAAATACCAAAATCTTGGTAGCCATTTCTAAGCAATTTTGGTATTCGTAGAAAGTCATTTCTTCTTTACAATTTCACCATGAATTCATGAAGCTAGACATGGAATGATTTATAACTAAAAACGAAATGGAAAATTGATGGATGGAAGTGTCTCGGTGTCGCCTAGTAAATGTAATAAAAATCGCCAATTTAAGGTCACTAGCGCACAAACGCATCACTGGCAACAACATGAAGCAGGTCTGATTATTGATATCACAGGTCGTATTATTGAGTGCAGTCCGGCAGCAACGCAGCTATTAGGCCAACAACCGGATGCTTTATTTGGGCATGATGTAACTGAAATCATTCCGGAATTGCCGTTTGCCCAGGACACACCAATTTATAACCTTGCTTATGCCGTATTTCATTCTTCAGATGGGCAAAGGATGCAACATTCAGCATTGTTGGCGAACGGCAATAAAATAGTTATTGCTATTGCTTTATCGAGTGCGGTGATGAACGGCAGACGGCACATTACACTTAACTTAACTTAACACCTTCGATCAAAAGTGTTTCCGAGGGCGCATTAACAAACGGCGAAAGACCACGCTAGTTGCGGTTAAAAGACCGGACGATAGCATTCATTTATAGGTATTCCTCCACTTAATCAGTTTTCTGTAACGGCGACATAATCCGACTTTTTCAATTTTTTCTGCGCATCATGACCTGGAATAACTGAACTCATTAAGGAGATCAAGATGACCATATCTTTTAGGCAGCAGCATGCGCTCTCACACTCAGGCAAAGCACGTGAGTCTATGTCCATAGAGCGCTATGACACCGCGACCCTTGATCTTGGCACGCTGACTTCTTTACCTTCAAAATCTACCAGTACGCCGGCTCAAGGTGATGCCAGATCTAGTTCATATTGGCGTGAATCTCTGGCATTAGTCGAAAAGTACGCTTCGTTTGGCCGTCGCAAGGTCCGAGCTGATGACCGCGTTTATCTATGTGGTGAAACATTTAGCAAGCTGTATTTGATTAGTTCTGGATTGTTCAAGATCGTTAACTTAACGCCTGATGGACGCGAGCAGCCTGCCGGCTTGTATTTTAAGGGTGAGTGGCTCGGTTTTGATGGCATTCCGACAGGGTTGTATGGCTGTTCTGCTATTGCCTTAACCAGTGGCGAGGTATGGACTGTCGCCTACGATAGTTTATTGCAAACTAGCGCCAGAGAGCCGATATTAATGCGTATGATACTCGCCGCCATGAGCGCACAATTGGCGCACAATCGAGATCTAATGCTGTCAATGGCAACACTTTCTGCTGATGCGCGGGTATGCGACTTCCTGCTCCAATGGGCGTATTCTTTAGCAGAGCGAGGTTTGAGAACTGATCAGTTTAATGTCTACCTTAGTCGGGCAGATATTGGTCACTATCTTGGTCTAAGACTAGAGTCTATAAGCCGCGCACTATCAAAATTAGCGCGTTGCGGAATCATTGAGTTTAATGAAAAAGGGCGCCGCGAAATTAGTATCCCAGACTTGAATGCATTAAGAGAATTCATTCAAAACAATTCAGAAAAAACAACTCCCGTTTTGCAGTAATGTGGTTAATAAAGTCACACTACCAGTGTGGAAAAAACGAAGAGTCGAGGGATCACCTGAATACTATCGCAGTTATCCGTTTTCCGATCTCCCTTGTGATGAAAGGCGTCGCACAATGACAAATCAGGTATTGGCAATACCTGATTCACCGGAGATAAGAAAATGTGCTACAAAAACATGACAGTTTGTCTGGATAATAGTGCCGAATCTTCGCAGAGACTCGATTTTTCCCTTGCACTGGCAGTACGACATGGCGCGCACCTCACTGCGCTATATCTGACCTATGTTCCTTTTATTATGTCTGATTCGTATACAGTATGGGCACCAATGATGCTGGAATGGGAGGACTCAGCTAAAACCCAGCAAGAACGCGCCCGAGAGTCATTTTATGCAACCGCAAGCAAAGCCGGCATTAATTTTGAATGGGCAGGATATCGTAGTTTTGAATTACAAAAGTTCATCGCTCATGCCCGAGTTTCAGATCTCACCATCATTGGTCAGCGTAATCCAGCGGATGTTGAGAGTGATCGTGATAACGACTATCCTGAAAGACTCATCCTTAAACTAGGCAGACCAGTGCTGATTTTGCCTTATGCGGGTGAAATACCCAAAACCTTCGACAATATTATCGTTGCCTGGGATGGTGGGCGCGAGGCTACACGTGCTATGGCAGATGCGTTACCATTTTTACGACTAGCGCAACAAGTGAAGGTACTGACGATTTATGAGAGCGCCGATCATGAAAATGATTTGCCCGACATTGATATCGCTGGATATTTAGCTAAACATGACGTCAAGGTTGAAATTGAACGAAATCAGAGTATTCATATTGCCCCAGCTGATTGGCTACTTTCCCGCGCTCAGGAGATTCACGCAGATTTGCTCGTGATGGGTGCATATGGCCACAACCGTCTGACTGAGTTGGTATTGGGAAGTGTGACTCAGGCCATCATGCGCCAGATGACATTGCCAGTACTGATGTCGCACTAAAACGCTATAGCACTCATTTATTAACGTCCACCTCATAGGTATCGATAATGAAATCAAATCATACGTTCGTTCGATGGTTCTCCGAATTGAGCATTGCCGATGTGCCGTTGGTTGGAGGTAAAAATGCTTCACTCGGTGAGATGTATCATGAACTGACAGCACAAGGTATCAGAGTACCAAATGGATTTGCTATCACTGCCGAAGCCTACCGACATGTACTGGATCAGGCAGATGCCTGGCCCCGCCTGCACGCCGCACTGGACGGTTTAAACGTGAAGGACGTAGATGATCTAGCACATCGGGCGCAATTGGCCAGAGAGATCGTTTACGAAGCACCTTTTCCACCAACTCTTGTTGATCAGATCTCCGCCGCCTACGAACAACTCAAAACAGAATATGGAGAACAATTGACGGTGGCTGTACGCAGCTCCGCTACCGCCGAAGACTTGCCGACGGCCAGTTTTGCCGGTCAGCACGAAACCTATTTAAATATCACTGGTAAAGCCAGATTAATGGAGTCGGTTCGGCGTTGTTTTGCCAGCCTTTTTAAGGATAGAGCAATCAGTTATCGGGAAGAGAATGGATTCGATCATTTCAAGGTATTTTTATCTGTTGGGGTAATGAAAATGGTTCGCTCCGATCTTGCCTCCAGCGGCGTGATTTTTTCACTTGATACCGAATCCGGTTTCCGGGATGTCGTATTCATTACGGGTGCGTATGGGTTAGGAGAAAATGTAGTTCAAGGAACGGTAGATCCGGATGAGTTCCACGTCTTTAAACCCACCTTGCGTCTGGGGCACCGAACGGTGCTGCGTCGTTCACTGGGTGGAAAAAAAATTAAAATGGTGTACTCCAGAGGCGCAGGACGTGAAACTACACACAATGTCCCAACGCCCAAAGAAGAGCAAGGCCGATTTTGTTTGAACGATGACGAAGTGCTATTGCTCGCAGACGCCGCCATTCAGATTGAAGATCACTACAGTGCCAAAGCTGGCCATCCGATGCCGATGGATATTGAGTGGGCCAAAGATGGTATCGACGGTCAACTTTACATGGTCCAGGCGCGCCCGGAAACGGTCGCCTCTCAAAAGTCGTTGAGCAGCTTCGATGAATATAAATTGGAAAAAAAAGGAGAAGTACTGGTTCGTGGGCGTGCTGTGGGTGGCAAGCTTGCATCAGGAAAAGCACGCGTCATTACCGATGTCGCCCATCTTAATCAGTTTCAGGCTGGCGAAGTCTTGATTGCTGATACAACTATGCCCGACTGGGGAACTGTGATGAAGATGGCGGCCGCAATAGTAACCAATCGTGGCGGGCGCACCTGCCATGCCGCTATTGTGGCGCGCGAGCTAGGCATCCCCGCGGTAGTCGGTTGCGACAACGCTACAGCATCCATTCGTACTGGTGATGAAGTTACCGTCTCCTGCGCCGAGGGCGATTTAGGACATGTCTACGCGGGGCGTATACCGTTTCAGAAAATCAGCACCGACTTGTCCAGCCTACGAAAACCACAGACACATTTAATGCTTAATATTGGTAATCCAGATATCGCATTCAAGAGCACTTTTCTTCCCAATGACGGTATCGGTTTGGCGCGCATGGAGTTTATCGTTGCGGATCATATCAAAGCGCACCCGATGGCCCTTGCCCATCCAGAGAAAATACCCGATCAAAAAGTCCGTGAATCAATTGAAAAACTAACGCATTTATTTGAACAACCCGCAGACTATTTTGTGCAGCAGTTATCCGAAGGGGTTGGCACAATTGCGGCTGCATTCTATCCAAAACCAGTGATCGTGCGGATGTCTGACTTCAAGACCAACGAGTATGCCTCTCTATTAGGTGGCAAATGGTTCGAGCCAGAAGAAGAGAATCCTATGTTGGGATTTCGCGGAGCTTCGCGATATACCCACCCTGCCTATGCCGATGGTTTTGCGCTGGAATGCCGGGCCATGAAAAGAGTGCGTGAAGAGATGGGTCTTTCCAACGTCAAATTGATGATTCCATTTTGTCGCCGAATACAAGAAGCCGAACGGGTTCTGGACGCCATGGAAAAATATGGACTAAAACGGGGCGTAGATGGCTTGGAAATTTATGTGATGTGCGAAATTCCCAATAACGTGATTCAGATAGATGCCTTCGCCAAACTATTTGACGGTTTTTCGATTGGCTCCAACGATCTGACGCAATTAGTGCTTGGGGTTGATCGAGATTCAGAAATTGTTTCATTCGATTTCGACGAACGTGACCTAGGTGTCACGGAGCTTATCCGACAGACGATTGAAGGTGGGCAACGTAATCACCGTCATGTTGGGATCTGCGGCCAGGCACCTTCCGATTATCCTGAATTCGCCGAATATCTGGTGAAAATCGGGATTGATTCAATCAGCCTCAATCCCGATACGATCATCAAAACTACCCAACATATACTGGCCGTAGAACAGCAATTAGGGCGGCCGCCACGTGAGTGAATTTAAGTGCACTAAGAGTGCTTTAGGAGAAAAATATGGACATACCCATTTCATCAATGATGGAAAAACAAACCAAGACCGTCGCAATGGACGACTCGATCGCACACGTTGAGGATGTCTTGCGTCTCAATTACTTATCGGCATTGCCAGTCGTTGATAGAGGCAATGGTGCCGCTATTGGAATTATCAGCGTAAGGGATTTGATGCGTTTTCATATTGAAAAGCGAGATCCGAATGCAGTGCATGCGTGGGAAGTCTGTTCCTATAAACCTGTCGAGGTAGGCCCTGATGTTTCTGTCAACCAAGTTGCCAGACTGATGATAAACAAAGGAATTCATCATATTCTGATTACCGAAAATAAAGAAATTTTAGGCATAGTTTCAGCCCTCGATTTTGTAAAAAAGTTTATTCAGGATGAAGTGTAATTTTCATCTAACTATTCAGAACGTGAATAATGTGAAAAATGACAGGCATTACTTTTGTGCTGCGAAGTATATAGTCGCAAAGGTTATTGGCAGGTCTAAAAGAAAGAGAACTTACTTCATTAATGACAATAATTTAGCCTAAGCCTTACTAATTTTATGACATCTGATTGGATTGATAATTATCAAAAGGGCACTTGGCGCATGATCTAATCTGACGGTAGCCCAGTCGATTTGATTGTGCAAATGTGAACACGTTAGTCAGCTAAGAATTCAAACGGTTGAACAAATAAACATCCATTAGATAAGGTAATCATCATGAGTAATATACGACTTTTTGAGCCAACTATTAGCGATTCTTTAGAGTCAATGTTTAAACGTTTTCTAGCTCCAACTCTCGCGCAAACTTGGGTAGAGTCTGATTTATCTCCACTTGAAATGCGTGTCGACATCGCAGAAAAAAACGGCACCTACACAGTGCATGCCAATCTGCCAGGCGTTAAAAAAGAAGACATTAAAGTACGTGTAGATGGCAACCTTGTACAAATCGATGCCGAAGTAAAGCAGGAAAAAGATATCAAGGAGGACGGTAGTAAAATACTGCGCAGCGAGCGTTACTATGGTGCAATTTCACGCTCTTTTACTGTGGCACAGGATGTCGATGATACTAAAGCTAAGGCGAAGTATGAAGATGGCGTCCTGACACTTGAATTACCCAAAAAAGCAACATCCACTTCTAAACAGCTATCAATTCAATGATATGTTAATAACGACTGGGTTTACATTAACCAGTCATTGTTTTATTTTTAACACAATAAAAAGACTGATTATTTCAGTTTTTTTATTGTGTGTTCCTGCCTCTGCGGCCAGCATCGAATCAGCTCTTGATCTGGCCAGCATTTACGCCAACATGGTCGATAAACGCTTAGATTTACCCGCAGAGGATAATAATGATTATGCTAATCGGATAATTGATACGCTCAACGAAGCTGGATTAAACGATTTGCCAGCGCAATACATTTTGGTAGTCGATCGCAGTCCAATGGTGCAGGCAATATTTCTTTACTGGATAGATTCTGATGCCGTACCAAAATTGATTGGTGCCTCCCCCGTTTCAACTGGGCATCCAGGCAGGTTCGATTACTTTGAAACGCCGACGGGCGTTTTCCGCCATTCCCTTGATAATTTGGATTTTCGTGCAGAAGGTACAAAAAATAGTAATGGCATTCGCGGCTATGGAATTAAGGGGATGCGCGTATTTGATTTTGGCTGGCAGCAAGCAATTAAAGGCTGGGGGAATGGCGGCGTATCAACAATGCGACTTCAAATGCATGCGACCGATCCAGATTTACTTGAAAATCGACTAGGAACTGCTCAGTCCAAGGGCTGCATTCGGATTCCGGCGACACTCAATCTATTCATCGACCAATATGGATTGCTAGACGCAGACTATGAGAAAGCGCTGGACGAAGGGCACTTGTTCTGGATGCTGGATCCGAAACGCCAGCCAACACGCTGGTCCGGACGTTATTTGATCGTGCTCGATACACTAAGAACTGAACGGCCAGCGTGGGCACCAGCGCCACGGCTATCCAGCCGGTCTGACAGAATCAACCAATCAGATAAGCATTGATGTAAATGACAATATCAAGCTAGCTTAAGTAAATTATTGGCTAATAATTATTTTCTTGGTTTGGCCAACTGATCCAGCATTGCCTTGACTGCAGACATTTGGCTTGCCTTCTTTGTATAGAAATTCGGGGTAAACATGTTCCAGCTGGAATAGCCCCAAAAATCCCAGCATCCCTTTGGATTATATGGCGAAAAAAATCCTGAGCTACTTTCAACTTGTGGGTACAGCACGATAATGTGATTGGTATCTGCCAATTCGTTATAGCCTGTTGTGCTATAGAACAGATTGCCAATCTTGCTCGCCCCCTGCTCGCAGCCGTGAAAGACGATATGTACTTTGCAGGTTTCTGTTTCGCAGGACTTTGGCACGTACAAATAAGCCTCATCGCTCATGCTGGAGAAATATGAATCGATGAATGAGCGAAAGAATTTTTTTTGATTGAAAGTGAGAAGTTTGCCACTCAATTGTAAAGACGGCGGATGTAACTCTCCATAGATAAAGCGCAATATGTCCTGTGACTGCATGAAATGACAGTCGTTGATATAGGGCACATTAGTGACCTGACAGGGATTGTTTTGCCGGTTATTGGTAATGATGGAGTGACCTGCATCTATATTATTAACGTATTTAATATTCTGCTCTGGCACCCCTGCCAGTTTGTAAAACTCAGCGGTCTGGTCGACCACTTTGGTGCTTACTGTCGTATCGGCTTTACCGCTGAACAGATAGACCTTGGCGCTCTTAAGATGGTCGAGATTATCTATCTCGCCCAATTGCGCAAATGTTTTTGCTCGTCGCAACAACGCGTCGGGGTCAGGCGCCAAACCCGGCGACGGATTTCCGCAGATGGTCATAGCAGCCTCTAGAAATGGTATCGTGGGTGAAGAACCGGCACAATAAAACGGCCCGCCGGCAATAATCCCGGCACCAACCAACATGCTGGAAAACGCAACATGAAACTGCGTCGCCATAAAGGCACCCGATGACAAGCCAGATACGGATGTTTTTCCTGTATCAATCTGGTAGGACGGCAAAACCGGAGCCGTACTCGCAAAAGCTGATGCAGAAAAAATAAACCCGGCAAGAACAAGGATTACTATTTTTTGACATTTCATATAGTTACCAATATTCACAGCTGATGTCTTCTGTTCATTTACTGAAGGGACATGGCATCGCCAGTCTTAAAACAGACCCGCCAGCTGTTTTAAGGCTGGCGGTAAGGGTGAGAATCCCATGCCGGCTTGTCAGGCTGGCAAGTCTGGAGTCGTTCTCATCCGTCTTGATGTTCGCATCAAGACTCGGTTAAATTCTTAACCCCCCAGCTTTGTACTTTATCAATCTATCAAAAGACAGCATTAACAAAGTACGACCTCAATATAGCTTTCATTAAGCCGGTTTCGTTGCGAAATCTCAATAAAATCGATGAAATATTTTTCTCTACCCGTCTTAAACATCGATGCCTAGTATCAAAGTAGCTTGACTATCATTGACCTGGCTTGAGAATTATCAACGATGAAGTAATGTCATCGCGACACAATAAACTATGTTTATGGCATGTCTTGGCAGACATAGCCGATTAGAAATCTATGCTTACGTCAACAAATTTATAGTCCCCCTGCATCATTCACTAAGGAGATAAATCATGGCCACATCTAAACTTGAGAAAACAGCTTGGCAATCGTATTTTGATCATATATCAAAAACTATTGAAGGAAAACTCGCTGAAATCGAGGTTAATTCACTGGCACTTGGTAGCCAGATTCAGGCTGAATGGGTGCCACTTTTGGGGATTACCTACGACAAGAAAAATGACTTAATTGAAATCATACTGGATGGCTTAGACCATATGATTCATAAGCCCCGCGATATCTTTATTGAGCAAAACGGCATTGCATTGTCGAGTTTGGAAGTAGTCGATGAAGACGATGTAAAGCAGATTATTAAATTGCGCGATCCACTCTTGTTATCGTCGTCATAGATTGTTGTGATTGGCATTATAAAAATCAGTATCTTTGATATGAACGCGTGAAGTGGATGATCAGCAAGTGCATTATCTAAGGTAATAAACGCAAGGTTTTTACTGATGTTGATTTTTTTAAAAATTACGCCATCCCAGATTGGAGAAAATATGGGTCCGAGTTTGCTTATCAGACCTATAGGGCATCTTGAATCAACGGTGCCCTCCTCCGATTAAGCACGAGTTAGCTGCTTTGGATTGTTGCAATTGACATTAACGGACTTGTATTGTGTATTTTGCACATAAAAAATGGATTAACGAAACGTCATTTCGATTTTGATGAGCAAACAAAAAATTGCTGAATTTACATGCATTTTCTTATTATTAGCCGGACTTGCGCTATTCGCCCTATATCGCGTCAATATATTGCCCCATTGGGGTCCGAAAAAAATCTCAAACATCATTGTCGTGTCTGGCAATATCGAAGCGCATGAAAGCGTACTTAGCTTCAAGGGGGTGCAGTCCCGCATCATACAACTGCCATTCAATGAGGGCCAGTGGGTTAAGCAAGGTACGACAGTCGCGCTGGTCGATAATCAGGACGTGAAGCAGCAGGTGCTGATCTCCGACGCCGCCGTCATCACGCAGCAGAGACAACTGGATGCGGCAATCCAGAATGTGACGGCGGCACGCAAAATCATCGACGCTGATCATGCGGAACTTGCTCAACGAAAACTTGATTTGCAGCGTAGTCAGACGCTTCAAAATCAAGGCTTTGTCTCCGCAGCGGCACTTGACAACGCTAACACAGCACTAAAGCAGACCTATGCGATTCTGGAGCGTGATCAGGCGCTAGAACAAGTCGCTCAGGGCAACGTGAAAGTGGTGCAAGCAAGTTTGCACAGTACAGAACAATCGGGCCAGTTAACCCGTATCGTGGAAGCTTATTCAACCCTGAGTGCACCGTTTGACGGTGTGATTCTGGTCAGGCAGGCAGAACTGGGGGAAGTGGTCGCACCCGGCACACCGATTGTGACGATGGCCGATTTGGATCATGTCTGGCTACGCGCTTATCTGAACGAAACGGATCTTGGCAGGGTCAAACTAGGCCAGCTTGCTACGGTCACCACCGATACTTTCGGGGCGAAACAATTTCAAGGTCGTGTTTCATTTATCTCGTCTAAGGCAGAATTTACGCCCAAAAGTGTAGAGACGCATGCGGAACGGGTAACGCTGGTCTACCGTATCAAGATTGATATCGATAATCCGACACACGAGTTCGTCCCAGGAATGCCCGCCGACGCGAAGATCATTCTTGCTTCAGAAAAAAAAGAATGAACGCAAGCTCAGACGGTACGGTAATCGTACGCGACGTGAGTAAAAGTTTCGGCAAACTGAGAGCCGTCAACCATGTGAGCTTTTCGGTCAAAAGTGGTGAGATTTTCGGGCTGGTAGGGCCGGATGGCGCTGGCAAGACGACTGCAATGCGCATGCTCGCCAGCGTAATGCGCCCCGACACCGGAAGCATACTAATCGATGGTGTCGACGTTATTGCCGACCCGGAGCAAACCAAACGCCACGTCAGCTACATGCCACAACGATTCGGGCTCTACGAAGATCTGACGGTCGACGAAAATATTCGTTTCTATGCAGACTTATTCGAAATACCGTACAAAGTGTGGCAAGAGCGCGCACAACGCCTTTTGACAGCATCCGGCATGATGCCCTTTAGAAAACGACTGGCTGGTCAACTCTCGGGAGGGATGAAGCAAAAACTCGGTCTGACCTGCGCCCTGGTGCATGCGCCGCGTGTCCTGCTGCTCGATGAACCGACCACCGGCGTCGACCCCGTATCGAGGCGAGAATTTTGGCAGATTCTGTACTCGCTACGGGCGGAAGGCGTGGCAATGGTGATATCGACCGCCTATCTGGACGAGGCCGAGCGCTGTGATCGGCTAGCCTTATTGCATGAGGGGCGGATTATGTATTGTGATACGCCACACCGGCTAAAACAGGGCATGCCCGGCGCGATTATCCGGATAACATCACTCGATCCGCGCCGCTTACTCGATACTGTGCGAGCACTAGAAGGCGTTAAAGGGGCTCTATTGGTGGGCAATGGCGTACATATTCACGTCGATGATGCCGCGTTACGGCTATCGGAACTTAGTCAAGCGACTGCGGCTGCCAACATTGAAGTGAGCAGCATCGAACAGGTAGAGCCGACGATCGAGGATCTGTTTGTTGCCCTGCTTGAACACAAGCAGCAGGCGGAGCAATGAACAGCAACAGTTCATCCGCGCCAGCGATCGTCGTCGACAATCTCTGCAAGCGTTTCGGTTCGTTCAATGCCCTCGACAGCGTCAGTTTCGACGTGGCTAGAGGAGAAATTATGGGTTTTCTGGGGCCGAATGGTGCCGGAAAATCGACATTAATACGCGTGTTGTGCGGTCTGTTGAGGCCGACTAGCGGGCGAGCCGTAGTCGCAGGAATCGACATCGCGCTCGATCCCGAGGCAGTGCGTCGGCGCATCGGCTATATGTCGCAAAAATTTTCTTTATACAGCGATTTGAGTGTGCTTGAAAACCTGCAATTTTTTGGGGGCATTTATGGGGTCACGCCAAACCTGATCGCTGAACGGATACACTTTGCGCTGGATATGGCAGGTTTATTGGGGCGTGAAGATGCGCTGGTATCAACACTTGCCGGTGGCTGGAAGCAAAGGCTCGCTCTCGGGTGCGCGATACTACATCAGCCTGCCGTCTTGTTTCTTGATGAACCGACGTCCGGTGTTGACCCCAGTTCGCGACGACGATTCTGGAACTTGATTCATAGCCTCAGTGCGGAGGGTGTCAGCGTACTAGTGTCGACTCACTATATGGATGAAGCCGAATATTGCATGCGTATCGCCATGATAGAACGCGGCCGATTGATTGCACTAGGCACGCCGTCCGAGCTAAAACAACAATCAATTGGCGGAGAATTGATCGAACTGGAGTGCGACAATATTGGCTCCGCAATCGAATTAGTCGCCCAGGTTGCCGGGGTGCGCGATGTCGCGGTGTTCGGTAATACCTTGCATATACTGGTTGATGATGCACAGGAAACTGGCGTGGCGGTATGCCATAGTCTGGCCGAGCATGGTCTGCCTGGTGCACAGGCGCGACCGATTTTGCCGACGATGGAAGATATGTTCGTGCACCTGGTACGCGCCGCGAGATCTCAGCAGGCACAGGTGCTCAAATGAAAATCCGGCGCATCATCGCTATCGCCCGCAAGGAAACGCTGCAAGTGATCCGCGATCCGCGCAGCCTGATGATCGCTTTATTGCTGCCGTTGATGCAGATGTTCATGCTTGGCTACGGCGTCAGCCTCGACGTGAAGCATATTGCCTTATGCATCCTGGATCTGGATGAAAGCCCGCAGTCACAAGAATTGTTAAAGAAATTTGCGGCTTCGCGCTACTTTAGTCTGCATACCAGGGCACACAATATAGCCGAAACCGCGCATCAAATCGACGGTGGATCATGTGCGATTGGGGTCATCGTTCCAGCCGGATTTTCACGTAATCTGACTGATCAAGGTGCCGCGACGGTGCAAGTTTTGGTCGACGGCACCGATTCCAACACTGCCAATATCGCTGCCAATTATGCACGACTGGTGATAGGCGGCTTTTCAAGCGACGTACAGCTAAAGGCAATCCAAAGGCAAGGTAGCCAGATTCAAACTTTAACGCCGGTCGGTGTGCAAGCCCGCGTATGGTTTAACGAAGATCTGGAAAGCCGCTATTTCATCATCCCCGGAGTCGTGGCATTGGTCATGGCGATCGTCGGCGCGCAGTTAACATCGCTGACCATTGCGCGCGAATGGGAGCGCGGCACGATGGAGCTGCTGATATCGACCCAAGTCCAGCCGATGGAACTCATGTTAGGTAAGCTATCCCCGTATTTTGTGCTCGGATTATTGGATGCCACAATTTGCCTGGCGCTCGCCGTCGGATGGTTTGAAGTCCCTTTTCGCGGCACCCTGCTTACGCTTTTTTTTACCACCAGTTTATTCCTCATCGTGGTGCTTTGTATTGGCTACTATGTGTCGGTGTCGATCCGCAGCCAGGTCGGTGCCAGCCAGATTGCCTTGATCCTGACGATGCTACCGACCACGCTACTTTCCGGATTTTCATTTCCAATCGACCAGATGCCGCCGCTGGTCCAGGACGTCACTTATCTGGTCAGTGCGCGTTATTACGTGACGATCCTGAAAGCCGTGTTTTTGAAGGGGGCGACGGTCGCCGAATTAGCGCTGCCGATTGTCTGCCTGACGCTCTACGCGATCATTTTGGTCGTGCTGGCGGCGCGGGCATTCCGCAAGACCTTGGATTAATGCCATGTTCCGCCGGATTTCCCAATTACTGATGAAAGAGTTCCTGCAACTTAAGCGTGATAAATCAGCGCGCTTCCGTTTGTTAATCCCGCCAATTATTCAAATGCTTTTATTCGGTTATGCCGCCACATTTGAAGTGTTCAATGTTTCCACCGCGATGCTCGATCAAGATCATACCCAAGAGAGTCGTGCGCTGATCGCTGCTTTTGTTCACAGTAGCCGGTTTGATCTGACAACCGTAGCGCAAACTCACAAAGACATAGAAAGCGCAGTCGAACGCAGCACGGCGCAAGTTGCGGTCGTGATACCGAGTGGATTTTCGGAGCTACTGAGAAAGGGGCAAAGTGCACCGATCCAGGTTCTGGTGGATGGTACCAATTCAAATACCGCCTTGATTGCGCTTGGTTATGTCGGAGAAATTGCCAATTCTTTCGGTCAGTTTTATGCGTTAGATTTGGCACAACGTACCGGACGCGCGCTGGGTCATCCGCTGGTACACGTGGACGTCGCACAACGCTATTGGTATAACCCGAATCTGAATAGCCGCTGGTTTTTTGTTCCGGGCGTGATAGGCACATTGGTGTTGGTCACGATTGTCAATCTCACCGCATTTGCCATCGTGCGCGAGCGCGAAGTTGGCACCTTAGAACAATTGCTGGTGACACCCATTCGTCCAGTCGAGTTCATCATCGGCAAGACTCTGCCGTTTTTTATGATCGGGTTGATAGAAGTATCGATTGTCGCCGCTGTCGGCATGTTGTGGTTCAAAGTGCCCTTTGTGGGCAATCCTATGCTGCTTTTTGCCGGAACCTGCTTGTTTTTGATCAGCGTCTTGGCGATAGGCTTACTCATTTCCACACTGTGTACCACGCAACAACAGGCGTTTGCATCGAACTTTTTTGTCTTGAATCCGATGTTCATACTCTCGGGGTTCAGTTTCCCGATTTCTAGCATGCCGCAAGTGCTGCAATGGCTGACGCTTTTGAACCCTTTGCGTTACTTTCTGGTGATCATACGCGGTACCTTTCTGAAAGGCGTTGGCATCGACATCCTCTGGCCGCAGATGCTTGCTTTGGCCGTCATTGGATTCGTATTACTGACGATATCGGTATTGCGTTTCAGAAAATCCCTTGATTGAATGTACTGAATTGCATATTAAAACTCTAAAAACAAGTGCCTGCCCGCTCACGCATATCCTGTTAGCGCAAAATGATAATGTCCCCTTTCTGCAAAGTGATAATGTCCCCTTTTTAGAAAAATTAGGCGCATTGCATGGTGAGGCAAATGAGCGACAAAGAGATCTTACGGGGACAATTAATGGCGCAACTGGTGGACGG
>NZ_JAUSFI010000156.1 GCF_030651495.1 Undibacterium sp.
TGAAGATATTTATGAGCTTACTTATATCCGTAAGGACGGCAGCCGTTTCCCGGCTATCGTGTCGGTTACCGCACTACGCGATGCGCAAGAAAATATCATTGGCTATTTGTTGATCGGTACCGACAACACGGCGCGCAAGCAAGTTGAAGCCGAACAGGCAATACTCGATCAGCTTTTGCGTGATCAGCAGTTCTACACGCGCTCGCTGATCGAATCGAATATTGACGCCATTATGACGACCGACTCCGTCGGCATTATTAGCGATGTCAATCAGGAAATGGAAGTGCTGACTGGTTGCACTCGGGATGAGTTGATCGGTGCGCCATTTAAAAATTATTTTACCGACCCGGATCTTGCCGAGGCCGGTATCAAGCGTGTATTGCGCGAAGGCAAGATAACTAACTACGAATTAACCGCGCAAGCAAAAAATGGTAAGCAAACAGTCGTGTCATACAACGCGACTACTTTCCATGACAGCAGTCACAGGTTAATGGGTGTATTCGCATCCGCGCGTGATATTACGCACCGCAAGGATTTTGAGTTATTGATGGAACAAAATAACCGTGAACTGACTATTGCGACGGAGATTGCGGATAAAGCCAATTTAGCAAAATCTGAATTTTTGTCCAGCATGAGTCATGAATTGCGCACTCCACTCAATGCGGTGCTTGGTTTTGCTCAATTGATGGAATCCGATACGCCACCACCATCTGCATCGCAAAAAATGGCGATAGATCAGATTTTGCAAGCAGGTTGGTATTTGCTGCGTTTAATTAATGAGATTCTTGATTTGACGATGATCGAATCGGGCAAAGTGACACTGTCGCAAGAGGCGATGTCGTTTTCTGAAGTGCTGCAAGATTGTGAAGCGATGATAGCGCCACAGGCAAAAAAACGTGGCATTCAGATGACGTTTCCTCATTTTGATACTCTTTTTTATATCCATGCCGATCGTATCAGAGTCAAGCAAGCGATGATTAATTTGTTGTCGAATGCCATTAAATATAACCGTCATGGTGGAACGGTGATTGTCAGTTGTGTCATGAGTGCGGAAAATCGGGTGCGTGTCAGCGTGGCCGATAGCGGCAATGGTCTGTCGCCACAACAATTGAAGCAGCTATTCCAACCATTTAATCGTCTAGGTCAAGAGAGTAGTGTTGAAGAGGGGACTGGTATCGGTCTGGTCGTGACTAAACAACTGGTCGAATTGATGGGCGGCATTATTGGAGTTGAGAGCAAAATTGGTGTTGGCAGTGTGTTTTGGATTGAATTGGAGGCGACGAGCGAACCAGTATTGCACTTGGTTAACAACGCTGAGAGTGACTCGGATAGCGCTGATAGTGTGGCGGAACAGATGCCGCGCGCTCAGCGTACTTTATTGTATGTCGAAGACAATCCGGCAAATTTAGCCTTAGTAGAGCAATTAATCGCTCGACGCAGTGATTTAAAACTCTTGTCGGCCATTGATGGACATCTCGGTATACAGATGGCACGTACCTATCAACCTGACGTGATTTTGATGGATATTAATTTGCCGGGTATCAGTGGTTTTGGTGCCTTGAAAATTTTAAGCGAAGATGCGGCGACTGCCCACATTCCTGTAATGGCATTGTCGGCGAATGCCATGCAGCGTGATATCGAGAAGGGGATAGAGGCTGGATTTTTCCGCTATTTAACCAAGCCGATTAATGTCGTCGAATTTATGGTGGCGCTTGATATGGCCTTAGAGCATGCCGCCGAACTACGTTTGGTCAATTGATATGAATGCCGTCAAAAACTAGCTTGGGCCAAAGAGTTACCAACCCAATCTATGAAGTATGATTTTTTTGAAAGAATGTAATGCTTGAAGTCGCCGAAATTTTAAACGCAAATATTTTGATCGTAGATGATCAAAAAGCGAATGTCATGTTGCTCGAACAAATGCTGCGTAATGCAGGCTACCAACGAGTGACATCGACGATGGATCCGCACCAGGTTTGCTCTTTGTACTCGGCGCATCGCTATGACTTGATTTTGCTCGATTTGCAAATGCCTGAAATGGATGGCTTCCAAGTCATGGAATGTTTAAAAGAAATCGAACCAGGCGGTTATTTACCCGTACTGGTCATTACCGCACAACCGAGCCATAAGTTGCGCGCCTTGCAAGCCGGTGCCAAAGACTTCGTCAGTAAGCCATTTGATTTAATCGAAGTGCAAACGCGTATCCATAACATGCTTGAAGTGCGCTTGTTATATCAAAAACTGGATAATTACAACAAGGTGTTAGAGCAGACGGTACAAGAACGCACTGCAGAGTTACGCGAGAGCGAAGCGCGCTTTAAGAGTTTTACCGAACTATCCTCAGATTGGTACTGGGAGCAAGATTCACAGGGTAATTTTACCAAAGTCTCTGGCCCGGTCTTTGAAATGCTGGGGATAGAAGTAGACGATGTGATGGGCGTGCCCAAAGCGGCGGCTGTCGGACGTTGGAATGTGGCCGAGCGTGAGCTGCTACATGCCAATATTGCAGATCGACGACCTTTTCTTGATTTTGTTTATAGTCGCAGCAATACGGATGGGTCTACCCAATATCTGCAAGTGAGCGGTGAGCCTATGTTTGATTCTTCCAGCCGTTTTACTGGCTACCGTGGCATAGGCATGGAACTGACTGACCGTCGGCGTCCAGATATAGAACAAATGCGTTTTCGCAATGCTATGGGAGTGATTGATCAGGGGGTGTGTTTGATTGATCGCGTCACCATGCGTCTGATTGATGCAAATGAGACTCTGTGTCGTATGTTAGGTTATACCCGGGTCGATCTGTTAGCGTTAGATCTAGCCAAGTTAGGGTTGGGGCGTGATGAAGAGGTAGTCGCGCGTTTTGATGTGCTGACGGCGGGCAAGCTAAGTGATAAGCAAATAACACAATTGCATCGCAAAGATGGCTCGATTTTGGCTGTCACAATCAACTGGCGGGCATTGCGGGAAGCCGATAGCTGGATCATGGTTGGCACTATTAGTGCGGATGAATGCTAATCGGTCCCCGCATCTGCTAACCAGATATGGGATAAATCAGTTTTTTTATGGTATGTTGATCAGCCGTCAAAATACTTCAATAAATGGCTAGATCTAGAATTCATAGTCATTTTTAAACAAAACATAGGGGCTTCTCTTCTGCCGTTTGACAGAATCAAGCAAATCTAATAGGCCGCTCGATTCTTTTCATGATTAATCAAAATAAAACCAAGGCTGTAGAGCCGTCACCTGCATTAACCAAATCCCCTGTTAAAAGTGATGGCGCGATGTTAGCGCATCATTTTCAAGAAACGGAGCAACTTCGACATCGAATCGCTGATCTTGTGGGTCAAGTAGAGGCGCAGGTAGAGGCGCTTAGTGATGCGACAAAAAATAAAGATGTGCTGGAAGACCTGGTGTTGCAGCTACGAGAAGCAAATCAGCACTTAGTGATAGCGACAGTTGGGGCGCAGGGCATGCAGGCTACTGCTGAAGCCGCCAAACAAAGGCAAGAAGAGTTTTTGTCTATGCTCGCCCACGAACTACGCAACCCGCTGGCACCCATAGCCATGGCCGCAGAATTGCTCAGTAAAATTACGTCGGCGCATCCACAACTGCCAAAGTTACACGGAATCATTTGTCGTCAGGTAAGCCATATGACGCATTTGGTCGATGATCTATTGGATGCCTCGCGCATTAGTAGCGGCAAGATTGCACTTAAAAAACGTGCGCTGCGGCTGTCGGACATTATTGAAAGCGCGATCGAAACCAGTCAGCCTTTCATTGATAAACGTCACCAACAGTTAATGATTGATCTGCCTGTGCATCCTATTGTCATCAATGGTGATCTGGTCAGACTGGCGCAAGTGTTTTCAAATTTACTCATTAATGCCGCTAAATTTTCGCCCGAATTTGAAACTATTACTGTATCAGCCCGTAAACATACAAATTTGCATACAAATTTGCATACAAATTTGTATGCAAATACGGTTACGGTATCGGTAAAGGATAACGGCATGGGTATTGCACCAGACATTCAGCCCATTATTTTTGATCTGTTTGCACAAGGATTTCGATCCCTGGACCGGTCACAGGGTGGACTAGGTATTGGGCTCTCGCTAGTGCGTACCATTTTGGACATGCATGGCGGTAGCGTCAAAGTGACGAGCAAAGGGGTCGGTTTCGGCAGTGAATTTACCGTGCAACTACCGATTCCTGCTGAGCCACAACGGCATGATGGTTATCCCACATCCAAATTAATGCCGACGCGCTCTTGCCGAATTTTGTTGATCGAAGACAATGCTGATACAAATGAAACATTAAGTGACTTGCTGGCATTGGAAGGACATATAATATCGTCTGCACTTGACGGGACCACTGGACTCGCGATGGCTAAAGAAAATACCTATGATGTCATTGTTTGTGATATTGGTTTACCCGGTATGGACGGCTACGAGGTCGCGAAACAATTGGGTTTGCAATCATTGATGCCTTTGCCTATTTTGATTGCTTTCACTGGTTACAATCAGTTAGAAAACCGAACCCGGGCCATAGAAATGGGTTTTGATCATTATTTGGTAAAGCCTGTCTCTATTGATATTTTTTTGAATCTTATTTCATCTTGTTTTCCTTAATAATGATTTGTTTGCTCAATTGGCTCAAATTCAATCAAGTCTTCATATTGATAATTGCACCATCCTAATGAAAAAATTGAACCTTCATTGTTATCGTCGCATTATGATAAAAAAATAATTTATGGCAACACTCAAAGAGCAACGACATCAAACAATAAAAAATGCCATTCTGCGACGGCCAGAGGCCGTTGTTGATGTGAGCATTCATTTGTGGCAGCGTTTGGCTGTTGAACTCATCTCCATTATTGGTGCAGACGGCTTTGACTCGCTTTTTGCAAGAAGTGCTCATCTTAATGGCGTTGCTTTTCCATGGTTGCTGCTTTCGCATTCGTCGCAGCAATCACATGCCCGTTTCACCGGCTTAAAAATCAGTCTTGAAAGCAGAGAGAGCAATGAAGCCATTGTCGCAAGCACTGCTTTGCTTATTACTTTCATCGACATATTGGCCTTGTTAATCGGCGAACTCTTAACAACCCGCATTTTACGTTCTGCCTGGGGTGATGACACTTTGGATATAGCGGTAAAGGAAATTCAATAATGAGTAACAAAGTCACCATACGTCGCCTTGCAACAGGTGTGCCTGGTTTGGATGATCTGTTGGGTGGAGGCCTTCCGGAATTTTCATTTAACTTGCTGGCTGGCACGCCAGGAAGCGGTAAAACCACGCTGGCGCATCAAATTATGTTTTCCTTGGCTACGCCAGACCACCGGGCGCTGTTCTTTACCGTATTGGGCGAGTCCCCATTGAAGATGTTGCGCTATCAGCAGCAATTTCCCTTCTTTGATATTAATAAAATCAACCAGTCGATTAAATTTGTGAATCTCGCTGCCGATCTGCTGGATGGCGATTTTGATCGTGTATTGGCGCGCATTGCTGAAGAAGTGCAAAGTTATTCGCCTAGCCTGGTATTCGTTGATTCATTTCGGTCAGTTGCACAGTCGGCGAAAGCGAGCGACCCTAGCGTATCTGGTCTGGCGCATTTTGTGCAGCGACTGGGCATGCAAATGACCAGTTGGCAGGCGACGACCTTTTTGATCGGTGAGTATTTGGCCCCCGAAGCCGAATCCAGCCCCGTGTTTACGGTAGCCGACGGCATCATCTGGATGTCGCAGCTGGTACATCGAGATGCGATGGTGCGCAAGATACAAGTCGTTAAAATGCGTGGTCAGGCACAAAGCCCTGGCGTGCATACCTTCCGTATTAATAATAGCGGTGTTGAGGTATTCCCGCGTGCCGTGGTTAAGCCCAATACAACTGGCAATGTACAGATCGCAGAGAATGTCCGTCTTTCTGTGGGCGTACCTGTACTCGACGAAATGATGGGCGGCGGTTTACCTGCTGGGTATTCCCTGCTAGTGGTTGGACCCTCCGGCTCGGGCAAAACCGTTTTAGCAACACAATTTTTAGCGGAGGGTGCGCGTCTCGGCGAGCGTGGCGTGATCGCCGCATTTGAAAAAAGTCCGAACCAATTGCTTAGTCATCAGCTGAATAAATTAGTGAAAAACGGCTCGGTCGGTGTCATCAACACGCGGACGCTGGATGTGTCGATCGATGAAGTGTTGCATGATTTAGTCGAGATGATTACGCAGATGAAGGCAAAGCGTGTGGTGATCGATTCTTTATCTGGCTTTGAGCTTGCTTTGGCAGCGGTATTTCGCGAAGATTTTCGTGAAGCCCTGTACCGCATGGTTGCGGTCTTGACTGGCATGGGTGTGACGGTCTTAATGACCGCTGAATTAGAAGACCAATACACCTTTTTGCGCTTTAGTTCGTACGGCAACGCATTTTTGGCAGACGCTATTGTGATGCAACGTTATGTCGAGCTTGAAGGGCAATTTAAGCGCGTGATCTCAGTCGTCAAAGTGCGCAGCAGTGCTCACAGTAAAGATATCCGCTTTTTTGATATCGAGCAGGATTGCATCACTATCGGTGACGCATTAAGTAACTATCATGGCATTTTGTCGGGTCAACCCACTAACAGTTAGTCGTTGACTAAGTTGCTGAAATAAATTCCACTAGTGCCACGCCCGTCACGCAATGGCCATGCGGTTCTTCAGCCCATCGCCTCTGTAACCCGCATGGGTATTGCGTGGTGAGGCAGCATGTTTTTAATCGGCATTCTTTCTGCGAAGGCAAGAAGAATGCCGATAGTTCGTCTGAAATAGAAAACATCGGGGACAGGAAATGAATCAACCCCGTACCACGATCTCAACAGCATGCTCTTGCTGATCATCAAGCAAGGCAATCATCCCATCCGGCTGTTCAATGCCATCTACCTTCACAATGGACGTCTCAGCAACTTGACTACTCTGTGTAATTACGATGTTGTACATCGTATCGCGATAGCGATAAGTCAATTGATAGGTCGTCCAGCCTTCCGGCAGACAAGGTTTGATCATCAGTTTGTCGCCCATGAGCTTCACGCCAAGCAGCGACTCAGTGATTAAACGATACATCCAGCCCGATGATCCTGTGTACCAGGTCCAGCCACCGCGCCCGACGTGAGGTGCTACTGCGTACACGTCGGCAGCGATGACATACGGTTCAACTTTGTACTTGGCGATATCCGCAGCATTCTTGCCGTGATTGACTGGATTGATCATCTGCAGCAACTCCCAGGCACGTTGTTTATCTTCACGTCCGCCCATTTCGGCAAACGCCATGGCTGTCCAGATTGCTGCGTGGGTGTACTGGCCACCGTTTTCACGTACGCCTGGTACATAGCCGCGTATGTAGCCGGGGTTTTGATCGGATTTGTCGAACGGTGGGTCGAGCAATTGAATGATGGCGTCGTCACGCCGCACCAGTCGGCGATCGACCGCTTGCATCGCCATCTTCGATCGACTCGGATTACCCGCGCCGGACAATACTGACCAGCTTTGCGAAATTGAATCTATCTGACATTCAACGTTTTGAGCAGAACCCAGTGGGGTGCCGTCGTCGAAGTAGGCCCGGCGATACCATTCGCCATCCCAGCCATTGCTTTCTATGTTTTGTTGCAATTGCGCTGCCTCACTTTGGCAACGTTCGGCGAAAGTCTGGTCATTCTGCAGCGTGGCGATGTCAGCAAAACGCATTAACACTTGATAGAGGAAAAAACTGAGCCAGACACTTTCACCTTTACCGTGTTCACCTACTTTGTCCATACCATCGTTCCAGTCGCAGGATCCGATGAGCGATAAGCCGTGCACGCCAAATTTCAATCCTCGTTCTATCGCCCGCACGCAATGCAGATACAGTGTAGCGACTTCAGGCGAATGGATAGGTAGATCGTAGTAAGAATCCTCTTTTGGATTGAGCGAGCGGCCTTCAATAAAGTGTACGGTTTCGTTTAATACAGCGGTATCCCCGGTGCTGGTGACATACCGATGCACTGCCAGCGGCAACCACAAGAAATCATCGGAGCAGTGGGTGCGGACGCCACGATCTGTCGGTGGATGCCACCAGTGTTGCGCATCGCCTTCGATGAATTGATGCGCTGCGGATAACAACAGATGTTCCCGTACCAGGTTTGGCTCGCTATGCACCATGGCCATGGTGTCCTGCAATTGATCGCGGAAACCGAAGGCGCCGCCTGACTGGTAATAACCGCTGCGTGCCCACAAACGACAAGCAATCGTCTGATACATTAGCCAACCGTTGGTGAGTACATTCAATGATTGATCAGGCGTTGCTATCTGTACCGCACCTAGCGTGCGCTGCCAATAAACGTGGACCGCATTGAGCGCGTTGTGTGCAGCACTTGCGCCACGGTAACGCTGAACCATTTGACTGACATCGCTGCTACGGGTATCGGTTAGCCCTAACATGAAGACAAATTCGCGTTGTTCTCCCTGATCAAGTTCATACTGCACTTGCAGCGCTGCACACGGATCAAGCCCGGCACCGAGTTTGCCCGACAAGTACACCAGTTCCATGGCTGCGGGATTGTGCAATGATCGGTTGCGCCCGATGAATTCATTACGGTCTGCGCTGACGGTACGAGCACTGCTATCGACGTCGAAAAATGCAATGCGCTGAGTGAATTCAGTGTTATACGGATTACGCGCAAATAGGGCGTTGGTGACCGGATCAGTCTCGGTAATGATGTGCATCGCTGATTTCGGCCGCAGATCGCCTAATACCCATTCAACATATCCAGTGGCGGATAGTTTACGTGTTTTGTCTGAGTCATTACGCACACGCAATACTGAGTATTTGACTGAGGCATCTAGCGCAACATAGATGGTCAATTCAGACACGATGCCATTTTCATTGTGTTCAAACACGCTGTAGCCAAAACCATGTCGTGTGACATATTCACCCTCACCACGGCAAGGCAATGGCGTCGGCGACCAGTAGACACCCGTTTCTTCATCGCGCAAATAAAATACTTCTCCACCAAGGTCGCTGACGGGATCATTGGCCCATGGCGTGAGCCTGAATTCATGCGCGTTCTCGCCCCAGGTATAGGCCTGGCCACTTTCGGAGATGACACTGCCAAATTGTGCATTGGCGATCACATTTACCCAAGGCGCAGGGGTGAGTTGATTCGCTGATGTTGTGATGACATATTCTCGCCCATCAGGCGTGAAGCCGCCAGTGCCGTTCCACAGGATCAGATCTCGTTTTGGCTGGTTAGTGCGGTTTTGTGCTGTGTTTGACGGCAAATTAGTTGTCGGTGTTAACCGAGGCACGCGTGCTGACAGCAGATCCAGACGGTTAATCTGTTCGGCCAGATGAGCGCTATTGAGAGGGAAGATGCTCCTGCGCTCTTCCGTGATGACGCGCCGATTAATTTGTTCTGCCAGAACTGATGTTTTGGCCGGATAATTGCGTCTGCGTTCTTCCGTCAGGTCGCGACGATTAATTTGTTCTACTAGTGTACCGCGGGTGTCATTCAAAACGACTCTGGCTACTGCTTGAAACAAAATACGGTCTTCATTCGAGATTTGATCCACCATGCGGACGAAAATGCCACCTGGCCGGTCAATTGCATGCGCACCGGTAACCGATGAAATCAAGCCCATAATCTGTTCCTGTAAAACTTGTCGGTAACCGTTGTGTTCTTCGTTCCAGATGGCGAGATCGACCGCTAGGCCTTTAGAGCGCCAATAGGCATGCGCTTGCACTAACTGCCGCACCAGTGCGATATTTTCTTGACTCTTGATCTGCACCAGAACGATAGGCAGATCGCCAGAAATAGCGTGGCTCCATAGACCCGATTGTCCTCGTTGATTGCGAATAAGCACACTGGCATCGGCGCGTAACAGCGAGTTGACATACACCACCGAGCTAGCCAGTCGTGCATATAACTGTGCATCGGCGTCACTGGCATTGAGTTGGCGCAACATGACTTGGCTATGGGTCCAGGATAATTCGACCACCCGATCTGCCAGATGACGATCTTGATATTTTTCGATCAGATCGAGGCAAATGGCGCGCGATTCGGCGATCCCTGTCACCATGTCGAAGCTGGCCGATTGCTCTGGATCAAGTGTGATCTGATACCGAATCGCCACGATAGGATCAAGGACCGAACCTTGGGTATTGGTCAGCGCGCCACGGTTTTTCATGGCTTGCGGTGCCGCTACGGTATTTCCTCGGCCAATAAACTGCATGCGGTCGGTTTCGTACGATACCGCACTCACTTCGGCACCATGTACTGCCATCAAATGAAACATCCATGGATTTTTTTCTTCCATTGAGCGTGGGCGGCGTGTACACAGGATGGCTTGCCTGGAATCGACAATTTCCGTTTGTACGAATAAATTACTGAATGCCGGATGTATCGCGTCGGCTGCAGCCGGTGCCATTACCACTTCTGCATAACTGGTGATTTCTATGGTTCTGCGATAGCGTGATCGATTAATAATACGGGTGCGACGCAATTCAATATCATCCTCCGGCGAGACCACGATTTCGGTATGCATATTAAAATTGTTGTCGCTACGACGGAATTCGGCACGCCCTTCAGAGAAGATCACTTCATAGCTGCTTGGTTGGGTTAGTGTAGGCTGAAATGCAGTCGACCAGAAATGGCCGTTTTCCATATCGCGTACATAGCAGAATGCGCCCCAATTATCACGCGTGCTGTCTTCACGCCAACGCGTGATCGCCATGTCGTTCCAGCGACTATAACTGCCGCCAGCGCTGGTAATCATTACGTGATAACGACCATTCGACAATAACTGAACTTCCGGCGTGCGAGAGTCGGGGTGATGCAGGACACGCATCTGCATTTCTTGATCATTGGCTGTAGTGCGGATGTCGGCCAGTTCGGTGGTGTTAGAGTAAGTTGCCGTCGCTTTTGGTACCCGTTCATGGAGTAACGACATGGTGGACTGGAATAATGGGTCGGATCCGAAGCGTTTTTGCATAGGGCGATTGAGCAATAGATACGCCAACGACAGAAAACCCATACCTTGATGATGTGTCATAAACGAACGGATTACCGTATTCGTCTGTCCGCGCGGTAACCGTGATGCGGTGTAATCAATGGCTTCATAAAAGCCAAATTTTCCTTCAAATCCTAGTTCAGACATTTCTTGCAGATTTTTACAGGCTTGTTCCGGTGCTACCATCAATGCCATCATGGAGGCATACGGCGCGAGTACCAGATCGTCGCCAAGGCCACGCTTGAAACCAAGACCAGGAACGCCAAAGGCGCGATATTGATAATTCAGGCTGGCATCGAAGGCGTTGTAGCCTGATTCCGAAATACCCCATGGCGTGCCGCGTTGGGCGCCGTATTCTATCTGCCGCTGAACTGCCGATTGATAGGTTTGGTCGAGTAACGTGCTATCAAACGTTGGCATCACAAGTAGCGGCATTAGGTATTCAAACATCGAGCCGCTCCATGATAGTAAGATAGGTTCGCCACCTGCGATGGTGAGTTGGCGGCCGAGGGCAAACCAACTCTCTTGCGGTAGCTTGCCCTGCGCGATAGCGATAAAAGTCACCAACCTGGCTTCAGAAGCCAATAGGTCATAGTAACTGGCATCGAGGCGTCGCTCGGTGACGTTGTAACCAATTGCAAGCAGATGGGTGGTGGGATCGTACAGAAAATCGTAATCTATCTGTGCAAACTCGGCCGCCTGCAATGCTAGCTGGTTGATCAATGCAATCCGTTCCGCGGCGCGCATGCTAGCTTCAGATAACATTTGATTGAGTCTTGCAAAACACTCCTGTTGTTTTGATTCAGTTTGCGTATTTTGATGTTTTTCAAACAGCGGTAATAAATTAGCATGTAATTGTGCCAACTGACGCAAGCTAGGAATATGCGCTAATTTTGGAAAATCATTCATCCATTCAGCAGGTGCCAGCATGTGTGTCCATGGTGCCAGTGTGTGAAGCTCATCCAAAGCTTCACGGCACTGGTCTGCCAGAGCCTTCGCCCATATGTAGAGTTGTGTTTCTGGTGCTATATCAATACCTAGCAGAAAGCTCGATGCGCAGTGGCTGAGCCGTGTCAGGCAATCGTGCGCAACGATCAGGGTGTCTGGGGCAGACTGGCATGCCTGTTCAAGATCTTTTTCAAATGAAATTAATTTTTTCTGCAATCCTTCGTCTGCAATCTTGATCAAAATATGATAGGTATCCCGGATGCCAGGAAATAAACGGTCATTAATAATCGCGGTGTCGATCAACCCTGTCAGGCCGGGTCGCAGGGTCAGTAAGTGTCCGGCAAGATTGCCACTGTCTACCGCCGATACATACATAGGGTGGAGCGGCTTTAGGTATTGGGTATCGTACCAATTATAAAAATGGCCTTTAAAACGTTCCATCTTGGACATGGAATGTAATGTATTTTGGCAACGTTTTATCATTTTCCCTGCAGTAATATAGGCAAAATCATACGCTGCAAGATTGGCCAGCAACGACATGCCAATATTGGTGGGGGAAGTGCGACGCGCTACCACCGCGACCGGATATTCTTGCACGTTATCGAGTGGTAGCCAGTTATCATTTTCTGTAACGTAGGTTTCAAAAAACGACCAAGTCTTACGCGATAGCGATTGTAAATACTGTATCTGCTCTTGACTTAGATGGGCGGCACGGCGAGTGATAGGTCGACTAATCCAATAGGCGATAAAGGGTGATACCAGCCAGAGCAACAGAACTGGCGCTGCCGCGGGCAGAGCGATCGATTTTTCTAACATCAAAAATACAATACTTGCTAGCGAGACTGCCGGGGCAATCCACATCAATCGGCAATAAGACATCAGGCCTTTGCCTGACTGCCGGTTTGATTCGCTTGAGGGATTCCATTCTAATAACTGTTTGCGTGAAAAGAGAACTCGCCATATCGTCCGGAGAATGGCATCAAAATTGAACCATGCCTCATAAGGTAAGAAGGTCAGCGTCAGCAAAGCATGCAAATTGTGTTGATTGCTCGAACGCAGCACACTGGATATATGCTGGCGTAGGAGCACGTCGCTAGGTTTTCGTAGCAGATTGAAGATCAATGCACAGAACGCCGGGGTCAACAGTATGACCAATGCAGTGCCGGTCCAAAACCAACTTGATGGCAATGCGATCCAACCGAGTAACAATAAACCTGTCAGTGCAAGCGGTACGATGCTGCGGCGTAGATTGTCGAAGAGTTTCCAGCGTGATAATGCTGATAGAGGATTGCGGTGACGTGTGATCTTGCCATTAATTGCGTCGTGACTTCCCGGTACACTGGGTAGCAACCAAGAAGCGATTTGCCAGTCGCCACGTATCCATCGGTGACGACGACTGACATCTGCACTGTAACTGGAAGGCTGTTGCTCATGCAATTGCACATCGCTTAACAGACCCGCACGCGCATAACATCCCTCCAATAAATCATGACTCAGAATGCGGTTTTCTGGCATGCGTCCTTTTAGTGCATGCTCGAACACATCGACTTCATAGATACCTTTGCCGATGAATGACCCTTCGCCAAACACATCTTGATACACATCAGACACGGTTCTGGTGTAAGGATCGATACCAACTTCACCGCCGCATAGCAGTTCATAGCGCGACGCATTGGCACCGGGCAGACCTACAGCCACACGTGGCTGGAGAATGCCGTAACCTTCGACCACGCGTTGAAGGTTTTCATCGTAACGTGCGCGATTTAATGGATGCGCCATGGTGGCGACGAACTTGCGTGCCGCCTCGCGCGGCAATTCGGTATCAGTATCGAGCGTGATGACATATCTGATCTTGGGCAGATCATCGGTATTGCCCACTATTAACGAAAACGCATTTTCTGCACCACCGCGCAAGAAAGCATTGAGATCAGCTAGTTTGCCACGCTTACGCTCATAACCCATCCATACTTTTTCCTGCTCGTTCCAACGTCGTGGGCGATGTAAAAGAATAAAATTATCATGGGTAGCGCCACTGAGACGGTATTTGGTATTTAACTCATCAATGTTATATTTGGCATGATGCAAGAGGATGTCATCTGCCGGCATGGTTTCTGATGCAGCATCAGCAAAATCTGTTAATAAGCAAAAACGCAGATTGTTATCCCGGTTGGACAAAAATTTAACCTCTAACGCCTCGGACAGATTATCGATATTTTTCTTGGTGAAGAGCATTGTCGGCACCACGACCATCGTCGCCGATTCAAGAGGAATCCCGCTAGCGAAATCCATGCGTGGCAACGGCCGCGGCAATGTGATTAAGGTGGCGAGCCAGTTGACCATTGAATGCGCCAATTGACTGGTCGCAACGAATGACATCAAAGTGATCAATATGATCAGACCATCACTCACTCCCAGGGTGTACGCTTTAGTGGCAATAGCAGCTGTAGCGGTCAAGGTCAGTAACAATATACTGATCAGGTAGACACTTAATGGGGATTTTTTACCAGAACGACTTAATGCCTCTATCCACGGCAACTGAAATGCGGCTGATTTCTCTAAGTCCGGCAACCCATTGCCAATAAGATAATAACCTACATGGGCAGTCCGTTCTTCGACAAAGGTGTTGATAGTATTTGCTTTATTTGTACTTGCGAAGCGTATGGCGTTGTCGGCGACTTCAACTTCGGACAGGCTGCTGTGTTTGGCAATTTTTTCTACTACATGTCGATAGTGATCGCGTGTGGAAAAATCCATTTCAGCATAAATATTGGCTGGGTCTTTACGTAAAGTTTGCTCAACTGCGCTCATATTTTCGACAAAATCGCGCCAGTCCATACTGCTGAGAAAACGCAGACTACCTATGCTGTTACTGATAGATACCTGATCAGCGGCTTGTTGCTGTGATTCCAACTGCACAAGTTGCTCTATGGTTTGACCAGACTCGGCCAGATGTTGTGATATCCAGGTAAGTGGCAATATCAACGCGGGACTTTGCCCTTGCAAACGCCGTACTAGTTCGGCGACAAATGAACTGTCCATAGGCGGATTAGAGCGAGCCATGTCTGCCACTACCAGAATCAGATTGTTTGGATCTTTTTCGGCAGTTTGCGCCATATCGTCGGCCCATGAACCGGCTAGATTACGATTGCGGCGCGTAAATGCCAGACGGGCAGCGACACGCCGTAAATTTTCAATCAAGGCTAGGCGTAACATGATGGGGATAGCCCACAGTTCACCTAGTTTTAATGTCGTCACCTGCTGATAGGCGCTCACAAAACTACTTAAGCCTTCAGGATCGACGCGGCCATCACCATGCGAGATGGTTTCTAAGGCGATATCGTAAACACGTGGTCTACCGGCAGAAGTGCCGCGTAGTAGTCGTGGTAATTCCTTGCTGTAATGTTTTGGCAGATGCCGTTTAGCTGTGCGTATCTGTTCTTCGATTAAATAAAAATTATCCAGCAGCCATTCTGCCGCCGGCGTCACTTGCCGGTCTGCTTTAATAGCTTCGGTTAGCTGGTTGCAGGCATCGATAATGACGTTTTCATTATCTGCCAAGCGCGATAATAATTGGTCGCGCGCCCATCCAGTGCTGAGCTTATGGGCATTGGCTAAGATGCGTCCATGTTGCTCCATCTGCTGAGCGCTGAGTAATTCTGCACGCAAGGGCAACTCGTCATCTGCTTGCTTAACCGGCACATCATATACACGGCCGACGAACAAGAAATTTTTAAGAGCGATTAAATGATCGCGTAAAGATTGGTTGTCTGGTTTCAATTCTGACGCTTCTTTCTTATTGATGAATCTAAGTAAGCCAAATCGCGAAGAGCGAAGACATCACCATAAATTCGAATCTTGTTTTATCGAAAACTATCGCCGTACTGAAAATAATTCAGCAAAAGATGCGGTACACCACCCTTTGCGAGTGTATTGATGATTTTATTGCATGTTAGCGCAGGAGCGCTGGGGTGATCGTGCGTTAGCGCACATAGAGGGAATTTGGATGAATAAATAAGCTATTTATCTGTTCTAGCATTTCTCCCAACAAAAACAACCGAGCTCATAGATCGGGACCAAGCCCCCTCAAAAAAAAAGGGGGGGGCTTACTCTAGTCGGCCGATCAAATGAGATATTGCAGTCATGAAAAAAGGTAGAGTACGAACTAATGCTACCGGACGAAACTATCCAGGCGTGGGAGTAGCCATTTTTGTAATTGATACAGGGTATGACTTGCAAAACACGATACAACTGTATCGTGATCACGCCGACTGATAAAGCACCAGTCTATCGACAATATTATCAAAGGCACCTTGAGGGAATGGCGCGGTACTAGAGGCAAGTTTTGTCACATCATCGTTGACAGAATTTGCCGCTGTCCTTTCGATGATGCGAACTGAGGAGTAATCGCTGGTGTCAGAACTCTCTGGTACTCGCGTTTGACCACTTGATAGCATTCACACGCATTTTGTTCAAGCCTATGCCGGTCGATGACCACAATATGACCGCGAGTGTAGGTAATGAGGCCGTCCTGTTGCATTTTTTTTGCGGCTTCGGTCACCCCTTCACGGCGGAATCCGAGTATTGTCCCTATCATGTCCTGCGTTAAGATCACTTGATTTGATTCCTGCCTATCAAGCATCAACAGCAGAAACCGGCATAATTGCTGGTAGAGCCGATGATGTCGATTGCATACTGCATTCTGAGCTATCTGAGCCGTGAGCGCCTGGGTATACCGTAGCAATAGATGTAGAAAAGGACCGTTATGGTTAAATTCATCTAGCAGAAATCGTGCATTGATCCGGTAAGCATAGCCGCCACGCAATACGACTGCCCGGCTCGGTGAACTGCCCGCGCCCATGAAAATCGGTACGCCAAGCATACCCTCATTGCCTATCATGGCAATTTCAGCGCATGCGCCATCCTCCAGAATATAGTTCAGCGATACGATTGAAGTGGTCGGAAAGTACACGTTGCCGCACGGGATGTCCGACCTGTAAAGTACGTCCCCGGCCGCCATCTGCATCAGCTCTAGGTGTGACTGAAGCCGCAGCAACTCGGCTTGCGTCATTGCCGCAAGCATACCGTTGCGTCGCAGGTTTTCAGGCGATATAAGATTATTCTGCCGAGGCCGCATACGACGTTCCGAAGCAGGCTTCCCAACTGGTGTGGTTGTAGCATATTTCATGAACATTCCCTTGCTCGGTATTCAAGACCAGCGACCGGCTTGAAAAGCCGGAATTCATTTTGATATTTACACCAACAACATAATATTTACACTAATAATAGTTAACTATAAAACAAAGAATAGGTCAATCAATAAAATTGTTCTTTGACCTACGTCAAACTATAGAATGTTTATTTATTGCAAACGGATAGCGCAATGTGTTAAGTGAATCGTGATGGGTTATATTGTTTTAACGTGGTAAGTCAACAACAATATTCATCTATCTATTCAACCTGACACGGCGTGTTGCATGAGCATGCCCTGGTATGAAAAATAAGTTGGTTTTAGTCGATTTTGTTTTTGGAGTTTTCAAAATGACAAACAGGCAAAATAGAAAAATACTGATGGTGTGCTTGATTGCAAGTATCGCAACCACCGCATATTCCGAACCCACGATAGAAATGTCGCGAGGTGAACTGCTTTATTCGACGCATTGCATTGCCTGCCATACGACAAAAGTTCATTGGCGCGACAAGCGCCTAGTGACTGATTGGCAAAGTTTAAATAATCAGGTGCGCCGATGGCAAGAGAGTATCAGCCTCAACTGGAACGCGGATGATGTGGCTGTAGTGTCATCTTATCTAAATGCAGTTTACTACCATCTTCCAACAGATAAAGTGAAGGAAGTCGCACAGAAAAAAACCGAAAAATAGCGAGATGATGTCATTCGGTAAAGAGGATGCGGAATTTTGGCCCTTTTTGCGGCGCTGCCTATTTCGGCCATGCGTCGTTATGTATTTCAGTCTAAAAAATCTCGGTATTTTCTTTTGTGTAACTGCCTGGCATAGGTTTATTCAGCTTGATAACAGCATGAGTTCTCGATCATAAGTAGATCAGTATTGCCAATTGCTGTGTGTGTCAGCGCACAGACTGACAAAAATACAAAGCTTATAACGTCATTCATCAGGGCGATATCACATTCGATTAGCCATTCAATGGGGCAAGATGATGACTAAAAATCTAAAATTATGGTTCAAAGTTCTTTGTGGTGCTAGCGTAGTTTTGGCGGTTGGTTGCAGTAGTATGAAAACACCGGCAACCGCCGATGTTGCCGTGTCCAAGGCGGCTGTCGAGAATGCCGCGAGTGCTGGCGGGGGCGAGTTTGCACCGGTCGAAATGAATTCTGCACGTGAAAAAATGGCCTTGGCAAATAAAGCCATGGCAGCCAAAGATTACAAATTGGCAGTCACTTTAGCGAATCAGGCACAGGCGGATGCCAAGCTCGCGCAAGGCAAAGCCAATTCGGCAAAAGCACAAGCGGCGGCAGATGCCTTACAAGACGATATTCGGGTGTTGCGTGAAGAACTCGATCGCGCTAATAAATAATAAATAAATCAATCTCTTTCATCTGCTTGTGGCCGTGCTGAGAGATGGACGCGGCAATGAAAGTTGATCAATTAAGGCTGTAATTTAAAGGAAATCAAAATGAAAAAAACGCAATTTACCCCTGTCTTGTTAGCTATTTCAGTTTTCGTCGCTGCTTGTAGTTCTATGCCAAAAACAACCAGTTTGCTGGATCAGACCCGTATTGACTACGTAATGGCACAGAATAATCCTCAAGTCATGACTTATGCCACATCAGAAATGAAGCAAGCTAGCGATGCGCTGGCACAAGCAAATGACGCTGCGAACAATAACGACAGTTTAGACAAAATTGATAAATTGGCTTACCTTGCCAAGCAAAAAATCGCTTTAACGCAAGAGGTGGCAAAACAAAAATCAGCCGAGGCAGAGGTCGCTAATGCTGGTAAGGAGCGGGATCAAATTCGTTTGGATCAACGCACCAATGAAGCCAATCGAGCGAATGTCAATGCTGAGCAGTCTAAATTGGCAGCGCAGATAGCTCAAGGCGAAACAGCCGAGGCGCAACGCCAGGCGCAGGAGGCGCAAGCACGTGCGGCACAGCTGGAAAGTCAATTATCGGATCTGGCGGCAAAAAAGACTGAACGCGGCATCATTATCACTCTTGGCGATGTTTTGTTCGGCACCGATCAGGCGCGTTTAAATCCGGATGGCATGCGTACAGCACAAAAATTGGCGGATATCTTGCAACAAAATCCCCAGCGCACCGTACTGGTAGAGGGTTTTACAGACAGCACCGGTTCCGCTGAACATAATCAAGAATTATCCGAGCGCCGCGCCACTGCAGTACGGAGTGCGTTGCAATTACAAGGAGTCAATCGCGATCGTATTGCGGTACGAGGCTATGGCGAAGCGTTTCCTGTCGCCGCCAATGACACAGCACAAAATCGGCAGTTGAACCGACGCGTAGAAATCATCCTTTCTGATGCCAATGGAAAAATTACACCGCGTTAATTTGCAGAAATTTTGATTTCTTATTTTTTTATTCTTACTGAAAGAAAATCATGCATGAAGTAAATAAATCTAAGCACATAGGGATCGATACTGCGGCCATCCGCGAAGCAGCCAGACATATCGATGATGGTGCAGTAACGGCGGGCTACCAAGCAAACCGTAAGGAGGTGATCGATATGTTAAACGGTGCGCTGGCGACCGAACTCGTGTGTATCTTGCGCTACAAGCGTCATTACTACACAGTTACCGGCTTACAGAATGGGCCGATCAAGGCTGAATTTCTGCAGCATGCCCTTGAGGAGCAAGGTCATGCTGATCTATTGGCTGAACGCATCGTACAGTTAAATGGCAAACCTGATTTTAATCCCGCCACGTTGATTGAGCGTAGTCATGCCGAATATGATGATTCGGATAGCATTCAATCCATGATTAAAGCCAATCTGATCGCGGAACGTATCGCCATCGAAGCCTATCGTCAGATGATAGAAACGATAGGCGAAACCGACCCGACTACGCGTCATATGCTGGTTGGCATTATGGCGATGGAAGAAGAGCACGCCGATGATATGCGTGATTTATTGGCATAGTGTTATAGATGTATTTATGATTTTCAACGTCCACTACTTATTTAGGAGCACACCATGCTGGAAGCAAGTTTAAAAACAGTCAACAATGACATCAACACACTCATTAAAAATGCCCAAATGGTATTTCAAGAAGCCACCACCTTGACTGGCGAAAAAGCAACTGAAGCGCGTCAAAAAGGCATGCAGTTACTGGATACCGCATTGGGCAAGGCACAAGATGCGCAAGCAAGTGCGTTTGCTGCCGGCAAGGAAATGTGCGTATCGGCAGACCATTACGTGAAAGAAAATCCGTGGCGTACGATTAGCGCAGCGGCCAGCATTGGGCTATTGCTAGGTGTCATACTTGCTCGTAAATAATTATTTTTTAGATAAAAATAATGGTTTTATCAACAAAGGCCATTATCTGGCCTTTGTTTAATTCTATATGCCTGCTCACCGATAAAAGATGGTGATGTTGCTAATGTTAAAAGAAATTTTTGTTGGATCTTAGTTAAATTTTAGCTAATTTTATGATGGCTTAAGTGGCAGATAGGATTGAAGGCAACATGGCAAACCGAATTATTATTATTACCAATCTCCCTGGCGATGCGGATACCCTGACCGCTGTCCTTGGTAGCGCCAGAGATGGTCCTTTCGAGGTTGAATGGGTGCGGCATCTTTCAACCGCGCTTAAAAGACTGCGCATGGGGGGAATTGATGCCATATTGGTCGATTTGTCTTTGCCCGATAGCCATGGAATCGCCACTTTTGATCAATTGTTTGCCGCTGCACCCCACACTCCGATCATGACCTTGAGTGTGGAGGATGACGCATTAGCAGTAGAGGCGGTACAGCGTGGCGCCCAAGGCTATTTATTAAAAGAGCATCTTGTCAGTAGCCTGGTGCCGCAAACGCTACGCAATATTATTCAGCGTAAAGCGGTGGAAGATGCCTTTTATAAAGAAAAAGCGCGCGCAGAAATTGCACTTAACTCTATCGGTGATGCGGTGATTTGCACCGATATGGAAGGTATTATCGATTATCTCAACATCGCGGCAGAAAAAATGACCGGGTGGTCGAGATTGGACGCGAGCGGCCACGCTCTTGGTGACGTGTTTAAAATCATCAATGGCATAACTGGTAAACCCGAACGCAATACAGTTGAGTTGGTGTTAGAGGTAAATAAGTCTATTGGATTGCCGCCAGATACGGTTTTAGTCCGGCGCGATGGTAGTCATGTCTCTATCGAAGATTCTGCTGCCCCAATTAATGACTGGGACGGACAGCCTACCGGTGTAGTGATTGTGTTCCATGACGTTAGTTTAGCGCAATCAATGGCCAAAAAAATGGCCCATCTGGCGCAGCATGATTTTCTGACCAACTTGCCGAATCGCGCATTGTTGAATGACCGCATAGCGCACGCAATTATATTATCTAAAAGAAACAACTCGCAACTCGCCGTACTATTCCTTGATCTGGATAATTTTAAACACATAAATGATTCTTTAGGGCACGCGACCGGAGACAAGTTACTGCAATCGGTGACGCAGCGTCTGAGTGGGTGTGTGCGTGGATCTGATACGGTTAGCCGGCAGGGCGGGGATGAGTTTGTCATTCTGTTAGCGGAAGGCAAGAGCGAAGAAGATGCAGCCGCTACCGCTAACAAAATTCTTGGCGTACTGGCTTTACCGCATTCTATTGACCAGGATGAGTTATACGTTACCACTAGTATTGGCATCAGTATCTATCCGGCCGACGGCGAGGATGCAGAAACACTGATTAAAAGTGCTGATATCGCGATGTATCATGCTAAAGAGAAAGGGCGCAACAATTTCCAGTTTTTTAGGAGTTCGATGAATATCCGTGCGGTGGAACGGCAATTGATTGAAGCAAATTTGCGCACAGCACTGGAGAAGAACGAATTTGTTTTGCATTATCAACCCAAGGTGAATCTCGATACCGGTTTAGTGACCGGTGTTGAAGCTTTGTTGCGCTGGATACATCCGGATTTGGGAATGGTTCTTCCAGCACGATTTATGCGTATCGCGGAAGATTGCGGCTTGATTGTACCGATAGGACGCTGGGTGTTGCTCGAAGCATGTACACAAGCAAAGCGATGGGTAGACGCCGGGCTTATGCCGATATCGATCGCGGTGAATATTTCTGCGGTTGAATTTCGACAAAAACATTTTTTTGAAGGCGTACGCACTATCTTGAACGATACCGGATTGGATCCCGGCTATTTAGAATTGGAAATCACCGAAAGCGTATTAATGCGTGATGCACAGGCCAGCGCTGCCATACTTCAAGAGCTGAAAAATATGGGAGTCCAATTGGCCGTCGATGATTTTGGTACCGGTTATTCTAGTTTGAGTTATCTGGAGCGATTCCCTATCGATGTTTTGAAAATTGATCAGTCGTTTGTGCGCGATATTGCTATCGATACCGATAACGGGATCATCGTCAGTGCGGTCATCGGGATGGGGAATAATCTCAAACTACGTGTGATCGCCGAGGGTATTGAGAATCAAGCGCAGCTAAGCTTTCTTAAATCCCAAAATTGTGAAGAAGGACAAGGTTATTTTTTTAGCCACCCCATCACAGCAGATCAATTTTATGAGCTGCGTAGCATCGGAAACTGCCAAATAGGTGGAATTTAAAAGAATTAGTTGATTTATCGATAAATAAAAATGGCAAAAATTTGTCATGGTTCCGCCTCCTTTAGTACCTCATTTATAAAATAAAAAGTGATCTAGCCCACGGCGCAGTCCCCATGCACCTCTTGGGCCAGTCGTGCCTGTAAGGCGCATGGGGACTGCGCCGTGGGCATGACCTTTATGAATTTTTTTCTTCCTTGATCGCAGAGACTCTCAGATTTTCATCAGTAAGAAATTGCATTACGTTCGTTAGCGCACAGAGTGATCGTGAGCAAAAGTACATAGTGCAAAGGCATTTAAAATTTCTTTCATTCTGAACTGGATAAATCATGATTAAGCTCTCATCTCGTTTGACCTGTGCCAGCGCAATCGCTGCGTGCGTATTATTTATCCCTTTGTCAGGCTGCAACAAAGCAAGCGATACTGGCACCGTAGCATCTACTACCATTGGTAACGAAATCGATGATTCTGTGGTGACGACCAGAGTCAAGACTGCGCTCATGTCGGATGACTATATCAAGAGTCTTGATATCAAAGTAGAGACGCGCAAGAGCGAGGTAGTGTTAAGCGGCTTTGCTGACAACCAAGCGCAAATTGACCGTAGTATTTTGGTCGCTCAGGGCGTCCAGGGAGTCAAAAGTGTAACGAATAAGCTGACTATAAAAGAGGGGAAGCAGTCCGTCGGCAATAAGATTGATGATAGCGTAATTACCGCTAAAGTTAAGGCCGCAATGTTGGCTGACCCCGTGATGAAGAGTATGGAAGTATCAGTGAACACACGAAAAGGTGAGGTTCAACTGAGTGGCTTTGTTGATAGTACAGTCCAATTAAGCCATGCTGTGGATGTCGCTAAGCAGGTTGAGGGCGTCGTCAGTGTGGTGAATCAAATGAGTATCAAGAAGTAACTGCGTAAAGCTAAATTGAGCTCGGTCCAATAAGTTGTGAATTGAATTGAATTCAATTCACATTTCTAAATCCACGCGCTTTCCAAAGTCGGGACGGTAGCGTGGATAATAGTTGGAATCAGATGTTAATACACTTTCTGCTGGCGCAAGTTTTCAGCGCGCTTCATCTCTACATATTCGCGTTGGTCCATCTCATGTAACTGCCGAGGATAACGTTCGACGGCCATAAACCAGCTCTTTAGCCGTTTCTCAAACTGTGCTTCCGGTGGTGCACTAGCTGCGCCTAAAAAGCTATCAATCGCCAGGTAATAACGCATGGTATTACGTTCTACCAAGCCACGGACTCCACCTATGTACTCAGTTTGGCCATCGGCTTGTTTGCCGATAACGGTAAATCCTACCTTACCACTGCCGATAGTGCCGAGATAAGCCTGTATCGCCAAATGTGCCGAAAAATTCATCGTATATGAATAGGTCAGATGTAAAAATGTCTTGGCACCTGGCAGTGCCACCGCTTCTAGCAAGATACGATAGTCGCTGGTACCAAGAGGGCCATCTTTGGCGCTGAGTACGATTTCTAGATATTCCGGTGTCGTTGCAACAACACTATAATTAAAATCAAAACGTGCTACGTGGGCTAGGTCTTCGGGTGTTTTTTTACCGATATTAAGCCTCAAAACGGTTCCCGATGGGCTTACTAATGCATGGCAATATTTGGTATTAATATGCAGCAGCAGTATGTCACACCAGTGATCTGGATCATTCAGGCCAGTATTCACATTGGCAAAGGAATAATCGACGATCGCGTAGATCTCGCCATTGGAGCGGTCAGGAGTTTCAGTTGAGTCGAGAACCAAAGGACGGTTGAATTGATTTTGCTTCAGTTGTTCTTGTAAAGATGTGTATTTTGCTCGTAAGGTGACGGCAGATAGCTCTGGCGCAGCCTGTGCAGCACATGCTAGCAGTGCAATGCAGATTAGTAGTGAATATTTCAAACTGGCTAATTTTACTGATCTAAAACGTTTATACATCGTTATTCCATTATTGTGATTTCAGGCTTTTGCATGGTTGTTATATCCACCAACGACACGTCACAGCCAATACTGAAGTCGGCGAGCAGTCCATTCTTTGAATCGGTCAGTCAGCGGCCGTTGCTCCCATTTACTCTTGGTCATTTCGACAGAGTAGCGCAAATCCTCGGTAAACGCGTTTTCCATCGCGACCCCGAATTCTTCGCCAAAGACCACCACATTGATTTCATTATTGTGCAAGAAGCTGCGGGTATCGATATTGGTTGAGCCCACCGTCGCCCACACCTTGTCAATTACGGCAGTCTTGGCATGCAATACGGCAATTTGTAGTTGATAAATCTTAATCCCATTGGTTAGCATTTCATCGTAAAAAGATTGCGTGGCGTGAAATACTAAGCTGCTGTCCGATACACCAGGCAAAATAATTTTGACGTCAACACCGCGTCGTGCGGCAGCATTTAATGCCTGCAAAATCTGTATGTCTGGCACAAAGTAGGCGCAGGTAATGTGTATGGTGTTTTTGGCTTCTTGTATCGCCAGTACATAAGCTTTATAAATATCCTGATCACCATCTGGCTCGCTGGCTAGAACACGAACCAGTTTATCTCCGGCCTCTTTTAATGGTGGGAAAAAGTTGCTATCAGAAAGGTCGGGGGATTTCTCGCTGGTCCATGTATCTAAAAATGTCCATTGCAATGCGGCAACTGCCGGTCCTTCAATTTTGATATGGGTATCGCGCCAACCAACTTTGGTATTGCGTCGGCTTGCTGAACGAAATAGTGAGCTGTTGGCATAGGTGCTGCTGATATTTACGCCGCCGGTAAAAGCGACTACTCCATCAACGACCAGAATTTTTCGATGATCTCGATTATTGGGTTCCCATGACCCGATGAGTTTCAGTGGATTGACCGGATTGAAGGCTAACAGTCGGATTCCAGCATCGCGCATTTTATCGAAGAACGCTTGCGGTGTACCTATAGTACCGACGCTGTCATAAATAATATTCACTTGCACACCAGCGCGTTGACGCGCCATGAGCAGTTCTGCAAAACGGATACCGACTTCATCCTGATCGAAGATATAAGTTTCTAAATTAATATGATCTTTCGCGCTATTGATCGCTTCCATCATGGCCGTCATGGTTTGTGGCCCATCATAAAGCAAGGTGATTTTGTTGCCTGCGATTAGAGGGGTACCGGTAGCGGCTTCCTCTAGAGCAGCCATTGCAGCAATATCTATATGTGAGTTACGCCATCTCTTAGACAAGAGAGAGCGTGATTTTTTTGCGTTGAGATTGCCTTGCGCATTGGTGATAGTTGGACTGGAAGATGCAGTGAGCGAACTACTTAAATAACGCACTTCGGGTAACGATGCACAGGCGGTTGCCGTCAGCGTTGCGGCAACCAAGCTCATCACAAAGATGATCCGGTGAAGATAGCTATCGTAGCCCATGAAATACTCCTGTTAATACTATCGTTGGCATTTTTTAGACCAAAGCAAACAACTAAGTTCGCAACAAATATGATCCTCTTAGTGTGACATCAAAAATTTCAGATCTACGAGGGTCATCCACGTGAACGAGAATAGTTTTGTATGACATATTTTTTCCCTTACTTAGTTGATGACCATCATCATTTTTAAGTTAGTGTCAATGTTTTTGGATTGCTATTAATTTAAGATATTTGCCAATTCTTTATTTTGCTGAAGTAATGTATTTTTGGCACTCAGCACAGGGACTTTTTGGGTGATATTTTTTGTCAGACTTCTTGTTACTTTAGGGGCGGTCATTTGTGTGACTTTAATGCGTGACCTGGTAGACGGCAATCGACGAAAAGTTTTTAAAAAGAGCGCGTCAATAATGGCAATTTGTCGTTGATCTACCTTGATCACGCCCAATTCATGTAACGCTGTCAAAGTACGGCTGACGGTTTCTATGGCCAACCCTAGATAGCTTGCAATTTCATGGCGAGTCATTCGGAGATTAAAGACTTTACCGGAATAACCCAGTTCGCTGAAGCGTATACCAAGATTGCTCAGAAAACGCGCTACTTTCGCTTCCGCACCCAATGCACTAAGCATGCTCGCCATTGTCCGCTCACGCAACAGTTCGCGACTCATGACGCTAAACATAGCTTGTTCAAGTTCGGCGTAGGTATGCCCTAATGTCGAGAAAGTTTTGTATGGAACCAAAATGATGTCGCAATCTGATAAGGCCACTGCTTCAGTCGCATGGCACTGATTATAGATCCCATCAATGCCTAATAGATCCCCCTTCATCGGAAAACTTAGGACTTGTTCACTGCCATATTCATCAATCACGCCGGTTTTTAGGAAGCCGCAATTGACAATGGCGAGATTCTCAAAATGTTGACCTATCTTGTGAATTTTCTGACCCGCTTTATATCGAACATGCTGAAATAAAATTTCTTTACCTTTGTTGGAGGAAAATCGAATATTGAGCAATTCACAGATGTCATGTAAATTTGACCAAAGATCTCCTTTGCAACGCCACCCCGCCTCATTGGATAAAGAGGGGAAGTTTGCATGCGCATTTGGTGCCAGTGCAATAGATTCTATATTTGAAGCAGGCGCTGAAGTAGGCACTAAAAACATGGCGTTCCCCTCTAGATAAAATGATTAAAAGTACGCGGAAAAATCCGTGCTTTTGTAAAATTTCCTGACGACGCAGGCAATATTGTGTAAAAAATAAATTCAGGTTTCTTTAAATTTATGGTGTCCGTACTAGAACGCCATTATTGATTTTGACCTGATCTCCAATCCGATAGCCTGGATCATTGGCAAAGCTAATTGTTTGTGATGCGCCGTTCTGCAGACGAACGACCACTTCAAAATGATTCGATTTGCGTGAGTTTCCTTCGATGGCACGACCAGCGTAGGCGCCACCTACTGCGCCAGCTAATTCGGCCGCAGTGCGACCGCTTCCGCCACCGACCTGGCTACCCAGTAAAGCACCGACTACGCCACCGCCTATCGTGCCCAAATAGCTGCCTTCACCTCTGATTTCGATCAGATTTACCGCTTCTACCGTGCCGCAGTTATTGCAAATGTGAGCCACATGCGCTACTGGGGGAGTTACCACAGCGGCACTTTGCAAGACTTTGCCCAAAGTGGCGCTAGTAACGCGTTCACCCATGCGTAGATTGGCCGTTACTCGGCTGTTCGGTGTTATTCTGTCGCGGTTTTTGATCGTGTAGCTATTGGCATATTCGCCACTATTTACTTCAGGTAAAAGGATTTTTCCCTTTACACCATTGATAGTGAGATCTACTTTACCACCGGGTGTGCCCAATACCGTGAAGCGCAAATCATTGCCGCCGCCTAGATCCGCTGCCGGTTCGACATTAAAACGCTCTATTTTTGGTGCAGGGCCATTCGTGGCTCGTAGACTGTGGTACCCGACGCCCACTTGCAGGGACTCATTCAGGACTTCACTAGCGACCTGATTACCTACTCGTAAATTGGCAGTAACCGGACTACGTGCGGCGATTTTGTCACGGCTACTAATAATGTAAGTGCCTTCGTATTGACCCGCCTCATTTTCAACTAAAGTCAGATTGCGTGTTGCGCCTGCAATGCGTAAGGTCGCCAAACCGCCTGGCGTGCCGTAGAGCTCAAAATTAAGCTCTACTCCCGGGCTTAAACGACGCACTTCGTCCACATTGAAACCTTCAATGCGTGGGGTTGGACGCACGGCATTATAAGATTGTGCGTGCGCCTGACCTGTGATGAATGTTAGTGGCATTAGCGTAGATAATGCGACCATACCAGTAACGCATAGTTGAGTTATTTTCATGAATTCACCTTATTTTATAATGTCAGCAATCCGAATGGATTAGCGATTTGGTTAACGTCTAAGGAGAAATTTAGTCTGATCCTATAAACAAGTCTGTACGCTAACGTACACGGGAACTCACATCAACTCTGGCATTCTATTTTTGGAATAGAGCGTGAATTAATGTTTACTTGCAGTGCGATATAATTTAAATAAGTAATTAACCGCAATGTGCGGCCAATTGTGCCGGCATATTTTTTTCTGAAGCATACCTATGAAACCAATCAACAAATTAAACCCCGAAGGCTTACGTATTGTCTTAGTGTTACAAGGTGGTGGCGCACTAGGTGCTTACCAGGCGGGCGTCTACCAAGCATTGCATGAACATGGGTTAGTGCCGGACTGGATCGTTGGTACCTCGATTGGTGCTATTAATGCGGTGCTCCTCGCAGGTAATCCGCCTGAGACACGATTGCAAAAACTGAAGCAGTTTTGGGAACGGGTATCTCATCAAGATGGGGTCGATTTGGCTTCCATACCTGATACATATCGACGCTCCAACATCTGGTTATCTACCCTTGACACCATCCTGCGCGGTGTCCCCGGTTTTTTTAAGCCGCGCGTGCTCAGTCTGTTTGGAATGAGTGTGGCAGTAAGGCCTGAAGACGCCAGTTTTTACGACACAACCCCATTGGCGAATACGCTAGCTGAGCTGGTTGACTTTGATTATTTGAACGCCGCAGACGGTATGCGTCTGACCGTCAATGCGATGAAAGTAAAGACCGGTGAACTGGCAAGCTTTGACAATGCCCATATCACTATGAGCGCCGACCATGTCCTTGCCAGTGGTGCCTTGCCGCCAGGTTTTCCACCAGTACGGATTGATGGCGAATTGTATTGGGATGGCGGCTTATATTCCAATACCCCTCTGGCAACAGTGCTGGACGATCTGCCGCATATAGATACGTTGTGTTTTATGGTGGATTTGTGGAGCGCAGATGGGCCTGAACCCACTACACTGGATGAAGTGCAGACGCGGCAAAAAGATGTCATGTTTGCTTCGCGCTCTAAGCGTCACATTCAAGACTATCTGAGCACCCATAATTTGCAACACAAGTTGCGTGAATTCTATGCCTTATTGCCGCTGCATGCCAAGACCGAGACTGTGGTAGCTGAATTGGCTGCGCTCGGTGCCGATAGTACGATGCATGTAGTCCGGTTACCCTATGCTGGGCGCGATTGGCATATGGCGTCAAAAGATATTAATTTTTCTAAGGGGTCGATTTCATGGCGCTGGGATCAGGGGTATAAAGACGCGATGCGTGCCATTCAGCACGCTGGTTGGCTGACCACGGTCTCAGAAGATACTGGTTTGGTGGTACATGAATTACCTCCGCTTGCATACTGAGGTGCATAGTCCCGATAAATGACATACATTGTGGGCGGACCAATGCGCCCATTGCCAATAATATCCTTAATGTTGGAAATAAATCATCGTGTGTGTGCTAGCGCACTGACTTGCGGATTGAATGGACTTAGTCTATTTCAGTACTGATACGGGAAATAGACCGTATTAGTTTGCTTGTGGATAGTGCTTAGTCAATCGCGCCACATTTTTTCTTCATTTTTAAAGGATTTCCAATGAAAAATTTTATTCCGCTTTTTGCGTTAATGTCCACTTTGTTGCTCGGCGCATGCGACAACAAACCAGTCGTAGTTGCTGTACCTTCTGAGCCCGTCACCGTACCTGGCCCAGCTGGTCCACAGGGCGCAACTGGTTCCCAAGGAGCAACTGGTACACAAGGCGCAACTGGTAGCCAAGGCAATCAGGGCAACGAAGGGTTGCAGGGAATGGAAGGCAGTAAAGGAAAAGAAGGTAAACCGGGTAGTGGTACTACGGTAATCGTTGTACCGCCAGCTCCGGCTTCATCTAGTTCAACCTCTCAATAATTAATATTGGACAGTGCCACGAGCTTTGCTATCGTTTTTTTTGATAGTTCTTGTTCCGATACTGATCGCTGCCATTCCGCGTTGGCCCATAGTTGAGACTCGGGCTAGAGGCCTAGTTGCGGGGTGGCCGTGATTGTTACATTGCTTTTCATGGATTGATGATGAAAATGAATCGTTTTTGTAGCGTATTTAGCTTGATTCGTTTGCATTCGGATAGCACGATAATTATCGTGCTATCTATCGCTGTTACCTTAATACTTAGCGCTTGTGGCGAAATTGCTACGCTACCGATTTCGGCAGGTATTGGACCTCAGCCTATTTTGCCACCCACACGGCAGACTTTGATTCCGACCGTAAATATCGCACCTGCCAAAGGATGGCCTTTGGGAGTGACACCGCAGCCAGCAAATGGTTTGCGTGTAGCGGCATTTGCCAGCGATCTGGATCATCCTCGCTGGTTATATGTTTTGCCCAACGGCGATATATTGGTCGCGGAAACTAATGCGCCGCCTAAGCCCGAAGACGCTAAAGGGATCAAAGGCTGGCTAATGGGTTTAATCATGAAAAAGGCGGGCGCTGGAGTACCTAGCGCCAACCGTATTACATTGCTGCGGGATACCGATGGTGACGGCGTAGCAGATTTGCGTTCGGTGCTATTAGAAGGACTCAACTCACCGTTTGGTATGGCATTGCTGGGCAACGATTTTTATGTCGCCAACTCTGACGCTGTGTTGCGATTCCCCTATGTAATCGGCGCTACTGAAATAAAAATACCTGGTGTTAAATTGCTGGATTTGCCAGCCGGTGCAATTAACCATCACTGGACCAAAAATCTTATCGCTAGCCCAGACGGTAGTAAGTTGTATGTAACGATAGGCTCAAATAGCAATGTGGCCGAACGGGGTATGGCGGTTGAAGCGGAACGTGCCGCTATCTGGGAAGTGAATATAAAAAATGGAGCTCACCGCATCTTTGCCTCCGGCTTGCGCAATCCGAATGGGTTGACGTGGGAACCACACAGTGGCGCATTGTGGACGGCAGTTAACGAACGGGACGAGCTTGGTAGCGATTTGGTTCCCGATTATATGACTTCAGTTCGAGACGGGGGATTCTACGGTTGGCCGTACAGCTACTACGGTTGGCATATTGATCAGCGCGTCACTCCGCAGCAACCTGCATTAGTGGCCCAGGCGATTGTGCCGGACTACGCATTAGGGGCGCATACCGCCTCTCTGGGTTTAGTGTCAGCTATCGGTAATTCGCTGCCGGATGTGTTTGCTAACGGTATGTTTATTGGTCAGCATGGCTCGTGGAACCGGCGGCCACATAGCGGTTACAAAGTTATTTTTGTCCCCTTTGATGGCAGCAGACCTTCTGCTACACCGCCTATTGATGTGCTGACGGGATTTCTCAGCTCAGATGGGTTTGCCTACGGTCGGCCAGTGGGTGTCATGATAGATAAGCACGGGTCATTGCTAGTGGCTGATGACGTCGGTAACGTGATCTGGCGCGTAACTGGCAAGTCTGACAAGTAAGTAGTCGGTAAACATAAATCCAAAAAAACAGAAAATATTATTATTCTTAAACGAAAGAATAATCTTAAAATAAAAACGATCAATATTTTAGGAATGGTAGGAAGCCTGCGTAAAAATTCCTACAATTGCGCTGCTTTGCGTCCTGCGCAGGGATTAACGCCTGCGAGCGCGGCGCTCACCATTTTTGAGCTCGATGATTTAGCAAAAAATTCTCAATGTTTTGTTATTTTTTTACTCTATGTGTCTTATCGCACTGAACGACAGAAAACTATTCAATATAGTGTAAATATCTTCTCTAAGGGTTCTTCGAGGCCAGATAGATTAAAGCCTGCCATTGCGAATTTTTTGTAATCTGCAATGGCAGGCTTTAAGGATGAAATTAAGAATGCTTTAGTTTCTCCGGAGTCGCTCTAGTGTACCCCTCGGACTACCGGGGCTGGCGGTCGGGAAATATACCAGCACCACGATAATATGAAAGCATGTCATGAAATCGATACCAGTCAAACCCCAAGTGAGCGCGAAGAGCATGGCTCATGCCGAGAGTGCTCTACGCTTACCTCATGAACGGGATGAAATGGCGGATGCAGAAGCAATCGAGCCGAAAAAAATAATGAAACAGGCATACAAAGATTTGCAACGTGGTTTGGTTGATACGGATATGCACGGTCAGCGTGGTGTTGAAGAAGTGGTCAAGCACACGGTCAAGGTATCAACAAAAAAACCAAAAAAATGATCAAAATATAAGTTTGATAGGTGAAGTTTTTTTAGTTTATTTAGAATAAATTTAGATGTTCAATCACCATTGAATGGAGTGTGATTATTTTTCTAAATAATAGGAAGATGAAATGGTAAGAATAAAAAAAGCGGTATTTCCTGTTGCCGGGTTAGGTAGTCGTTTTTTACCCGCGACCAAGGCGCAACCGAAAGAAATGTTACCGGTGGTTGATAAGCCTTTGATCCAATATGCGGTAGAAGAAGCTGTGGAAGCGGGTATTACAGAAATGGTGTTTGTAACAGGCCGCAATAAGCGCGCTATTGAAGATCATTTTGATACCGCGTACGAACTGGAGTGTGAGTTAGAACGGGCTGGTAAGCAGGCTCTTTTAGAGTTGGTACAAAATGTAATCCCCAAAAATATCAGTTGCATTTACATACGCCAACCGGCTCCCTTGGGACTGGGCCATGCAGTTTTGTGCGCTCGCCCAGTGATAGGAGATGATCCATTTGCTGTGCTATTGGCGGACGACTTGATGGATGCTGACCCAGGTTATCCATCAGCCATCGCCCAAATGACCCGCTTGTATCAGGAGGAGGGCGCCAGCATCATTGCGGTGCAAAATGTGCCACGCGAGTTCACTAGGCAATACGGCATCGTCAGTGGCACGCCGTATAAGGACAGAATGGAAAAAATGCACGGCATCGTGGAGAAACCTTCTCCGGATCAGGCAGCGTCCACCTTGGCCGTAGTTGGCCGCTATGTTTTGTCGGGAAAGATTTTTTCTTACTTGGAAAAATTGGGTAAAGGCTCCGGTGGAGAAATTCAACTCACCGATGGTATCGCCGCACTACTTAACGATGAGGCCGTATATGCTTATCGTTGCGCGGCGACACGTTATGATTGTGGCTCCAAATTAGGGTATTTAAAAGCCGGAGTGGCACTAGGTCTTAAGCATCCTGAACTTGGTGATGAATTCGCTCAATATATAAAAAATTTGACCAGATAGTATTTTAAAAAAACAGCATACGCCCACCACGCAAATGGAATGAACGCCTCCCCCCGAAAGGGATGGCAATGAGGCAGTCGGGCAACAGAGAATAGAAATGAAGAAGGATTCTCACAACTCGACGGCATCGATGTGCCAAAGTAGATACGCAGTACTTATCCACTTAAGAG
>NZ_JAUSFI010000158.1 GCF_030651495.1 Undibacterium sp.
AGCGCAGTCTGTGCCCGCGGGCAGTTGGGTGTTCGACCCGGTTTGCACCTGTGTCGGCTACCTGCCCATGCACGCCGAATGGCTCGATAGCCCCAGTGGCGACGTCATGGCCTGGTTTCGCGTGGAGGGTGAGCCAGGGCCTTTGCAGCTGACGGCCAAAGAAATTTATACATGGCATGGTCAAGAATTAAATTAAAATGTGAGGGTAAGTAACAATATCTTGCGAGATGTTTTATTTGCATGGTCGTCTGAACCGTTTTTCAGGCAAGGTTTTAATTTTTATTTGGTAAACAACATGAAACAGGTACAACGCGGTTTTACGCTGATTGAGTTGGTGATGGTGATCGTGATTTTGGGTGTACTGGCGGCAGTGGCGATGCCGAAATTTATTGATTTGAAGAGCGACGCGACCACTGCTAAGACTGCTTACACTACCGGGGCTAAGGCGGAGCATAATGCGGCGCGCTTGGCCTGCTTGCAGATTACAGGCAAGACCGACACGGAGTGTGGAACTGTGGACGGCATAACTGAGTAAACAGGCTAGTTCCTTGTGGCCGGTGAAACTTAATAGCAGAGTTTGCGTGAATGCAAAACATGCCTACTAGGTGTTGTCCGGTTTTGTGCTGCGGTGCGAAGCTGGTACAGGTTGTTATGAGGTGGGGCTGCGGCCTCACTCAATTAAATCTCAAAGGAATATGAATATGAATATGAAAAAGCAATCGGGTTTTACATTGATCGAGCTGGTGATGGTGATCGTGATCTTGGGCGTGTTGGCCGCAGTGGCGATTCCGAAGTTTATTGATTTGAAGAGTGATGCGCAAACGGCAGCATTGGCAGGGGTGGTTGGTGGTATCAACTCCGCCAGCGCAATCAACTACGCGGCTAAAAGCGCCAATTCGCTTAAAGGCTCTACCACCACCGGTTTGACTTGCTCTACCGCTGCGACGGCCATCTTGCAAGGCGGCATTACTAGTGGCTACACATTGGACGCAGTAACGGCTCTGGCGGCAGGTGCAAACACCTGTGTTGTGACCCAAACTGCTGGCGGCAGCACAGCTAACGCTACCATCCTTGGTATTTAAAAAGAGCTGGTTGCTAGTGATTGGCTGCGAGGGTTGCAACCAATTTTTGTAACTGATCATGTTCTGCCAGTGACTGCAAAATGCGAGGGCTTCATCATGAATCCCTCGCATTTTTCTTTCCTGCCCCATCGTCAGCAAGGGTTGCCCGGCAGATGATTGGCGGATTTTATGTGCTAAATATGCCTCTAGCCGGCGTATCTATTGCTTAGAAAGCTATGAAAAGAGGAGCGGATCGATGTTCGCCCCCTCCCACCTACATGCCCGCCGCTACACCAACAAATAGATCATCGCGAAAAACAGGTAGATGTTGCCCACCAGCAACAACCAGCCTACCCGTTGTGCATGGCCCTCGACAAAAAGATCCACCTGATCGTGCTGTACATCCAGCACTTTGGTGGCACGGCGTAAAGACAGCCACTGATT
>NZ_JAUSFI010000162.1 GCF_030651495.1 Undibacterium sp.
CGATGAAGCATCTGCGTGAAAGGCTGGTTAGCCTCCTCAATGACGAACGGCCCGGTCGAAAATACGACCGGGCCGTCAAGGCAAGACCAAACCGCTATGCCGTTCGCGTTGTGCGAAAACCTGCTAACTGAACGGCATTAGGCCTAAAGGGCCGTCTTTTTCTTATTTGTTATCTCATTTTTGCTAAGCCGCATATTGCAATTGACACAGTGTTACATCGAGTTATTACTGCTGTCGATGTTTGCGTCAGCGCCATTGCGTAAACGAAAGCAAGCATTTTATTTGCTTGAGTTATACTATTTTTAGCACATTTTCACAAAGATCAGCATGGAAATTGATTTCATCGAAATGAATTTTTTCTGCTACTGGGTCAGGTTGAAATGCAATCTAGCAACAACTCTCATGCGGTGTATGGATACTGTTTCTGCTGTACTTTGTAAAAACCGCACATAAGAAAATAAAAAAATATTTTGCAATTATCTAAGGAGGCGACCATGTCATTTGGAAAACTGAAATTTGCCACAAAGTTAATTTTTATGTTTGGCACGATGACTTTTTTTATTCTCTGTGTTAGCGCGACAAGTTTTTATAGTCTGGGTAGCATTAGCGGGCAATGGCATGAGTTTGAGACGGTCACCAATGCCAAGCAAGAAATCAATGCCAACGCCATACAACACCTTGGTAGTGCGGTGCAAAATTTCAAAAATTATATTTTGAGAACCAAAGACTATGACAAAAAATTCGATTCAGAATTAAATGAAATTGAAAAAGCAGCAGATAATTACAGAAAGACCGGAGCAAATTCTAGCTCGGAAGATGTTTTGCTATCTGATCTTGCCAATAGTGTTCGTGCTTATCGCGCATCCATCATAAAAGTGATAGAAATGAAGGCGGCTGGCGCCGCGATTCCTGAAATTGATGCGGCAATTAAAGGGATGGATAAGCCGATAGAAACTGCATTAAATGGATTAAAGAAAATAAATTCAGAGTCGACGCGAATCAAGAGCGCTGCGATAGATCAAGAAATTACGCTAGGTAAAAAAATTGTACTTACATTATCAATATTGAGCGTAGTGATTTCGATTTTGATGGGAGTATTATTTACTAGAAACCTCTTAAGTCAATTGGGTGGCGAGCCAGATTATGCGGCTGCCATTGCGCTGAAAATTAGCTCGGGTGATCTTTCAGGTAATGTCCTAGTCTCCGCCAAAGATAGTAAAAGTATACTGTTTGTGATGAAGGAAATGCAGGATAGCCTGATCAGGGTCATCAGCGATGTGCGTGCCAGCGCGATGAGTGTCGCTAGCGGCTCTTCACAAATCGCCAATGGTAATGCGGATCTTTCTGCAAGAACGAAAGCGCAGACCGGATCGGTGGAGGAGACGGCTAGTTCGATAGAGAAAATGACTTCGACGGCAGAGAAAAGTGCAGAACATGCTTTTAATGCTAATAAGCTGACTCAATCAGCGGCGAAATCTGCTGAAAATGGCGGTATTGTTGTGGGGAATGTAGTTAATACGATGAAGGAAATCAATGCTTCATCGCAAAAAATCACCGATATCATCAGTGTCATTGACAGTATCGCATTCCAAACCAATATCCTCGCACTGAATGCCGCGGTCGAAGCTGCCAGAGCTGGCGAGCAGGGGAGGGGCTTTGCTGTTGTCGCCAGCGAGGTGCGCAATCTGGCACAACGCAGTGCATTGGCAGCCAAGGAAATCAAAGTACTCATTGGTGATTCTGTCGACCGTGTCGGTGACGGTGCTCGATTGGTTGATCAGGCTGGTAGCTCAATGGGCAGCCTGCTGCAGGAAATTAAACATGTCTCTGATATTGTTAGTGAAATTTCGAATTCCAGTAGAGAGCAAAATGCAGGCTTGAATCAAATTAATCAAGCAATTATGATCATGGATCAGACTACCCAGGAAAATGCGGCCATGGTCGAGCAAATCGCTGCAGCTGCATTAAATTTACAGCAACAATCTGAACAATTACTCGATACGGTTGCTGTTTTTGTATTGCCCGTTGATTTGGTGCAAATAATTGATACCCCACATTACGTGCCGAAGAGCAATGTACGAAAATTTGGGGTAAGGTAATAATTGTTTTCTAAGCGGCTTTTGATAACGGTAAATATGGCGGCCACGACTTTGTTTATAAAATATATTCATGTGCTTAACGTGTCCTTTATTTGTACTGAAATGCTGAAGTCTAAGCAATCTTGCTAAAGCATCGGGCTAACACGCAGATTGTGGCACCATCCGGTACATGCCTGGCATGTGGCCACATGGGGATAGCGTGTTCGGAGTAGTTAATATAGATTTGTATGAAATAGCGGACAGTATTGAGTTAGGTTTTACAACGTAACGACATGATGCTGTGTTAAAGTGCCCTTCTGAAAACTTGAAAGCATACTGTGGCAACACCAAATTACGGATACGATAAGCGTCAAAAAGAGTTGGCGAAAAAGAAGAAAAAAGAAGAAAAGCTCAAGCACAAAGCTGAACGCAAGGTCGGCGAGGGTGCGGAAGACGGCGCAGTAGATGACGTTGATGCTGACGAAGCAAGTGCCGACAACCCTGATAGTCCAACCTGATTTTAAGTACGTACTTATTAAATACTTATTAAGTATTAGTACATATTAAGTATTTTGAATTTTACTTAGGTCGCCAGCCCCAGATTTTGGCGTGCTCGGCGGCCTGATACCCCCCTTATTGATTGAGCGTAATCCTGTCCAACCAAGGTGGAGGGGGTTGTCTCGCCTACAGATACGGCATCTATTACTAGTTCCAATCACCAATCAGGAAAAACTATGGTTTAATCTTTATGTACGGAGACGTATTTGTCCGTCCTTTAATATTTAGCCGTCTCATTTTTTTGTTATTGCATGAGACCATTTTGAAACTTTCTCGAAAGGAACATCATGGAATCAAAATTCGTCAGTCTTGCATTGCAAGGAGGCGGTTCTCATGGTGCGTTTACCTGGGGTGTGCTGGATCGATTATTGGAGGATGAGCGCATAGCGATCGAGGGTATCAGCGGTGCCAGCGCCGGGGCGATGAATGCGGTCGTACTTGCGCATGGATATACTGTAGGCGGTCGCGAGGGTGCGCGCCAGGCACTGAAAAATTTCTGGGATAGTGTAGCTGCCAGCGCGCCGTTCAGTTTTATCCATGACGATTCGTCGATACCGGTCGATATTACTACCCAGTCGGATTTGCCAGCTGCGATGAAACACTATATTTCGCTGATGCGTTTTTTTTCGCCAAGCCAGATCAATCCCTTCGACATTAATCCGCTGCGCGATATACTGACGGCTCAAATCGATTTTGAACGATTAAGAACCGACAATAATATCAAACTGTTCATCGCTACCACTCAGGTCAGTACCGGAACCCTCAAGTTATTCCGCAACAAGCAACTGACGCTTGATGTGCTGTTGGCATCGGCCTGTCTGCCCATGTTGCATAGAGCGGTTGAGATCGACGGTGAAGCCTACTGGGATGGTGGACTTACCGCCAACCCTCCGTTGTTTCCGCTGCTGAGTAAATGCAAAGCGCGCGACGTCATGGTCGTGCTGTTGCAGCCGCAACCACGCACTCAGGTTCCTACCTCTGCCGAGGATATCTGGCATCGCTTATCCGAGATGGGTTTTAGCGCTACTTTTTACACAGAATTGCAAGGCGTCATGCTGGCAAAAAGAGAGGCGGAGCGCGGCTGGCTTGCATTCGGACGTCTGGCGCGCCGATTGCGCCAGCTCAACATGCATATGATTGAGTCGCAAGAGCTGATGAGTCAATTGGGCATGCATAGTAAAATGAATGCCCAAGCTGCGTTCCTGCATCGTTTGCATGACGAGGGCCGTAGCCGTGCCGAACGCTGGCTTGAGATGAATTTTCAGCAGGTCGGTGTGCGTTCGTCGTTTCGTCTGGCCAAACTTTTTAGCTAGAAAACACGATGTTTAGATCAAATCAAGGATGCCGCTAAGCAGGTGTTACCATCGATAGCTTCATTCAATAGCATCGGTTTGAATTTTTATGCGCTTTTTGAAACCACGTCCTCAGCTCGCAAATCTAGCGGGCATTCCTCTGAATGCTGATTCAGTGCGTACTTTGTTTAGTGCGACGCAATTTCGTGTCGAGTTGCTCAGGCAAATTGCCTATGCCAAACAACGCATTTACCTGTGCAGTCTTTACTTACAAAATGACGAAGCCGGTGCGGAAGTGTTGGCTGCACTGTATGCGGCTAAAACCGCCCGGCCCGAGCTTGATATTGCCGTCTTGGTAGACTGGCACAGGGCGCAACGCGGCTTGATCGGTGAGGGCAAACAAACGGGTAATGCTGGCTGGTATCAGATGCAGGCAAAGGAGCATGCCAGCGTCGTGCCGATTTACGGTATTCCAGTGCAAACCCGTGAGCTGTTTGGCGTGTTGCATCTGAAGGGTTTTGTCATTGACGATGGCGTGATTTACAGCGGTGCCAGCATAAATGATGTGTATCTGCATAAACATGACAAATACCGACATGATCGCTACCTGTTATTGGAAAATAGCACCCTCGCCAATTGCATGGTCGACTTTATCCGGCAGCATATCCTTTCCTCCTCGGCTGTCCATCGGCTTGATATAGGGGGGATTCCGGCAACGCGCAGCATTCGCGCCGAGATTCGCAGCTTCAGGGAAAAACTCAAGCGGGCGCGCTATGTGTTTGAGTTGCCGCAGAATCAAAAGAGGGATAATCCGCCGGTTTCTGGTCTGAGCGTCACTCCACTGGTCGGGGTAGGGAGGCATAATCCGCTGAACCAGATTATTTGCCAGTTACTTGCCGCTAGTGAGGCGCAGCTGACCATCTGTACCCCGTATTTTAATTTTCCACTGGCAGTCACCAGAGAGATTAACCGCGCGTTGAAACGTGGTGTGAAAATCGATATCATCGTCGGCGACAAAAGTGCTAACGATTTTTTCATTCCTGCCGACCAGCCCTTCAAAATGATCGGCGTCCTGCCGTATCTGTACGAAACGAATCTACGCCGTTTTGCAAAAAAGCATCAGCTTGAAATGCGCAATGATCAGCTCAAGCTGCATCTATGGCGCGATGCCGGCAACAGCTACCATCTGAAAGGACTGTGGATAGATCAAATTTACACGCTGATGACGGGTAATAATCTCAACCCAAGAGCCTTTCGCCTTGATCTGGAAAACGCCTTGCTGATACATGACCCGGAGCAGCAATTGGCGCAACAAAGGCAAGCCGAGTTAGATAGCATTTATCAATGCACGACGCAGATAAAACACTATCAGGCACTGGAGAAATTGTCTGATTACCCGCCGGATGTACGTAAGTTACTAAGTCGCCTTAGTCGAATCAGACTCGATCGCCTGGCCTATCGGGTGTTATGACGCTGAATCTCAATATTTGAAATTTCACCAGCAGGCAAGCCCAGTGCGCAATATCCATGCGGGTTTTCAGCCACTCTGGCCTGTAAGCCGCATGGATATTGCGCACTGGGCCGATGCCAAAAACGGCGCTTGCCATGGCTGCATGGTTGAACGATAATCGGGACACTTATCTTGGTTTTCTGCCTGTGGCTTAGGCTCGCTTTAAGCGGCATCTGGTTTGCCTCTAAAAAATGGGACATCCCAGGCTGGACGAAAACTGTCAAATATAGTTAACTAAACTTACTGGAAAAAACTATGAACGCATTTAAACGCATTGTCTCCTCCCTATTGATCGTTTCGACCGCGGTGCTGGGTCTGCCGCTGACGGCACAGGCAGGCATTATTTCTACCGACGCAGCGATGGCAACGCAACTTTCTAGCTCCACTAGCGCCAATCGTGAGCAAGTCATCAGCTTTTTGACCCGTGCTGATGTGCGCACTGCGATGCAAGAGCAAGGGATCAATAGTGATGCGGCGCTGCAGCGCGTGCAGGCCATGTCGGACACCGAAGTGGCTCAGCTCGCTGGCCGTATCGATACAGCACCCGCCGGTGGTGAAATTTTAGGGATCATTTTCACCATCTTTATTATCTTGCTGGTGACGGATATTCTGGGCTTGACCAAGGTCTTTCCATTCACTCGCTCGGTACGATGAAACGACTGCGTTTCTGTTTCAAAACCCCTGCTTTGGCGGGGGTTTTTGTTTGTGTACTGCTAGCGCTAGGTGGCTGTGCCACGCCGCAGGTTAGCAATCTGGTGCAAAATTGGCCAACCGATATTCAAGCCCGTAGCGAAATCAAAGAGGTGCCTTTTTTTCCGCAGGAAGAATATGAGTGTGGTCCGGCAGCGCTGGCGATGGTGTTGCAAACAGCAGGTGTGCCGGTTTTTCCCGAGCAATTGGTTGAGCAAGTTTATCTTCCCGGGCGCAAAGGTTCGCTGCAGATTGAGCTGCTGGCCGCCAGCCGTCGCAACGGGCTGCCGGGTTATCTGCTGCAACCGAAGTTGGAGGTGATACTGCGCGAAGTGGCTGCGGGGAATCCGGTGCTGGTATTGCAAAATTTATCGCTGGCGTTTTATCCGGTCTGGCATTACGCCGTGGTGATCGGCTTTGATCGCGATCGCAATCAACTGATTTTGCACTCAGGGCGTAGCCCGCATCTGGAGATGTCTTTATTTACTTTTGAGCGAACTTGGGCTCGTGGTGAGTATTGGGCCATGGTCGCCTTGTCACCAACTAAGCTGCCGGTAACAGCGGAGCCTGTCGCCTTTGCGCAATCCGTCGCCGCGCTAGAGCGGGTTAATCCCGGCGCGGCCCAGACCGCTTACGCCACCGCTCTGAATCAATGGCCGTCCCAGCGCGCTATGTTGCTGGGCGCAGGTAATACAGCTTATGCGCTGGGTCAATTACAAGCCGCCGCCAACGCGTATCAGGCCGCCGTGCAGGCACATCCCGATTTTGCAGATGCTTGGAATAATCTGGCGCAAACTTTGCTGGAGTTGGGCCGGCAGCAGCAAGCCTCCGCGGCGATTGCGCGGGCGGTCGCGCTAGGGGGCGTGCGCTTGTCCGAGTATCAAAGCTTGCAGTTTAAAATAGACGCGAAATAGCTAAGTCGCTGTGTCAATGCATTGCAGCCTCGATCAGCGTGATCAGTTCCATCAGATTCATATGCGGCGGTCTAAAATTACAAGTGCAACACTTCTGTATACTTTTAAAAAGACAGGAGTGAAACATGAGCTACACGCATTTAACCGAATTAGAGCGAGAATTTATAGCAAGGCAGTTGCAAGAGAAACAAAGCAAGCGAGAAAT
>NZ_JAUSFI010000175.1 GCF_030651495.1 Undibacterium sp.
TGAAGTTGTCGTATTGGGCTTTGTAAGTGATTTTGGCACCGGCGGTACCTGGGGCTGCGTAGATCATCGTGTCTCCTCGATATGGACGAATATTTAGAATATTGCCATCAGGCCTGAACCTATTATCAATTTCCGTGCCAAGGCGTCACTTTCCTTAAAGCCCTTGATTTCATTGAGATTTTATTTTTTCTCGCTAGTTCAGGCTGTTTCTAGTGTGAATGATGTGACGTTGCATAACTTGACAACTGTCACAAAATGCAACAGTTGAGGCGAGCGATACTGCTAGGGCGGATGTGTCGGCTGGCAGATTTTCCTATACTATATTTGGATAAAATTCGGGAGCCAGAGCTCCCAGGTATCCATTACGGAGACAACATGCCAACACCACTACCAGCGCTGGCGCTGCGCCAGGCACGACTGCATCTGCAAGAATACGGAAATTGCCCCTCTGGCGCGATCTCGGATGTGATTGACCAGCGCCTGGTGCGTTCATGGCAGCGTAGCCTCGCGGCGGGTTTGCAGCCGGTTGGCAGATTGCCGCAAACCGAACATGCCAGCGGTGACGAGCTACGCCACGTGCTGGCGCGCAACCATGAGCTGCTGTCGTATTCACGCCCCGTGATGGAATACCTGTTTGAGTCTGTGCGCCACAGCAAGAGCGTGGTGGTATTGGCGGACAATCGCGGCACCTTGATGCATACGCTGGGTGATGCCGATTTCCTGAACAAGGCCGAGCGCGTGGCGCTGGCCAGCGGTGCCTCCTGGCATGAAGACCATCGCGGCACCAACGCCATCGGTACCGCTTTGGCCGAGACCAGCGAAGTCGAGATTCACGGTGCCGAGCACTTTCTGGAGCACAACGGTTTTCTCACCTGCGCCGCCGCCCCTATCATGTCGGCCGACGGCAGCCTGATGGGCATACTCGATATCTCCGGCGACCAGCATAGCGGCCATCCGCATACCTTAAACCTGGTCAGCATGGCAGTGCGCATGATAGAAAATCGCCTGATCATCGCCACCAGCAAGCGCCAGAT
>NZ_JAUSFI010000178.1 GCF_030651495.1 Undibacterium sp.
AGACATTACTGAATACATCATAGGCTTTTATAACTGCTTACGATTGCATTCAACGCTGGGCAATTTGTCGCCTATGATTTACGAAAAAGAAATGGCAGCAAAAAAACCTATTGATGTGTCCGAAATAACTTGACCACTACAATGTGATCCGCTGCAGCGCGGTGGAATTGAAATCAGGCCTCGCTAAACAAGTGTATTCGCTGTGCGGCCGTACCCACGATAAAAACGACGGCTGGTCCGTATGCCCTGAAGCTGTCGTTACCTGTCCTAAGTGCCGTAAAAAGCAACAGCAAGCGTAGTCTGCCCACCCTGCCAAATTAATAATCAGGTAACAGGGTACAACCCGCGCTATAGCAAAATTTTTTTAGGCACCGGCCCAGCGCGCATAGTCCATGCGGGTTTGCGGGCAGCATGGCCTGCAAGGCGCATGGACTATGCGCCTTGGCGGGGGCACTTATTCAAATCACGCCGTGAGCGCATTTTATGCAGTACGGCTCATGGCATTTTGTTTTTACCGTTGCATTATGCAGCGACTTAGTGCGATACCGGCTTGACGTGCGCTGGTATTGACTGGCCTTGCCGGTCGATCACCTGACCTATCCGCACATCAGTAAAATCCATGATGGCAAAATGTGCCCCTGCTGCCAGAATTTCGTCCTGCGACAGTGTAGTCATGATGCCGAAGGTACAAATGCCAGCCGCCGCACCTGCCCTGATGCCGGGGAGGGAATCTTCAAACACCAGGGCTTGCAAGGGTTCGGCACCCAGTGCTTCCAGCGCCGTCAGATACGGCAGCGGACCGGGCTTGGCGCGCGCCAGCTCTTCGCCCAGCACGATGACGTCGAAGCGATCGGACATCTTTAGCGCCGCCAGCATATGCTCGACATTGACACTCGGGGCGTTGGTCACCAGGCCGGTTTGTATGCCATCGCGGGCGGCACGCGCCAGCAGTGCTTCCAGGCCGGGCATCGGGGTGAGCTGCACCGCCAGTTCACGAAATAATCGCTCCTTTTCGTTTGCCAGGGCAATGTGCTCTGCCGATGATTTTTCCGGGAAAAGATAGGCGCAAATCTCGACGTTAGAGTGCCCTGACACATGCTGCTTGAACAGTTCTTCCGATATATCCCGATCATATTGCTTGAGCAGATGTTCAATCGCTTTAAAGTGCAATGGATCGGTATGCGTCAGGGTGCCGTCCAGATCGAAAAGCAAGGCTTTCATTGGGTTCCAATAGAAGTGAGATTGTTCTGCACCTGAAGTATACGCTGAGCACTGCACCTGGCTGGCTGGCTGGCCAAAAAAATTTGCCTGTCTTTTTTTGTTCCTGACAATTTAAAACATGCCGGCCCCCACACGCATAGTCCATGCTGTCCGCAGGCCTGGCAGCATGGACATTACGTTTTGATTGCCAACAAACGGTGTGCCTTGGGTGCGTTTTCGGCCTGCCATTTTTTGAAATAACAGTAAGCAGTTAGCGGATCATCAGAGGCCAGTATTCGGCTGGCATTGGCTATTTCTTCTATAAAAATTCTTGTTGGCAACTTCTATACTGTGTTTTTGTTCGAGCGTTGTTTTTTTTACTCGCTCGCTTTCCCCTCTCACACTTTCTCATTTTCAACATTCTCGCCGTTTCCTTTTCATAGGAATATAGCGATTTTTTCCGCTCTCTTTTCCGTCTGTTCAGACTAAAGAAAAGGCGGAAATGATCCTCACTTAAATACTATTTGAATAAATATTCTAAATAAATTCTGTGAGTCTAAAAACAATTCCATTAGTCTTCATTAGGCAATCCAGCACACTGAAGGCAAACCAAACTCCGCTGAGTTACCGAACATCGCCGACTTTATAAATCATTTTTTAGGCGTCGCAAAATGTATTTAAAAATAACATGAAGCAAGCTGTTCGCAGATCACGTTTTAAAACCAATTTCCACGTTTTAACGCTGTTTATTTTGTGGGCAAGCCCATAGCAATCGGTAGTATCCGCGGCCAAAACGGTCAGTGGCCAGAAGACAGGATGAAGCAGTGCAGGCGCCACCGTGTTGATGGCACCCGATAGCAGGCAACAAAGCTGACGTCAGCAGTTAAAAAAGACGCGGCACTAGGAGACGACACATGACAACACGCGAATTTGCAGCACAAGAATCGGCTCTGCAGCCGTCAGCCCCGTTGTCCGAGGTGCCCATTACCACGTCAGCGGCAGCGTCAAAAATGACGCGCAGGGATTTTGCCTGGCATCGGATGGATACCGACAAGAACCTGATGGTCATCAACAGCATCCTGATGTTCGAAGGCCCGCTCGACATGGATCGCCTTGTTTCGACGATTGCGCATCGCCTGCCCAACTACCCGCGCTTCACCCAAAAAGTGGTGACTCGACTGGGACAACCGCGCTGGATTGAGGATACGGGTTTTGATATCCTCGCCCACATCCAACTAGAAACTTTGGCCCAGCAGGTTAGCGGCACGGCACTGCAGCAGCAATTGACTGGGATGGCGCATGTGCCACTCGAAAAGGATAGGCCGCTGTGGCACATGACCGTGATCGATCAGGTTGGCGCTGGCTACGCGATCGTGTTTCGCGTGCATCACTGCATCACCGATGGTCTGGGCCTGATCCATGTGCTCAATCACCTCACCGACGACAACGACAGCCACGGCAAGGTGCCGGCAATGGCCGGTCACCCGCACCGTGCACAGGTCGCGCGCCAGTCGGTCTGCTCGCGCCTGGTGCGGTGCGTGTCCCTGCTAAAGGTGGCGGCACATGTGACGCGTCTGTCGCTGCTGTGGCCGGATGCGAGCACCCGGCTCAAGGCGCCGTTAACGGGTGCCAAACAGCTGGTCTGGTTGCCACCAATCGAAATGGAGCGCGTGCGCACGATGGCAAAACGGATGGGTGTCACGCTCAACGACGTGTGGGTGGCGGCTGTTTCCGGTGCGCTGCGTGAATACCTGAGCGAGCACGGTGAGCAACTCAATGGCCGGCCGCTACGTGCTGCGGTCACCTTCAATTTGCGCGAAAAGACCAACGCTTTCCAGCTCGGCAACGAGTTTGGACTGGTGGCACTGGAGTTGCCCACCAACGTGGACGACCCGCGCCAGCGTTTAATTCAAGCCAGCAAACGCATGAATGCCATCAAACGCTCGCATCAGCCACAGGCCACCATGGCCTTCCTGTCGATTGCCGGCTGCCTGCCGCGTCCGCTGCAGCACTTCGCACTTAACCTGTTCACCTCGAAAGGTTCGGTGGTGCTGACCAATATCGAAGGGCCGGGCCGTTCACGCTACCTGGCCGGGTCGAAGATGACGGACCTGATCTGCTGGGTCCCACAGGCGGGCTTGATGGGGGTCGGTTTCGCCTTCATCTCGTATGCCGGACAGATTCAGCTGGCCTTGTTTGTCGATACCGATCTGGTGCAGTTTCCCGAGCGCTTGATGACATTGACGTATGAGGCGTTTGCCCGTCTCGACCTGGCCACCAGGATGGGCGTCGAAGAAGGCGCAGCAACTGATGCGCTCACTGGCCCGCCGACAGGCCTGGCGGCCTGCAGCACAAACGCGGGATCAGCAATTGGCCTGCAATAATTGGATAGAGACGTGATGACCTGTAATGTTGAAGAGAAGTGAAAAGAAATGAAAAATTGTACTGATCATTTAAGCGTAAGTAGCCAGCTCGCGGGGAAACGCGTACTCATCACAGGCACTACCGGGTTTCTGGCTAAAGTTTTATTGGAAAAACTGGTCAGGGATGTACCGGAAATCAAGCAGTTTATTTTAGTCATTCGTGCCAATAAAACCTATAGCACTGCGGCAGAGCGATTTGAGAGAGAAATCTTATCCTCCTCCATATTTGATCGTCTGCGCGAAGAGCAGCCGCAGTATCTCGATGAGATTGTGCGCCATAAATTTGTTTTTGTTACCGGTGAAGTCACCGAGCCCTTGTTCGGCCTTACCCCTATTGAATTTGCCAAACTCGCCAACGGCGTTGACATCGTGGTGAGTTCAGCCGCCAGTGTCAACTTCCGTGAAGAACTAGATCAGGCACTGGACATCAATGCGCTGTCCTTGCTGAAATTAACGGCATTGACAAGAATGGCCGGGCATATTCCGCTAATTCATGTATCCACTTGCTATGTCAATGGCTACAACGAGGGCAAGATACCTGAGCAACTGATGGAATCAGCGAGCAAACTGATCCCCATTCAGCCAGCCGGCTATTATGAAGTGAAGCCACTGATTGATGATCTGTTGCTTAAAATTGAAGCGGTCAAACGTAACTGCCTCTCTGTCGACGAGTTACCCAAGGCATTGACCGATCTGGGCATCCGCGAAGCCAATCGCTATGGCTGGAACGATACCTACACCTTCACCAAGTGGATCGGCGAGCAAATAGTCTGCCGTGAGTTGCAAGGCAAGAGTTTGACCATCGTGCGCCCGTCCATCATCGAGAGCACCTTGCGCGAACCGACACCTGGCTGGATTGAAGGTGTCAAAGTCGGCGACGCGCTGATCCTTGCGTATGCCCGTGGCAAAACCAATTTTTTTCCGGCCAAAACCGATGAGATTGTCGACCTTATCCCGGCCGATCTGGTCGCCAATAGCATCATCCTCTCGATGACAGAAGCGCTGGCGCATCCCGGGCAACGACGTATTTACCAATGTTGCAGCGGCTCTTCGAATCCTATCATTCTTGGCAACTTGATCGATATTATCCAGACTGCCAGCAAGCGTGACTGGCGCGCGTATGACAAGCTGTTTTACAACAAGCCAGGCAAAGATTTTCGCTGTGTCAGCCGACCCAGCTTTCTGGCCACGATGAGCGTGCTGAAGCTGGCTTTGGGCGCGGTTTCGTGGGCAAGAAAGTGCGTGGGCATGAATCCGAGTTTTACGATGCTTGAATCTTTCAACACGACCCATAACCTGGCAGTGGTATTTTCGTTTTATACCTCACCAAGTTACACTTTTCAAAATAAACAATTGCAAGAATTGGAAAACCGCATGGGCGAGTTTGATCGCCGTATGTTCTCCATCGATCCACGCCTGATCAACTGGAAAAATTACATGGGGAATATCCATCTGGCTGGCTTAAACCGTTTTGCACTCAAGGACAAGCGGCGTAACAAAACTACCGCGAGCACGCTGGCGCAAGATACCGCTAACGCTGCTCCGGCGAACCTGCGCTGAAGCGCTAAGCTGTCGTCAAAACGGTTGGGGAAATCATCCCCTGCCCGTCAGGATTCCTGGCAAAGGCGCTTCTTGCGCATAGGTTACGTCATGCCACAAATGAATCCCCGCACTACCACCTTTCTACAGCTTCGCCCAAAATGCATCTACTGCATCCTGCGTCTGGCAATCGACGCTTAAGGAAATTGCTTCGGTAAATGGGTATTGCGGCCCGGCATTAAGAACCAGAAATAAGAGAGCGCATCAGTCGTGATCAGACGCTGCGTTGATTTATTCGCTCACGCTGACCATCCAGCGCACGCCAAACCGATCCATCAGCATGCCAAAGCACGGCGACCAAAAAGTTTTCTCCAATGGCATCAGCACTGCGCCGCCATTGGACAAACCCGTAAACAGATGCTTGGCGGCATCTGGGTCAGCAGCGGCGATCGATAACGAGAACCCGCTAAACTTAGCCTCTTCAGACGTCATGCCGTCGGATGCCATGATCGTCGCCCCACCGATCTGGAACGCGGCGTGCATGATCTTGCTTTCCCACCCTGCTGGCAAAGGCATCTTCTGGGGCTCTGGGCTTTCACTAAAGCGCATGATGAGCGTAACGGATGCGCCAACGGCTTCACGATAAAAATTGATTGCCTCTTCACAGCGGCCATTGAAGAATAAATACGGTTCGATTTTCATGATATTTCCTTTAATTAAAGTAATTATCTCGATCAACAAAATAGCGAATTATTCGCTCTATTTTTCCGCTGATAATGGCAATAGCGCCACACCAGACAGCAAAATTCTATATGTAAAGTGATGAAAAAAATTTCCCTTAGTCCCACCCGCTGCACGACAAACATCATCCACCCTATTGACGGTGTAAGCGTGCGTACGAAAAACTTGTAAGGCAGCGTCTAGCCGTTTTGTCTTGGATAGATGGGGCTGCTGTTGATTATGTATGCCAAGGTTTAATTAGTTAAAATGTAATATACCAACCAGTCGGCATGGTATCTAGGAAAATATCAAAAAATACCAAAAAATTATTTTTTATAATATTTTAACAATACTTTACCACTTAAACTTTTACCGACGATCTCACTTATTCAATGAGCAATGAGGCCGCTCTTGGGCCGGCGCCGGACTCTTGCATTTTGGGACGGCGGGACGGGCCTGCAAAACAGCAGTAATGTGTTGTAGCAACGACATGTGATCCAATGCCGTTCCGCGGTATCATCACGTTTTATACCTATAAAATATCTACACTGAGCACATGAAGACACTCCCTTATCCTGTCGCGCTAGTGAGCCTGCTCGCGATTTGTTTGAGCGGCGTGACCCTTCCCGCTGCCGCCTGGAGTAACCACGCGCTAGGCACCTGGCAAGCCTTGTCCGCCACGCTGGCAAGCAGCAGGACGCCGGATGTGCGGGTAGAAAGTCTGGAATCTTTCTTGACCGCCGAAGGACATGCGCTGGAGCCGCTGCTGCGCCAGGAAGAGCAATGGGCCAGAGCGCATGTGCCCGAGTATCCGCAGCGGCCCGAAGCTTTGGCTTTTGTAGCTAGTGCTGATGCAGGGCAAAACCGCCAGCGCTTTTTGGCGGCACTGCGCATCAATCCGCAGGCTAAGTTGCAGCTGTATCTGCAACTGCGGCCGGGTGCCGATGTGACGGGCGAGACGCTATTACCCTGGAGCGCAGTAACCACCTTACAGCACTCGGCATCCGTCATGAATGCGCATTTTTTACGTTTACAGGAGGCCCAGTCAGTAGCCGCGCTGGAGGTCGTGGCCAGCGCTTCAGATGAACCCGATTATGGTCTTGATCTCGGCCTGTGGGAGAATAACCCCGGCGCACAAGCTTTAGGCTATGGCTTTGGCAAACAGCCTTTCGGCAATCCAGCGCTGGAATATTCGTCCCAGGCACCGTTTCATATGGGCTTCTTTCACGAATCGCCCATCGTGTATAAAGCGGCGGGATTTTTGCGCCGCACTTATCCGCAATACCGTATCCATCTCTACCAGACGCTGGCAAGCCACGCTTTGCGCAGCGGCCATCCGTATTGGGGCTGGCGCTTCGCTGGCTGGGCGCTGCATTATGTGCAAGATCTGACGCAACCGTATCACACCAAGGTATTGCCGGGCGTCAGCGTGCCGCGCATGCTGTGGATCAATGCACTCGATCTGATGGGAGCGCATGGCAGCAAGCAAGAAGTGGTGACACGGGTATCGAACCGGCATGCCGCACTTGAGAATTACCAATACCGCCGCATGCGTGCCGCCTACCAGCGCAAGGATAGCGCGGATGCACGACACGAAGATGCGTTACTACAGGCGGCCAGAGATAAGCCCGACGATGCGCAGTATGCAGCGTACACAGCAGACTCGGTGCGGCAGAACATCAGCCTGCAATCACATGATGCCGCCGACGCCACCGATGCCGCGCTGGAGCAGTTACTGCCAGAAAAAACCGTTTCTGATCCGCATTACGTCTTTGGCGAAACCGAACCTGAGATTGATCTGTTTGCCGTGCTGGCCGCGGCGTCACCGCAACAGCAAGCGCACATGACAGACATGGTGTCCGGATTGATGCATCATTTCGGCGCGCAGTCACGCTCTTTCATGCAAACGCTGCTGCCGCCAAAAACGTAAACACGGTACCAGAATATTGTTATTCGTCAGGCACAATAGGCGGCAAGGGCCAATGATACCGCTTGACTCACTCATATATTAGTGATTAAATTACTTTCATGTCATCAAATAAAATTCCCGCATTTTTTACCCCCTGTTTCATTCTCCGTTTCTTTACCACGGGTGCGGCATGATTGTCAGAGACCGGCCTTCCGGGCTGAAGTTATTCCTGCTACTGCGCGGCTCAGTATTGCCGCGCATACTGCCGACGCTGATCATCAATATCGTGATCGCCACCCTGGTCACGCTGTCTCACGGCGATTTGTTTGAACTCAAGATCACGCTGACGACGATTCCGTTCACCCTGATCGGTTTGCCTATCGCGATTTTTTTGGGTTTCAGGAACAATGCGGCCTATGACCGCTTCTGGGAAGGCCGCAAACTCTGGGGCGAACTGGTCCTGCGTAGCCGCAATTTTTCGCGCCAGTGCCAAAGCCTGATTGACTACCCAGCGCCTGCCGTCGCCAGCAATGGCTTGACGGATATACGGGTACGCATGATCTATCGTGCCATCGCTTTTTCTCATGCCGTGCGCGATCTGTTACGCAATCAGCAAACTGCGCCTGAGCTGCAAGACCTGTTACTCGAGGCGGAATGGCAGCAATTGCAAAAAGCATCGAATAAGCCTGATTTTTTGATGCAAAAAATGGGTCAGGATTTACAGCTCTGCATGAAGCAAGGCCGTATTGATGCCTGTCTGGCGGCATCGATCGACACTACACTATCGGCGCTGACCGGCGCAGCGGCATCGTGCGAGCGGATCAGGAATACCCCGATCCCGTTTTCTTACACCCTGCTGCTGCACCGCACCGCCTACATTTATTGTTTTTTGCTACCGTTTGGCCTCGTCGATTCGATCGGCTTCATGACGCCGTTTGTGGTGGCGATCGTCGCCTATACCTTCTTCGGCCTGGACGCACTGGGGGATGAGATCGAAGAGCCGTTTGGCCTGGAATCGAATGACTTGCCCTTAAACGCGATCTGCCGCGCGATAGAAATCGATCTGCGGGCATCCCTGCAAGACGAGCATGTCCTGACGGCCCTGGCACCTGTCAATTATTGTCTGAACTAGCAAAGTCATTGATTGAAAATATTCGAATAATCAATATACTCCCTCTATTTTTTAGAAAATCTACCGTATTGCGCATAGCGTACGTGCGCAATGAAATGATACTGGGTGGGGGTATATTAAATTACCGGCTCAGCGCCGGTAAACGGAACAATAAAAAAACCCGCAGATTGTGCGGGTTTTTTTATTCAAACTCAATCAAACTCAATTCAAGCTTAATCCGATCAAACGCCCATTTTTTCCAGCATACCACCCAGTTCGCGCAAGACCGGCTCCAGCTTTGGATGTTGCGCAGCAAAGCGGGCCGACAGGGCTTGGGAACGCTCGCTCAAGGCAGAATAAATCGGATCATCCGGCGTATCTTCTTTCTCCAGCACTTGATGAATATCTTGATTTAACTCTTGCAACAGGGACTTCACTTCTTCATCCACGTGCTCGGTATCGAGCAAACCTTCATGCAATTGTTGCAGCAGGTTTTTCAGATGTTCTTTTTCCATTACAACTCTCCTAAGATGACAATAACTATGCCGAATTTAAAACTGAACTCACTGTTTACAGTCTAGTCCGCCTGAGGACAAAACACCAGCGCCACGGCTTCGGCGGCGATACCCTCTTCGCGCCCCAGATAGCCTAAGCGCTCATTGGTTTTTGCCTTGATATTCACTCTATCGATACCGACCTGAAGGTCAAGCGCGATATGCCCTGCCATCTGCCCGATATGCGGTGCCATCTTGGGTTGCTGGGCAATGATGGTCGCGTCCAGATTGCCGACCCGATAGCCCGCCTGATGCACACGCGCCACGGCTTCACGCAACAGCACGCGCGAATCGGCACCGGCAAACTGCGTATCGGTATCCGGAAAATGCCGCCCGATATCGCCCAAACCGGCGGCGCCCAGCAAGGCATCGGTAATCGCATGCAGCAGCACATCGGCATCGGAATGGCCAAGCAAGCCCGTCTTGTGCGGGATATCCACGCCGCCGATGATCAACTTGCGGCCAGGAACCAGGGCGTGGCAATCATAACCCTGGCCGATGCGAAAAGAGGGATAAGGAATAGGAAGAGGATTCATTTTAATATCGGTATAAATGTCATGATTAGGGGGAGTATATAAATACATGCGTCCATTGCGCAATGAATACGTGCGCAATGCGCCTATAGCCAGTCATACACGGTGGAGTATAGGGTACGGCTCATTGCAATTGTGCGGCCAGATAACGCTGCACCAGCGCCAGATCGCTAGGTAACGTGACTTTGACATTACAGGCATGCCCCTCTATCAGCAAAGGCACTTTACCCATGGCTTCGATCGCACTGGCTTCATCGGTGACTTCAGTCGCCCTGGCCAGTGCATCGGACAACAGGCCGTAGCGAAACATTTGCGGGGTTTGCGCCAGCCATAAGCCATCGCGCGCTATCGTTTCTACGCGCCCATCAACCACGCGCTTCACGGTATCGACCACCGGCAAGGCCAGCAAGCCGCCTACCGCATGCTGGCCAACTTGCTGTATCAGCTTAGTCAGCAACGCTGGTGTCAAGCCCGGGCGCGCGGCGTCGTGCACCAGCACCCAATCATGCTGACCCAATACGCTGGCCAGCGCTTGCAGCCCATTGCTGACCGTATCACGCCGTGTCGCACCGCCACAGCGCAAGATACTGACGCCGTCCAGGCCATTTAATGCCGCATCGACATAGGCATCGTCGGCACTGACCACCACGTAGGTATGGGCGATCTCAGGCGCGGCCAGAAACGCCTGCACGGTGTGGCGCAAAATGGCTTGATCATAAATGGAAAGATATTGTTTAGGGGTCGTACCACCCATACGGGCACCGACGCCTGCCGCAGGGATTAATGCCACATAACGCGGCGCTGGCTCAATAGTTGGGTTCACTCGATTTAAATTTAATGAAATTGGCTGGAATTTGCTTTAGTTTACTTGGGTTTGCTATAAGAAGCCCGAGTTTGAAAAAACCGCACCATCAGCTTCGTTTATAATTGAGCCTCATTTTAAAGCCAAATCGTCGCTGAGTGCGCGCTCCTATTTCGGGTGCTGACACCAGCCACTTCCTGCTTTCGCAGTTCAACCAAGTTTTGCAGTCTATGTCATTTGATCTCGTCAAAGCTCTTCCCAAGCCCGGCAATCGTTTTGCGCTCCCTAATTTGCACGGTTCTGCCGATGCCTATGTGCTGGCACAGACCGCCGTCGCCTTAAAAGCACAGCAGCGCATGCTGACCGTGTTTGTCGCCAACCCTGGCGATGCGCAGCGGCTTCTCGATGAAATCCCCTGGTTTGATCAGACCTTGCGCTGCCATCTGCTGCCGGACTGGGAAACCCTGCCTTACGACGCCTTTTCTCCGCATCAGGATCTGGTCTCTGAGCGCCTGGCGACCTTGCATGAAATCAGCGGCGGCAATTGCGATGTCTTGCTGGTGCCGGCCACGACGGCGCTGGTGCGCATGGCCCCGCCATCCTTTTTAGCCGCGTATACTTTTTTCTTCAAGCAAGGCGAAATCCTCAACGAGGCACGCCTGAAATCGCAGCTGACACTGGCCGGTTACGCCCATGTGTCGCAAGTCATGTCACCGGGCGAATACTCGGTGCGCGGCGGCCTGATCGATATCTTCCCGATGGGATCGGTGCTACCTTACCGTCTCGATTTATTTGGCGACAGCATAGAAACCATCCGCACCTTTGATGCCGACACCCAGCGCTCGCTGTATCCGGTGCGGGAAGTGCGCTTGCTGCCGGGGCGCGAATTCCCGATGGATGAGGCGGCGCGTACCGCCTTCCGCAGCCGCTGGCGCGAGCAGTTTGAAGGCGACCCTTCACGCTCCATGATCTACAAGGACATCAGCAGCGGCATCCCGTCGGCCGGGATCGAGTATTACCTGCCGCTGTTTTTTGACGAAACCGCCACCCTGTTCGATTACCTGCCCGAGCACACCCATTTTGCCCTGATCGGCGATATCGAAGAAGCGATACAACGTTTCTGGGTCGATACCCGCTCGCGCTACCAGTTTTTAAAATCTGACCGGCAACGTCCGGTATTGGCACCGGAAACCTTATTTTTACGCGATGAAGATTTTTTCAGCGCACTCAAATCACAGGCGCGCTGGGTCTTGACTAATGGCGGCCCGGCATCAGAGCTATCGAGTTTCTTGCCGGATCTGGCAGTGAACCGGCGCGCCGACGATCCGCTCAGCAATTTGCGCTCGTTTTTGCTGCAAACCGACAAACGGGTGCTGATCTGCGCCGAATCGCTGGGCCGGCGCGAAACCCTGCAACAGTACTTTAACGATTACGATATCCGCCTGAGCCTGTGCGAAGGGTATACCGATTTCGTCACCGCCGACGCCAAGCTGATGCTGGGGGTCGCGCCCTTGCATAGCGGCTTCGTGCTCGATGAGGTGGCCTTTATCACCGAGACCGAGCTGTATGCCGGTTCGGGCCGACGCATAGGGCGTAAAAAACAAGAAGCCGTGACCCAGGTCGAGCACATGGTGCGCGATCTCTCCGAGCTCAAAATCGGCGACCCGGTAGTCCACAGCAACCATGGCATCGGCCGCTACATGGGCCTGGTCAGCATGGATCTGGGCGAAGGCGAAACCGAATTTTTGCACCTGGAATACGCCAAGGAAACCAAGCTCTACGTGCCGGTATCGCAACTGCACGTGATTTCGCGCTACTCCGGCGCCTCGCCGGACGATGCGCCCTTGCATGCGCTCGGCTCCGGCCATTGGGAAAAAGCCAAACGCAAGGCGGCGCAACAGATCCGCGATACCGCGGCCGAGCTGCTGAACCTGTACGCGCGCCGCGCGCTGCGCCAGGGCCATGCATTTGAATTTTCCAGCAAAGATTACGAAGCCTTCGCCGACAGTTTCGGCTTTGAAGAAACGCCCGATCAAGCCGCCGCGATTACCGCCGTGATCGGCGACATGACGTCCGGCAAGCCGATGGACAGATTAATCTGCGGCGATGTCGGCTTCGGCAAGACCGAGGTCGCCTTACGCGCCGCCTTTGTCGCCGTCATGGGCGGCAAGCAAGTGGCAATACTGGCCCCGACCACGCTATTGGCCGAGCAACACGCGCAGACCTTTGCCGACCGCTTTGCCAACTGGCCGGTACGTATCGCCGAGCTGTCACGTTTCCGCACCGGCAAGGAAATCAATCTGGCCCTGAAAGGCATGGAAGACGGCACCCTTGATATCGTGATTGGCACGCATAAACTGCTATCGGCCGATATCAAATTCTCGCGCCTGGGCCTGGTCATCATCGATGAAGAGCATCGCTTTGGGGTACGCCAAAAAGAGGTACTGAAATCGCTACGGGCCGAGGTCGATGTCTTGACCCTGACCGCCACGCCGATACCGCGCACGCTGGGTATGGCACTGGAAGGCTTGCGCGATTTTTCCATCATCGCCACCGCCCCGCAAAAGCGTCTGGCGATCAAGACCTTTGTGCGCAGCGAAGACAATTCCGTGATACGCGAAGCCTGTCTGCGCGAACTAAAACGCGGCGGGCAGGTGTACTTCTTGCACAATGAAGTCGAGACCATAGAAAACCGCAAGGCCATGCTGGAAGCGCTGATCCCCGAGGCGCGCATTGCGGTCGGCCACGGCCAGATGCACGAGCGCGATCTGGAAAAAGTCATGCGTGATTTTGTCGCCCAGCGTTACAACATTTTGCTCTGCACGACCATCATCGAAACCGGTATCGACGTACCGACCGCCAACACCATCATCATGCACAGG
>NZ_JAUSFI010000179.1 GCF_030651495.1 Undibacterium sp.
ATCGGCACCTATGACGAGATCGGTAAAAGGTTCACCTGGGGATGGGCGCACGCTTCGCTTGACGCCGCCTTTAAAGAGCATGCGAATCTGGCAAGGCAATGGGGATTAGACAATCAACACCCGTCGTTTATGGCAAAAAACATTGCCTGCAGTCTGGAAGAAATCTGGGATTTCGCGGCGGTGACGAATGCCCTGGCTAGTTCAAAAGCGGTATACCGCGGGCATGCCGGTACCAAATATATTTTCCTGACTATGGGGGAGATGGTTATTGAAAACAATGTAGCGGCATCACAGACCAATGCTGATGCACCGCATTGGGCGGCGATCGCCAAGTCGTAAATCGGATAGCTGATCACATTAAAAATCAAGCGCTACCGCAGGCGCCACATCAGCAGGCAAAAAAAAAGCGCGCTTCATGTCTGAACTGAAGCGCGCTTTTTTTTGCGTCTGAGATTTACTTGGCGATCAGTAGCAAGACTGCGCGGCCATTCACGCTATAGACGGTATTCTCGCCGCCGATCAGCGCTTCTGATCCGGGTGCGACAACGGTATTGGCACCTTCGTTCCAATTGGACGTGTCCATCACGCGGTACCAGGTTTTTCCTGTGCCTGGCCATGGTAAGGTAAAGTTGACCGGGCCAGACCAGGCGTTATAGGCGACATAAATGGCCGCTGCAGTATCGCCGAATTCCGACCCGTCAATCCGGTAGGCCATGGCGCGATTGTTGGCGTCGCCAAAATATCCTGCATCGATCACGTTGCCGTCGGGCTTGAACCAGCGCAGTTGTTCCATCACGTTGCCATTGTTATCCACGCTGGAATAAAAGTTCAAAGGACGTAAGGCCGGATGGGCTTTGCGAAACGCGATCAGCCGTTGCGAGAAGGCCTTGAAGTTGCTCTGGTCGGCAGTGAGCGTGTAGTTCAGCCAGTTGGCGCTGGAGTCAAGGTTGTAGGGATTGTTATTGCAGTTCAAGCCGCGCAAGAATTCGTCTCCTCCCGTCATCATCGGCGTACCGGCACTGAGCATCGTGAATGCCATGCCGTTGCGCGCCGCCTTGCGTTGATCCTGTGTCACACTGTTCTGATCCCAGCTGATGTTATTGTCTTCACCGCCATCGGATGGGCCATACGGCCAGGCCTGCAGATTGCTCTTGCCGTTGCAGGAATACAGATCCTTGAGCGTGAAGCCGTCATGCGCCACCATGAAGTTTACCGATTGCCAAGGCTGGCGACCGTCGTCCTGATACAGGTCGGCCGAGCCGGAAAAGCGGGTCGCCAGCTGGCCCGGTGTGATCGCTTCTGTTCCCATCTTGTTCTGGCTCTTGCGCAGGGTGTCGCGGAAAATGCCGTTCCATTCCGACCAGCCGGTGGGGAAGCCGCCAACCTGATACGAGTTGCCGCCGATGGCCCAGGGCTCGGCGATCAGATCGACGCCGCTGCCGCCCGCTGCAGGGCGTGGCGTGAGGTCGCGCACGATGCGGTTGAGCGCATTGTTGGTATCCATTTTGTCAAAATTGAAGCAGCCGTGTTCGCAGGTATTGCCGAGCACGGAAGCCAGGTCAAAACGGAAACCATCTACACCCAACGTGTTTTTCCAGTACGCCAGCGAATCGACGATCAGGTTTTGCGCTACCGTATTTTTGGTATTGTAGTTGCCGCCTACGCCAGTGTTATCCCAGGATTGCTGTTTATCGGAAGTCAGGGAGTAGTAGGTAGGGTTGTCCAGTCCACGGAAAGAGTACAGGTTGTACACCGTCAGACCATCGGTGCCGCCCCAAGAGCCGCCTTCGCCAGTGTGGTTGTAGACGGTGTCGATATAGACCTTGATGCCCTGATCATGGAAGGCTTTGACCATTGCCTTGAATTCTGCAGTCGGGCCGCCCGCCGCCTTGTTGTAGGCGAAGCGCCGGTCAGGCGCGAAATAGTTTAGCGTCATATAGCCCCAATAGTTGTCGCCCGCATCGGTATTGGGGATGACATCATTGGTATCGTTCTGGGTCTCTTGCACCGGCAAAAATTCAACTGCGGTGACGCCCAGGCTGGCCAGATACGCTGCTTTTAAGCCAGCACCCTTGTAGGTGCCGCGATATGCAGCGGCGATGCTGGTGTCGTTCATGGTCAGGCCGCGTACATGCACTTCATAGACGATGTCATCTTTTTGCGCACGGGTTGGTTTGGTGCCTATGCTCTGCGCATCGGCTGCCAGCACGATGCCTTTGGATGCCTTGGTGCCGCTGTCGATGTTGCGATACGTGGCACCGGTGGCAAACACCGTGCCGTCTGCATTGGCGGCATTGGTCGGGTCATGGCTGATCTCCAGCGCATACGGATCAGTCAGCAATTTGTTTGGATTGAAGCGATTGCCGGCTGCGTCGACATCGCTGATGAAGCCGGCGCTGCTGCCTTTGGTCCAGCTGGTGCTGTAGGGCCAGTTGGGGCCCCATGCGCGGTAGCCATAGTAGACCGGGCCGGTAACGCCAAGAGATTGCAGGGCGCTCACCACCGCATTGGTGGACCAGATATTGCTGGCGTCTTTGGTCAGCACATATCTGGCGACTTCCTGTCCGCCATAGGCGCTTGCATACACACTGAGTTCTATCCGGCTCGCTCTGGAAGAGTAAATTTTGAAGCTGATGTTGGCCTTGGTCGCGTCGTACTTTGCGCCAAGATTCATGCTGTTGATGGCGGCGCTGGCATTGGTATATGGCATAGCCAGCGCAGATGCAGCGAGCACGGTTGCCGCTAGTAGTTTGTTCACACGCATTGTTGTCTCCGATAGTGTTGGTTTTGCGTTAGTTTTACTTAATGACTAAACGAAAATGTCAGAACCACCATCTCTTGCCCATGCCTGGTAAGTGTTTAAATTCAACTAGGCAGGCGCAAGATATTTTGGTGATTTCGCACTTGAACGCCTCCAGGTCTTTTGCCTCGATGATCGCTCTGTCAACCTTTCTTTCATAAGCGATTCAGGAGTGAATCCGTATCGTTAGAAAAATGGTAGAAAACAATAATATAGTAGTTTAACTACACAATCAAATATATGTTGCTCACCGGAAAGTGACTATTTGATTTTTCAATACGCGGGAATTTACTTGTCATCGACATCATTCACATGAGTGGCATCGATATTGCGCCTATTTTCGGATGGTTTGTATATGTTGATGCGCTGCCAGGGGTTGATTGCTTGATCTTTTATGTCGGATTATCTGATGGTTGGCGGTGTGATATTGGCTTTATGTAGTTTTGTTACTTTCTTCTCAGGCCGGATCTGCATAAGACTAAGGCGAGTCAGGCAGGAATCCATTCGATTTGTTTTGCCCTTGGATGGCGAGGTGAGGCCGCCGCTTAGGCAGTATATGGTGCACGATGGCGGCAGGCCTCTATTGTTCAGAAAGCGGATTTCTCCGGTTATTTTTTGTCCTTACCTTGCAGGGTTAAGCTACGGGCTGGTAGCTTCACGCTGACCATGCTCGTTTCCAGATCACCGGCATCGCGTGCAAGAATT
>NZ_JAUSFI010000026.1 GCF_030651495.1 Undibacterium sp.
GGCAAAAATCCCCTAAAAAGAGGGGAACTTTCGTCTGATAACGTAAAAAATCTCGCCTTTTAAAAAAAATCAGCCGAAATCGCAAAGATATTTTTTTGCTGTTCATTATTTCTTCAATTTCTTAGGTTTTTAGAAGTTCCCCTTTAGCTTGTAAGCAGCAGTGGCTTGCTATACGTATTTACAAAGGTAAATCTTATTTTATTTACCAAAAAAGCTTGCGACCAGCATCGAAAATGCTTAGTCTCAACACTTTCTATTGGGAAGAAAGTCATCTTGATGTTAGCGTCAAAGATACAGCAGCAAGCCAGTTTCATCTTGGTCTTGGTATTACTTAGCCTGTGTAATTTTTCTGCTGCCGCCCTCACCCTGACACCTCAGACCGCCCAAGTATCTCTGGCATCACAATTTGACGTACTGGAAGACCCCAGTGGCGCACTGAGTATTGAGGATATCCAGCGACCAGAGATTTCGGCCCATTTCCGCCCCATCAGCGGCAATCTGAACGCTGGATATACGCGCTCGGCCTATTGGCTGCGGCTGTCGCTGGCGCGCGCTGATGCCAACACCCCGAAACGATGGTGGCTGGAAATGAGTCCAAGCATGCTCGATGACATACGGCTGTATCAAAGTAACTCAGATGCTCAGTTTGAAGTACAGCAGGCCGGCGATCATCAAGCTTTTTCTCAGCAAGCGGTGAAATACCGGAATCCGGTATTTCACCTGATGCTAAATGAGAGTGGTAGCACGACGATACTGCTGCGGGTGGCGAGTACCAGCTCCTTATTTGTTCAGGCAACGCTGTGGAGTCCGCAAGGGTTCGCCGAAGAATCGAATTCCGTTTCCGTCATGCTCGGGGTATTTTACGGCGTCATGCTGGCGATGATCGCCTACAATTTTTTTCTGCTATTGTCGTTTCAAGATAAAGCCATGCTGTTTTACTTCGTACTGTCATCGACAGTACTAATGGCATCGCTCAGCATGAATGGACATATCGGCCAGTTTTTTGCACCCGATTGGCCGGCTCTGGTGGATGTGTTACCGGGCTTGTCGGTGCCGCTGATACTGCTGGCGATGTCTTTATTTATGGCCAGTTTTTTGCGGCTAAAACAGAAGATACCCAGGATGTTTCAGGTATTTCGCCTGGTGCAGTTATTTGCCGTGTTTGCTATCGCGATGGTGCTGGCGGGCCAAAACCATCGTGTCGCCCCTTATGTGCAAATCATCGGCTTTTTGCAAATAATGCTGATACTGCCAACCTGTGTTTTATCGGGGCTGCGCGGCTATCGCCCCGGCTATATTGCCGCCATCGCATTTACTGGTTGGATTTTCGGCGCATCCTTAGTGGTCTTGCGCAATATCGGGCTGCTTAATCCCAGTTGGGCTACGACGTATGGCTTTCAGATCGGCAATGTACTTGAAGTCATCTTATTAGCTTTGGCGCTGGCAGATCGTATCAATATCATAAAAAAAGAGCGCGAATTAGCACAAGCGCAATTACTCCGGCAATCACAAAATGCAAGCCAGGAATTGGAGGCACAGGTCAAATTGCGCACCGCAGAGCTAGGACAAGCCGTCAATAGCCTGGAACAACTGAATAATGAGAAAAACGAATTTCTCGGTATCGCCGCGCATGATTTGAAAAACCCGCTGACCGCCATCATTGGTATGAGCGAACTCTTGCGTAACGCCGGACTGCATCTGTCAGAACCACAACGCAGTCATTACCTTGAGCGTATCAGCAAAAACGGCCAGCGCATGATGCGTATGATCACCAATCTGCTGGATGTGAATGCGATGGAGAGTGGGCATACCCATTTGGCCACCGAAGCCGTTGACCTGAATCAAAGGCTCAGGGACATGGCATTGCAATACGAAGATAGCGCCAGTGCCAAAGGTCTGCGCCTACAGCTAACGGTGGGCGAACCGGTGCTCGTCATGGCCGATGGCGATGCAGTCAGCCAGGTGCTGGATAATCTGATCTCGAATGCCGTCAAATATTCTCCTCACGGAAAAAACATTTGGCTTAGTACCAGTGCAGACCAGACGTTTGGATATTGCCGGATACAGGATGAAGGTGAAGGACTTTCCGAGGCAGATCAGCAGCACCTGTTTGAAAGATTTGCCCGCCTCTCTACCGTGCCTACCGGCGGTGAGCATTCTAGCGGTCTGGGTTTATCCATCGTCAAAAAACTCACCGAAGCCATGCATGGCAGCATCATGTGTGAAAGTGCGCCGGGACGGGGAAGCACGTTTACCGTGAGTTTTCCGTTGGCAAAATCAAGCTAAGCCCAACTTAGGCACGGCGCCCAAGCTCGGCCCTAAAGCCGGAAATGGGACTGGGAGAAAAGTGGCCAGTTTCACTCCTTCTCGCCCTCCCAGTATTCCATCGTCGCCGCCTTGTTATAACCCTCACCGGTCAGTCGCACGCTGACCCGGTTGGCATCGGGATACACGATGACATCGTGCTTATTGCGCTCGCCAATTATCAGGTAGCGGCAGGGCGCGTCGGTATGGTTAAACAGGCTGTGGCCGGCTTTTTGTCCTGCCGGAAAAACCACATAGTCGCCCGCTGTCATCAGATACGTTTTTTCACCCAAACGCAAGCTCAGGCTGCCCTCTAGCAGATACAGCTGTTCCTCTTCCAGATGGTGATAATGATTCGGGCAAGCCTGCATGCCGGGTGCCAGCTCTTCCATGCAGACCCCGACATGCGAGCAACCGCCAAATTCACCAAGCTGGCGAAAGCGCGAACCAAAATGCTGGCCGTGCGAGTACTCTTCCCACGTCACATCTTCAACCGAAAACGGCGCGTAAATACCTTCGGCGTTGATCGAACTTGGCTTACTTTTTTCGCTGATGTCCTGGCTCATGGCGGGCTCCTGAAGAATGTTAAGTTGCGTCTATCTTGCCCATCTCTAGCAATACTTCATGCGCCGATCGGTAGGCATCGATCGCCAGCGGCATGCCGCAATAGACGCTGGCATGCAGCAAGACTTCTTGAATTTCTTTCATGCTGGCGCCATTGTTGACCGCGCCACGGACATGACCTTTAATCTCCTGCGCGCGGCCCAACGCCGTCAGCATAGCGAGCGTCATCAGGCTGCGGGTTTTCAGATCCAGCCCATCGCGACACCAGACCGTGCCCCAGGCATTACGTGTAACAAATTCTTGTAGCGGTGCGGTAAAGGCATCGAGATTGCTAAACGCCTTTTCCACAAACGCCTCACCCATCACCTGCTTGCGTATGCGCAAACCCTCTTCAAATTGCTGATCCATATTCACTGCTCCGTACGGTAAAGAAATGAACATCGTAACGAGCCTAAGTTTCAGGGTCAAGCTAGGATTTTTACGAGCAAGCCGAGCACTGCACAAGCGGCAAGTACGTGCATCACATTACGCTTATAACGTAACAGCGCAATGGCGGCGGCCAGCGCGATCAACGCAGAGACCCAGTCAAATGTGCCCGTCAGACCTTTGGGCCACAATACATGGTAGCCAAAGAACAGCGCCAGGTTCAGAATCACCCCGACTACGGCGGCGGTAATCGCCGTCAACGGGGCGGTGAATTTCAAATCGTTGTGGGTCGCCTCGACCATAGGCCCGCCCGCCAGAATAAAGATAAATGAGGGTAAAAACGTAAACCAGGTGACCACCGTGGCGGCCACGGCACCGGCTAAAAACAGCTGTTCCGGCCCAAACACGGCCTTCACATAGGCCCCGACAAAACCGACAAATGCGACCACCATAATCAAGGGACCCGGCGTGGTCTCGCCTAACGCCAGGCCATCGATCATCTGGGTCGGTGTCAGCCAGCCATAATAGCCGACCGCGCCCTGATATACATACGGCAACACTGCATAGGCGCCGCCAAACGTCAGCAAGGCGGCTTTGGTAAAAAACCACGCCATCTGCGTCAAGGCATGATCCCAGCCCAGCAGGCTGATCAGCGCCGCCATCGGCAGCGTCCACAGCAAGGCAGCGCTGAGCAGCACTTGCGTCAGGCGCCACCAGCTAAAGCGCGCATGCTTTGGTGTCGGGGTAGTGTCATCAATCAAGGCGGGGCCAAAGTTTTTGTCGCTGGCGGCATGCCCTCCGCCAAGCGTGAATTGATCCGGCCGCCAGCGCCCGCCTATATAGCCGATCAGCGCAGCTGCGACTACAATCACAGGAAAAGGCAGATTTAAAGCGAAAATAGCGACAAAAGACGCTGCCGCGATGCTCCATAAATAGGGATTTTTTAGCGCACGCGAACCTATCCGATGTGCCGCCTGCAGCACGATCGCCGTTACCGCGGGCTTGATGCCATAAAACAGCCCGGCCATCACCGGCAGGTCGCCAAACGCGATATACAGCCAGGATAAAACGATCAGTATCACTAACGAAGGCAAGACAAACAACAGCCCGGCCGCGATGCCGCCACGGCTGCGATGCATCAGCCAGCCTATATAGGTCGCCAGTTGCTGCGCTTCTGGCCCCGGCAAGACCATGCAGTAATTGAGTGCGTGTAAAAAGCGCTTTTCAGATATCCAGCGGCGCCGCTCGACCAGTTCCTGATGCATGATGGCAATCTGTCCGGCCGGGCCGCCAAAGCTGATCAGGCCGAGCTTGAACCAGAAGCGCAGTGCTTGCCAAAAACTGACCGGAGCGGGCGCTGTTTGCTTCATGCGCGACCCCAGATGAGATTCAGCGCCGCGCTTGAAACGGGGGCGTATTGATGTTGGAGAGATAGTTGACGAGATATATAGATAGGCATGCGCTGTATTTTACGACAGGCGGCGCTGCGCAAGGCGTTTTGCGCCTTGCCATGCAATCCGAGCGGCAGGTCAAACGCTAGCAATAGCGCTGACGCTGGCGTTTGCTGCTCTGGTCAATGTAGCAATGACAATTACTTTTCTGCGAACGCGCGTTCGATCACGAAATCGCCCGGCGTCGAGGTGTTGCCTTCCTTGAAACCGCGTGCTTCCAGAATATGCTTGAGGTCGCGCAACATTTCAGCGCTACCGCAGATCATCACGCGATCGACCGCCGGGTCAAACGGCGGCACTTCCAGGTCTTCGAACAGTTTGCCGCTCTCGATCAGATCGGTAACGCGTCCGGTGTTACGGAAAGTCTCGCGCGTCACGGTCGGGTAATAGCGCAGCTTGCTCGATACCAGTTCACCGAGCAATTCATGATTCGGCAAATGTTCCAGCAGCATATCGTGATACGCCAGCTCATCAACCTGACGCACGCCATGCACCAGCACGACCTGGTCAAATTTTTCGTAGATCTCAGGATCGCGCACGATACTCATGAAAGGTGCCAGGCCGGTACCGGTAGAGAGCATGTACAGGCGCTTGCCGGGTAACAGGTAATCGGCCACCAGGGTACCGGTCGGCTTGCGCCCGACGATCACGGAATCGCCGACCTGGATATTCTTCAGGTGCGAGGTCAGCGGGCCGCCATCGACCTTGATGCTCAAGAATTCGAGATGGTCTTCATAGTTGGCGCTGGCAATGCTATACGCGCGCAGCAAGGGCTTGCCGTTGATTTTCAGGCCTATCATGGTGAAATGGCCATTGGAAAAACGGAGCGCCGGGTCGCGCGTGGTGGTAAAGGAAAACAGACGGTCGGTCCAGTGATGCACGCTCAGCACGCGCTCTTCGTTCATATTACTCATGACAAATAAAAGCCCTACAATATTAAAAAATGAAAAATTCTTAAAATCAGCAAGCGAAGTTTACACCAGTGCGCTCATCTGTACGGCAATACCCGATAACACGGCATTGCCCGATAGCGGATCGCGCAGGTTTTCGTCGAGCAGCGCATTGAGGTTGACACCGGGCCGCTCGCCCGCCACGGCCAGCTGCGTGCCGGGCAAATCATGACCCCAGCCATGCGGCAGGCTGACGACGCCAGGCATCATTTCGGCGCTGATTTCCACTTGCACCGCTATCATACGCGCCCCGTTGCGTATTTGCGCCATCCCGCCATTGATCAAGCGCAGACGGTGTGCGTCATCCGGATGCACCAGCGCGGTACAACGGTAGGCACCCTTCGCCAGCACGGGCAGGTTATGCATCCAGCTATTATTCGAACGCAATTGACGACGCCCGACGATCACCATGTCCGGTGCCACTGCAGCCAAGTTGGCCAGGTCAGCGCTGGCGCGCGCCAGGTCGGCCAGCAACATCTTTGGCGCCAGCTCGATCTTGCCCGAGGGTGTGCGCAGCGCTTCCGGTATCCGCGGCATCAAAGCACCGAGATCGATACCCGACGGTGCCGCCTTGATTTTAGCCAATGTCAGGCCATCCGGATGCTGGCCAAACTGATCGCCATACGGTCCGCTGCGTAACGCCAGTTCAACCTGGCGCTCGGCCCCGCGCAAGGGTTGCAGCGCCGCCATGATTTGTGCGCTGGCGGCGCCGGCACTGCGCTGCAAATCCTGCTCCAGCAGGGCATCATCGAAAGCGTCGATGTCGGTCTTGCTGCCTAGTCCTTTCACGATCGCGGCGATGCGTAACATGCTCTCCCACTCGTCCGGCTGCGCGCTGTCGCTGGCCAAGGCAGGCGGGCTGTAACGGGCGTGGTTACGGTGCGAGAACTGGGTAAACGTCACGTCATAATGCGCCTCTTCCAGCGGCGATAAGCCGGGCAGGATCACATCCGCATGGCGTGAGGTCTCGTTAAGGTAAATATCCATGCTGACCATAAAATCAAGCTGGTCGAGCGCCGCCGCCAAGCGAGCGCCGTTCGGTGCCGACAGCACCGGATTAGTGGCAATCGTGATCAAGGCCTTGATCTGGCCGGTGCCGGGGGTGTCGATTTCTTCCGCCAGGCAGGTCAGCGGAAATTCACCGGATATTTCTGCCGCGCCCGAGACGCGGCTGTGATGCCGCCCGCTAATCACGCCGCGCCCGCTGCCGGACTGGCCACGTGTATTCGCGGCAAATGCCGCCGCTTTCGGGAACATGGCGCCGCCTTCCTGATCCAGGTGGCCGGTCAGCACATTCACCACGTCGATCAGCCAAGAGCACAGGCTGCCGTATTCCTGGGTGCAGGTGCCGATGCGGCCATACACTGCCGCCCGTTCGGTGCTGGCCAGGGTACGCGCCAGCTCACGCACGGTGGCGGCGGCGATGCCGCAGCGCTGTGCCATGCGTTCTGGGGCAAACTCTTGCACGGCCTCAGCCACCTGCTCTACACCCAGCGTGTGTTCAGCCAGGCGCCCCAGGCGTACCAGTTGCTCGTCAAACAAGGTATGCACCAGGCCGAGCAGGAAAAACACATCGGCACCGGGACGGATGAAATGATGGGCATCGGCCACTTCGGCGGTTTCAGTTTTGCGCGGGTCGATCACGACGATCTTGCCGCCACGCTCGCGCAAGGCTTTGGCCTTGCCGCGAAAATCCGGCACGGTCCACAAGCTGCCATTCGATACCATCGGGTTGGCACCGATGATCAGCAAGAAGTCGCTGCGCTCGATGTCCGGCACCGGCACTGACAACCAGCTGCCAAACATCAGCCCGACCGACAGCATCTTCGGTATCTGGTCGACACTGGAGGCGGAATAGATATTGCGCGAACCGAGCGCCTTGGCCAGTTTAGGAAAGTACAGCAACAAGCCCATCTTGTGCGAGACCGGATTGCCCAGCACGGTAGCGACCGCATCGGCGCCATGCTGCGCAATCACCGGCAATAAACGGCGCTCGATTTCGGCGTAAGCCTCGTCCCAGCTCGCCTCGACGAATTTGCCATCGCGCTTGATCAGCGGGCTGCGCAGCCGGTCCGGGTCTTCGTGCAGATCCTTCAAGCCTATCGCCTTCGGGCACAGAAAGCCGGCACTGAAAACATCCGCCTTATCGGCGCGGATACGGGTGATTTTTTTACCCTCCAGTTCAATCTCCAGCCCGCAACAGGCCTCGCAAAACGGACAGATACGGTGGGCGATGCTAGTTTGCTCGGTCATGATGAAGTCTCTCGAAACGATGATCGTGGTGGGCGTGAAGTGCTTGTGCTGCAAATGATGAAAATTGCAATTAAAAAAACTGAACGATCGTTCTATTATCTGGATTTGACCGAGGCGTGTCAATCGCGATTTACCTTCATTTGTCGGTCTATAACAACGTTCGGCTTTGTTTGCCTAGGTAGCGCTGACGCTAAGCTAATCAATCTCCACATGCGCAGCGACGTAATGAAAATACGAGAAAATTCGTTAAAAAAGATGAATGAACAGCATCCTATGGCTGAAAATCGTTTCAATAGCTGCTATTTTTAGGCGCCTATTTTAATATCAATAAGACCAGATTAATTTTTTTCTCGTGCTACAGTGCGCCATGCGTTTACAACGCCCACTTATTCTTCAAACAGACAAGGATTTAGCATGTACCTGACTTACTTCAAAGGCAGCTGGAACGAAGGGAATACGCCCTTGTTTGGCGCCATGGATCACGCGGTCTGGCTGGGCTCTTCGGTCTTCGACGGTGCCCGTTCTATCGCTGGCAAGACGCCTGATTTGCGCCTGCACCTGGCGCGCGTAGTGCAATCGGCGCAACGCCTGGGTTTGCTGTGTCCTTATAACGTCGATGAGCTAGAAGCGCTGTGCCAGGCCGGTATCGCGCAGTTTCCGGCTGATGCCGAGCTGTATATTCGCCCGCTGGTGTTTGGCACCGACGGCTTGCTGATACCGGAAGCCGATAAATCCGGCTTTGCCCTGACCTTATTTGATGCCCCGATGCCACCGTTCTCCGGTTTTTCGGCCTGTCTATCGGTACTGCGTCGCCCCGATCCATCGATGGCACCGACGGATGCCAAAGCTTCTTGCCTGTATCCGAATTCCACCAAGGCCCTACGTGAGGCGCAACAGCGCGACTGCGACAATGCCGTGCTGTGCGATAGCCAGGGCAATGTCGCTGAATTTGCCACCGCGAATATTTTTCTGGTGACCGCCGCCGCTGAAGTCGTGACACCGGTCGCCAACGGCAGCTTTTTGTCCGGCATCACGCGCGCCCGCATCATCGCCTTGCTGGCCGCCGACGGCATCAAGGTCAGCGAACGCACCGTGACACCGGATGAATTGCTGAGTGCGAAAGAAATTTTTAATACCGGCAATTTCGCCAAGGTGACGCCTTGCACCCGCTACGAAGGGCGCATATTGCCGATCGGTGCCATCGCCACCCGGGCGCGGGATTTGTATAAGGAGTTTATGCAGGGAACCTGAGATCTGAACATTTAAAAAGCACCCCCCGCCAGTGCGCATAGCCGATGCGGCCTGCAGGCCGGATGCCTTGGAAAGGCGCATGGGATATGCGTGAGCGGGTGGTGCCTGGAAAATTTTATCCAGAGCAACAAAACAGCATTATTCTCGGAATGTCGGTACTGGCATGAAAAAACCAGCAGATTCTGGCGTGACTCGCGCCAAAATGCGTTTGATAACGTGTACGTCCAGAAGTAATTATTCGCCCTTGCCCTGCGATTTCAACATCACAGTAATGAACTCATTCACCATCAGTTGATACTCAGGCGTGAGCAGCATGAAACGGGTGACACAATCTTCCAGGCGGTCTGATACCTGCTTCATTTCCTTTTGTGTACCCTTGACCTGATAAGTTTCAATATTTTGTTCTGCCATCAGGTATAGCGCAGACACAGGCAAGTCAAATGCCGTTGCCAGTTTTTCAGTAATTTCTGGCGTAGGGTTTTGCTTGCCGCGCTCAATGCGCGACAAATTAGCCGCATCCATCTCTGCGACGAATGCGATATCTTCAAGAGTGGATTTTTTCGCCAGTCTGAGATTGCGAATAACTTGACCTATTTTCATAGCGCAATTGTCAATGCGGCTATCGCAGATATAGAAAGCGTATTTCGCCAATTTTTACAGCATAATTTGCGTATAATGCATTTTTTGATCAAAAAAATTGCGCACGGGTCAAAAACCCACATCAATCAATCTCAGCACCGCTAGAAGGCTGCGCTTACGCGGTGAAAAGCGGCTCAGTCAGATGCGGTTTTTTACCCGGCAAACTAACCGGGCTTCATGTTCACCGCCTACCACGCCAAATACTACGCACACGCGCTCACCCTCCGGCATGGCTCTGATGGGGTAGATCGCCTGTCGCAATCCTTGTTTGATGCCGGTGTTGATCTCCATTCGCATCAGATTGGCACACAAGATAAGGCGAAGTGTTACCCATGAGCAGTTCAACCAAACAAAAAAATAGCAGGATGAAATACTGAAATGCCGACACTTACCTGGGTAGGAAAAGACAAGGTGGTCAATCACCATCATGAAGTACCGTTTCGAGTATTGAATCAGCAATATCGCTTTAATGCGCCTGCCGATAAACCCGCAAATAGCACGAACAATCGGATTATCCACGGTGACAATCTTGAAGTATTAAAAAGCCTGTTGCCAGAATTTGAAGGGAAGGTGAATTGCATCTATATCGATCCGCCCTATAACACTGGTAATGAAGGCTGGGTTTACAACGACGCGGTGAATGATCCAAAAATCAAGAAGTGGCTGGGTCAGGTGGTGGGCAAGGAAGGCGAAGATTTATCACGGCATGACAAGTGGCTTTGCATGATGTATCCGAGGTTAAAATTATTGCAAAGATTGCTGGCAAAAGATGGATTGATTTTTGTTTCGCTCGATGATGTGGAGGCAGCCCATACGCGGGTATTACTGGATGAAATATTCGGGTACGGGAATTTTTTGACCGCAATTGCATGGGAAAAACGCTATACACGCAGCAATAATGCCAAATTATTTTACTCTCTCAAAGACACCATTCTCGTTTACCGAAAATCTACCGCAGTTTCTGAATTGAAAGAAGGAAGAACGGAAAAAGCGGATGCGAATTACAGCAATCCGAATAATGATGAACGTGGCCTCTGGATGACATCATCCTATGTCAATCCAGCATTAAAAGAAAAACGTCCAAATTTAAGCTATTTAATTCTTAATCCATCCAATCAAATCATTGAACATCCCACTCATGCATGGAAATATTCACAAGAAGAGCATGAACGCCATAAATCTGAAGATAGACTGTGGTGGGGGCAAGATGGTGAGGCCTCATATCCAAGATTGAAGCTTTTCCTTGACGAAGCATCTGGCATGGTTCCTGTAGATTTATGGAGTTATCAAGAGACGGGAACAACCGATGAAGGTGGTTTTGAAATTAAAGAAATTTTCGGTAGCGCGATTTTTGATACTCCGAAGCCGACACGCCTAATCGAGCGAATATTAAAAATTGCAACAGATGAAAATTCAATTATTCTGGACTCCTTTGCAGGTTCTGGCACCACTGCACATGCCGTACTTAAACTCAATTCCCAAGACAACGGCAATCGCCGCTTTATCTTAGTCGAAACCATGGACTATGCCGAAACCATCACCGCAGAGCGGGTACGGCGGGTGATGAATGGTTACGGTGACGGCAGTAAAACCGTCGCGGGTCTGGGTGGTAGTTTTGATTTTTACAATGTGGGCGAAGCACTATTTTTGCCGGATGAAAATCTGAATGAAGCGGTCGGCATTGCGGCCATTCGCGATTATGTGGCATATACCGAAGGCATTCCAGAATCTGATCGTTGCGCGCAAGACAATCCCTATTTACCGCATTTGTTGGGACTCAATACGGAGATGGCCTGGATATTCAATTACGAAACAGATAGCGTCACTGTGCTTGATCTGAATTATTTGGCGGGCATCAAACTCGGCGCAGCCAAACCTGCAACCGCCATCATCTACGCTGATCGTTGCCTGCTGGATGAAGCCTTTATGCGCCAACACGGAATTAGTTTCAAAAAAATTCCCCGCGACATTACTCGTTTTTAGGGAATATTATGGAACTCAAACCTTATCAACAACGTGTTATTACTGAACTTGGCGAATTTCTCAGCATGCTAGACGCCACGCAAAGAATTGACCACGCTTTCAATCAATGTTGGACAGCACGTGGCGTGACCAAGATGGATGCGTACAAGAACAACGTAGCTGGCGTACCGCACGTGTGCGCCAAAGTACCAACCGCGGGTGGTAAAACCTACATCGCCGTCAATGCACTTAAAACGATCTTTGACGCGTTTCATCGTCGTAACCCTAAACGCCCTGCCTTTGTCGTGTGGCTAGTACCGTCATTGACGATACTGGATCAAACCGTCAAAGCACTATCGAATACTGATCATCCGTATCGAAAACGTTTAGATAATCTTTTTCGCAAGCGCGTTACCATCTACGAGAAAAAAGATTTACTCCAAGGTGCAGGTTTTTCGCTGGATACCGTACGCGAACAATTGTCGATAGTGGTGATGAGTTTTGATTCTCTGCGTGCAAGGAACAAAGAAGACCGTAAGGTTTTTCAGGATAACGGCTATCTGGCGTCTTTTTTAAATTTCGAAGAAGAAGATAACACCGAATATTTGCTCGCCGATTACGACGCATCTGCCTTAATCAATGTAATACGTCGTTTGAAGCCAGTGGTGGTAGTGGATGAAAGTCATAACGCTGAATCGGCACTGTCGCTAGAGATGTTGCACAATTTAAATCCGCACTTCATCTTTGACCTGACGGCAACACCTAAAAACAATAGCAATATCGTGAGCTACGTTGACGCAATGCAGCTCAAAAAATATCACATGGTCAAACTGCCGGTGATCGTCGCCAATCGCAAAGATAAGCATGAAGTCATCGATGCTGCTTTGATATTGCGTCGCAAACTAGAAGAGATCGCGATTGCAGAAGAAGCACAAGGTGGAAAGCATATACGGCCTATTATTTTGTTTCAGGCTGAACCAAAAACTGCAGACGACAAACAGACCTTTGAAAAAATAAAACATGCGCTGATCGCGCTAAATATTCCAGAGGAACAGATCAAGATTAAGACTGCAAATTTAAATGAATTAAAGAATGTCGATCTGATGGCGCGTGATTGTCCGGTACGCTACATCATTACTATCAATGCGCTTAAAGAAGGATGGGATTGTCCTAATGCGTATATTTTGGCAGCCCTAGGCGATAAATCTTCCGCAGTCGATGTCGAGCAAATTCTGGGACGGATATTACGCATGCCGCACGTACAGAAGCACGGCAACGAGATGCTCAATATGAGCTATGTCTTTACTGCCAGCGCGCGGTTTTCTGAAACTCTAGAGAGCGTAGTAAAGGCATTGAATCGCGCTGGTTTTTCGGATCGAGACTGCCGTTCTCTGACAGCAGAACAAATTGATGCCCTGCAATTATCAGCCAATCCACCTCAAGACGGCAAGACTGGCGATCTCTTTGCAACTCAACACCACAATGGCGATAGCGTTGCCGTTAGCAATAGCGATACAACTGAAAATGATGACGATATTGACATCACGAGAATCACTCCCAATTTTGCTCTCAGCGATTCTGCGACAACATCAACAGATAGTGTTGCCTCTATGGGCAGCTCTAGCGATAACGGCTTTATTGCAGCTATTACTGCTGAAGCCAGCGCGCAAAATCGTGCTTACGACGAAGTAGCACAGGCCACCAGTTTTGATGCAGTACCCATTGAATTAGAGTCAAAGATGAACCGACACAGGATGAAGGATGTGTTTCGAAACGAGGCCTTGCAACTGAGATTGCCGCAATTTTTTATCCAGGTAGAAACCGGTGGCTGGTTTGATGCGAATGACTCACAGCAATTAGTTGAGCGCAAGTTGTTATTGAAAAATTTTAAGTTGGCGAATCTGGATGCAACGATCAATTTTGAAGATGTAGACAATCAAATGTACCGAGTCGATCTTGAGCAAATCGGTGCTGAGGAATACTCACCGAAACCATTTAAGATTGATCATAAAGGCCGCCTAAAATTCAACAACATTATCCTTGCGCAATCACGCGAACAACAAGTAGTTAATCTGACGTCCAGGTTATTTGACCTCATCGGAAATCTCTATCCTATCGATGATGCAGACGCTAAACGCTATATCACGCGTATCGTGGAAGCGATGGATGGTGAGCAAATTCGTGATTGCCTTGAACGCGACATTGCTTATGTTAAAAAAATTCGGCAGAAGATAGATTCATTAGCGAATACCCATGCACTGAAGAATTTTCAGGATTTACTGGATGTCGAGAAAATTTCCATTCAACCCAATTTCTCATTCCCTGAAAATATTGCGCCGAGTGCAAATGCGCCCGCGATTCCGAAAAGTCTATACGTCACTGAAGCGTCAATTGGTAATTTTGAGCAAAGAGTTATCAACGACATTGCTAACCTTGAAAACGTGCAATGGTGGCATCGAAATTTAGTGAGGGGAAAAGGTTTTCATATCAATGGCTTCCTGAATCACTACGCGGATTTCATCATTAAAACCAAAGCAGGTCGCGTCATAGTACTTGAAACAAAGGGCGACGACAGGGATAACTCGGACTCGGAATTTAAGTTAAAACTTGGTAAGTTATGGGAAGCAAAAGCAGGCGGGAGTTTCAAGTACATGATGGTATTTGAAAACAATCCAATTTATGGCGCAGAGAAGCTGTCCGATGCTCTCATCAAACTTGGTCAACTTTAAAATGAACTGAATGCTCGTTGCGCGCATCGGGTGCTTCAGCCTTGAGCTTGCCTGTCCGTGCCAGGCTGGCTAATTGTGGTGAGTCAGGCGATGTCATGGTCTGCTCCTTTCACAAAAATTATGGGCTGTTCTAGTACGCGCAGAATGAATGATATGTCTTTGCTAACGCGTTGGGTGAATTCGCCCTGGGTGTACAGCGTTGGATTAATCACGCGTCCGAGTTGGCTCTGGGCAGCTTGCAATGCTGTCAGCAGTTGGGTATTTGAAGCCAATGCGCCTACCATCATTAAATTGATATCACTACCTGCATGCTCGCTGCTTTTTGTTAGTGAGCCATAGACGAACGCCAATTCTATTTGCGGCCATAGTGCTTGCAAGGCGATGCGCAGCACATCGGTGACGCCAAAGGTTTTTAAGACTATGCCGCGCAACTCTCCAAAGATGGTCGCGTCGTGATTAGCCTGGTAGTGTTTTTGATTGCCAATTTTTGGTGCCGTGATCAATGCGGCGGTTTCGAGGCGTGCTAATTCGCGTTGTACCGCACCTGAGCCTGAGCCTGCCAATGCAATGGTTTCGTTGGCATAAAACGAGCGATCCGGCTGACCAAATAAGTCCGCGAGGACTCGTTGTTGTGCTTTAGAAAATAATGCATTCGAATAAATACCCATATAGGGCATGATCACTCCCAATATGGGGTTGATCAATCAAGGAATATCCCTGGCGCTGCCTGCACGAATC
>NZ_JAUSFI010000033.1 GCF_030651495.1 Undibacterium sp.
CCCCACTTTATGCTGGCAAGGCCACCTATATCTATCACGCCGCGATCCGGGCTCCCGATGACGATGCGACCGTGGTCGGCGGTATCGGCATCGTCTTCGACGCGGCGTCGGAATTTCTTGCGATGCTGCGTGGCGGCTTGGGAAGCAAGTCGGGGATGGACGCCTTGTTCGTTGATCGACAGGGCTGCGTGATCGCCAGCACGGACCCAACACGCCCGGTTGGAACGACGCTGGAAATGGACCCCGCCTTGCTGGCTCTGCCGAACGGCTGCAGTGCGTCTCGTATCGTCATCCACGATGGTCATTACGCGATTATGGGGTGTACCGTGTCCAGCGGCTACCGCGAATTCAAGGTCTCGGACGGCTACCGCGACGACGTACTGGCGGTGGTATTCGACGCTTTTGGCCCGGTGCGCCAGAGCAACGGCGTGAGCAAAGCCAGCGCCACCCTGAGCAGCGAGACCATCGACACCGACGGACAGGAATTTGCGACGTTCTTTATCGATGGCGCCTTGTTCGCGTTACCGGCAGAATCGGTGATGGAGGCGTTACCCGCGGCAGAAATGTCCATGGCATCCATGAGTGGCCGCGCCGAACGCATCGGCCTGATCGCGCCACAACGCGATAACGACAGCAACAATTATCTCTGGGTCTTTGACTTGGGCCATCTGATACGCGGCACTCCCAGCGTTATCGATACCAGCAGCCAAGTCATTATCGTGCGCCACCGCCATCAGATGATAGGTTTGCTGGTCAGCGAACTGCATGGCGTACCACAATTTACTCCGGCGCAGATTATCCCCTCCCCGTTTTCCGGCCACGCCAACGGCATGCTGGTGACGCAAGTGATCAAAGCCAATGGCGGTCAGCTACTAATTCAGGCGGTGGACGTGGCATTTTTATTTAGCATGTTGATGGACAGAAGAAATGACTTGATGTCAGCTTGATACGGTCCAAAAAGTTTGCTCAACAAAAATAAAAATAAAGGCATCGCCAGCGCGCATATCCCATGCGGGTTGCAGAGGCGATGCCTTGGAAATGGAATGAACGCCTTCCACCTCCATAAGGAGCGGCATGATGGATACGGGCAATAGCTACAAAAAGACGAAGGATTCTCGCGACTCAACGGCATCGATGTGTAATGGTCTAATGTTTACGGACACCTCAATAGGGGGAACAATCACCTAAATGAGGAAAATGAAGATGACTGGAAATAAAAAATACGAAGCTGCTTTTAAACTTGAAGTCGCCCGGATGGTGGTGGATCAAGGCGTA
>NZ_JAUSFI010000035.1 GCF_030651495.1 Undibacterium sp.
CCGTGCGCCCGTCAAAAGGACATTGTTGGCGGATTTACCCTCCACAAATTGCCTGGTATTGCGTTCTATTTTTTCTTTTTGAACGTCAATTTCTTTCAAATCGTCAAACCGCATGACGCCAATGTGCCGTACCGGCTCCAAAACACCATGGCTTGAACTGCGTTTTCGGTATCTAAAAGCAATGCCGGAATTCCAGTCCGGAGCCGACAAAGCTTGCGGCAGGGTCGCCTCAATCCGGGCAACGAGCGACTCAGCTCTAAGTAAAAACCGCTCAAACTTTTCGTTCATAGGTATGGTCGTATGGTCGTATGGTCGTATGGTCGCTTGATAGCGTCGGTTTATTTCTCAGGATCTGTAATCAGCGTTAATCTTCACGTACTCAACGGAAAGATCACAGGTCCAAACAGTTTCGCAGACCCTGCCGCGGCCTAACTCAACGCGCACAGTGATTTCGCTTTGTTTCATCACGCGCTGTCCATCCGCCTCCTGATACGCGGGGTTACGTCCACCTTGGGTTGCCACGTGCACATCGTCTAAAAAAAGCTCGATTTTGGTCTGATCCAGATCATCAATGCCGGCATAGCCTACGGCGGCCAAAATTCGACCCAAATTGGGGTCGCTGGCGAAAAATGCTGTTTTCACCAAGGGCGAATGCGCGATGGCATAGGCCACTTTGCGACATTCTTCACTTGTTTTCCCACCCGCCACCTGCACTGTGATGAATTTTGTAGCACCTTCACCATCGCGCACAATCGCCTGCGCCAAGGCGCGTGCGACATCCAGCATGGCTGCCTGCAGCGCAAGCCCTTCCGGGCTACGTAGCGATGTGATGGGGGGGTGCGCCGCCTTGTTGGTCGCAATCACAACAAAAGAATCGTTGGTTGAGGTATCACCATCCACGGTGATGCAGTTGAAAGAGCCTTGCGCCAGCTCGGTGGTCAATGACTGCATCAGGGCCGGCTCAACACAGGCATCTGTGGCCATAAAGCCCAGCATGGTCGCCATATTGGGGCGGATCATGCCTGCGCCCTTGCTGATACCGGTGATGCTGACGGTTTTCCCGGCGATTTGAAGCTGTCTGCTGAACGCCTTGGGCACGGTGTCCGTGGTCATGATGGCCTCAGCAGCACTGTACCAATTATTTTCTCCGGCCTCGCC
>NZ_JAUSFI010000036.1 GCF_030651495.1 Undibacterium sp.
ACTGGTGTTGTTGCAAAAAACCTTGCTCAATATTGAAGGTTTGGGCCGTGAACTCGATCCCGACCTGGATCTGTGGAATACAGCCAAGCCATTTTTGGAAAAATGGATGATAGAGCAGATTGGCCCGAAAAAGCTTTTCGAGGAGTTGAAGGCGCAAGCGCCGCATTATGCTAAATTATTACCCGATTTGCCGGGCTTGCTGGCCAGTTTTTTGAAGCAAAAACCGGTTGATAACCGCCGTGATTTGCAAGCGATGCACGATTTATTGGCAGAACAAAAGCGCACCAATAAGTTGTTACAAGGCCTCGTCTACGGTGGTTTGGGGTTTGTGTTGGGGCTGATTGTGATGCAGTTGCTTGTTCGTCTGCGGGTCTAGCGTGTTGCAGGAACCGGTTGTGCATCAAAGCCGATTTCTTGATTGTTTCTGACTGTAGCCGGCATTTTATATGTCCGAGATACTATTAAATTTATAGCATATATATGAACAAGTTGCTTGCTTTTATTGCCTTGTATTTACTGGCCTCGGTGTTGATCGGTTTGTACGCTGCCAGACGGGTCAAAACCACGGCAGATTATGCGGTTGCTGGTCGCAGTTTGCCGCTGGCGGTGGTGATCGCCACCACCTTTGCTACCTGGTTTGGGTCTGAAACTGTGTTGGGCGTTTCGGCCAAGTTTGTACAAGGTGGTTTGGGTTCTGTTGTTGAGGACCCAGTGGGTGCATCCATGTGTTTGATCTTGGTGGGCTTGTTTTTTGCTTTTAAGCTGTATCAAAAAAATCTGATCACCATCGGTGACTATTACCGGCAACGCTATGGTCGAAGTGTGGAAATCTTTTGTTCAGTCGTGATTATTGTGAGTTATTTGGGTTGGGTTGCGGCGCAAATCACAGCGCTGGGTCTGGTCTTTAATTTGCTGACCCAGGGCGCCATGTCAATGACTGCAGGGATGTTGCTGGGAACGGCCATCGTGCTGATTTACACCTTGTATGGTGGAATGTGGTCGGTCGCGATGACTGACTTCATCCAGATGATTGTGATCGCTCTTGGACTTATCGCGATTGCCTGGTATGCCGCAGAACTGGCTGGCGGCGCTAACAAAGTGGTCGATTTGGCCGTCAAACAGGGTAGCTTTCAGTTTTTTCCTACTGGTGGCGTCAAGGAGTGGTTTTTCTTCGCGGCTGCAGCCATGACCATGATGCTGGGTTCGATTCCGCAGCAAGACGTTTTTGCGCGGGTGATGTCCTCTAAAGATGCAAAAACGGCCGTGCGAGGCCCTGTCATAGGAGGTATCTTGTATTTTTTGTTTGCACTGATTCCGATGTTTGTGGTCATGGCCGCTGTGCTCATCATGCCGGAAACAACTCAGGCGCTGCTTAAAGATGATCCACAAAAAGTGCTTCCCACCTTGGTGATGGAGAAAATGCCACTGATGCTGCAGATCGCATTTTTTGGCGCTTTGTTGTCAGCCATCATGTCGACTGCATCTGCGACACTCCTGGCCCCCAGCACCACCTTTGTAGAAAATATTTTGCGCAATATCAAACCGGGTATGAGTGATGCGGCAACGCTCAAGGCGATGCGGGTGTCGGTGCTGGTCTTTACCGGACTGGTGCTCGGCTATGCCATCACCATGCACGGTAAGCCCATTTATGAGCTGGTCTCTGGCGCGTATCAAATCACACTGGTGGGCGCGTTTGTGCCACTGGTTTTTGGCCTGTACTGGAAGCGCGGCAGCACGCAGGGCGCTATGCTGTCAATTGTGATGGGTATTGCGACCTGGATGTTGTTTATCTGGGCTACCTCATGGTCCGAGGCCTTTCCGGCCCAATTGGCTGGCTTGTTGGCGGCTTTGGTCGGGATGGTGGCCGGGTCGCTGTTGCCTCAAGTTTTGGGCAATACAAAAGGGCACGTGCATCACTACGCGGGCAGCGTACCG
>NZ_JAUSFI010000037.1 GCF_030651495.1 Undibacterium sp.
ACTGGTGTTGTTGCAAAAAACCTTGCTCAATATTGAAGGTTTGGGCCGTGAACTCGATCCCGACCTGGATCTGTGGAATACAGCCAAGCCATTTTTGGAAAAATGGATGATAGAGCAGATTGGCCCGAAAAAGCTTTTCGAAGAGTTGAAGGCGCAAGCGCCGCATTATGCTAAATTACTACCCGATTTACCGGGCTTGCTGGCCAGTTTTCTGAAGCAAAAACCAGCTGATAACCGGCGTGACTTGCAAGTGATGCACGATTTACTGGCAGAACAAAAGCGCACCAATAAGCTGTTGCAAGGCATCATCTACGGTAGTTTGGGGTTTGTGTTGGGGCTGATTGTGATGCAGTTGCTTGTTCGTCTGCGGGTCTAGCGTGTTGCAGGAACCGGTTTTTCATCAAGCCTGATTTCTTGATTGTTTCTGACTGTAGCCGGCAATTTATATGCCCAGGCTGCTATTAAATTTATAGCATATATATGAACAAGTTGCTTGCTTTTATTGCCTTGTATTTATTGGCCTCGGTGTTGGTCGGTTTGTACGCCGCCAGACGGGTCAAAACCACGGCAGATTATGCGGTTGCAGGTCGCAGTTTGCCGCTGGCGGTCGTGATCGCCACCACCTTTGCTACCTGGTTTGGGTCTGAAACCGTGTTGGGCGTTTCGGCCAAGTTTGTACAAGGTGGTTTGGGTTCTGTTGTAGAGGACCCCGTGGGTGCATCCATGTGTTTGATCCTGGTGGGCTTGTTTTTTGCTTTTAAGCTCTATCAAAAAAATCTGATCACCATCGGTGACTATTACCGGCAACGCTATGGTCGAAGTGTGGAAATCTTTTGTTCAGTCGTGATTATTCTGAGTTATCTGGGTTGGGTTGCGGCGCAAATCACAGCGCTGGGTCTGGTTTTTAATTTACTGACCCAGGGCGCCATGTCAACGACTGCAGGGATGTTGTTGGGAACGGCCGTCGTGCTGATTTACACCTTGTATGGTGGGATGTGGTCGGTCGCGATGACTGACTTCATCCAGATGATTGTGATCGCTCTTGGCCTTATCGCGATTGCCTGGTATGCCGCAGAACTGGCTGGTGGCGCTAACAAAGTGGTCGATTTGGCTGTCAAGCAGGGTAGTTTTCAGTTTTTCCCTACGGGTGGCGTCAAGGAGTGGCTTTTCTTCGCGGCTGCAGCCGTGACCATGATGCTGGGTTCGATTCCGCAACAAGACGTGTTTCAGCGCGTGATGTCGGC
>NZ_JAUSFI010000063.1 GCF_030651495.1 Undibacterium sp.
ACCACCACCGACTGCTGGAGCCGATTGGGTATATTCCACCGGCCGAGGCTGAGGCAAACTACTTTCGGCAACTTGCCGAGAAGACCGAAACCCCGGTTTCACTTTAACCAAACAGCCTCCACGAAACCCGGGGCGATTCAAATCGCCCGACCATAGAAATTGTCTATAGTCAAATGCTTTTTCATAGTTCCGCAACAATTAGCGCGTACTTAGCTCCGAGCGCGCAAATGCATCATGCACCTAGGAATCTTCCAATGAATTTTGCTTTTCAAAAATCGAACCATGCTATTGCAGCAGCTATTTGCATCGGGCTAGCAACAAGCTGGCATTTTTCTGCCGGGGCAGCGTCAAAGCCGGAAACGGCGACAATTGTGCAGGTGCGTGACTTGCTAGATATCTATTACGGTGACTCTTCACTGCTAATCAGAGCGCAGGAGCTACTTACAGTTGCAATAAACGCGGATCCAAACGATGCAAATGCTTTCATTCAGCAAGCACGTTTAGAGGCATTCAAATGGAGTGTGTCGGGACGAAATGAGCCTGCCAAATTCTATGCAATTTATGGAGGCCTTCTAAAGAAGGCATTAGAGATTGACCCAGCCAACGCAACAGCACATGTGAATATTTCACTAGTTTATGCGTTTCAAAAAGACTTCGCCAAGCAACAGTCAGAACTAATAGCTGCAAATGCACTAGAGCCCAATGATCCTTGGTTGGCCTTTGAGTTAGGGAACTATTGTGAAAACATCAATGACCTATCGCAGGCACGACACTACTATGAGACTATCGAAAAATTAGGGCCAGGTAAAACAGCCTCTAGTAGAAAAGCCTATATCTACGCATTAAAAAGTTTGTGGCCCTTACGCAGCGCCAAGGAAGATGAGACCGAAAGACTGAGAAAGTATGCGGCACTGATATTGAAGGAGCGGTATCCGACCGACGGATGGGTGTTAGAAGAGCTTGCCAAAAATTTTGCTGATAGGCAACTATTCGAGGAAGCGATTTCCTATTCGCGAGAGGCGTTGAAGACAATGAACTTTGGCAAAGGGAGACAAACTCTTATGGTGAGCTTGTACGGCAAAGCTGCGCAGGAAATCCTTGCAAAAAGGTCAAGGAAAGAGGTGCAGCACTATATTGATGAGGCAAATTCATTCGGATTTAGTAGAGCGCAAGTCATTCGGATTTATGACCGGTATGGTTTTGGAGATGAGTTAAACGTGTATTACCCGACACTCGATCAGATCATTCCTGAAAACAATGATCTGCACCCGGCTCAAAGTCGATGAGAAGGTATGGCTACGTGGTCAGCGATTGGCAGTTGTGCGGCAATAGCTCATCGATGAGGTTGTTCTTGGGTACTCCCATTTCACGGATGGATGAATCACAAAACATACACCACCAATCTACGCAATTCCAGGATCCAATGACAAATGGACAAACTACTTGAAGGGCGGCTATCGCTGCACTCCTGACTCATTAAAGCACCCCTCTTGAGACCGCTTTGGGCCTGCAGCCGTCGTTCAAAGCCAGTTGATTTTTGACCTGCTCGCGGCGCCCAGGAAATTGGCTCGTTTTACTTCGCAGATGCCAGATGCGCCCACCGTCCCCGGCGCTCCGCGCGGTGGATGGTGTCTCGCATGGTGGACAGGCTACAACCGAACATTTCGGCCATTAATTTCTGTTCTGCCCAGCCGCCACGCCAAAAACACGCCAATTTTTTGGCCTGATCTTCATTAAAAATAGCCACCGGACCCCACTTTTGCCCCCTTGCCCTCGCCGCAATTTGCCCCGCTAGACAGCGCTCACGGATTAATTCCCGCTCAAATTCGGCAAATATCCCCAGCAACTGGAGGAACATTCGGCCTTGAGGGGTTTCAGTTTCAATCGATTCAGTCAGTGATTTGAAGCCGACATTTTTAGCCTTTAGCTGCTCAAAAATTCGCACGAAGTGAGACATTGAACGGGCTAGCCGGTCGATTTTGTAGACGCACAAAACATCACCAGGCTTGAGAACTTTCGTTATCAGATTTTCAAGTACAGGCCGGTTTTTTACAGCCGACTGTTTTTCTTCAAATATTTCAGTTATGCCTTGACGTTGAAAAAATTCAAATTGAACTTTTGTCGACTGGTCAAGTGTTGAAACTCGCGCATATCCGTAAATCAAAATTTCCTCCCTTTTTCTTGATGTTGCTATTGTTTTTGTAGCGCAACAAATCAAGATTGCTATTGTTTTTATAGCAGTTGTTTTATCAAGAAAAATTGTATCGAAATGTGATGTTGTTGGGCAAGAAATTAAAGCAGTAAAAGCAAGGCGTTTCCTTCGGACCGGGCTCTATTCTGCGAACCAAGCCAATCGCAAAACGCCCATTGTCTTGGCCCATTCGGGTAACGATCCCTAACGCGTCTCACTCGACCGTTTTCGCCCTCCTCCACCATCCCTGATTTCCTCGCCTTTCGCCAATCGTTGCCCGGTTGTGTCAAGGCTGCGCGGGGTATCCATAAATCTTTATTGATGGCGCTTCGCGCTGGTCGATTTACAAACCCTCCCCGCACATCCTTGCCCCACCCTGGCCCCTCAGCTACAGGCGAAGAACTCAGGGAAACGGTGACAGAGAAAGCAGGCGGAAACGGCCAGCGAATCCCCAAGGGGGCAAGGCTCTGAATCTAGGGACCCGGTAACTTTTAAAGGCAGAAAACATGATTGCAAAAAACTACATCAAGCATCCAGATGCTTTGCGTTTTCAATGCGAAATGTTCGGGCGTGGGCATACAGGCCACTACCCACGAATCATGCGCCTGATGGAGGTTATTTTTGATTGGACGCCTACCGTGCCGCAGTGGGTGAAGGATGCCAAAGCCCGCGCCGCTCAGATCGTCAAGGCTTGGAAAAGCCGTCAAGTGGAGTTATTCGAAATGATCAAGACCAAAGCCAAAAAAGCCACCTGGCACCAGCTCAACCTGGTGTTGTTTCCAGCGCCTGAACCTAAAGAGTTTTGGAACGATATGCAGGCACAAAAACCAGTGCAAAAAATGATAAACGGCTTTTACTACAGCCCAACAGGTCAAACATGGTCAGGCCGTGGACAGCTTCCAAGATGGTTGCGCCAGTTGGTTGACCAGGGCCACACACGCCAACAATTTCAATTTAACCAGGAGCAACCATGAATAAAGCCACGCTCAACGCACTACAGATCAAAGCCAATCAATTCAAGAAGCTATCTAAACGTGATCGCGTTGTGTTTCTTTTGGATCGCTTTTTATACTTCAGCATCGTCGCGATTTACGTCACGGGCTCTGTGTGGTGGATTCGGGAATATTTCAGATGGCTATTCGCATGAAAAGATTGAATTGTCGTCAATTCAGATCTTGCAGCGACAATTAAAAATTACCGCGATGAATTTCAATAAAGGCCGTAGCAAGCGCACCAGGGACCATGTAAAAATTGTATTTCACGAGGACAACAAAGCCCTCATTTTTCCAAATCCTGTAGCTCCAATAGAGCCAAAAAACCAGACATGCCGCAGCTAGAAACAAATACATAGAAACTCCCTTTTTTTCAGGAAGTGTAAATGCAAAGAAAAAGGCCCCGAGGGGCCTTTTTATCGTCTGGTTTTCAATTCTCGCAAATACGCTAACGCCTCGCCCTCAGAAACATCAAAAGGCCGAGGCTTGGCCTCTTCAACAATATCAGCTTTTGGCGTACCGTTGACCCCGGCAGACTCCAAACAGGCCGCAGGTTCAGCAGGCACCTTCTGACCAGTAGCATCAAAGCACCCACACCGATCCCTTACGACGATACAGCCCGCAATCTGGGGCAGGACTACAGCAGGGGCCACCAGTGCAGCTTCTGGGGCAGGAACGGGCGGTGTCGTGACGCTTTCGACGGTGTACGTTGTGCCGTCTTTGGTGTATTCCACCTTTTCGCCAGGCTTCACAGTTACCGGAGCAGCAGCAGCCGCAACTGGTTTACCGTGAACACGTTCGTCAAACCGCGTTGTAAGAGTTGGCCAGGCATAAGCAGCACCAGCAAAACCCGCCAGGATGAACCAGACCAAACCAGGCATTTTGCGTTTCTGCTTGGTGTGAAGTTCGGCGGATTTATAGAGTTTGTAAGCCTGTTTCGGGTAGCGCCAAGGGCTTTTTGTCATGCTGTTTTTGTAATTCAGCGCCCGGGATGCATGGTCCCACTCATAGACAACGGCCATAGGCATATTAGACACGCGCCTGATGTGAAGGTGACGATCAACCAGGCCAAGAATGTGCCGGTCTACGTTATTGCAATTTTGAGTAACCAGGATGAAGTCAACACCCATATGACGGTGCGTATCCAAAGTCTGAATATCCGGAGGAACCGCAGCACCATTGGGACGCGGAGGCCAGAACTTTTGAAACTCATCAAAGCAGACAACACTACCAGGCTTGGCCCAATTGTGCCAATTGCGCAAGCCCTCCGGATTGCCCTCGTATTTCCATTTTTTATCAGCACCCATAGACCATGAACCGCCGCCCTCGATCATTTGATGTTCGAGCAGCAGCCCGTTGACGTTGGTAAAAATGGTGCGCGGAATTTCGATCGTATCCCCACGTTCGTCAGTTTTCTTTTCGACAGCGCCAACCAGGGGCCGCAGCAAATCCCAAACCGCCATGAGCGTTTTTCCAGAGCCAGGTACGCCGGTTACGAGGGTAATACTCATGATGGATTGACCCCCAGAATTCGGGTCGCGTTTTGAACTTGCCAAAGGAGGAGGCGAGTGGTTAACGCCCCGGTAATGATGCCAAGCGCTTGACCGCCGCCAGCCAGCAAAAAAACGTTGAACATATCGCCGGACATGCCACCCAAACCGGAAACGAGAGAGGTGCGAACCTGTGAAAGTATTCCCTCCATGCCAAGCACCGTAACGACTGAAAAGCCGAGAGCCGCGAGGATTCGCCCGATCATGGGCGTGAGCATTGCCAAGAGCCAAGTGCCGATTTTCATTCTGGTTTACCCACAAAAATAATCATGAGGGCCGCAAACGTGGCGAGGGCCAAAATCATGGGTTTGGCGTAGGTAGTGAGCTTGTCGCAGTTGTCAGCCCAGTTAGTGACAGTGATAGGTACGGCCATACCGTGCGCGATCATGATGCGATTTGCAGGACAGGAGCCACCAGCAAAGCCGAGATTTTCAGCGGCATATGAAATGGTTTTTGACGTCTTCGGAATGTCGCCAGCGGGTACATCAAATTCATCTGAACGGCAACCGTTGCGACTTGGATTTTTGATGCAGGGGTCTTCTGCCGGTTTATCGTCGGCGGGAATTTCAGCCGGCTTGGTAGCCTCACTGGCCGTGGTTGTGGTGGTGGTGGTTGCACCTGTTGCAGGGTCGGTAGTCGTGACCGCATCCGTGGTGGTGGTTTGCTCTGTACAAACAACCGAGCCGCCCTCCATTACCGTTGGGCCATCGTAATACGTGCAGTTGTAATTACTTTGCTTGGTGGTTTCTTTAGGCCCCACCTTGGTTTTTTCAGTGGGACCGGCGACAGTAGCCGGACCGGTTGCGTTGGGCTGATCTGTGGGGATTTGATCGCCCGTGACGCGCTGAGCATCGACAAGGGCTTGCGCCACCGCAGACGAAGACGGCCAACCCGATTGCGCCGCAATCGCATCCGCCAAAGCAGTGTCAGACGAAGGCAGAAACACTGGCGCTGATGGCGACACAGTGGCAGTCGCAAAATCAGCGCGGTACGAGGCACCAAACCACCCCCCCGAACCGTTCGACTCATACACGGCACACTGAGTCCCTTCAACAACACCCTTCATAACATGCCCGTTGCTTAACACCCCCCAAGACGAAGCCGAGGCATCACAGGCCGCAATTTTGCTAGCCTTATACCCAGTCGCAACCGTTGACGGGTCATACCGGGTTCGCGTTGCATAACCATAGCAAGGCGCCACAGTACATACAGAGGAATCAGGCTTAGTAACCACCACACCGGAGCCTGACTTGCTGACGATAAAACCAAGCTCTTTAGCCAGCTCATAAAGTGCAACACCAGTGCCAAGGTACGGAACCAAAGGCAACGCCTTTTTAATGATCGCAGCAATCGCGCTATTGGGAATTTTTGCGGTACCGGTTACAGGTAAACGAGCACCAGCCGGGAGCGGAAGAGAACCCGTGCGGGCCACCTGAACAGGGCCACCAGCAGAGGACACGGAGGGCACCCCCGGAGCGACAACGGGCGTACCGTTTGAGCCGAAGCCGACCGTTTGTTTTCCCGGTGCAGTGACGCGAGAATAGAAAGTTGCGAATGCAGAATCCGGAGCAACTACCGCCGCGTTTACTTGAAAACTATATACAGCCCCAAGAAGAAAAGCACCAATGGCGCATAAGTGTTTAGGGTGTTGTAGGCTTCGAATGTCATAGGTCATGATTCCACCGTGTTACGGTCAAAAAGTTGAATAAGCTTTTTGCCGCCGTAGCAGATGGCAAGAAAGGCAATAGAGGCCCAAAACCAATCGAGGGCGAGGGTGATGCCACCGTCATAGTCGCAGGCAGGCGTAACGGGCCATGGCTGCGCCACCGTGGTACATGCGCCGCCGTTGGTTCGTATGCAAATGGACATGGTTGCACCCGTGAACACCGTGGAGGTGCATTCCGAGGTGTACAGGTTCGTGGTTGCCATCACCTTGGAGTCAAATTCAGAGCAGGACTGCGCCCGTGCCGCCTCTTGGCTTGGATAGCAAACGTTTTTGAAAAGAGCGCCCATGATGTCCAATAGTTGGTTTTCTATTGGCCCCGGTGAGAGCCAATAAAAAAACCGGAACTAACCGGTTTTGTGGATTACATCCAGCCCATTTTTGAACCGAGTTTGCGCAGGCCCCAAACAGCCACCATGGACGCAATGACAGCGCCGACAGCAGCCAGCATGTCAGTACCAGCGTCCGTGATGGCGGTGGTTGCAGCAGCAGGCAGAGCAGCTTGTGCACCAGTAGCGATTGCGAGAGTTGCAGAGATTGCGGCCAAGCGCAGAGCAGTGAATTTTTTCATTTGAAAATTTCCGTTTTGATGTTCCGAGATATTCGGATTGCATCCCTATGCCACCGCAGTGCAGAGGCATAGAGGGCAATCACTTAGGCATTGGATTTTTGAATCCAGGATTGCGGACAAAATCCCCGCTGTTTTCCCAATAGTCCGCATAGTCGTTTTCGATAGCATCCATTTGGGCAGAGGAAAATTCTCCAGGTTGCACAAAGCCCGGAACACCAGCACCACCGGCAGACCCTTCGCCGTTATTTGCGAAAAAATGTTTTCGCTGAGCATCACTTTTGAATGTCATTTTTTTACCTTGGCAAGTAATCGTTTTTGGTACCGAGGCGGTCCAGGTCGATGACGATGGCCTGGTCTTCGGGTTCACAGTTGTCCTCAAACAACTGAACCGCAGACTCCATATCTGCCACCACACCGCCGCCAGCGTCCCGCAGGCAAGTTGTCCAAACAGGCTCGCCACCCTCTTGCGAGCAGGTCAGAAAATGCCCCGTATTCATGGATTGAATGAGTAAGCGAGCCATGATTTCTTTACACCGCTGGCGCTGGAGACTTAACAACGGCTGCATTGGGTTTGATGCTCAACAGCACCAGCTTGGTGGCGTTGTCAGAGCCCGCGACCATATCGAATTCACACTCAACAGCCAAGCCAGTTGCAGGCCACGATTTAGACAGGTGCGCCCATTTTTCAAACTCAGATGCATCACCACATTTGAAGGGGCGGGACACAGCACCGATTGAGCGGCCTGCGCTGTTTTCGGCAACATCGACCACGCAATGGAAGGTGGTGGAGCTGAAATCTTTGCCTTCGAATTGGCCTTTTGATTCCTTAATACCGGTACAGATCGCAAGTGTTTTGAATTTCATGATTTTTTTTCCTGATGCCCTATTGCCAGTTAACCGAACGCGGGCGCATGTTCGACTGGTGAAAATGAACCCATGACCTTCGAAAAGGCCTTTGACAGTTCGCCAATGGAGAACTTCTGCAAACGTCCTGGCAGCTTCTTTTGTTCCCAGTTGCAAAGCTCTAAAAATTGATCGTTGTCCAGGAAGCGGAACGCCGCCGCAATGGTGGGTGCCGCATTGGTGATTGCCCAGGCCACATTGCGGTGGACCTCAGCCAGTACCGTGGATGCCTGGAGACGCCCATTTGTTTTGACTGGTTCAGGTGAACTGATGGCATCCGCTTTTGACAGCATCAACGCATGCCATTCGGAAGCACCCGCAAAGAAGTCAGCAGGGCGGCGCAACATATCCGCGGATAACACGCGCAATTTGTTGCCATACCGCAGTTCGACGCGAAGCCATTTGGAGCCCGCTTTGAAGCCGAAAAGCTGGTGCCCTTTTTCGTAAGAGTTGGTGATTTTTCCCGCTTCGCGGGAGCCGAAATACAGGGAGCGTCCATCCTGGGGATTGTTCGACCAGTCCCCCGCCATGCTGAATTTCAAGCGGCGACCGTTGGAGTGGCACAGTCCGTTTTCAAAATCGTCTTTGATGCCATCCATGCCACCGGCTACGCCATCAAAAAAATCAAGCGCCAGATCACAGCGGGTTACTTTGGCATCGTGGGCTTCGATGATTTCCGCAATGCGGGTATTCCAACCAGGTGTAGCAAATGTGGTTGCAGTGCCATGCAAATTCGCGTGTATGGTGGAGTCTTGCGCCTTTTTTTGCGGCGACTCGCCTGCGGCGAGGTAGCCTACCCACCCGCATTCGATCTCATTGCGCACGATGGACCAGCGGAATTTATAAAAGTCCTGGCCTTTTTTGATTTCGGGAAAAACGCTGAATTCAGGGCCAAGGGCACGACACAGAGAGTCCGCCAGTTCCAGGGCCTGGGTGCTGGGCAAGAATTCATAATCGGGCACATCGCGCAGGACTTTTTGCATTTGCGCTTTTCGATACAGCGGGTCCCAAATGTTCATTTGGTCCAGGTTCGCGGGCATCAAGGAATCGACGCCGGGAAATGGTGCGTTGCGAATCAGGGCCGTGAAGCGAACCCAATCGATATGCACCGGGGTTTTGGTTTCCTGGCGCTCGGCCAAAATACGCAACTTGACCTGTTCACCGTCCAATACCAGCGGAGAGATATTGGCTTTACTCACTTTTGAGCGCTCCGGTTAGGTTATCCCCGTAGTTACCATCGGGGATGCCCGAAGGCTTCGCCGCCTCGTGCGGGCTAAAGCCCGCCCGGTCGGACTGCGCCTCCGCGCTTTTCACATCACCAAAATCAACCAAAACCATCTTCCGATCAGGACAGCAGGAAATGCGTCCTGCTAATTTCAAAGCTGCCAAGTCTTGAGAAGGGTTGACCGTGCGACGACCACAACCAGCGCACTGGTACGCTGGTGCACCTAGGCCAAGATCAACGGATTCGATTTGAAAAGGCCAAGCACGTTTAACGGGATTGGATTGCACAACGATGCAAATTGACGAAACGGCCCAATCGTGGGCGGTTTTGCAGCTAAAGAGCTTGTTTTGATCTGTCATGATTGAGCCCTCAAAAGGAGGAACCATGGAAGCCAACAGCCCCGGTCAACTGCCAACGACCATCAATACCGAAGACGTATTGCGCTTGTTTAATGCGCTGGGTCATGAGTTGCAGGGCATACCCAAGGGAAACAGGGACAAGGTTTTCGCCCAGCTTCGAAAACGGCAAGCCTTTTTCGGAGAGGGTCCAACGCTTCAACGCGCATTGATCGACACGTTTATGGCTGGATGGATGGACTACCCGCATTGAGGTGGACCCCGACTGCGCACTAGGCGCAGAAACTGCCAAGCTTTGCGCTGGCGCTTTTGATGCAGTCGAGGCCCGTAAATCGTTTGTTGGGTTCATGGCAGTTCCTAAAAGTTACACACGTTGTGTAACGAAGAGAAATGTACCAGTTAGTCAACACGTATAACGGTTATAGACTAAAATTATTCAACCTGTGTAACTTTTATACAACATGAGGAATTTAGCTATGCAATCGACAATGAACCTGCTAGGGCATGCAATTGAAATAAAAGGTTTGTCGGAATGGGCAGCAACGCTAGGGCTATCTAAACGTGCGCTGTACACAGCAAAAGACCGAGGCCACCTAAGCCCAGCTATTGCTGGGGCACTCGCAGAGGAATTGGGCCAAGATGTTAAAAACTGGATCGTTGTCGCAGCCCTTGAATCAGAGCGAGAAAGCGCATGTAAAAACCGCATGCTTAAGCGAATTACGTCACTTTAATGATGTAATTTGCCAATGAAGTCCAAATTCCAACAGGTCGCATTGATTGGCAAGTACCAGGCCACATCTGCCGGGTCGGCAGGGGTGTCCTCGCGCCAGGCACTGGAGGA